>DGUV01000029.1:9062-124071 GCA_002395775.1 Prevotellaceae bacterium UBA4301
GTTCGAATCTGCTAGGCACCTCAAATCTCCCTCATCCTCCCCGACACCCAGAGCGCTGAAAAGTTGCATCCTGGGTGTCATTTTTATTTAAGTAAGAAACCAATAACGACTAAGGTCATGAAACACATTTCCCGACTCACATTCATAGCCATCCTGACCAGTGCAAGCTCGATGGCCACGGCCCAACCTGTTCCCAGTAATGCCCTGCAACTGCGCGCCCGGCAGAAGACCGACGTGGTGGTGCCTTTCCGCGTGGCGGACGAGGGTGTTGCAACCCCGATAGAGTGGGGGCTCGACCTGGCTTGGCTGAGCGAGGAGAACGTACACCGCGGCATCAACTTCGCAGGCAAGGACCTCATCGACATCATCCGCACCTCGTACATGCCCACCGACAGCGTCCCCGAAGGCAATCTCTCGTCGGCCCAGATAAGCAAGATTCGCCAGCGCGTGAATATTATAAAGAAATATGCAAAGGCGGGCGTCGCACTCAACCTCAACGACGACCATGCCAGCGTGAGCCCCTGGTATAACGTACAAAGCATTGGTTCCACAGGACGCGGACAGCGCTGGGCAAAGGTCATAGACCTGCACATCAAGAAGTATGCCGAACTGGGGCTGACCAATTTCGTGAGTATCAGTGCCTACAACGAGCCAGACTATGGTTGGGACCAAGGCTACAGCAACACGACGCGCAAGGCCGACTTCCTGGCTACGGTGAAGAGCCTGCGCGAGGATTATGACGGGGCCTATGATGGAGTGAGAATGTGCGGCGGAAACACCCTCAACTGTGACCAGGCCTATCCGTGGTGGAACTACCTGAAAGCCCAACTTGATGAGGGCAATACCCATCAGCTGGCAGGCGGATTCGACGCCTATGCCTCCTTCTTCCAGCGCGTGCGCGACTATGGCCACCATGCTACGGCCGACGAGCTGCATAACACCATGGAGGCCATGGTGGGCGTGGAATATGGCATGCAGACGGGCATTTGGTGGGGCACTTGTGAGCATAGCCGCAGCCAGTTTATGAAAGCCACCTGGCAGGGCAATCCCGGACGCCGACTGGCCTACGGCGAACATCGTGCTAACTGGACTTCGGCCGCAGTCTATCGGCTGCCAGACGGACGGCTTCAGGCATTCGGTGGCACCAGCGAACGGCAAGCCGTGGAGAGCACCTATAATCTGGTCTCCCTGGACCGCCCCGTGTGGTTCGACGGACTGCCCGGACGTGAGTATGTCATGCATCTGCCTGGCGGAACGGGTTACCAAACTGGGCAGACCAATGCCGAGACGGTCATCGACCTGCAGTCGGGCCCCGACGTGCAGCCCCACATCGACGGCACCTACAAGATAATGAATGTGGGCAGTGGACTCATCATGGGCTTCAGCTCCACCCCCACAAATTGGACCTCGGTGACGCAGAAGAAGAACGGCACGGGCAAGTATCTGCAATGGCAAGTGAAGCCTGTGGCAGAGACCATAGGGGGAGACTTCAGCTACTACTCCTTCACCCTGAATGCTGGAAGCGGCATGGTGCTCGACATACTGAACTGGAACATGGAGGCTGGTGCTGACGTGGGCGCCTACAAAGGCGGACTGGGCACCAACGAACAGTGGTTCCTGGAGTATGCCGACTCGGGTGCCTTCTACATTCGCAGCCGTTTCTCAGCCAAGTGTCTTGAAGTGAAGGGGGCAAGCAAGGCCACCAATGCCAACATACAGATGGGCGACCTGACGGGTGGAAAGCACCAGCAGTGGCGCTTCATCCCCACCGATGCAGCACCCGACCTCATAGCTCCCGACAGCCCTACCGACGTGGAGGTCAAGGCCAACAGTTCCTCAGTTAGCCTCAAATGGACTCCTTCGGGAGCCAAGGACGTGGCTTCGTACACCATCCTGCGCTCGCAAGCCGATACCGACGATTTCTATACGATAGCCACCAACGTCGAGGGCTGTGAGTTCACCGACAACGAAGCCGACGAGGACAAAGAGTATGTCTATCAGGTGCGTGCCGTGGACAAAAGCCTCAACTATAGCCAGCCTGCAGCCTCCGCCCCCGTGATGCTTACCGCTGAGCACGACCTGGCCATGTGCCTGCCATTTGACCAGGACCTCTTCGACACCACAATCCACGGCAACCACTCAGCCCTCTGGGGCGACACCACGCTTGTTGCCGGCAAGGTTGGCACGAACGCCATCAGCCTCAACGGCAGTGACAACTTCATCCAGCTTCCCTATGGCGTTGCCAATCACCAGGCCATCACGGTTTCCTGCTGGGTATATTGGCGCGGAGGAAACACGTGGCAGCGCATCTGGGACTTTGGCAATGGCACCAGCCAGTACATGTTCCTCTGCCCAAGTTCCGGCAGTGGAGTGCGCTTTGCCATCAAGAACGGAGGCGACGAGCAACAAGTCAGCTACAGCAAGCGCATCACGCCCAACACCTGGGTCCACGTTGCCCTCACGCTGGGCGATGAGGGAGCAGCGCTCTACGTCGATGGAGAACAGGTGAGCAGCAATCCTAACGTCACCATCCGCCCGGCCGACATCCGCCCCGTCATGAACTACATCGGCCGCAGCCAGTTCGCTGCCGACCCCCTCTATAAAGGTCAAGTCGATGACTTCCGCATCTACAACTATGCTCTTTCGGCCGATGAGGTGCGCAGTATAGCCGAGCTGGCCGACGGCGTCGAAGACTTCGGAATGGAGGTCAATGATGCGGAGAAGCAGGAGGCTTTCGACCTCACTGGTCGCAGGATAGCCCGGGGCTCGAAGGGCATACATATCATGAAGGGCAGGAAGCACCTGCAACCCTGAGCCCGAAGGCGGACAACCCTGAGCCCGAAGGCGGACAACCCTGAGCCCGAAGGCGGACAACCTTAAGCCCGAAGGCGGACAACCTTAAGCCCGAAGGCGGGCAACCTTAGCCTGACATAAAAGCAACCTTAGGGCAATGCAATAGTAATCCCGGACACCATCGTCCGCAGCCCCAAACACAAGCCTTCAGGAGCTTTCCCACATGCTCCTGGAGGTTTTTTCTTTTTGTCATGCAATCTATGCATAAATATCCATACTAATGAATATTTGATTTAATTCATTCATTTATACAGGTAATATTTGGATAAATGAAGAATATTCCATACCTTTGCAGCAGTTTTTGTTAATATATAATATAAATAAGGTAAAAAGAGAGTGATGGAAGGAAAGAACGTGCAAGTGCTGTATGCCGACGAGTCGCATACCAAATATGCCGAGCGCATCTGCCAGCTTATCTACGAAAGTGCCCTGCAAAGAGGAACTGGCATAGCACGACGCAAACCCGAGTATATAGCCCAGAAGATGGAGTCGGGCAAAGGCGTGATTGCCCTCGACGGGGACAAGTGCGTAGGCTTCAGCTACATCGAGTGTTGGAGTCATGGCGACTACGTGGCCACGAGCGGACTCATTGTTGACCCCGACTACCGCCGCATGGGGCTGGCCACGCGAATCAAGGAAAAGACATTCCAGCTGGCTCGCGAGCGCTTCCCTTATGCCAAGCTGTTCAGCATCACCACGTCGCTGGCCGTGATGAAACTCAATACGCGCCTGGGCTATCAGCCCGTGACTCTGAGCGAACTCACCCATGACCAGGAGTTCTGGCAAGGCTGTGAGGGGTGTGTGAACTACGACGTGCTCAAGCGCAACAACTATCGCATCTGCCTCTGCTATGGAATGCTCTACGACCCCAAGGAGCAGCATCAGGTGAAGAATCCCTGGTACACGCCCTATGTGATGGCCATGCGCAATGCGGCAAAAAAGATTTTCAGACTGAAATAAAAACACCGGACGAATATGGAAGAAAAGAAGAAAGTGGTGGTGGCCTTCAGTGGTGGGCTCGACACCTCATACACCGTGATGTATCTGGCCCATGAGATGGGCTACGAAGTGCATGCAGCCTGTGCCAACACGGGCGGTTTCAGCGCCGAACAGTTGCGCACCAACGAGGAGAATGCCTATCGGCTGGGTGCCACGAAGTATGTGACACTCGACGTCACCGAGGAGTATTATGAGAAGTCGCTTCGATACATGATCTACGGCAACGTGCTGCGCAACAACTGCTATCCCATCAGCGTCTCCTCGGAACGTATATTCCAGGCCATAGCCATTGCCCGCTATGCCCAGCAAATCGGAGCCCAAGCCATAGCCCACGGTTCCACTGGTGCAGGCAACGACCAGATTCGTTTCGACATGACCTTCCTCGTCATGTGTCCCGGCGTGGAAATCATCACTCTCACCCGCGACGAGAAACTCACTCGCCAGCAGGAGGTGGATTACCTGAACCAACACGGATTCCAGGCCGACTTCACCCGTCTCAAGTATTCCTATAACGTAGGCATCTGGGGGACATCTATATGCGGAGGCGAACTGCTTGACCCCACGCAAGGGCTGCCCGAAGAGGCCTACCTGAAGCATGTGACGGCCAAGGAACCCGAACAGCAACTGACCATCACCTTCGAAAAGGGAGAAATCACGGCAGTCAACGGGGAGCCCTTCAACGACAAGATTCAGGCCATACAGCGCATCGAACAGCTGGGCGCCGCCTACGCCATAGGTCGCGACTGCAACGTGGGCGACACCATCGTCGGCATCAAAGGGCGCGTGGGCTTCGAGGCTGCTGCTCCCATGCTCATCATCGCGGCTCATCGTGAACTGGAGAAACGAACACTTTCGAAGTGGCAGCAGTACTGGAAGGACCAGGTGGCCCAGTGGTATGGCATGTTCCTCCACGAAAGCCAGTATCTGGAACCCGTTATGCCCGACATCGAGGCCATGCTCACCAGCAGTCAGCGCCATGTGACGGGTACCGTCACGCTTCGTTTGCGCCCACAAGCCTTCGATGTCATCGGAGCAGAATCTCCTAACGACCTCCTTCACTCCCCACTCGGAGAATACGGTGAAACGCAGACGGGATGGACGGCCCAGGAGGCTAAAGGCTTCATCAAACTCATCTCCACACCCCTGCGTGTTTATTACGGAATCCATAAGGACGAAAAGAGATGATACGGATTGGCATATATGGCGGAGCCGGCTACACGGCAGGCGAGCTCATCCGCTTGTTGGTCAATCACCCCGAAGCCGACCTCCGGTGGGTGTGCAGCCAGAGTCAGGCAGGCAAGCGTCTTACTGACATCCATGAGGGTCTGGTTGGCGACACAGACCTCTGCTTCACTTCCGAGGTGGAGAACCTGGATGACATCGACCTGCTCTTCCTTTGCCAAGGCCACGGCCAGAGTACACAGTTCTGGGAGGAGCACGAAAGACCGGCATCGCTCCGTGTTATTGACCTTGCACAGGACTTTCGCGATGAACAAAACGGCTATGTCTATGGCTTGCCCGAGTGGCAGTCGTGCCGCATTCGTCAGGCTCAGCTCGTGGCCAATCCCGGTTGTTTTGCCACAGCCATCCAGTTGGCGCTGCTTCCGGCTGCGCTCAGCGGCTTGCTCACTCAGCCAGTCTGCACCATAGCCATCACGGGCAGCACTGGTGCAGGACAGAAACCATCGACTACGACCCACTTTTCGTGGCGCAACAACAACATCAGCGTCTATAAGCCCTTCACCCACCAGCATCTTCAAGAGATACGGCGTACGCTCGCAGCGGTTCAGAACGATGTCCTTGCCGACATCGACTTCATACCACAGCGTGGCGACTTTGCCCGTGGTATCTTCTGTTCCTGCATCGTTCGGCATCCGATGATTGACGAGCGCATTGTGGAGACCTATAAGCAGTATTATGCCCATGCGACGTTCACCCATGTGAGCGACCAGCCCATCGACCTCAAGCAGGTGGTGAATACAAACAAGTGTCTGGTGCACATTGACGTTAGCCAGGGGCGCATGCTTGTGACCTCCGTTATCGACAATCTGCTGAAAGGAGCCGTGGGACAAGCTGTCCAAAACATGAACCTTATGTTCCAACTTCCAGAGGACACCGGACTCCATCTGAAAGCCAGCGCATTCTAATAAGTGTCAACCCCAAATCCTCTCAATCGTGAACTCACAACTCTATAACGTATATCCCCTTTTCGACATCACCATAACGCGCGGACAAGGCTGCCACGTCTGGGATGACAAAGGCCAGCAGTACCTCGACCTCTATGGCGGACATGCCGTCATCAGTGTCGGACATTGCCATCCACACTACGTCGATGCGCTGACAAGACAAGCCGCTCAACTGGGCTTCTATTCCAATAGCGTCATCAATCCCCTGCAGCAGGAACTGGCTCGTCGGCTTTGTGCCTTCTCAGGGTACGACGACTATAGCCTGTTCCTCATCAACAGTGGTGCAGAAGCCAACGAGAATGCCTTGAAGCTGGCGTCTTTCCACACCGGACGCTCCCGCATCCTGGCCTTCGAGAAGGCCTTCCACGGACGCACATCTCTGGCTGTAGAGGCCACCGACAACCCAGCCATACAAGCACCCGTCAACCGCAACGGACACGTCACATACCTGCCCATGAACGACATCGATGCTTGGCAACGCGAACTGGAAAAGGGCGATGTGGCTGCCGTCATGCTCGAGTGCATCCAGGGCGTAGGTGGAATCCGACTGGTAGAATCCAATTTTGCCCAGCAACTGCAAGTTCTCTGTCAGCAATATGGCACCGTCATGGTGTGCGACGAGATTCAGTGTGGTTACGGTCGCAGCGGCAAGTTCTTTGCCCATCAGCATCTTGGCATTCGTCCCGATCTCATCACTATGGCCAAGGGCATTGCTAACGGGTTCCCCATGGGCGCACTGCTCATCGCCCCACACTTCAGACCCGTCTTCGGACAACTGGGTACGACCTTCGGCGGCAACCACCTGGCTTGCGCTGCCGCTCTGGCTGTGCTCGACATTATGGAATCGGAACACCTGGTCGATAATGCCCGTGAGGTGGGTGACTATCTGATGCTACAAATCCGTTCGCTTAACAATCCTCACATTCTGGAGGTTCGTGGACGCGGACTGATGATAGGCATCGAACTCGACATTCCGCAGAAGCCCGTTCGCGAAAAACTCATCTACGAACAGCACGTCTTTACAGGATGTTCTGGCCAGCACACACTGCGTCTGCTACCCCCACTCACACTGAACAAGCAGCAGGCCGACAAGTTTGTCCAATGTCTGGCAACAGTACTCCAATAATAAAATAGAAACATACTACACATGAACATGAATATAGCCATCATAGGAGCTGGTGCCATAGGCGGTGCAGTGGCCGAAGGACTCTTGAAAGCCGACTTCGGACACGTCACACTGAGCAATCCCACAGCCTCGAAGCTGCAACGCTTTGCCCGCATGGGTGCTAGCGTGACCACCGACAACCAGGCTGCTGCCGACGAAGCCGATGTGGTGATTATCGCCGTAAAACCTTGGTTGGTGGAACAAGTTGTCACCAGCCTCGACCTTAAAGGAAAGACCGTTGTCTCCCTGGCTGCTGGCATCACGTCGGAACAACTTTTAGGTTGGATAGCTCCCGATGCCGATCTCTGGTTGGCCATCCCAAACATTGCAGCTTCGTTGCTCACGTCAATGACCTTCCTCGTCGAAGTTCGTAACGAACGCCACGCTCGCATAAAAGACCTCTTCGATGCTATTGGACTCACCATTCCCTGCAAGGAAAACGTTCTGCCCGCTGGTACCGCTCTGGGATCGTGTGGCATAGCATACGTTATGCGCTACGTGAGAGCCGTAACGGAAGGCGGTGTGGAAATGGGATTCCGCGCACCCGATGCCCAGCGCATCATCATGCAAACCATGATGGGAGCCGTGAGACTGCTGGAAGAGACTGGACTGCACCCCGAACAGTTCGTCGACCAAGTTGCCACACCTGGCGGACTCTCCATTAAAGGACTCAATGAGATGGAACACGCAGGATTCACCTCGGCCATCATACGCGGACTTAAAGCTAGCATGTGATGAAACAGCAGAGAGTGGTCGTAAAAATCGGTAGCAATGTGCTGACGCGTGACGATGGCAGTCTCGACGTCACACGTGTTTCGGCTTTAGTGGATCAGGTTGCAAGCCTTCGCCGACAAGGCCACGAGGTTATCGTCGTCTCCTCCGGAGCAGTAGCTTGTGGACGTAGCGAACTGAAGGTGGACCACGCCCTCGACTCCGTAGAACAGCGGCAACTCTTCTCTGCCCTCGGACAGGTGAAACTCATCGGACTTTACTACGATCTCTTCCGCGAACACAACCTACATGTCGGACAAGTGCTGACGATGAAGGAGAACTTCCTTCCAGGCGAACAATACAATAATCAACGTGCCTGCATGACCGTCATGCTCAGCAATGGGGTAGTGCCTATCGTTAACGAGAACGACACCGTCAGCATCACCGAACTCATGTTTACCGATAACGATGAACTTTCGGGACTCATTGCCGAGATGATGCAGGCCGACGTGCTTGTCCTCCTTTCCAATATCGACGGTGTATTTACAGGTCACCCCGACGACCCAACTTCTAAACTGTTGCCTGTCGTACATCCCGACGACGACATGTCGCAGTACATCAAGGCAGAGAAGAGCGCCTTCGGACGAGGTGGAATGCACTCGAAATACGTTACGGCCAAGCGCGTGCAACAAGCAGGCATACTAGTGATGGTGGCAAACGGCAAACGCGAGAACGTGCTAACCGAACTCATACAACAGCCACAGAACGTACCACACACGGAATTCCTTTGCTCATGATACAGCAATTCGAACAAGTAAAAGCGGCCAGCAAAGCCATAGCCCGTCTTACCGACCAGCAGCGTAACAAGGTGTTGGAGGCATTGGCTGATGCCATCCTGAAAGAGAAGGGCACCATTCTGCAAGCCAACGAGTTAGATCTGGCTCGAATGGACAAATCGAGTCCGCTCTACGATCGTCTGCAACTCACAGAGAGTCGGCTGGAAGCTATAGCTGGCGACATGCGAAACGTGGCACATCTGCCTTCGCCTTTGGGACAAGTGAGTCAGCAGCGAGTGCTCGGAAACGGACTCCGTCTGTGCCGCACGAGTGTACCCTTTGGCGTTATTGGCATCATCTACGAGGCCCGACCCAATGTCACGTTCGACGTATTTTCCCTTTGCTTCAAAAGCGGAAATGCCTGCGTGCTTAAGGGTGGGAAGGATGCGCTATATTCAAATGAGGTTGGAGTAAGTATAATTAAGCGGACACTCCGAGAAAATGGCATGGACGAGCATGCCGTGGAACTACTGCCTGCCACCCACGAGGCAACTGCCGAGATGCTGCAAGCTGTCGGTTACATCGACGTCTGCATTCCTCGCGGAGGGAGAAAGCTTATCGACTTTGTCCGCGATACCGCCCGCATTCCCGTTATCGAGACCGGAGCAGGAGTCGTGAACACCTATTTTGATAAGAGTGCCTCGCTGGAGAAAGGCAAGCGCATCGTCATGAATGCCAAGACGCGCAGAGTTTCGGTGTGCAATGCGCTCGACTGCCTAATCATTCACCGCGAACGACTTGGCGACCTGCCCGAACTCTGTCAGCAACTGGCCGAGAAGCATGTGACGCTTTATGCCGACACAGATGCATATAATGCTTTGAGCGACAATTATCCATATCTGGAACATGCAACAGCCGACTCCTTCGGTACGGAATTCATGGACTACAAGATGGCCATTCGGGTGGTCGGTTCCATCAACGAGGCTCTTGAACACATCTCATGTTACAGTTCGGGACATAGCGAATGCATTATTACTGAGGACGAATCGGCAGCTCGACTCTTCCAGCAAGAGGTGGATGCAGCATGTGTTTATTGGAATGCACCCACATCGTTCACCGATGGCGCACAGTTTGGACTCGGCGCAGAAATCGGTATCTCGACACAGAAATTAGGTCCGCGTGGCCCCATGGGATTGGAGGAAATTACTACCTACAAATGGCTCATCGAAGGCAATGGGCAGACTCGACCTTAATAAATTATGAATTGATAATTGTGAATTAAATATGAAATCTTTCATCAATGTATCAGATTTGGGTGACCTGAAGCAAGCGCTTCAGGAGGCTCAGGAAATAAAGAAAGACCGGTACAAACTGACCCCTCTCGGACGCAACCGCACGTTGCTGATGATATTCTTCAACAACTCGCTGCGCACGCGCCTAAGCACCCAGAAGGCTGCCATGAATCTGGGTATGAATGTCATAGTGCTTGATGTCAATCAGGGCGCATGGAAGTTGGAAACGGAGCGTGGAGTCATCATGGATGGTGACAAGAGCGAACACCTCTTGGAGGCCATTCCCGTCATGGGATGCTACTGCGACATCATAGCCGTTCGCTCGTTTGCCGGTCTCAAGGACCGTGACTATGACTATGCCGAGACGGTTGTCAATCAGTTCATCAGGTATAGCGGTCGTCCCGTGGTGGCTATGGAGACGGCTACCGTCCACCCCTTGCAAGCCTTTGCCGACCTTATTACTATCGAGGAATACAAGCGTGTTGAGCGTCCCAAGGTGGTGCTCACATGGGCTCCCCATTGCCGTGCGCTTCCGCAAGCTGTCCCAAACTCGTTTGCTCAGTGGATGCTTGCAGCTAATGTCGATTTGGTTGTGACTCATCCTGAAGGCTATGAACTCGACCCTGCTTTTGTGGAAAATGCTACTATTGAGTATGACCAGCATAAAGCACTCGAAGGGGCTGACTTTGTATATGCCAAGAACTGGAGTTGTCCTGGTGTCACCCGGCCTGAAGACTATGGAAAGATTCTCTGCGACGACCGTTCGTGGACCATCGACGAAGAGCACATGTCTTGGACCAACGAAGCTCGCTTCATGCACTGCCTGCCTGTTCGACGTGGACTGATAGTGACTGACGAGGTCATCGAGGGGCCCAACTCTATTGTCATCCCCGAGGCTGCCAATCGCGAAATATCGGCTACGGTGGTGCTTAAGCATATGCTTCGAGAACTGAATTAATGAAGATGTCGTATGAGTCAAGTAATCAGCATTATAAAGATTGGTGGAAATGTTATAGATGACGAGCAAGCCCTGCATTCGTTTCTTGTTAAGTTCCACTCCATCAGTGGCCCGAAGATATTGGTCCACGGAGGAGGAAAACTGGCATCGCGGATGGCCGACCGACTGGGTATAGAGACCCGCATGGTGGATGGCCGAAGGATTACTGACGACCAGACCATAGACATAGTTACCATGACCTATGCAGGGTTGCTCAACAAACATATTGTAGCCCAACTGACAGCCCTTGGTTGTACAGCCATGGGCATGTGCGGAGCAGACGGCAATGCAATCCCTGCCCATCTGCGTCCGAAGCAGCCCATAGATTTCGGTTGGGTAGGTGACGTCAATCCTGCAGAACTTAATACCGTCCTCATATCAACCCTGCTCAATGCTGGCGTGACCCCCGTCTTCTGTGCAATAACACATGACGGAGAAGGGCACTTGCTCAACACAAATGCCGACAGCGTGGCCACAGCACTGGCTCAGGCTTGTTCGGGAATGGGACAGACGCGATTGGTCTTCTGCTTGGAGAAGAATGGCGTGCTACTTGATATTGACGACCCTTCATCGCTCATTTCCCACATTAATGCAGAGTCTTTTGAACGGCTTCGTGCCGAGGGTGTCATCAACAAAGGCATGCTGCCTAAGATTGAGGGTGCGCTGAAGGCTGTCCAAGGTGGAGTGGGCGAGGTCGTCATCAAGCATGCCGACAATCTGTTGCTACCTATTGGGACCACCATCAGAAACTGAAACATCATGAAGGATTATATCCAACTACTCCAGAATCTCATTCGCATTCCCTCATTTTCTCGTGAGGAAGGGGAGACGGCCTGTCTGTTGCAGCAGTTCCTCGAATCGAAGGGTATTGCAGAGGTGCATCGGGAAAAGAACAATATCTGGGCGACAGTCCGCCATTTCGACGCCAACCGCCCCACGCTCTTGCTTAATTCGCATCACGATACCGTCAGGCCCTGTGCTTCCTACACACGCGATCCCTTCATACCGACCCTTGAGGATGGCAGGCTATATGGATTGGGCAGTAACGACGCAGGTGCCTCGCTGGTGAGCCTCATAACCGTCTTTTGCGACTTGTATAATGAACCCTTGCCCTTCAACCTGCTGTTGGCGCTTTCTGCCGAAGAGGAGGTCACTGGCGAGAGTGGTATCCGTCACTTGTTGCCTATGTTGCCTCGCATAGACATGGCCATCGTGGGGGAGCCCACCCAGATGCGTGTGGCTTTAGGCGAACGGGGTTTGGTGGTGCTCGACGGGGTGGCCCTTGGCGTCAGCGGTCATGCGGCCCGCAATGAGGGGGTGAATGCGCTCTATCAGGCCCTCGACGATATCCAATGCCTGCGTCAGTTCCGCTTCGAGCGGGAGTCGTCGCTGCTCGGCCCCATAAAGGTCAGTGTCACACAGATTCAGGCAGGTACGCAACATAATGTGGTGCCCGATGAGTGCCGATTTGTGGTTGATGTGCGTACGACGGACGCATACTCCAACGAGGAGACTGTCAACCTGTTGCAGTCGGCAGTGAAAAGCCGTCTCACAGCTCGCTCGACACGCATCCGGGCTTCAGCCATCGAGGTCGGTCACCCCCTTGTGAAGTCGGCCCTCTCAGCAGGACTTTCGACCTTCGTTTCTCCCACCACCAGCGACATGTCGCAGATGGCCTTCCCCTCCATAAAGGTCGGGCCAGGCGACTCTGCCCGTAGCCACAGTGCCGACGAATGGGTGGGTGTAGGAGAGATAGAGCAGGCCATAGGCCTATATAAGGATATCATATTGAACTTAAAATTGTAATAATAGTTATGAAACTCTGGGATAAAGGTTATGACATTGATTCATGGATAGAATCGTTCACTGTAGGCAACGACCGCGAACTGGACATGCAGATTGCCCGTTACGATGTCGAAGGCTCCATGGCTCACATACGCATGCTCGAAAGCATCGGCTTGCTCACTAAGGACGAATTGGACGTGCTGTTGTCGGCTCTTGCGGAGATAGCCAGGGAGATAGAGGCAGGCACCTTCGTCATTGAGGAAGGTGTGGAGGACGTCCACTCACAGGTGGAACAACTGCTCACACAGCGGTTGGGCGACGTGGGCAAGAAGATACATTCGGGTCGCTCACGCAACGATCAGGTTCTTGTTGACCTCAAGCTCTTTTACCGTGCCCAACTGCGCGAGATGGCTGTGGATGTGCGTAATCTCTTCGACCGCTTGCTCTCGCTGAGTGAGGAATATGCCGACGTGTTGCTGCCAGGCTACACCCACATGCAGGTGGCCATGCCCAGCAGTTTTGGGCTTTGGTTCGGTGCCTATGCCGAGACGCTGGCCGACGACATGCGCCTCTTGGTGGCAGCCCACGACATTGCTAACCAGAACCCTTTGGGCTCGGCAGCCGGCTATGGTTCCAGCTTCCCCCTCAATCGCACGATGACCACCCGTCTGCTCCACTTCCAGGACCTCCACTACAATGTTGTTGCAGCCCAGATGAGTCGTGGCAAGACCGAACTGGCTCTCTCCTATGCCATCGGGGCTCTGGCTTCCACACTGGGCAAGATGGCCATGGACGTGTGCCTGTTCAACAGCCAGAACTTCGGCTTCATCCGTTTTCCCGACGCTTATACCACGGGTTCAAGCATCATGCCCCATAAGAAGAACCCCGATGTGTGGGAAATCATGCGCGGACAATGCAACCGATTGCTCGCAACGTCCAATGAAGTGAGCCTGCTCACTTCCAACCTTCCCCATGGCTATCACCGCGACCTGCAGTTGCTCAAAGATATCACCTTCCCAGCGCTTTCGCGTTTGCGTGAGTGTCTGCGCATGGCCGACTTCATGCTTCAGCACATCATAGTCAACCGCAATATTCTGGACGACCCACGCTATGACTACCTCTTCACCGTGGAGGACGTCAACCGCCTCGTGCTTTCCGGCGTACCCTTCCGGGAAGCCTATAAGCAGGTGGGCCATGAAGTGCAGGAGGGCACCTACAAACCCCACCGTGACATCCATCACACCCACGAGGGCAGTCTGGGCAACCTTTGCACGGAGCAGATTCGGCATAAGATGGACTCTGTCATGCAGAACCTGGAGGGGGGGAGTGAGTAGCCACACGGCGGAGGTTGGGCAACCCAGAGGCCAAGGTTGTAGAACATTGAGGCCCTGATTGCCCAATCTCGCATCCAAGGTTGGGCAATCCAGAATGGCGTTTTCGTCAATCAAAATTCGATTTTTTTAAATATATTTTGGAATACGAACACTTCGTCGTATCTTTGCTGTCATGAAACGAATGTTGATGTCCATCTTGCTTGCGTTGCTGCTACTGCCTGTCATGGGACAGCGGCACATGGTGAAGCGCGGAGGACAAGTGTTGGCCCACAGCCTGAATTTCGACCCTGAGCAGATTGATGAAAATATGCCCCTCGGACTGCAGGAATTGCTGCGTGCCTATCAGACTCAACCCCGGTATGCCCATCGGCAGCAGGGCAGAGCCGTGGCTCCGATGCTGAAGACGAGGCGCCATCAGGAAGACCCCTTCAACCGCTCGTGTCCCTATTACATTTACGACGACGGACATACAAGCCAGGCGCGCAGCCTCTCGGGCTGTGTGGCAACCTGTCTGGAACAGGTACTTACCTTCTATCGGCATCCCGAGGCCCTCATCGACACCTTGCACGGCTGGCAGACCGAACACTACACCGTGGCCGACGTGATGCCAGGAACCCCTATCGATTGGGACAACATACTGGACGACTACAGCCAGGGATTCACCGACCGCCAAGCGCAGGCCGTGGCCGATCTGACATACTACTGCGGACTGGCTGCTCACATGAGCTGGACGCCAGCCAGTAGCGGTGCTAACCTTGGACGAGCTTTCGAGCCCCTGTGGAGAGCCTTTGACTACAAGACACTGGCCTATGTCTCGAGAGCCATGTATTCGACACCCCGCTGGAACCAACTGCTGCGCAACGAACTGGAGTGCGGACGTCCCATCTGCTACACCGGCCACAATCTGACGCTGGGCGGACATGCTTTCAACATCGACGGCGTGGACGAGGAAGGATATTACCATCTGGTGTGGGGCTACGACGGCGACTTTGACGGATATTTCGACCTCGACTACCTCAATCCTTTTGAGAGCCTGGGCAACGAAACCCCTCTCGGACAGAGCGAAGGTTTCTTCTCTAACCAGACGGCTCTCTTTATTCATCCCGAAGACTTCGTTATCGACGTCTATGACACACTCTCCACCGAGGTGGCCTTTGCCGGGGTGAGGGTGGACGACATCAGTTTCCGCCGCTCGCCCGACACGCAGGGTTATGTGGTGGCTGACTTTGACATGACTAACACCACGGGCGATTCTCTGAACTTTACCTTTGAAGTGCTCACTTACCTGCCCACCGACACGGCCATTTTCCGCCAAGCCGACTATGTGGCGCTCTCTGCCGTGAACCTGGCTCCGGGACAGCGCAAGAGGTGGCCCGTGTATTGCAAGTTCACAGAAACGGGAGAACGCATACTGGCTTTCTCGGCCGACGATGTGACATTGCCCTATCAAACCACCATCACCATCGGACAGGGCACCAAGCCTGTGCTTGAGTTTGGCGAGGTGGAGTGTCAGCTCATCAACTATGGCGACAATCTGGTGGCCGACTTTTCTCTCGACATCACTAACCAGAGTGCGGAAGGGTATGCCGGAGACTTGGTGACCTACTGCCTGTTCCCCGAAGGGAGTAACGTCGATGAGCGTCACTGGGAGGTGTTGTCGTTGGCTGGAGGCGATACGCAACGCTCCACCGTGCGATTCCAACACCTGCAGGATGGTCAGACCTACACGCTTAAGGTGCGTTGCCCTTGGTCGGTGAAGCGGCAACTCACTTTCACAGCCCTGCGTAGCGAAGCAACAGACGGTGTGGAATCAATGGCCTCGGAAAAGAGGCCGGACGACAATGACATTTATGACCTCGGCGGGCGACGGGTGGGAACCAGTCACTCAGTGCTCCCGAAAGGCATCTATATCAAACATGGAAAGAAACTGCTCATCCCATGAAACAGCCCGAAGACATCATACATGAGTATTATGCCGACCAGCCTGAACTGGAACAAATCCTGCTCACGCACAGCCGGCAGGTGGCAGAACATGCACTGAAATGCTTGGAAAAGCACCCGGAACTAAGATTAGACGAGGTCTTTGTGCGAGAGGCCGCCATGCTTCACGACATAGGCATACTGCATTGCGATGCCCCCGGCATCAAGTGCTTCGGCACTGAGCCCTACCTGCGACACGGACAAATAGGAGGCGAAATGCTACGACAGGAAGGTTTGCCCCGACATGCACGAGTGGCAGAACGGCACACGGGCACTGGATTGCCCGGATGGGAACCCCGTTCGCTGGCCGAGATACTCATCTGCTATGCTGACAAATTTTACTCGAAATCACATCTCGACCATGTGCGCACTCCCGAAGAGGTTGAGGCCAGTCTGGCCCGTTTTGGGCAGGACGGTGTGGAACGCTTCCGCAAATGGCACCGAATCTTTGGCTGAGTACGGGATATTTAGCTTAATTTCACACTTCCGATAGCCCATAATTCGGTAAAAAGCATTATCTTTGCGCTCGCAAAGTTTTTGATATACGCTTTGAAGGCAAGGAGACTGACAACTTGGATGGTAGTGAGCATGCTGTGCATGCTTGCTTTTGCTGTTGTGCCAGTCCGCATGACATCAGGGCAGGGGAGACCAGTTCAGGACACGTTGGACACCGATACTGTAGCAACCGACACCCTGCTTGACAGCATACCCTTGAAGGCCCGGCAGCTGACAGTTGACAGCGTGTTGGCTACCTATAATGAGGATAGCATCCTGACGATGCTGGCCGAAAATCGCATATTGGAGGTGGCGCCCGACACCTCAAAGATGGATACCACACGACATGACACGTTGCGTGTGAGCAAGAGCGCACTGGACGACCCCGTGCACTACGAGGCCAAAGACAGTATAACTTGGGACTTTGGTACAAAGCAGGCCAACCTTTACGGCGAAAGTAAGGTGAATTACCAAAACCTGGAACTGACTGCTGACCACATCACCATGAACCTGGACAGCAATATTGTGCACGCTCTGGGACGAGAGGATTCGACGGGAACAATTCAAGGGAAACCCGTATTCAAACAGGGCGACGATGCTTACGAACCCGACCAAATCAGCTACAATTTCAGGTCGCAGAAGGCCTTCATTACCAATGTCTATACCGAACAGGGCGAGGGCTATCTCATCAGTCAGGACTCGAAGCGCGACTCCACGGGCACAATGTACTTGCAAACAGGAAAATACACCACCTGCGATGCTCCAAATCCGCACTTCTACTTGAAATTGACGCGTGCCAAAGTCAGGCCGGGTAAGAACGTGGTCTTCGGTCCTGCTTATCTGGTGGTAGAGGACGTGCCACTGCCCTTAGCCATCCCATACGGATTCTTTCCTTTCTCGAAACACTACAGCAGCGGATTCATCATGCCCACCTTTGGTGACGAGACCCGCCGCGGATTCTACCTGCGCGACGGAGGCTACTATTTTGCAATCTCCGACAACATCGACCTGAAGGCCCTTGGCGAAATCTATACAAAAGGCTCTTGGGGACTTTCGGCACAAAGCAACTATCGCAAGCGTTACAAGTTCTCGGGCAATCTGTTTTTCAGCTTCCAGAATACGAAGGAAGGAGAGAAGAATATGCCAGACTACTCGGTGGAGAAATCCTTCAAGGTCATTTGGAGCCACCGACAGGATGCAAAGGCCAATCCGGCACAATCCTTTACAGCCAGTGTGAACTTTGCCACTTCGAGTTACGAGCGAAACAACCTCATCTCGATGTATAACCCTGAGAGCTACACACAGAGCACTCGCACAAGTTCGGTGTCATACTCCCGCACGTTCCAAAACATAGGTCTCACACTGTCGGGGACATTCAATCTTGGGCAGAACATGCGCGACTCAAGCATCACGGTCACTCTGCCCACGCTCAACATCTCGCTTTCACGCTTCAATCCCTTCAAGCGCAAGAAGGCTGTGGGCAAGGAACGCTGGTATGAGAAGATTGCCATGAGCTACACGGGAACACTCTCAAACAGCATCACCACAAAGGAGAATCAACTGATGAAGTCGAACATCATCAAGGACTGGCGTAATGGTATGAGACACTATGTGCCCATCTCGGCTTCCTTCTCGCTGTTTAACTACATCAACATTACGCCGCAGTTTAACTTCACCGACCGCATGTACTCCTATAAGGTCCGGCAGTCGTGGGACACCGACCGGCAAGCCGTGGCACGAGACACCGTATATGGGTTCAATAATGTATATAACTACAACCTGAGCATTTCTGCAAACACAAAGCTCTATGGTATGTGGACACCTCTGCCCTGGTTCGGAGGTAAGAAAATACATGCCATTCGCCACGTATTCACCCCCTCAGTCTCGTTCTCCTATGCCCCCGACTTTGGGCAGTCGCGTTTCGGATATTGGGATTCCTATGTCAGGACCGACAAGGACGGCAATGTGAGCACGGTCATGTATTCGCCTTATGCCGGTGCACTCTATGGTACCGTTTCGAGGGGTAAGACTGGAAGTGTGACCCTCGATGTCTCGAACAACATTGAGATGAAAGTTCGCTCGGACAAGGACTCGACGGGGTATCGCAAAATCAGCCTGATTGATGAACTTGGCGGAAGTTTGTCATACAACATGGCTGCAAAGTCACGACCTTGGAGTGACCTTTCGATGCGCGTCCGCCTGAAACTGACTAAGTCATACACGTTTTCCATGAATGCAGTGTTTGCCACCTATGCTTATGGGTTCGATGACAGAGGCAATGTCATTGTTTCCGATCGCACAGAGTGGTCGCAGGGGCGTTTCGGGCGTTTTCAAGGTATGTCGCAGAACTTCTCATATACACTGAACAACCAAACATTTTCGAAACTCTTTGGCAAGAACCGAGGCAAGAAGAACGCGCAAGGCGAGGACTCCGAAGGCAGCGAGGACGAAGAAGAGACCGACCCGGAAGCCCAAAATGTTGACCCTGACCGTGCTAAGTCGCGCAACTCAGCTAAGGGCGATAGCAAGCAGGGACTTGACGAAGATGGATATGTGAAATTTGAGATACCATGGAGCTTTACCGTAAGCTACGGCGTGTCGATGAGAGAAAACACGGGCGGAAAGTTCCACGAAAGCCGAATGAGATATGGCTATAAGCTTACTCACACGATGAACTTCTCGGGCAATATACGCCTGTCGCACGGATGGAATATCAACTTCTCGTCGGGTTGGGACTTCAATTATCATAAACTTTCAATGACCACGGCTTCAGTCAATCGCGATTTGCACTGCTTCAACATGGGCTGCTCAATGGTTATCGCTCCATATCGCTCTTACAACTTTACGTTTGCATGCACAGCGGGTACTTTGGCCGATGTCCTCAGGTGGAAAAAACAGTCGAGTTACTCAAGCAACATCGAATGGTATTAAATCTCGTTGCCAAAAAATTTGGAACTTTCCCAAATTCCTGCTAACTTTGTGCTATAATAAATAATATAAGGTATAATTCAAAAATTAAAACTATGAAGAAGTACAATTTCAACGCAGGTCCTTCAAAACTCCCCCGCGAGGTGATGGAAGCTACTGCTGCTGCATGCCTTGATTTCGAAGGCAGCGGACTGAGTTTGATGGAGATGAGTCACAGAGCCAAGAACTTCCAACCCGTGGTGGACGAGACAGTGGCCTTGTTCAAGGAACTTCTGGACATCCCCGAGGGCTATTCCGTTCTTTTCCTCGGCGGCGGTGCAAGTCTGCAGTTCTGCATGGTTCCCTTCAACTTGCTCAATCACAAGGCTGCTTACCTGAACACAGGTGTTTGGGCCAAGAAAGCTCTGGCCGAAGCCAAACTGTTTGGTGAGACTGTGGAGGTTGCCTCATCTGCCGAAAGCACATATTCATACATCCCAAAGGACTTTGTTGTACCCGCAGATGCCGACTATTTCCATATTACAACCAACAATACCATCTATGGTACAGAGATTCGTCATGAGCTGGATTCTCCCATACCTATGGTAGCCGACATGTCGAGCGACATCTTCTCTCGTCCCATTGACGTTTCAAAATATAATATTATCTATGGTGGTGCACAGAAGAACCTTTCAATGGCTGGTGTGACTTTTGTCATTGTGAAAGACGATTGTTTGGGCAAGGTGGATCGTCAGATTCCCACCATGCTTGACTATCGCACCCACATCAAGGGCGGTTCTATGTTCAATACACCTCCAACAGTTCCCATCTACTGCGCTTTGCAGACACTTAAGTGGATTAAGAAATGCGGTGGCGTGAAGGAAATGGAGCGCCGTGCATTGGAGCGTGCTAAGGTGGTCTATGGTGAGATTGACCGTAATAAACTGTTCCGCGGCACTGTGGCTGAGGAAGACCGCTCGGTGATGAACCTCTGCTTCGTAATGAATGACGAGTATAAGGAACTGGAGGCCGACTTCATGCAGTTTGCTACAGAACGTGGTATGGTAGGCATCAAGGGCCATCGCTCGGTAGGTGGCTTCCGCGCTTCGTGCTACAACGCCATGGATATGGAGGGCGTGAATGCGTTGGTTGCTTGCATGCAAGAATTTGAAAAAATGCACTAATCATGGCAAAGGTATTAATTGCAACAGAAAAGCCATTCAGTAAGGTTGCTGTTGATGGCATTCGTGAAGTGACTGACAAGGCCGGCTATGAACTGGCTCTGTTGGAGAAATACACTGATAAGCAGCAATTACTTGATGCAGTGAAAGATGTCGATGCACTCATCGTGCGCTCTGACAAGGTCGATGCTCAGGTTGTGGAGGCTGCCAAGCAACTAAAGATTGTGGTTCGTGCAGGTGCAGGTTTCGATAACCTTGATCTTGAGGCTTGCACTGCTCACAATGTTGTGGCAATGAACACACCTGGACAGAATGCTAATTCTGTAGCTGAGCTGGTGTTTGGCATGCTCGTCTATGGCGTGCGCAATTTCTTCAATGGCACCAGTGGTACTGAACTTAAAGGCAAGCGTCTGGGCATACTTGCTTTTGGTAATGTCGGACGTAATGTGGCTCGAATCGCCAAGGGATTCGGCATGGAGGTGATGGCCTACGATGCTTTCTGCCCTGCAGAAGTTATCGAACAGGCTGGAGTAAAGGCTGCTAAATGTCAAGAACAGTTATTCGACGAGTGTGACATCGTAAGTCTCCATATTCCTGCCACTCCAGAAACCCGCCAAAGCATCAACTATGATTTGGTAGGTCGAATGAAGAAAGGTGGCATACTGGTTAACACAGCCCGTAAGGAGGTAATCGACGAAGCTGGATTACTGAAACTTTTGGAAGAACGTACGGACTTGAAGTATCTTACAGACATCAAGCCCGACATGGATGCCGAATTCCAAGCCGCTGCTTCTGGACGATATTTTGCAACTCCCAAAAAGATGGGCGCACAGACGGCCGAGGCTAATGTCAATGCAGGCATTGCCGCTGCCAATCAAATTGTGGGTTATCTGGAGCAAGGAATTACGAAATTTAAACTTAACTAATTATGGCTACCATCAAACCCTTCAAAGGCCTTCGCCCCCCAAAAGATTTGGTGGAGCAAGTGGAAAGTCGCCCCTACGATGTGCTTGAGAGTGATGAAGCACGCGCCGAAGCAGGTGATAACGAGAAGAGCCTTTATCATATAATTAAGCCTGAAATTGATTTCCCTGTTGGCACAAGTGAATATGACCCTCGTGTCTATGAACAGGCTACTAAGAACTTCAAGAAGTTTCAGGAGATGGGGTGGCTCGTACAGGACCAGCAGGAGATGTATTACATCTATGCTCAAACGATGAATGGTAAGACACAATACGGACTTGTAGTGGCTGCATTGGTGGATGACTACATGAACGGTGTCATCAAGAAACACGAACTAACCCGCCGTGATAAAGAGGAGGACCGAATGAAGCATGTTCGTGCTACTAATGCCAACATGGAGCCAGTCTTTTTTGCCTATAAGGATAGCCCCGTCATTGACCAACTTGTTGCCCGATATGCAAAGACGGAACCAGAATATGACTTCATTGCTCCTATTGATGGTTTCCGTCATCAGTTATGGCTCGTGAGTGACGGTGCTGATATACAGACTATTACGAATACTTTTGCACAGATTCCTTACATGTACATTGCCGATGGACACCACCGTTCGGCAGCAGCTGCATTAGTGGGTGCAGAGAAGGCTAAGCAAAATCCCAATCACAGGGGAGGGGAGGAGTATAACTACTTCATGGCTGTTTGCTTCCCAGCATCTCAACTCACCATTCTCGACTACAATCGTGTGGTTCGCGACCTCAATGGTCGGACACCCGAGGAATTCTTGGCTGCACTTGCCGAGGATTTCGACATTGAGTGTTGTGGTAAAGAGCGCCGCCATCCACAAAAGAAACACCAGTTTTCCCTGTATCTCGATGGTTACTGGTATCGTCTGGAATTGCATGATGGTATTGCTGACGACAGTGACCCCATAGCAGGACTCGATGTGAGCATCAGTAGTCAACTTATACTCGATAAGTTGCTTGGAATCACTGACTTACGCGGTGATAAACGTATTGATTTTGTCGGTGGCCTTCGTGGTTATGAGGAATTGGAACGTCGTGTGGACTCTGGCGAGATGAAGATGGCGCTGGCTCTTTTCCCAGTGAGCATGCAGGAAATCATGAATATTGCTGATAGTGGTAAAATCATGCCTCCAAAGGCAACTTGGTTTGAACCCAAATTGCGTAGCGGACTGGTTGTCCACAAGCTTGACTAATATATTCTTTGATTTGAAAGACTCATATCTGACTATAAATGGATTAAGCACAGGCGAATACAGCGAGAAACGAAGCAAGTTTCTCGCCTTTGCCTTTCATGTTGAGTCCACAGATGAGATAAAGTCGTTGGTTAGTCAGTACGAACGCAAGTATTATGATGCCCGGCATGTTTGTTATGCTTACATGCTGGGCTATCTTCGTGAACAATTTCGTGCTGTGGATAACGGGGAACCGTCTGGCACTGCAGGAAAGCCAATTCTCGGTCAACTTAATAAGTATGAATTAACGGATGTTCTTGTTATCGTTGTGAGATATTTTGGCGGAATCAAATTAGGGACGAGTGGACTTGCCAATGCATATAAGCAGGCCACAATAGATGCTATCGATAATGCGTGTATTGAAGAACGTACTGTCGATGTCTGTTTTGATGTTAAGTTTGAATATCCTATGATGAACGAAGTCATGCGTGTAGTCAAGGAATTGAATCCAATTATTCTTAGTCAGGATTTCCAATTAGTTTGTCATCTGCAATTACGTATCCGACAAGGCGAGGCTAATTGCCTTCAATCTCGTTTGGAAAAGATTAGGGGTGTTGTTATAGAGCATAATTAAACATAACGTCCATTCTAAAATTAATAAAGTATATAGTGAAGAACCTTACAGGAGAAGAATACGCAGCCACAAAATACATAGAGCTGGATGTAAATACAGAGATGCCACTTATGGAATTCCTTATGCAGGAGATGCATGGAATAAGTAGGAACAAGGTGAAAGATATCTTGCAAGGAAAAGGTATTTCCGTTGACCGTAAGCTTGTGACGCAATATAACTTCATTCTTAAACCAGGCATGAAGGTACAAGTTAGCAAGCATCGTCGCAAAACAGAACTTGACAGTCGCTGGATTAGGATAGTTTATGAAGACAAGGATATCATTGTGATTGAAAAGCAGCCAGGCATATTAAGTATGGCAGCTTCTGCCCGTCAGTTTTGTGTTAAAACGATTCTCGATGAATATTTCCAGAAGCGACATTTTAAATGTCATGCCCATGTCGTGCATAGATTAGATAGAGAAACCAGTGGACTCATGGTGTATGCAAAATCAATAGAAGCAGCACAAATCCTAGAGAGTGACTGGAAGAACAGAGTATTTGACAGGCGCTATGTTGCAGTCGTAGGTGGTTGCATGGAGCAAGAAGGTGGAACTATTGAGAATTGGCTCAAGGATAACAAAGCCTGTATTACGTTTAGTAGTGAAACAGACAATGGCGGAAAACTTGCGATTACGCATTTCCGTGTGCTGAATAGGTCTAGTAAATACACGCTTGTTGAATTAAGATTGGAAACAGGACGTAAGAATCAGATACGTGTGCATATGGCCGACCTTGGTCATCCTGTATGTGGTGATGAGAAATATGGGAGTACTCAGAATCCTATTCATCGCTTGTGTTTACATGCTTACCGTCTCTTCCTTTATCATCCTATAACTGGGGTTAGAATGGAATTTGAAACCCCCTACCCTACAGCTTTTATGAACTTATTTAATAACAACTAAATCAAAAAGTTATGAAGAAAAAATTTATTATCGTATCAGTGCTTAGCCTCTCTATAATGCTAAGCAGTTGTGGCATGACCGGTGGCAACACTGGCTTGTTTGGAGGTTCTACGGGTACAAATACAGGCAATGCATTAGCATCTGCAGGTACAGGCGTACTTGGAACGTTGCTTACCAGCCTACTGGGCAACACCACTACAGTAAACAGCATTGCTGGCACATGGACCTATAGTGCTCCTAAAGTTGCTTTTGAGAGTCAGAACGTCTTGGCACAGATTGGTTCGAGTG
The DNA here is from genome assembly GCA_002395775.1 of Prevotellaceae bacterium UBA4301. Lineage (GTDB taxonomy): Bacteria > Bacteroidota > Bacteroidia > Bacteroidales > Bacteroidaceae > Physcousia. The sequence continues at coordinate 33,742 of DGUV01000029.1, forward strand.
TTGCAAGTAGTAAGATTGAGAGCACCCTTGATAACCAGTTGAAGAAATTAGGCTTCCAGTCAGGAAAGACCACCATCACCTTCGGAACTGACGGTTCTTGTCAAATGATAAGAAATGGTAAGACCTTCAATGGTACATATACATACAACCAAAGTGCCGGTCAGATGACAATACAAGGCGCACTGGGCGTTGCCACCATCACTCCCTATGTTTCAGTCATGGGCAATGAGATGTATATGCTTTTTGACTCCGATAAACTGCTTTCTGTAATGGGCGCTTTATCAAATGTAGCTAAGACCACTACCCTTTCCAACCTGCTTGGTAACTATAATGGATTAAAGCTCGGTTGGACAATGGTAAGAAAGTAATAATATGATTATTAATACAATAAGCGATATTCATCAGCCGGAATTGTGCGTTTATAGCCAACTTACAGAACGTCAGTTGCGTAACAATCTCAATCCTGACGAAGCGCTTATTATCGTAGAAAGCCCAAAGGTTATTCGGACCGCACTTGATGCCGGTTTGAAGCCTTTGAGCTTTTTATGTGAGCGCAAGCATATCATGGGAGACGCTCATGACATTCTCTCTATGTTCCCTAATGTACCTATATATACAGGTGAGCGCGATGTGCTTGCACAACTTACAGGTTACACGCTTACGCGTGGGGTGTTATGTGCGATGCAACGGCCAAAGAAACGCTCTGTGGAAGAGGTCTGCAGCGGAGCCAATCGAATTGTCATCATCGATAATGTAGTGGATAGCACTAACATAGGTGCCATTTTTCGTTCTGCAGCTGCTTTAGGAATAGATGGAGTTTTGCTTACTCGCGAGTCATGTGATCCCCTGAATCGGCGTAGTATCAGAGTTTCCATGGGATCTGTCTTCTTGTTGCCCTGGACTTGGATTGATAACATCAAGGAGGTGCATCAACTGGGTTTCCGTACTATTGCAATGGCACTTAGCGACAATTCAATTCCACTTGATGATGCACGACTCATGGTTGAACCACGTCTGGTAATCATCATGGGTAACGAAGGAGATGGTCTCCCAGAAGAAACAATTAAGGATGCCGACTATGTAGTCCACATCCCTATGTCACATGGGGTTGATTCGCTTAATGTTGCAGCTGCTTCTGCTGTAGCATTCTGGCAATTGCGATTAACGAATAAATAACATTTCTCTGTATTTGGGCAAAGGCCAAAGTTCGTCATCAACAATGAGTTCGAGCTTGTCCACATGATATCGTATGCTCTCAAGCAAGGGAGCAACGGTGTCATGATAAGCAATGGCTTTCTCACGAGTTTCCTCAATGCGATTTGCAATTCTTCGAGCATCAATCAGATGGTCGGCATACTCCATGATATAGCTTGAGTGCTCACTGATTTGTTTGATGATCTTCAGGTTGTTGGCACTAACCTCTCGAGCCTCTTCAATTGGAAATATCTCACACATCTTATGCACATTATCGATGAGCTGACTCTGATAGCGTGTAGCTACAGGTATGATGTGATTGATGCACAAGTCACCAAAAATGCGAGCCTCGATTTGCACTTTCTTAATATAGGTTTCCAGTTTGATGTCTGTGCGGGCTATTAACTCGGCTTTGGACATAACCCCCATGCGACCAAACATCTCAACACTCTCGTCTCGAAGATAGTTATCGAGAATCAATGGAGCGCTCGTCTCTACATCAAGTCCTCGCTTTTCTGCCTCCTTGCGCCATTCTTCAGAGTAGCCATTACCTTCGAAATGAATAGGTTTGCATGATTTTATATCTTCGCGTACAACAGCAACTATAGCCTTTATCTTAGGCATCCCATCGGCAATTAGCTTGTCCACCCTGTCTTTGAAATTTGTAAGAGATTCGGCTACTGCAGAATTCAGTACAATCATAGCTGCTGCACAATTGGCCTGACTGCCGACTGCACGAAATTCAAAGCGATTACCCGTGAATGCAAATGGACTTGTGCGATTGCGATCGGTATTGTCGAGCAATAGTTCAGGTATCTGTGGAATGTCAAGCGAAAGTGACTTCTTACCTTTTATGATAAACAGTTGGTCGTCGTCGCTCGACTCTAATGCCGAAAGTAAGTCGCTGAGTTGCTTACCCAGGAAACTGGATATGATGGCTGGCGGAGCTTCATTGCCGCCCAGGCGATGTGCATTGGTTGCAGAAATGATACTTGCCTTTAACAGACCATTGTGTTTGTGCACAGCCATCAATGTCTCTACGAGGAAGGTTATGAAGCGCAAATTGTCAAGTGGAGTCTTACCTGGTGCATGTAGCAGGATTCCAGTGTTTGTCGAAAGGCTCCAGTTGTTATGCTTTCCACTTCCGTTGATGCCGGCAAAGGGCTTTTCATGTAGCAGGCAACGGAATCCATGCTTACGAGCAACCTCCTGCATGAGGCTCATCATGAGCATGTTGTGGTCAACAGCCAGATTGGTCTCTTCAAAGATAGGAGCCAATTCGAATTGGTTAGGAGCTACCTCATTGTGTCGTGTCTTACAAGGAATACCCAATTCTAAAGCCTGAATCTCCAAATCCTTCATGAAAGCAGCAACACGATGGGGAATGCTTCCAAAGTAGTGGTCATCCATTTGTTGGTTCTTGGCGGAATCGTGCCCCATGAGTGTTCGGCCAGTCATTAACAGGTCCGGACGTGCTGCATATAATCCTTCGTCAACCAGGAAATACTCCTGTTCCCATCCAAGGTTAGAAATGACCTTTGTCACATCATCATAGAAATACTGTGCCACAGCCGTCGCTGCTTTATCTACAGCTTTCAGGGCTTTTTTCAAAGGCGCCTTGTAGTCAAGAGCTTCGCCTGTGTATGAGATGAAGACAGTGGGAATCATCAGGGTGTCGCCAATCACAAAGACAGGACTTGCAGGGTCCCATGCCGAATAGCCACGAGCCTCAAAAGTGCTTCGGATGCCTCCAGAGGGAAAACTGCTGGCGTCGGGTTCCTGCTGAACAAGCGCTTTGCCAGTAAACTTCTCAATCATGCCACCCTTTCCGTCGTGTTCCACGAAACCGTCATGTTTCTCGGCTGTGCCTTCGGTCAAAGGCTGGAACCAGTGGGTGCAATGAGTGACGCCCAGTTCCATAGCCCACTTCTTCATGCCGGCAGCAACAGCATCGGCAGTTTGCAAGTCAAGTTTTGTTCCATTGTCCATGACATCACACATTCTGTCATAGACTTCATCCGACAGGTATATGCGCATCTTCTGCCGGTTGAATACATATTTTGCAAAGAACTCACTGGGACGTACTTCGCGATTGGGCACCTCAATGGGTTTCTTTTTGAAGGCTTCGCCTACAACTTGGAATCTAAGTGTCGAAGACATAACTTGTAATGATATATTGTTTATAAATAACCATTCTTCATTCTCCACAGATATTGCCACAGACGCCAAGGCATTTCCCAAAGTGCTTCGCCGGGAAATAACCAAATGCGGCTTATGCTCCGGCGTATGCGCCAACGCAAACGTATCAACCGTGGACTATTGTGATATATACCCTCATTACGTTTGTCGAAGTGGCCGAAATTACCTCCTTCCATGACTTCTTGAAGCAACCACTCCCCTACCCGTTTGTCGGGCGTAGTTATCATCCATTCCGACGGCATTCCAAGTACTTGTCCCATAAGCCACATGAGGCCGGAGGAGAATCGTTGGAGGCCAAAAGAATGCAGGAGTGACGAAAGACTGTTCAGGGATGCACTGCCAGTGGACTCTTTGAAGTCGCGAAGGACATAATAGTAGTCGATGATTTGGCGCAATCCGATGCCTTCGTCGAATATGTGTCGATAGATGTGAATAAGTATGAACAGGAGATTGAACTCAGGAGTGGGTACAGGGAATGGCGTTCCGCCACGAGTCTGTCGGTGCTCCTTCATCCAGTTTTGGAGACGCCGATTGGTGAAGGGATTGAACATCCAGGTGGGAGTGAAATGAACCTCAACGGGCGTGTCTTTAAACACCCGAAAATCCGTGTGGTGATAGGTTACTTCCTCATGGCGGCCGGTAACTCTGCGAGTCATCTCTACTACTCGCTTTCGTCCACCCTCCACCCAGATGTCAATGTCACCAGATTGTCGCCATTCGGGATGTGGATATAGCATTGCCATCCCCTGTCCTTTAAGGATGCAGTTCCAATAACCACTCTTTGTAAGTTTCTCTGTCAGCAGCTTGCATTGGTGGTTTTGCTTCTTATTCTCGTCAGCTATTTTCTCAACCTTAGCAATCCATTTGAGTTTCAGGTCAGCAGGCAATCCGTTCCGGTCACCCCATTGGCCGTCCTCCAACTGAATGGATTGGAAACAAACGCCAAGCACGCATTGTCTTCGTGCCTCGACATATAGGGCTTCCCATTCAGGCTCTAAGGGCTTCCGGGATAAGACCTTAGAGGTTCCGAGTGAGACCCTTAGGAGTTCGAAGAAGAGATTGCGGTGCTTCATTTCTCAAAGTGTTGATAGTCCTTTAGGCTGCGCCAGTCGCCTCCCCACCTAAACCCATGTTCTTTGAATAGCAGGTAGCAAAGGTCATTATGATGAATCTTGTATGGAATGTCCTTTCTTCTATCGCGTCCGAAGGCCCACTTCCGCCCTCGTTTAGGTTGTATGGTTTTTCCCTTAACACATGGATTATAGAGTGGATTGATGTCAATGGCGAGTCCCCTTCCGTGTTTTGAAGTGACGTTGGAGTCGGCAATGGTGCGATAATTAAAGCACGATGTGTTGTTCGCATCCATTGAACGCTCGTCATCTGCACCAAAATCATCAATGAGTTGCATGCGCTCAATGCGATAGTCAGCTTCCCACAATTGTCGAAAGATGCTAACGAGGTCTTGTGCAATAGATTGGTTGCATATGAGTTCACCCCTTTGCGTCTGCCCATGAGCATCACGATAAGAAAGCCGTAGGTAGCGCAATTCCGAACGCGGGACAGGGCATGAGCCCTTGTAGCTTTTCCCCTGCATACGCGCAAAGACAGAGTCGGGAATGAGTGAGCAGACGAAGCAGGTGTCAATCGTCTGTGCACCAACTTGGGAAGCAAGTGAAAAGCATAGAAGAAGACTGACAACTGACCTCATAGATTTGTTTTAGCTTAATTTTTCTTTAACAATATAGTAGAGGAACTTCATGTTCCCTAACAGATAGCGACGCCACATGCGGCGTGGCTCTTTTATCAAGCGATAGAGCCATTCCGTCCCGTTCCTTTGCCAAGCTTCTGGTGCACGCTTTGCTGTTCCTGCATAGAAATCGAAGACCGCACCAATGGCACCCACATGACATTCGACCTGCAGGTTGAGCCAATTCTCATAGACCCATTTTTCCTGCTTTGGAGCCGTCATACCAATCCACAAAAGCTGGGGATGGGCATCACTGATGGCACTAAGGATGGCATCATTCTCCTCACTTGTGAACTCTGCCTTGTATGGTGGCGAGTAGGTGACGATGTTCAGGTCAGGATAATCGAGGCTTGCACGATTCCGAATCAGCTTCAGAACCCGTTCGCTCGACCCCATGAACATGACCGTGTCACCTACTTTTCGCTTAGCCATCTCTATTGTAAACAAGTCCCACCCAGCAATGCGCTCTTTGGGTTGACTTTTTGCTCTCAACCACTTGCATGCCCACACAATGCTCTGACCGTCGGGAATCAGGATATCAGCCTGAAGTGCCTCGGCAAAGAGTTCGTCGCGTTGTGCCACATTATAGGAATGGGCATTGATGGTGTTTATCATCATCTTTCCGTCGGGAAGCGCATCTAATGCGTCGCGACTTCCAATCAGCCTGAGATTCTTAAGTTTTAATGCCATGTTTCAAAGGATCTTTGTGATTTCACTCAAGTGATGGACTTCATAGTTGACCGGCTCTGGGGTTTGAAATTCATCGGGATGTTGGTTGAAGAACATCACATCCAGCCCAGCATCCTTGGCTCCTTTGATGTCTGTCACAAAATTATCACCTATCATTAATGTCGATTCAGGACGCGCCCCACTCACTTTGAACGCATAATCAAAGAAACGCCTGTCGGGTTTGTTCACGCCTGCATCCTCACTTAGGATGACGGTATGGAAATACTCGAGCGTAGCGCTTGCCTTAAGTTTGCGATACTGCACCTCATGAAACCCATTGCTTGTCATGTGCATGCGATAGCCCTTGTGTCTCAGATGTTCGAGCAACTCATGAGCCCCGTCAATGACCCCAGGTTTATCGGCGCAGGACTCAAGGAACCAGTCGCTTACCTCCAGACAGAATTCCTTGGTGACACGCTCTCCCATGCCCATTGACAAGGGTCTTCGAAAACGTTCTACGATAAGATAATCCCTGGTGATTTCGCCACGGGAGTATTGTGTCCAAAGCTGTATGTTTGCCAGCCAATAGGGTTCAGTGAACCCTTGTTCATTGTCGAAATACCTATCTAACCCAAAGTGCTCATACAACTCATGCAGGGCCAGATTTGCATTCCCATGCGTATCGTAGAGCGTATCGTCAAAGTCAATGAACAGGTCAGTGTAGGTCATGATTCAGCATGCGATATTCGGCCATTTCGGCATATTTTGTTCCTGGACGGCCATAATTTGCATAGGGGTAAATGCTAATGCCTCCACGCGGAGTAAAGAGGCCTGTCACCTCAATGTACTTCGGGTCCATCAACTTTATCAAGTCCTTCATGATGGTGTTTACGCAATCCTCGTGGAAATCACCATGACTACGAAACGAGAATAGGTAGAGCTTCAAACTTTTAGACTCCACCATCTTGCGGTCAGGCAAGTAGGATATGCGGATTTCAGCAAAGTCGGGCTGCCCCGTAATCGGGCACAATGTGGTGAACTCGGGACAGTTGAAGCGCACCCAATAGTCGTTGCCTGGATGTTGGTTCTCAAACACTTCCAACACCTCGGGCGCATAGTTCTGGCTATAGGTCGTCTTGCGGCCCAGTGCCTCTAATTCTTCTCTATTTCTACTCATATATTTCAGCAAGTTTCTTACTCAGGGCTTCGCCTCTCAGTCCAGCTTCCACCACACGTCCCTCAGGGTCAAACAAAATGGTGGCTGGAATGGCGCGTATGTTGTAAAGCTTGGCGCCTTCGCATTGCCAGAATTTTACATCGCTCATCTGTGGCCAGGTAATGCCTAAGTCTTCGACACCCTTTGCCCAAGCCTCACGGGTGCGGTCTAGGCTGACGCCCACCACTTCGAAGCCTTTGGGGTGATATTTCTCGTAATCAGCTTTCACATTGGGCATTTCCTGACGACAAGGACCACACCACGAAGCCCAGAAGTCAACCAAGACATAGTTCCCCTTGCCAACCCAATCGGTAAGGCGAACCGTGTTGCCCTTCAGGTCTTGCATCTCAAAGTCAATGACTTTGGCACCGGGCAACTTGCACTCTTCCTTCTTCAGCGTTTCGCGAAGCTTTGCCAGTGAGGGGCGGTCGGCAAATTTGTAGCTCTTCATGTATTCTGCCACGCGGGCATAGCCTATGGCCTCGGCATCATCCATGAGGGTTGCCACGGGGATGAGATTGTCTTGGTTCTCATTAAGAATCTTGTCGTTATAAGCCTGCGTCTCGTGCAGAATCTTTTCATATCGCGACTCAATGTCCTTCATGTTTTCCTCTGGCACCTTGCCGTCGTTCTGCTCATACATGGCACGAACCTCACCCATCAGGGCAATCATGTCTCGCTGCATCTCACGTTCTTCCACCTGATACCCATGGAATCGCTTATTGAGGTCACTGCCTGCGGTTATGTCTGTCCAGTCGGCCACGATGCGCTGTCCGTCGGCAATGAAGCGGTAAAGGATATTCTTCTCGGGTTTCAGCTGCAGGATGGCCATAATGGTCTCCTGTGCCACTTGGCCCTGAAAACTTACCTTACCAGCCTTGACATTCACGCTGTCGAGCGGCGTTCCGCTTTCGTAATCATAGAGATAGACCTTGATGCCATTGTCAACGCCGGTGAGCGTGACATCATACTTTACCTGTGCCGACATGCCAGAAACCGTCAGCATAGCCACGAGGGCAAGAATCATTTTTTTCATAATACATACATATTTATAGTATCACGCTGCAAAGATACGAAAAAATCCCCAAAGACATCATGTCTTCAGGGATTAAATTTGAGCCGAATGGCGGACTCGAACCGCCGACCCACGCATTACGAATGCGTTGCTCTACCAACTGAGCCAATTCGGCCTTTTGCGAGTGCAAAGGTAATATAAGTTTGCGACACTGCCAAATGTTTCCGTTTTAAAATTTAAATTTATTCTGCATTACATGATTGATATTTCATATTTGTTCATTAATTTTGCAGATAGTTAGCCACTATAATATACCTTATTAAAAGCACATGCGTCCTAATTATACCGAAATTAAGAGTCAAGAGCAGTTGATGCAAGTAATGAGTCAGCCCTCTGAAAAGCCCTTGCGTCGCATAGCCTTCCATGGAGTGAACTTCCGTGAGATGCCCGAACAGGCACTTGGCCACCAATATCGCGAATGTATTTTCCTTGCTTGTCAGTTGCCACACGGCTTTAAGAGCAGGCTGACAGACAGTCTCGTGTTCCCCGACATGGGCGAGCTCTTTCGCTTCCAAACCGAACTCTACACTGCAGATACGCTATATGAGGGCTACGAGGTTGGCCAACCTGAGACCATAGAAAAGTGTTTTGACGGACGTGTATATAAGCACTACCTGGAACGTGGAAAACAATCGACGGACATAAAGGAAACCTTGGCTCGCACCCTGCACGACCATTCCATCAGCAATGCGCTTCATCACTTCCTCGACAACTATCGGGAAACGGACATCGTCGGTGTGATGGGCGGACATGGAATGAAACGGACTGATGAGCATTATAAGAGGATTGCCAACATTAGTAAGGCGTTGACCGAACGAGGTAAACTGATGATTAGCGGAGGCGGGCCTGGAGCGATGGAAGCGACCCACCTGGGCGCATGGATGGCAGGACGAAGCGATAATGAACTTAGCGAGGCATTTTCCATGCTTGCTGATGCACCATGTTTCAGCGATACTTCATGGTTGGATTCGGCCATGCATGTAAGAGAGCGCTTCCCACAAACGTGTGGGTATGAAAGTGTAGGTATTCCCACCTGGCTTTATGGACATGAACCCTCTACCCCACTCGCTACACGCATCGCCAAATACTTTGATAATTCCATTCGGGAGGACGGCATTCTCACTATCGCAAAAGGAGGTATCATCTTCTCTCCGGGCTCGGCTGGGACGCTGCAGGAAATCTTTCAAGATGCCGTGCAGAACCACTATCTTTCGTTTGGTTTTGCCAGCCCAATGGTGTTCATGGACAAGGAGTACTGGCAATCGGAAGTTCCCGTCTATCCGCTTATCCTTGACCTTGTGAGCAAGGGACGATACAAGAATCTCATCCTAGCCATAAGTGACGACTGCGACGAAATTGTGGAGGAAATCATGCGCTTCACTCCTCCGTGTGGTAAAGGATGATGCGCCGCAAAGCCCTTTCGCATACGGGGCAGAAGACTGGGGCCTCATTTACTTTCATCCGGCACTCTTGCGTAGGCCGATAAACCCCTTTCGACTGGTAGCCCGCACCTTCGTAAACCCCCACTTTCGTGTAAACGTCTTTCCCGTCAGCCTGGGTGGGAACCGGTGTCTTGCCTTTAAGCATATCCTTCCATTTCGAATCGAAATCGACCAGCGTGGTGATGTTGGGTTCCCAGGGTTCCGTGTCGGCGGGGTATTGCGGTTCGAACACGTCGTCATAGAAATATTCGTCGGCCAGCCCACCAAAGGAGTGCCCGAATTCATGGACAACTACGGGTCGGGCCTTTTCGTTATGGGCAGCCGAAAGCAGATAGTTGTTATAAATGCCTCCGCCACCATAGTGGTCAGTATTGGCAAGTATGATGATGTGTTCGTAGGGAATGCCTGCCAGCACGTCGTGCAGCCGATGGATATTCAGTGTGGTGAGGTAGCGGTCGCTGTAGAAAGTGTCGAAGTGGCTTCCCAGTGCCGTCTGCAGCCACAGGCCTTGGTGTGGGATGGAGACACCGCTCTCGGCCGATGGTATGGGCACTGCAATGAAGTTGAACCTTTCCTTCTCGCTCTTGAAGGGCTCGTGGGCAAGCAGTGCATCGACGGTGGCCTGGCAATCCTGAAGGAAGACATCCATCTGCTCTTCCGTATAGCCCTCCGCCACGATGGCAACATTGATGCAATGGCCTTGAAAGCTTCCTCGGCGCACATAGCGCCAAGGCCCGATGCCCTTCGAACTTAGGCGCTCGATGAGAATGTCTGAGGTGCGCAGGCGGTGAGTAAGGCGGGCACGCTCGCGTCGGTGCGTGTCTGTCAGGCGCAGGGTCACATCGACGTCGTGCCTGGGCATGGGGATGAGCATAGTGTGCTCAAACGAACGCCACAGCTGGGTGGCTTCCTCATAGGTCTGCCACTCCTGGAACAGCGTGGAGAACGACTGGCAATAGAGGGTGTCCCTGCCCAGGGTGTCGGTAACAAACAACTGTCCGTTGCCCTCCAGGGCCAGTCGGTCCAGGTTCGCTCTGCGGCCATACCATCCAGGGGTCTGTTTCAAGCCTGCAAGACTTATCACCTGATTGCTGTGGTTGCCGCTCAGCATATAGTCGAGACGCAGCGTTTGGTCCTCGAAGTGGTCCTCGAAGCGCACTTGCGAACGAGCTGTCGCAGCCGCAATCAGGAGGATGAAGAGCGGCAGCAGGCGCCTGCTCGCATTTTGCCACACGTGCCACATGCCACATGCCACATTTAGTAGGTTATTACCCCGGGAAGGATGGTGATGGAGTGTTAATATATTGATTATTAACATATTATAATATTATTATATATACTACTATACTATATAATCTTACCCTATATACTATATTTTTAGTGGTGTCAGCTTATATTTTATGCATACGACATTAAAATATAGTATAGTGTATGACTATAGTATTTATCGTGCCCCTTGATGCCCTCCCCCTTGCCAGAGTATTGGAGGTGCTTAATGTGGCATGTGGCAAAGTGGCAGTGTGGCAAAATTTGGGGAGGTCACTTGCCCTCCTTACCCAAGCCGAGAAGGCTCTTAATCTTATCTAGGATGCCGCTCTTCTTCACTTCTTCCGAGCCTTTGTCGAGCAATTCGCCTGCATCTTCCATGATGTCTTCCACCTTTTCCTTGGCGGCTTTCAGGGCTTCGCTCTGCTTTACGTCCTCTACGAAATCGGCAACCTTCTCTTTGGCTTCTCCAAGTGCGTCAACAACCTTATCCTTAGCCTCTTGCAGGTTCTCGCTTTTCTTCAGTTCTTCAATCTTTTCCTTGGCTGTGTCCACCAGATCGCCAACTTTTTCCTTGGCGGCCTTCAGGCTTTCGTTCTCATTCAGGTCGTTAATCAGGCCTTCAACTTTCTCTTTTACGTCGTTAACAACGTTTTGGATGTCCGATTTCTGCTCCTCAATGGGTGTGCTTTCCACTTTTTGTTCTTCTTGCGGTCTCATGGTCTTGAATGTTTATAACGTTCTGCCTACGCCCTTTATAGCGGTTCGGCTTTTTCTATGTCATTAATTTGCAAGCAAATATAGACATTTCAGCCATTTCTGACAAATATTTCAGCGACAATTTTCATGGACATGTTCAAAGTGTCATCAGCCGACGCTCAAATTCACTCTTGTCGAGGACGGAATTGTTTCGTATCCGACTGCGATAGTTATATACGGTGGTGGTCGAACAATTCAGGAAATGTGCAATCTCTGATGTGTCACCGACCCCCAGGCGAATCAGTGCAAAGATGCGCAGTTCGGTGTTTAGCAGCTCACCCTGGCGAAGCTGAATGACAGCGTCTTCTCGTAGCATCGCATTGAAATGTTCTACAAATTTTGGATGAATATCAAGGAAGGCCTTGTCAAATTGCATGAGGAAACGTTGTTGCTCATCTTCGACAAACGCATCGCTTTTGATGAGTTGTTTCATGAGTTCGTCAGTTTGCTTGTACTTTGCCAGTTTGAGCAAACTTCGGCGAAATTGGTCGAAAGAATCGATGTACGAACGGCACTGGCCAAGATAGAAAGCTATGTATTCATCCTTGAGGCGGTCCGTGGCTGTCAGCTGTCGGTTTGCATTTTCCAATTGCTGGTTTGAGTTGGCCAGTAACGTGTTTGAGTTCGCTATTTGGCGCCGGGAGTTTGCCAACTTCTTAGCCAGCTTGCGCAGGTGTATGAAGGCTCCCATTACCGTCAGGGCGAACAATGCCAGGATGCCCATGGTCATACGCTCGCGAGTGCGTTGCATGTTCTCCTTTTGTTTATAGGCCTTGTCGATAATCGGGAAGATACTACCTGCCTCCAACGCGCGCAAACGAGCCTTGCAAAAATTAGCATCTTCCATAGAACATAGCATGTATTTGTAAGCACGCTCTATGTCACCGTCCTTGTACAACTCTGCAGCCAGCATGGGAAGTGCAACATACTCTGTTACACCACGCTGTAGGTCGGTGACGGCTGTTTGGGCAAGATAATAGAGAAATGCTGTGCGCTGTTGTTTCTGTTGATGTGCAACAGCAAGATTGTATGATATATAAGCACGTTCTGTTCCTTGTGATTTCTCGTAGTCATCAAGAAGCAAGTGGAGCGCGCTGTCGGCCTGATTCCGTTCGATGAACATGTCTGCCATGACTATGTCGCGCCCTATTCCAGGCAATTCATAGCGCAGTATGGAATCTCTATATTGTTGCGTCAGCTCCTTATAAGTGTCGCTAAGTTCCTTGACAGAGATGTAGTCGGCCATCCATCCATATACGGTTCGTGAAGTGTGGAAGTAAGCCAGTTTCGTAGTATCATCAAGTTGGGCGGGATCAATGGTCTTCAGCATTTCCATAGCAGCATTATATAGTCCGACCACTGCGTAGACGTCAGCATAACGAATCGTTACAGTGTGCTGGAGATGCAGGTCTGAATGGTATGCTGGGTGCTGCGTAATGAGGTTGAGAAAATAGAGGGCAGAGTCGCTCTGAAAGCGCGAGTATTGATTCTCAAGCTCCAGATAGAGGTCAACGAGTTGCATTCCATGGCTTCTGGCAACAATTGTATGCAGGCTGTCCGTAAATTGCTGCCGTTGAGCCCTGTAATCTAATTTGTGCGCAATATCATTATCAAGCAGATAGAGTGTCTCCCTCAATTGTTTTGGAGTAATGTCGGCTTGTGTTTGTGCAACGAGTTGTGTGACAAACACAAGCAAGCAATATGCAACGATGGATAGTTTTCTCATAGTTTTTCATGTTTAGGTGGGCATAAAGTTACATACATCTCGTGAAAGCACAAAATATTTTTGCAAAATATTGTTATTTCTATTTATATTTTTTAGTGTGGTATGTTATTGTTAAACTATTGATTAATAAGATAGTAATCGATTTTCTAATTTATATTTTGAGTTATATCATAGATTTTGTGTCTCAAAACGACCTAATTTTGTACCGAGCTATTAACTTATTAAATTGATTGATGCCATGAAACGTTTATCATTCGTCGCACTACTGCTTGTAAGCCTTGTGTTGCCGATTACGGCGAGTACGAAAGCAAAGGTTGAGCATATCCATCCTTTGAATTGGTGGGCAGGAATGCAAAACCCGACACTTCAAATCCTGCTGCACGGACGAGACATTGGTAAGATGAATGTCGAGATTGATAATGAACAAAAGGTTGAGGTAATAGAGGTTATTCATCCTGAAAATCAGAACTATCTGATTCTATATCTTGACATAAAAGATGCCCCTGCACAAACCTTTAACATCAAATTGGGGAAGACATCCATTCCCTATGAACTAAAGAAAAGAGTTCGGACTCCCCGCGAATCCTATGATGCTTCAGATGTCGTCTATCTTCTTATGCCAGACCGCTTTTCAAATGGCAGAAAAGACAACGATGATTTTCGGAGCATGAGAGAAGTGGAAGTTTGCAATCGCCAAGTGCCCATGGCGCGTCACGGAGGAGACATTGCAGGAATGGAGCAGCATCTCGATTATCTTGCCGACCTGGGAATAACTGCTATTTGGCCCACCCCCACCCTGGTCAATGACATGGAACGTGAATCGTATCATGGCTATGCCATTACCAATTTTTATGAAACCGACCCGCGCTTGGGAAGCAACGAGGAATATCGCCATTTCATCCAATCGGCCCACAATCATGGTATTAAGGTCATTCAGGATATCGTCTTCAACCATTGCGGCAGCAAGAATTTCTTGTTTACCGATATGCCTGGAAAAGACTGGTTTAATTTCCAAGGGGAGTATGTGCAGACCAGCTACAAGACTGGAGCCGTCGGCGATGTGAATGCTTCGGCATACAACAGAAAAAGAACTGTTGATGGTTGGTTCGTTCAGACTATGCCTGATTTCAACCAGCGCAATCGTCTGGTTAGGGACTACCTGATTCAGGCATCCGTATGGTGGGTCGAATGGGCAGGCATCGATGGCATCCGACAGGACACTTATCCCTATAATGACTTCGATGCTATGGTTGCCTGGTGTAACCGGATGGAAATGGAGTTCCCTGGTATCAACATTGTTGGTGAAGCATGGATAAATAATAATGTAGGAGTTGCTTACTGGCAGAAAGACAGCAAGCTCGCTGCACCACGTAACTCGCAATTGAAGACCGTTATGGACTTCCCATTGATGGGACTGCTCAATTATGTAGTTGACCAGGAAACTGATGACTGGGACTACGGATATGCTAAGCTCTATGACTACTTGGCTCAGGATGTTGTCTTTGCCGATGTCAACCATTTGCTCACCTTCCTCGACAATCATGACACCGACCGTTTCCAGAAGACTCCCGAGATGGCTCAGGATACCACACGCTACAAACATGCTCTGACCTTACTCCTGACACTCCGTGGCATTCCGCAGCTATATTATGGCGACGAAATCGGCATGGCTGCCAATAAGAGCAAGGGCGATGGCGCATTGCGTCAGGATTTCCCTGGAGGTTGGGCTGAGGACACGAATAATGCCTTCACTCCGGAAGGACGTACTCCCCTGCAGGAATGGTATCATCAGTTTACGCGCAATTTGCTTCATTGGCGCAAAGGTTGCGAGGCTGTTCACTTTGGCAAACTCACGCATTTTTGCATTCAAAATGGAGTCTATGCCTATGCGCGTAAGGCAGGAAACAAGACAGTCTTTGTTTTCTTGAACGGAACAAACAAGTCGCAAACCATTGACCTGGCTCCATATCAAGAACTTATACCTGAAAATGAGGCTATAGATATCCTCACTAACCGCCATATAAAGGTGGAAAAACAACTTACTTTCAATCCCCGCGAAATTTTTGTGTTAGATTTTTGCAATAATTAATAATTAAATGTAAATTTGTATGTCGAAACCAAATCTAACCGTGAGAAGGAGTCTGTTCATTCTCATATTATTATGTCTCACAAGTGGGGTTTGGGCCCAAGGGCTGGAATCTCCCGACAGACGACTTTCAATGCAATTCGCACTGAATGCCCAGGGACGACCCACCTATCAGCTGACTTTTGACGGCCAAGAGATTATCAAGACCAGTGGATTAGGACTTGAATTGAAGAAAGAGGAGGCCGGCAGGCAGGAAACATTTGACAATACGCAACACACACAGGCTGAAACCATCGACCGGAAAGCCGACCTCATGACGGGTTTTACTTTAGTGGATGCTGAAACTTCGACATTTGACGAGACATGGCGACCCGTTTGGGGTGAAGAAAGTGAAATACGGAACCATTACAATGAACTTGCCGTCAAGCTGCATCAGGAGAAGAATGACCGAGACATTATCATCCGATTCCGCTTATTCAACGATGGTCTTGGCTTCCGCTATGAATTTCCCGACCAGAAGAATCTTACCTATTTTATTATAAAGGAAGAGCATACTCAATTCCGCTTGACTGGCGACCATATGGCTTGGTGGGTACCAGGTGACTTCGATACACAGGAATACGCCTTCACGGGCTCGCGATTGTCAGAGATTCGTAGTAAGTTGCCAGCAACTGTGACATCAAACGCATCTCAGACACCGGCCGGACCAACCTGTGTGCAAACGGCACTTATGATGAAGAGCGACGACGGGCTCTACATCAACCTTCACGAGGCTGCTTGCATCAATTATGCGACCATGCACCTCAACTATCTGGAAGACCAACAAACATTCGAGTCGCTGCTCACACCTGACGCCCGAGGCGATAAGGGATTTATGCAGACTCCATGTGTGTCCCCTTGGCGCACCATCATCGTAGGGCATAGTGGTGCCGACATCTTAGCTTCACGTATGACACTCAACTTGAATGAACCCTGCAAGATAGAGGATACCTCATGGATTCGTCCCACAAAGTACATCGGTGTCTGGTGGGAGATGATTGTAGGCCGCTCGCATTGGGCATATACTGATGATGTAACTTCCGTAAAGCTTGGACAGACAGACTATAGCAAGCTGAAGCCCAGTGGCCGGCATGCTGCCAACACAGAGAATGTGAAGCGCTACATAGACTTTGCTGCCCGGCATGGGTTCGATGCAGTTCTCGTGGAAGGTTGGAATCAAGGTTGGGAAGACTGGTTCGGGCACCAAAAGGACTACGTCTTTGACTTCGTGACCCCCTACCCCGACTTTGATGTTGAAGCCATCCGAGAATATGCTTCCCAAAAGGGCGTAAAGATGATTATGCATCATGAGACTTCCTCTTCGACTCGTAACTACGAACGTCACCTTGACAAGGCTTACCAGTTTATGGTTGATCATGACTACCCTGCAGTAAAGAGTGGCTATGTTGGTGACATCCTTCCACGAGGCGAACATCACTACAGCCAATGGATAAACAATCACTACCTCTACTGCATCACGAAGGCTGCCGACTATCATATCATGGTCAATGCCCATGAAGCCGTGCGTCCGACAGGCATCTGCCGCACCTATCCCAACATGATTGGCAATGAAAGCGCTCGGGGAACGGAATTCGAGGCATTCGGAGGAAATACAGTAGATCACACCACCATCCTGCCGTTTACTCGACTGATTGGTGGTCCCATGGATTACACACCGGGCATATTCGAAATGGACTGTTCCAAGATTTCACCTGACAATCAGTCCCATGCCCGCACCACTCTGGCTCGCCAGTTGGCACTCTATGTGACAATGTACAGCCCGTTGCAAATGGCGGCCGACCTTCCCGAGAACTACGAACGCTTCATGGATGCCTTCCAGTTTATCAAAGATGTTCCAGTTGACTGGCAACGTAGTCTCTATCTGGAAGCCGAGCCTGGACAGGTAGTAACAATCGCACGCAAGGACAAGCACTCCGACAACTGGTTTGTTGGGAGCACGGTAGGTCCGGAAGGACATACTACACGGCTGTCCTTCTCCTTCCTTGATCCCGGCTGCAAATACGAAGCCACCATCTATGCCGATGGGAAAGACGCTTCATGGGACAAGAATCCACAATCCTATATTATATTTAAGAAGAAAGTGAATTCCAAAACCAAGTTGGACTTGAAGTCTGCCTCTGGTGGAGGTTTTGCAATAAGTGTAAAAGCAATCAAATAACAAATTAATTATTAACTATCTAACCTTAAAGTACAAAAAATGAACGAAAAGCTAAGCTTCAGATGCCTACTCGCATTTCTTGTAGGTATCTTCGCATCAGTCAACGTACTTGCCCAAGACATCACTGTCAAGGGTCACGTTAAAGATGCACAAGGTGAGCCTATCATCATGGGTAAGGTTCAGCAACAGGGCACCCAGAATGTCACTGTTACGGACATTGATGGAAACTTCACCATGAAGGCACCTCGCGGTGCAGTGCTCGTAGTCAGCTACATGGGCTTCCAGAATCAGGAAGTCACTGCAGCACCCAGTGTCACGGTGGTTCTTCAGGAGGACTCCAAGGTTCTTGACGAAGCCATCGTCATTGGTTATGGTAAAGTTCGTAAAGCCGATGCTACGGGGTCGGTCACTGCCTTCAAACCCGATGAATTGTCGAAAGGCATTACCACCAATCCCCAGGACATGATCATGGGTAAGATTGCCGGTGTGAGCGTCATCTCCAATGACGGTACTCCTGGCGGTGGCGCAAGCATCATAATTCGTGGCGGTTCTTCGTTGCGTGCCAACAACTCGCCTCTGATTGTCATCGATGGTCTGGCTATTGACCACGACGGTGTAAAGGGTCTGGCCAATCCTCTTTCAATGGTTAATCCTGAGGACATTGAGACCTTCACCGTACTGAAGGATGCCAGTGCAACAGCCATCTATGGTAGCCGTGCATCGAATGGTGTCATCATCATCACCACCAAGACTGGCAAGAAGGGTTCTCCCGTGAAAGTTTCTTACACAGGAAACGTAAGCGTATCGCACGCATATCGCAAGTATGAGGTACTTGATGGCGACCAGTTCCGCGACTTTGCCAAGCAAACTTGGCTCAAGACACACGACAGTTTGAATGGAATGCCTGCATTGGGTGACTATAACACCAACTGGACCGATCAAGTTCTGCGCAATGCTATTGGAAGCGACCATCAGATTGGTCTGACTGGTGCTGTTAAGAACATGCCCTATCGCTTCAGCGTTGGTTTCACAGGAAAGAATGGTGTTATCAAGACCAGTAAGTTCCAGCGTTTCACCAGCTCTCTGAACCTGACTCCCAAGTTCTTCAAAGAGCACTTGAGCGTTAATCTCTCTGCCAAGTACATGTATGCAGAGAATCGTTACGCCAATGCCGGTGGGGCTATCGGCGGTGCATTGAGTGTAGATCCTACCCAACCTGTCTATGACGACACTTATCCCGAATTTGGTGGCTATTGGCAGAACATGACTCCAGGTTCAAGAGGTAATGACCCCAACTGGAAGCATATCACCAACACCAACACTCCCCAGAATCCCCTCGCTCTGCTCATGAATGAGGACAACCGCGCTGAGAGCCACGCTTTCATCAGCAATCTGGAACTCGAGTACAAAATTCATGGTTTCGAAGACCTCTCACTTAACTATAGTGTAGGTGGTGACTATTCTGCAGGTTTCCAAAAGGATATTATCTCTCCCTATTCTTATAGCAACAACTATTTCGGATGGACAGGTGCTGACCAGTCATACAAATACAATATCAAAACTAATGGTTTTGTTAAGTATGCACATAATTGGAACGACAAGCATAACTTCGACATCATGGCAGGTGCAGAATTCCAACACTTCAGAGTTCACACCTACAGCTATGGACAAGGCAATGAGTGGTATGATGAGAATGGCACTCGCTTGAATGAGCCCACTGCTTATTCTCCTTCACTCCGCGCTGAGACAGAACATATCTATCCTCATCGTCTGCTATCATACTTTGGACGTTTGAACTACATCCTGCTCAATCGCTATTTGTTGACTGCATCAATTCGTTTCGATGGTTCTTCTTATTTTGCAAGAGGCAACCAGTGGGGTAAGTTCCCTGCTGTGGCTCTGGCCTGGAAGATTAACGAAGAGAAGTTCCTGCGCAATTGCAAGGCTCTCGACGAATTGAAACTTCGTCTCGGATATGGTGTTACAGGTCAGCAAGATCTGGGTATCGGATTCTACTACATGCCTCGATACACCGTTGGTAACCAATACGCTCAGTACACAATAGGTAACCAAAGTTACTATCAACTCCGTCCTGCCATCTACAATCCCGATATTAAGTGGGAGCGTACATTTACCTATAATATCGGTCTCGACTGGAGCTTCCTGAATGGCCGCATCGATGGTGCTATTGACTTCTACTATCGCAAGACAAAGGACCTCATCAGCGAGGTATATGTTGACCCCAGCGTAGAATTCAGCAACAAGAAGATTGACAACATCGGTTCTCTTCGCAACAAGGGTGTCGAATTCTCCATCAACGCTCGTCCTGTTGTTACAAAGAACTTCTCTTGGACAATTGGTTACAATGTTACCTACAATGACAACAAACTCACATCACTGAACACTGGTAACGCATTTGAACTGACTGGAAATACCATTGGTGCAGGTTTGAGCAACCAAGTACAGGTTAATAAGGTTGGTTATCCCATCAATAGCTTCTTTGTATACCAGCAGGTATATGACAACAATGGTAACCCCTTGGAAGGAGTCTATGTTGACCGTAATGCCGATGGTATCATCAACCAGGATGACAAGTACGTTTACAAGAACCCCAATGCAGACGTTTATATGGGTTTGACCAATAAGTTCATCTGGAAGAATTGGGACTTGAGCTTCAGCCTTCGTGCTAGCTTCAATAACTACCTCTACTACGACTTTCTTTCGAATCGTGCCAACGTTTCTTGGTCTGGTATCTATTCCAATAGCGCCTACACCAACACCACAGCAGAGGCAATTGCTCTTGGATTCCAAGGTAAGACCGACTACTACATGAGCGACTACTTTGTACGTAATGCTTCGTTCCTGCGTTGTGACAACATCACACTGGGTTACTCATTCACTCGCTTGTTCTCATCAGGTCACTACAAGGGTATCGACGGACGAATCTACGCCACTGTTTCCAACCCATTCGTGATTTCGGGTTACGATGGTATCGATCCTGAACGTACACACGGAAATGGTGTTGATGGCAGTGTATTCCCACGCCCAACGACCTATACACTTGGTCTCAAGCTGAACTTCTAAGTATAAACGTCAATCATTCTAATACATTAATATTATGAAACTGAAAACATTCAAATACATAGTTCCTGTGGTAGGTGCCATGATGCTATCGTTTGGCTTGACTTCTTGCAACAATACGCTAGACATTGACATCGAAGATCCACAGACTAACACAACATTTGATGCAAATGGAATGCTGGCCAAGATATATGGTACACTCCATCTGACTGGCACAGTTGGCCCCGACGGCGACCGTGACATGTTAGGATTTGACGAGGGTAACTCTGGTTTCTATCGCCGTGTGTTCGAAGCTAATGAACTTTGTTCTGATGAATGCATATGGACTTGGCAAGGTGATGCGGGTATCCCCGAACTTACGAATATCAGTTGGAATGCTTCTCATGGCTACAACGAACTTACTTACTATCGTCTAGCCTACAACAACAACCTTATCAACTTCTATCTCGACCAAACAGCCGAGGACAATAGCGCTCAGACATTGCAGAATCGAGCCGAAGTACGTTTCCTGCGTGCTCTCTTTATGAGTCATCTTGTAGATCTTTATGGAAAACTTCCATTCAAAGAGCACTATGGCGCTGATATTCCCGTTGAGATGTCTCGCGCTGATGCGTTCAACTACATCATTAAGGAGTTAAAGGACATCAATGGTGAGAATCCCGATGCTAAGGAAGTATTGCTCGACAATGCGAACTCTGATACTAACTATGGCCGTGCTGATAAGGTTGCAGCCAACTTGCTTTTGGCACGTCTCTATCTGAATGCAGAGGTCTATACTGGCACTGCTCACTGGGCAGATGCCGTAACGTATGCCAACAAGGTCATCAAGAGCGGTTACAGTTTGAACAAGACAGAGAAGAATGGATATAGCGCTTACGAACAGCTCTTTATGGGTGATAATGGCGAGAACCCCAATGCTCGTCAGGAGATTATCTTCCCTATCCGCTGTGATGTAAACTCTCGTTCTTGGGCAGGTGCTATCTACCCCATTGCTTCTGCAACGGGTGATGGCTCTCCCACTCAGGGCTTGGCTGGTGCACAGTGGACTTGCAACCGTGCACGTCAATCAATGGTTGAGAAATTCTTCCCGAATCTTGACGATGTTCCTATGGTTAATGACCCGCACGAGGTAGCAAAAGCTGCTAAGGACGACCGCGCCCTGTTCTTCTCGGGAGCAGCAGAAGACGGCTCAAAGCAGCGTACCATCAGCACGGAAGAAAAGACCACCTTCGCAGCAGGTCTGGGCATCATGAAGTGGACCAACGTTCAAGCCGGAACTGGTACCTTTAGCGATGCCTCTTGGCCCGATACCGACATTCCTCTCCTCCGTGTTGCTGAGGCCTATCTAACGCTGGCCGAAGCTAACTACCGTTTGGGTGGTGAGAACAGCATCACACTAAACGCTATCAATGAATTGCGCAATCGTGCACATGCAGAGCCTCTAACCGAGGTTAAGGAGCGTGATATCATCGACGAGTGGAGTCGTGAATTCTACTTCGAGGGTCGTCGTCGTAGTGACCTTGTCCGCTTTGGTATGTTCACTTCTGGTTCCTACCTGTGGGATTGGAAGGGGGGTAGCTTCAATGGAAATGGTGTAAGTAGCATCTATAACCTCTACCCCATTCCTGAGAAAGCTCTTTCTGGAAACATGACACAGAATCCTGGCTATTAATCAATTGATAATTTATAATTGAAACATTACAATTATGAAAAAGATATTTTATTCGTTGCTGATGGTCAGCATGGCATTGTTCTTTGCAGCATGTGATGAGGACCGTGACAGCAATCCAACGCTGCAAGACGCTCCCACGTTTGTGCTCAATACGCCGGCGTTTGCTGCCAACAATGTATATAGTCTGGCCAATTCCGATTATGTGGTCCTGACCACCACTCAGCCAGACTATGGGTTCCCTGCCTCCACGGTTTATACCGTGAACGTAAGCCTCGATAGCGTAAACTTTACGCCTCTGGCCACTACCTACACTACAGCAAAGATGCAGGTTCCCGCAAGTGAACTGAACGAGATGATTCTTTCTTTAGCGGGCGATAGAGACCTGTCGGTTCCCGTACCTGTTTACATTAAGCTGACGGCTCACATCTATGGCAACCCCGACCTGGGTGTTTCTGAATCTAATGTGATTACTCTGCCCGCCGTTCAGGCATTTGTTCCGGAGGTTACAGTCGAATTGCCCACGAAGATGCACATTGTAGGTGCCTTCCCCGCTTCTGATGGTTGGAGCAAGTTTGTGCCTCTGCACGCTGCTTATAGTCAGGATGGCTGGTTCTATGGTGTTGTCTATCTGCCCGATGGTGCTGAATTCAAGGTTAATCCTGATGCAGCTTGGGCTGGTAACGACAAGGGCTTTGGACAGGTAACAGCTGTGGACAATGCCAATGCTGGATTCCAAAGTGTCGATGCAAGCAACGAGGCTGCCAACATGAAGGTTACAGCTGGCGGTTGGTACAACGTCATCGTTAAGACCAAAGTTGCCAATGGTGCTATCAGCTACACCGTTGAAATCAACGAGGCTAAGGTCTATGTGATTGGTGCTGCCGAGGGTGGCAATTGGGGCAAGATGGAAGAATGGCGCTTCACTGCTCCTGCTGGTGATGGCGAATGGACTTCTCCCGCTTTTGCAGGCAGTGGCGAACTCCGCATGTTCGTTGACTGCGGTATCGACTGGTGGAAGACCGAGTTTACCATCAAGAGCGACGGTACACTGTACTATCGTGATGTTGACATACCTCAGAACTGGGCTGATAATGTAGGCGCCGATTACTCGCAGCAAGTATCTGCCGGTCAGAAGGCTATTCTCAACTTCACGGCTGAAACGGGTCGCGTAGAGTAATAACATTTTAATGTAAGAAAGACTATGAAAAAGTTATTTTTATATGCAAGTATCCTCGTAGCATCTATGGCTTTTACGGCATGTGACGAGGACTATACCGACTGGGCCGACCCGCAGGCCTATGCCCAGGAGGATGCTGCAGCTGCTTATGGTCTAAACATTGTAGCAGGCAGCCAGGCCAATATGGTTATGGCCGAAGCCCCTGGAGTAGTGGAACTCGTTGCAGTAAGCACGGAGAACGAGAACATTACAGATTTAATCCTGAATTCTGTAACTGTCTTTGACGAGAAGATTCCCGCCACCTTTGAGAATGGAATCATCAAGGCTGATGCAGCCTATCTCGACTCCCTCGTTGAAGTTAAGACTCTCGACCGTTCTTCTACGCCTCACGAGTTCGATGTCGTTGTCAATATGGCGGCCAAACTTGTTACTGGTGAAGCCCTGCCTATCCAGTCAACGACTGTTGCCAGTGTAACTCCTTGTCCGACTCCAGAGATTGATTCAAAAGGCTATGCCATGCTTGGTCAGTGGCAAGGATGGAATTCTGCCAATCCCACTTGGATGACAGAGGTTGAGCCTGGGGTATATCAAGCAACTGTTACTACTGACGATGGTGACAACTGGTTTAAGTTCTATCAGGGTTCAGGCTTCGGCGAAGGAGAATTTGCATGGGACGCAGTTGCCCTTGGCTGTGCTGTGAATGGCGATTCTTCTACGCCCAACCTTGTAGTATGGAACAACGACCCCATCTATGGCGGGTTCCAGACTCCGGTCATTTCGGGAGGTGGCAAATGGGTAGTCACTCTTGATATGAACAAGATGGTCTATTCTTATGTGCCCTATACCGAGAACCTTTGGTATGCTGGCGACGCTAACGGATGGAGCTTCTGGCCCTTGACCAAGGTCGGTGACCACTTCGAAGGTTACTACTATATCTACCTGGCAGACAATAGCTCGACCTGGGGCTTCAAGTTCACCACCACTCCTGACTGGAACAATCCTCAGTATGGTGCAGGTGATGGCGAAGGCGTGATTGCCATTGACGGTGGCAATTGCAACCTGCCCTCAGGCAATGAGTCTGGTTTCTACAAGCTCATGGTCAATACCGACAACCTGACATTCTCAGTTGAACCCATCAACCAGATGTCACTCATCGGCTCGGCCATTGGTGCTAATGCTTGGAGTGACGACTTCGATCTGAGATTCAACATCGAGACTATGGCTTGGGAAGGCACATACACCGTTAACGACGGTGAATTCAAGATCCGTGCCAACCACGACTGGTCACTCTCTTGGGGTGGCTCGTTGGATGCTATGACCTCGCAGAATGGTGGCAATCTGCCCATCTCGGCTGGCACTTACAAGTTCTCATTCAAGCCCAATTGCGACGGACAAGGTGTTCTGACCGTTGAGGCTCAGTAATCGGACACAAGTTTCATTGACAAAGGGGGCGGGCAAGTTCGGCCCGTCCCCTTTACTTTCATTATTTGACTATGAAGAAAAGAATATTCACTACCCTACTTCTCCTTTTGGCTCTTGGTGCAACATCGATTGTCAATTACCAATTGTCAATTAGCAAAGCGAGCGCCCAGTCGGAGGTCATGTTGCAGGGATTCTATTGGGACAGCTACAGCCAGACTCGATGGACAAAACTCGAGAAGCAGGCTGACGAACTGGCTCAATACTTCGATTTGATATGGGTTCCCAACTCAGGCTATTGTGGCGACTCGAACAACATGGGTTATCTGCCTCTCTATTATTTCCAGCAGAACTCATCGTTCGGAACGGAGGCTGAGCTGAGGAGCATGATTCAGACCTTCAAGTCGAAAGGTCTCGGCACCGTGGCCGATGTGGTAATTAATCACCACAACACCAACGGATGGTTTGGCTTTCCCAGCGAAACCTACAAAGGTGAGACCTATCAGTTCTTGTCAACCGACATCTGCAAGAACGATGATGGAGGTTCTACCCTCAACCAAGCCAATAGTCAAGGTGTATCCTTGTCTGGCAACAACGACACTGGTGAAGACTGGTCGGGAACACGCGACCTTGACCACACGTCGGCAAACGTGCAACGCATAGTGAAGGCCTATCTCCATTTTCTGCTCGAGGACATCGGTTACACGGGCTTTCGCTATGATATGGTGAAGGGTTATAGCGCTTCGTTTACAGGCCAGTACAATGCGGATGCGAAGCCCCGGTTCTCCGTCGGCGAATGTTGGGATGGAAGCACTGCGATTAAGAACTGGATTAATGGGACTAAGGTTGACGGCGTGCCTACATCTTCGGCCTTCGACTTCCAGTTCCGCTATCGTGTGCGTGATGCCATCAATCAGAACAACTGGACATTGCTCTCCGCCTCCACCCAAGGCGATGCAGGCAAGCCCCTGGCCTATGATGCAAGTTACCAGCCTTATGCAGTCACCTTTGTTGAGAATCATGATACGGAATATCGTTCGGCTTCAGCCCCCCAAGACCCCATTAAGGGCGACACGCTTGCAGCCAATGCCTATCTGTTGGCCATGCCGGGAACGCCGTGCATCTTCCTGAAACACTGGCTCATGGCTAAGGGCGACTTGAAGCGCATGATTTCGGCGCGCAAGTTAGTTGGAATCACCAGTACAAGCACCTATGAAGTGAAGGCCAGTCAATCGATGTACTATGCAGTGGAGACCACCGGCACCAACGGAAAACTTCTGTGTGTCGTGGGCAAGACGCCTAAGGCTTATGCCATGCCTTCGGGTTATGTCGAGGCTTGCTCTGGCAAGGATTTCGTCTATTATATACCCGAGTCGTTCTCGACCGAATGGCAGGCCATAGAACAGCGCATCAAGGACGAAGGCAGTAAGCCTGGCGACTTCACGCCTCACACCGCCACCATCTATGTGCGCGACGAGCTGAACTGGAGTCGCATGAATTACTATATCTGGGACTGCAACAACACGCAACTCAATGGCAATTGGCCCGGCAAGCAGATTACCGCGACAAAGCAGGTGGGCGACCACACATGGTACTACCAGACATTTGACATCAACGATGCCGACTACTTTGTCAATGTCGTGTTCTCGACAGGTACGGGCAGTCCGCAGACGGTGGATGTGACAGAAATAAACGAAGACAAGTATTACGTTATCAAAACCACCCAAGCCGGCTCGAAATATATCGTTGAGGAAGATAAGGAAACGGGCATCGAGATACTTCTGTCCGATTCTGACTCAAAGGGTCGGGGCACACTGATTTTCGACCTTGCCGGACGTCGGATTGAGAAACCAGTGCGTGGTCTGTACATTATTAATGGTAAGAAACAATTCGTAAGATGAAGAAAAAGCCTAACCTCTCATTCTGGAAACTCTGGAACCTCAGTTTCGGGTTCTTTGGCGTGCAGATAGCCTATGCCTTGCAGTCAGCCAATATCTCGCGCATTTTTGCCACTCTGGGGGCCGACCCTCATTCACTCAGCTACTTCTGGATACTGCCTCCATTGATGGGCATTCTGGTGCAGCCCATAGTCGGCACGCTTTCCGATAAAACTTGGACACGATTTGGCAGGCGCATTCCCTACCTTTTTGTTGGGGCTGCTGCTGCCGTCCTTGTCATGTGTCTGCTACCTAACGCAGGCTCGCTGGGACTTGCAGTGGGAGCTGCCATGACGTTTGGACTGGTTGCGCTGATGTTCCTCGACACAAGCATCAACATGGCTATGCAACCCTTCAAGATGCTGGTTGGCGACATGGTCAACGAAGAGCAGAAGGCCAAGGCCTACAGCATTCAGTCGTTCCTTTGCAACGCTGGCAGTATCGTGGGCTTCATCTTCCCCTTCTTCTTCACCTGGATAGGCATTAAGAACTATGCCGAAAAAGGCGTCGTGCCCGACTCCGTCATTTGGTCATTCTACATCGGTGCCGCCATCCTTATCTTGTGCGTGCTTTACACCACATCGAAGGTGAAGGAATGGACCCCGGAGGAATACAAGGAATATAACCCTGTGGCGGAGGAAAACGAGTCGAAGGCCGACTGGTTCACTTTGCTGAAAAAAGCACCCTCGACCTTCTGGACCGTTGGCCTTGTGCAGTTCTTCTCCTGGGCAGCCATGCTCTACATGTGGAACTACACCACTGGTGCCATTGCCGAAGTCGTCTGGAATACCACCGATGCCTCCAGTCCCGCCTTCCAGGAGGCAGGCAACTGGGTGGGCATTCTCTTTGCCGTTCAGGCCGTGGGCAGCGTGCTTTGGGCTCTTGTCCTTCCGCAGTTCCGAAACACAAAGGTGGCCTACTCCCTCAGCTTGGTGCTGGGAGCCATTGGGTTCTGCCTTGTGCCGTTTATCCACGACCAGTATCTGCAATTCCTGCCCTTCCTGCTCATCGGCTGTGGCTGGGCCGCCATGCTGGCCATGCCCTTCACCTTCGTGACCAATGCCTTGCAGGGCTATGGACACATGGGCGCCTATTTGGGACTCTTCAACGGCACCATCTGCATTCCCCAGATTGCAGCCGCACTGCTTGGCGGGGTCATCCTCGCGGCCGTTGGCAGTCAGCAGTCCACCATGATGATTGTGGCAGGTTGCTCGTTCCTCATTGCTTCGCTTTGCGTGTTCTTCATCAAGGGCAAGTAGCAGGCTGAGGCTCTAAGCCCTGTCGCTCAGCTTATATTTAACTTAGCCTCAGACAATATACAAGCATCGGCTCAAGGTTGCCCAACCTTGGACCGATGATAGTATATATCGTTGAGCATAGATAGTATAACAAAAGACATACCGCACGGGCGACGGGCTCATGCGGTATGCAAGGATTCGTTAAATTTATCAGATGTCAGAAGGGGAGGTCCGATTCGCCAGGCTCTCCACCAAATGGGGTAGTCTCGGGCATCGGGGCAGCAGGGGACTGGGCTGCGGGAGCGGCAAAGGGCGGAACATTAGGCTCACCGGCAGCAGGTGTAGGAGCGGGAGCCGAGGACTGAACGTTCCGGTCAACGCGGAAGGCGCGGATGGAGTTAAACCAACGTCCGTTGTACTCGTGTGCATCAATGTCGAATGACACCGTCAACATTTCGCCCACCTGGATGTTAAGGTTCTGGATGCGGTCGGTGCCAAAGACCTCGAAACACATCTTCTTGGGATACTGCTCCTGGGTCTCCAGAACGTAGGAGGCCACTTTCCATTCCGAACCACTGCGCTGGCTCACGCCACTGCGCTCGGGCAATACTGCTATTATTCTTCCTGTTATGTCCATTTGTATAAAGTTAAATTTTTAAATGTTTTAATGCTAATTGAATGCAAAGATAAGAAATAAATGGCTAACATAGACTGCCTAAGGGTTAAAAAATATGAAAAAGGTTTGAATGTATGGAAATAATTATGAATTGTGAATTGTGCATTATGAATTATTTCGTATCTTTGTGAGGAAATCTGTATATAAATTAATAAGGTATTATATGAAGTTCGTAGTTTCAAGCACGGCCCTGTATGGCCGACTGGCGGCAGCCAGCAAGGTTATGACCGCCAAAAACAGTATGCCCATCCTCGACTGTTTCCTTTTCGACATCCGAAATGGTAAGGTGACAATCACAGCAAGCGATGGCGAGAAGTATTTCATCACCAGCGTGCCCTTGGTGGACTCGGACAACAACGCCCAGTTCTGCATCACTGCCAAGACCATCATGGATTCGATGAAGGAACTGGCTGAGCAGCCCCTGAGCTTTGAGTTCAATCCCGAGTCCCACGAGTTGCAGGGACGCCACCAGACGGGTGTCTTCTCCGTGATGACCTTCGATGCCACCACCTACCCCGCCCAGCAGCCTCTCAAGGAAGAGTGCACCAAACTTGAACTTTCGGGCAGCATACTGCTGACAGGCATCAACCGCTGTCTGTTTGCTACTGCCAACGACGAGATCCGCGTGGTCATGACAGGTATCTACCTCGACGTGCACAACGAGGACATCACCTTTGCAGGAACCGATGGCCGCAAGTTGGTGCGCTACATCAACCGCGAGGTGAAGCCCGGCTTGGAGACCAACTTCATTCTCCCCAAGAAGGTTGCTGCCATCCTGAAGAATGTCCTGCAGAAGGATGCACAGGTGGAAATCTGCTTCGACTCGGAAAAAGGACTCGTCCACTGCGAAGACTTCGACATGTTCTTCCGCCTTGTGGAAGGCCGCTATCCCAACTACAATGGCGTCATCCCCACCAACAATCCCTATGTGGCAACGGTTGACCGCGCAAGCCTTATTAGTGCCCTGAAGCGCATCTCTGTGTTCTGCAACCAGTCTAGCGGACTTATGAAGCTGCACCTCGAGAATAACCAGATGCGCCTGACCGGTGAGGACAACGACTATTCGACCCGTGCAGAGGAAAACCTGATGTGTGACTATCAAAACGACCCCATCAGCATTGGCTTCTCCTGCATCTTCCTCATCGAGATTGCCAATATCCTGGAGGGCGAGGCCCTGACCATTCAGTTGGCCGACCCCAGCCGTCCCGGCGTTGTGGTACCTGCTGAGCAGCCTGAGAACGAAGAGACACTGATGTTGCTGATGCCCATGATGCTCAACGACTGATACGAGGCTGACGGCTAACGACTTTAATGATTAATAGATGGAACTAAAGCTTGAACGTCCGCTGGTGATATTCGACCTGGAGACAACCGGGTTGGATATTGCCACGGCACGAATCATTCAGATATCATACATCATCGCCCATCCCGACGGGAGTGAGGTTCACGAGAATCATTTTGTCAACCCCGGTTTCCCCATTCCCAAAGAAATCACGGAACTGACCCACATCACCGACGGCATGGTGAAGGATGCCCCTTCTTTCAAGGAACTGGCTCCGCAATTGGCACAGACGTTTGCCGGATGCGACTTCGCAGGATTCAATTCCAATGCCTACGACCTGCCCCTGCTCTGCGAGGAATTCTTGCGTGCAGGTGTCAATTTCGATTTCAGCAAGGCTCGCTTCATAGATGTGTGCAACATCTTCAAAAAGATGGAAAAGCGCAATCTTGCTTCTGCCTACAAGTTCTATTGCGGGCGGAAGATGGAGGAAGACTTTCAGGCCCACTTGGCCGACCAGGATACGGCAGCCACATGGGCCGTGCTCAAAGCCCAGCTCGACATGTATGCCCCCGGTAAGCAGGAGGAGCCCGAACGCCAGCTTGAGAACGATGTGGAGAAACTGGCCGAATTCAGTCGCGCCGGAAGTCCGGCCCTTGACTTTGCTGCCCGCGTCGTGCTCGATAAGGATGGTAATGAGGTCATTAACTTCGGTAAGTACAAAGGGGTGAAGGTCAAAGACATCTTCCCTCGTGATTCGGGATACTACAGCTGGATTATGCAGGCCGATTTCACACTCAACACCAAACAAGTATTCCAGAAACTCTGGCTCAAATATGCTAAGCGGTAAGAAAATAGTCCTGGGCATCACG
The DNA here is from genome assembly GCA_002395775.1 of Prevotellaceae bacterium UBA4301. Taxonomy (GTDB): domain Bacteria; phylum Bacteroidota; class Bacteroidia; order Bacteroidales; family Bacteroidaceae; genus Physcousia. Next base: position 64,690 of record DGUV01000029.1, read on the forward strand.
GGCAGCATTGCTGCTTACAAGGCGTGTCTCATCATTCGGGCCCTCGTCAAGCGTGGAGCAGAAGTGCAGGTAGTCATCACACCCGCCGGCAAGGAGTTCATCACACCCATAACCCTGAGTGCCCTTACCTCCAAGCCTGTCATCAGCGACTTCTTCTCGCAGCGCGATGGCACTTGGCACAGTCATGTAAGCCTCGGTTTGTGGGCTGATGCAATGCTTGTTGCTCCGGCCACAGCTTCCTCCATTGGTAAAATGGCCCACGGCATTGCCGACAACATGCTCATCACCACCTACCTTTCCATGAAGGCTCCCGTGTTCGTGGCTCCGGCCATGGACCTCGACATGTTTGCCCATCCCTCGACACAAGAAAACCTTTCCATCCTGCGGCAGCGAGGCAATCATATCATCGAGCCTCAAAGTGGTGAACTGGCCAGTCATCTTGTCGGTAAGGGACGCATGGAAGAACCGGAGGAAATCGTCCGCCAGCTCGAGGACTTCTTCTGCGAAAAGGACCTTCAGGGACAACGCATCCTGCTCACGGCAGGCCCCACTTACGAACGCATCGACCCAGTTCGCTTCATCGGCAACTATTCAAGTGGCAAGATGGGATTCGCACTGGCTGAGGAATGTGCCAGGCGAGGAGCCGAGGTGGAACTGGTTTGCGGGCCTGTGAATATCAGTGCCAAGCACCCTGGCATCCATCTGACCAAGGTCGAGAGTGCCCGACAGATGTACGAAGCTGCCACATCGCTCTACCCCACCTGTCAGGCGGGCATCCTATGTGCGGCTGTTGCTGACTTCACACCCGCCCAAGTGGCTGACCAAAAGATTAAGCGCGAGGGCGACGACATGATCTTGCATTTGCAACCGACTCAGGACATTGCCAAAGCACTTGGCGAGATGAAAAAGGAGGGTCAGCATCTTATCGGGTTCGCATTGGAAACCAACAATGAAGCAGAACATGCCAAGGACAAGCTTGCCCGGAAACATTTCGACTTCATCGTGCTCAACTCCCTCCGTGACGCAGGTGCTGGCTTCCAGCACGACACCAATAAGATAACCATCATCTCCCAAACGGGACAGAAAGAATTCCCCTTAAAGGCTAAGACCGAGGTCGCACGCGACATCATTGACGAACTGGTGAAACTGTGATAACATCTTGCTGTCGTATGAAAAGGATTCTCTATTATCTCTCCGCAATCATCTGTTGCCAATTCGCGACAATCAATTGTTGCCTTGCACAGGAACTGAAGGCCAAGGTTGTCATCAACACGGCTCAGCTGTCAAACACCAAGACTGATGTCTTTGATGCTTTGAAGGAGAAGGTTGAAGCCTTCCTCAACGACCATCAATGGACTGACATGCAGTTTCGTGAAAGGGAACGCATAGATTGCAACTTCAACATTACCGTCAATAGCTGGGACGAATCGCAAGGCCTCATAAAGAGCACCTTGCTGATGACTGCCAGCCGACCCGTCTTCAACAGTTCATATAGTACCACGCTCTACAGCGTTCGCGACGGCGACTTCCAGTTCAATTTCCAGGCCACCGACCAGTTGGAGTGGAATCCTGAATATGTTGACAACAACCTGACCGCCATGTTGGCCTATTATGCCTACATGATTATCGGATATGACATGGATGCCATGTCGCCCCTCGGAGGAACCACCTATCTGCAAACGGCAGAGAACATTGTCACTAATGCCCAAAGCCTCGGATTCCCCGGATGGGCTTCATTCAACGATTCCAAGAACCGCTTTGGCCTGCTCAACGACTACCTCGATGGCTCGATGGAGGACTATCGGATGCTCGTCTATAAATATCATCGTGAAGGTCTCGACCAAATGGCAGACAATGCAGAGGCCGGCCGCGCGGCCATTGCCGAGGCGCTGAATCTTCTTGAGGCCTCAAAGGATGCGCGGACAATGAGTCAGTTGCCCGTTCTCTTCACGGAATACAAGCGAGACGAATTGGTGAACATCTTCAGTGGAAAAGGTACCAGCCAAGAGCGTGAATCCGTCTATGACATCCTTTTCGGAATCAACACCTCGCTCAGCGAATACTGGGACAAGCTGAAAAAGTAAATGTTACAATCCCTACACATACAAAACTATGCCCTTATCGACAGTCTGGACATCGACTTCGATAATGGGTTTTCTGTTATAACTGGCGAAACGGGTGCAGGAAAGAGCATCCTGCTGGGGGCCATCGGCCTGCTGCTTGGTCAGCGTGCCGACCTGCGTATGCTGAAGGCGGGTGCTCAGCGATGTGTCATTGAGGCCCGATTCGATTTGTCGCAATATGACTTCAAGGACTATTTCCTCAGTCACGACCTCGATTTTGACGGCACGGAGTGCATCATACGTCGCGAACTGACCGCATCAGGAAAGTCGCGTGCGTTCATCAACGACACACCTACCACTCTTCCTGACCTCAAGGAGCTCGGCGAACAACTCATAGACATACATAGCCAGCACCAGAATCTGCTGCTGAACAAGGAAAACTTCCAGTTGCAGGTGCTTGACGCTTTGGCACAAGACCATGATGAGTTGTATGCCTACAAACAGCTTTATAAGGAATACACCCTGAAATGTGCCGAATACGAGTCGGCAAAGGAACAGGCCGAGAAGGACAAGGACGAGCAGGACTACATCGCCTATCAACTTCAGCAACTCACGGACGCCCATCTCGAGGCCGACGAAGAAGAGGCCCTTGAACAAGAACTCTCGACATTGGAACATGCCGAAGATATCAAGTCCACCCTATACCAATGCCATACCCAACTCGAAAACGACACGGACGGTATTGTTGGCATGTTGCGCGATTGCGAGCGAAAACTCAGCTCGCTGGCATCGTTCTTTGCCCCTGCCCGTGAACTTGCCGAACGTATGGACTCATGTTACATCGAGGTGCGGGACATTGCCGAGGAGGTGGAAAGCGGCATGGAGCAAGTGGACTATAATCCGGAGAGGTTGGCTGTAGTCAACGAGCGAATCGCACAATTGCATTCGTTAAAGCAGAAGTTCCATGTCAATGACATCCAGGAATTGCTTGATATCCAAGCCGACCTGCAACAAAAAGTTTCGCTCATTGAAAACAGTGACGAACATCTTGCAACCCTGAAGCGTTGCATCGGACAACTGGAGAAAAAACTCACTGAATCCGCTGGCATTCTGTCGAAGGCCCGACAAGCATCGGCTAAACGGGTGGAAGAGGAAATGCGCCAGCGTCTGATTCCGCTGGGCATGCCTAACGTTCAATTCCGGGTGGACATCCGTCATGATGAGGCCTTTTCACCATCAGGACGCGACAAAACCACCTTTTACTTCAGTGCAAACAAGAATGTACCCATGCAACCCCTTTCGCAGGTGGCAAGTGGAGGTGAAACGGCCCGACTCATGCTGGCACTGAAAGCCATGATTAGCGGGGTTGTGAAATTGCCCACCATCATTTTCGATGAGATTGATACTGGCGTTTCAGGCCACATTGCCGAGAAGATGGGTGAAATCATGAAGGAGATGGGAGGCGACCATCGCCGACAAATCATCTCCATTACCCATTTGCCACAGATTGCAGCCATGGGCAATCAGCACTACCGTGTTTACAAGACTGACGATTCGGACACAACTACAAGCCATATCGTACGCTTGTCCGACAAAGAGCGCATCGAAGAGCTTGCCCGCATGCTTTCGGGTAGCACACTGACGCAAGCCGCGATAGAAAATGCCAAAGCCCTGCTAGGGAGTTGAAATATTTAGAATAGAGAGCAAGATATAAGAATCATATGATGAAAAGAACCTTTATACTGTTGGGCCTGACTTTAACCGTTGCATCCTCGTTGATCGCAGCAGGTCCCAAATGGATGAAGCAGGCCTCTAAGAGCATGGCCGTCCTCTATGCACTTCAGCAAAGAGGTGACACTCTTGTTAGCAAAGCCTTCTTCACTGACGAAAACGGAACCCTCGTTGCCCCCTTTAAAGTCATACAGAATGCCCGCTCAGCTTGGATAACCGATACTTCAGGTAAACGATTCGAAGTTGTTCGTATTCAGGGGTTTAATTCTACATATAACGTAGCCCGACTTGCCATCGACCTTGGTAAGAAGAAATCGTCATCCCTTCCCCTTGCTGGTTCGCCTCTCACAAAAGGAGAACGTGTCTATCTGATGCCGCAAGCCACTGCCGACGAAGTGGCGCAAGTGGAAAAAGCTGATGAATACAATTACTACACATTGCGTAGCAACGCATCGCCAAGTGAGGCTGGAACGCCTGTCATCAACGAGCAAGGAGAGGTTGTAGCCATTCTTCAGAGTCCCGTTGTTACAGCCAAGTCTCCCAACTATGGCCTCGACATTCGTTTCGCGCAGTCGCTTGCCATCCGAGCCATCGATGCCAACAACAGCGACCTGCGACAGTGCTCGATTCCAAAGCAGTTACCCTCCGACGAGGGACAGGCCACCAGTTTCCTCTATCTTGCCCAGAATGCTGACGTACAGTCACGGCTGACCTATGCTGATGACTTTATTCAACTTTTTCCAAAAAGTGTGACAGGATATGTACAGAAGGCCGAGGCTTTGGCATTTAATCAGCAGTACAATGATGCGTTCCAAGTCTATGAGGCCGGAATCAAACATGAGACAGGACACAATGACGAGTTGCTCTATTCACGTTCCCGCGTCATATATGCCATAGCCTTGCAAAAGGCTGACGGACTGCCCGACAACTGGACGTTAGAACAGGCTCTCCAAGATGTGACTGCTGCACAAGAGACCAATCCGCTGCCCTTATATTCATTGCACGAAGCCAACATACGCTTTGCACTGAAACAGTATCCAGAGGCATACAAGCTCTTCATGGCCGCCACGCAAACGAAGATGCGTTCTGCCGAGCTTTTCCTATATGCATGGCAATGTCAGCAGCAGATGGGTGCCGACAAGGATGTACTGCTTGCACTTAACGACAGTGCCATTGCATGCTTCTCAAAGCCCTACCCCACTTCTGCTGCTCCATTCCTTTTGCTGCGCAGCCAGACGTTACAAGACATGGGCCGCCTGCGTGAAGCCATCACCGACCTTAATGACTACGAACACCTGATGTCCAATCAGTTGACAGCAAAATTCTATTATCAGCGTGAGCAGCTTGAGGTTCAGACACGCATGTATGCAGCTGCCGTCAATGACATCCAACGTGCCATCACCTTGGAGCCCAACGAACCCTTGTTCCATGCCGAGTCGGCTGCTCTCTTGTTTCGCCTGAAGGATCTTGACGGGGCCGTTGCTGCCTGTCGAAAAGCTATCGCACTTGATGCCGACTTCCCCGATGCTCATCGTCTGCTTGGTGTATGTCTTCGCGAGAAGGGCGACATGGCTGGTGCACGACGCGAACTACAGAAATCCGTTGAACTCGGAGATAAATTAGCCCAGGACATTCTTGATAAGATTAGAGATTGAATATACCCATCATGGGCGCACTCTTGTAGCGCTAAGTGGCGGTGCCGACTCTGTGGCATTGCTGCGACTTATGCATGCCCAACATCGCGACTTCGATGCCTTGCATTGCAATTTTCACTTACGTGGAGAAGAGTCGGACCGAGATGAACGGTTTGTGAGGAATCTTTGTCAAGAACTGGACATTACGCTCTACGTCCAGCATTTCGACACCATCGGCTATGCTCGCTCAAAAGGCATCAGCATCGAAATGGCTGCGCGCGAACTTCGTTACGAGTGGTTCGAGGAGATGCGTGTCAAACTCGGAGCAAACTACATAGCCGTGGCACATCACCAAGAAGACCAGGCTGAAACCATCCTGCTCAACCTTGTCCGCGGTACCGGACTACGCGGCCTGGCTGGAATGAGTTTGCGAAGCGGCCACATCATCCGTCCCTTGCTCAATACCCCCAAGCATGAGATTCTGCAATATCTCGAAAGCATTCATCAGGACTATGTAACCGACTCTTCCAATTTGGAACGCGATGCCATGCGAAATCGCATACGTCTGGACGTTATGCCACTGCTTCGTGAAATTAATCCGCAGGCCAGCAAACACATTGCCGAGGCGGCCAATCGTGTCGGCGAGGCACTCCCCTATTTCATTAAGGGAGTTGACAAGCATGTCGGCGACAGCGCCTTCTGCCTCCACGAACGTCTTCTTGGACTTGGTTTCACACCGGCACAGGAAGCACAGATGCTTGAAAGTCAACGTACAGGAGCGCTATTTGAGAGTCCGACCCACAGGGCCACGTTTGACCGCGGTTCGCTCATCGTTGAAGAAAAGCATGAATGTGACAACGAGCCTCCCATCTTAAAGAAGGAATATTATGATACAAGCAATCCTCTTTTATGGCTGGCTTGCCAGACTCGCTCCCGAAATATACTTTTTCTGGATGCCGACCTCATAACATTGCCATTGGAACTGCGCCATCCGCACGAGGGAGACTATTTCTTTCCCCTCGGCATGGAGGGGCGGCGCAAACTCGTCAGCGATTACCTAACCGACCAGCATCTCAACATCTTCGAGAAGCAGCGTCAATGGCTGTTGTGCCATGGCGAAGAGGTTGTTTGGCTTGTCGGTCTCCGTGCTGACCATCGCTATCGCATCACGGACCATACACGCCGAATACTAAAAATTGCAATATGAAAATAATCTTTTCTACTCTGCTCCTTCTCCTTGGCACTCTTGCCGTAGGAGCACAAGTCTCCGTCAAGTGGCAGTTGAGCGACAAAGACAACCTGTCAGCCACATCCATTTCGGGCGACACCGAATCCCTGCTTACTACAGCTTTTGCCCAGGGAACAGCTATCGACTCGCTTGCAACGATGACCAGCGGAAATGCGGCATCGGGCTACACGGCCCCTGTTTACGAGCCCCCATTCACCCAATTCTATGTCAGCACGAAAAAGACCGGCAAGGCGGGTGGTCACAACCTGGCAGTCAGCGTTACTCCGAAATCGGGACACTCCTTCAAACCGACAAAGATTACGTTTGACGCTGCAAAGTGTGGAACGGATGGTGGAAATTTTGATGTTTACATCAAAACCTCTTCTACAACCGAACGTGCCTTAGCCACCACTCAAGTGCCACTGCGAAACAGAGCACAGGATGGCAACCCCAATGGCTACAGCCACCACGAATACACGCTGAGTGACCAGATTGTCGATGGTGAAGCATTTCTCGTCTTCATCTACATCTATAACATCAACGGAACCGATTTGGCCACACCAAAGGCCATTGCTTTCCGCAACCTTGTCATTGAGGGGGCAATTGACGAGCCCATCTATGATGCATCACATTACATAACCGATGCCACTTTCCTCACAGCCTCGGGACAGGAGGAGTCAATTTTCTCACTCATCAGTGGACTGCAGAATGGCGGACAGGCACGTTACGGTCAGCTGCTTTATGGCGACCCCACTCAGTTCACACTTACCATGGCTACGGGTTTCAACTATGAAGTTGAGTATGTGAACAATACTGCCCACTTTACCATAAACAATGCCAATGGTGCAAAAGTGTTTGAATTCAGTGTCGTATTTCGTGTTACGCATCGTCAGCCTAAACCAGCTGCCACGCCCCTGAAGCGTGGACTCATGGCCGTGAATCTCAGCGCAAGCGGCTCAAGCGGAAATCTTGTAAGTTGGCGCTATAGGCTGGCCGATGACAACCAGGTGAAATTCAAACTCTACCGTGGCACAAATGCCAGCAGCCAGACTACGGCCCTGAACAAGGGCGAGTACATCTATGCCCGCACCAACTTCCGTGACACAGGCGGAAATGCTTCTTCCTACTATCGTCTTGAGGTTTACGACCTCAACGGCAACCTGCTTGAGACTGAAGTCAGCCGCAAGACATGGGCAAACCAGAGCATGGAAGTAGCCACAAAGACGCCCACCGACACCCGAGGCCTGGGGGCCACTTACACTCCCAATGACGCAGCCTTCTATGACATGGATGGCGATGGCGAATACGAGATTGTGCTCAAGTGGGATCCGTCCAACTCGAAAGATGCAGCTTCGAATGGCGTCACCAGTGACACATATATCGACTGCTACAAGCTTGATGGTACTCAGCTATGGCGCATCAACATCGGCCCCAACATTCGCTCTGGAGCCCACACCACTCCCTTCGTCGTCTGGGACTTCGACGGTGACGGATATGGCGAACTCATCTGCAAGACAGCCCCGGGCACTGTCGATGGTGAGGGCAACTATGTGGTCATGTCGGGCGATGACCCCACAGCCTCATGGCTCAACGGTCGTGGTAAACCCGATGCTGGTCCCGAGTATGTGACGGTCTTTGACGGCCTTACGGGGGCCGAACTTTCCACCATGTCCTACCACACGAAATATGGCGATGTCAGTGCAAGCGGTTTTTGGGGAGACTCCAATCAGAATCGTTCAGAGCGCTATTTGGCTTGTGTAGCACACCTTGATGGTGTGACGCCCAGTGCCATACTCTGTCGTGGCTACTATCGCGGAGCTGCCGTTGGTGCCTATGATTGGGATGGTATGCAACTGACCCTGCGCTGGCTCCATCGGAGTGCAACCAGCGGACAGGGACTTTGGGGCGAAGGTGCCCATTTTGTCCTTTCCGGCGATGTCGATGAAGATGGTTGCGATGAGATTGTATATGGTGCAGCTTGCCTCGATAATGATGGCAAGGGCATTGTCTATCGTACAGGATTGGGGCATGGTGATGCCCTACACATGAGCGACTTCGACTGGGACAACCCCGGACAAGAAGTATTCATGCCACACGAAGAAAAGCCTTATGGCTACGAACTCCGCGATGCGCGTACAGGCAAGTTGCTTGTCTATCAAACTGCAGGCGGAGACACAGGACGCGGACTTGCGGCCAACTTCGATTCCTCACATGATGGAGCCGAACTCATGGCCTCATGCACCGGAGCACTCATGGACTGTAAGGGACAGACTATTGCCGACTCATGGGCCATCGGGAGCAGCGGAGCCGCCATCAACAATCGCATTTACTGGGACGGTGACCCCTACGACGAATTCTTTGACAAGAGCATCATTGCTCACTGGAATGCAAACGGACGCTACTTCGACCGCATACAAGTCAACGGGTCGAACTATACGCCCGGCACGCTTTGCAACTACACCAAGAACAACCCTTGTGTCATGGGTGACCTTCTCGGTGACTGGCGCGAGGAACTTGTGACTTACAATTCGGCCAGCAACGCGCTCATCATCACGGCCACCAACTTTGAGTCGGACTACCGCATGCCTCACCTCATGGACCATCGTCAGTATGCCCAGCTCATAGCCAACCAGAATTGTGGCTACAACCAGCCTCCCCACCTGCCTTTCGACCCCGCACGTACCTACGCACTCAGTACCACTATTCCCGCCAGCGGATGGGTGGCCATGTATGCTCCTTATGCGCTGCAACTGCCAGAGGGCGTGGATGCCTTCTATGTCGGCAGCTTCAATACGGAACTCGACACAGTGAAACTCACACGCATTGCCACAACCATTCCTGCCCGCACGGGCTTCCTCCTTCGTGGCACGCCTGGAACGTCAGTCACACTGAAAACTGCCAGCGTGAGTCCTGCCACCCCATCGGCAAACAAACTCATGGGCGACCACTATCTGCCCGTCGAGATTGAGACAACAGAGCAAGTCAGCTATTACAAGTGGGGCGAACGCGACGACTTGGGTATCGGATTTTTCCGTGTAAGTCAGGCTACAATCCCTGCCGGCGAACCCTATCTGAAGGTCACCGCTGCATCGGCACGTGATGCCGAATACTACCTCATTGGGCAGACCGCCGTGGGTATAGAGGAAATTGGGGCTGACAAGGAGGATATGTCGCAAACCCCAACCTTCAGCCTCAGTGGCCGTCCTATGGATAAGGGAGAAAAGGGTGTTCACATTCGCAAGGGTCGCAAGATACTCAGCCGGCAGTGAGACTCAGCTAATGGGCACGCCCTAAAGTAAGAATGGAAAACCGCATACCGGCATTGGCCATACTGATGGCCTGAGCACACGATACGAGCGTAGCAGAAGTTGTAAGAACGTCATCAACCAGCAAGACATGGTGATGACGTTCTTTCTTGCATGCAACAAAGAGGTCTTGCGCATTTTGGATACGTTCCTCGCCAGAGAGGCGGGTCTGTGAGGGATTGTTCCGTTTGCGCCGCACCATGTCTGCGACAACGGGCAATCCTGTCACCTCGGACACCCCCCGGGCTAGCATAAGGCTTTGGTTGTAACCTCGCTTCAACAATCTTTGCCACGCCAATGGCACCGGTACAATTCCGTCGATACCCTCAAAGAACCCTCGGGGCTGCAGCTCGTGTGCCATCTGCCTGCCCAACCATAGGCCAAGGTCAGGACGATGATTGTATTTTAGTTGCATCAACAGCGTGCTGACCGCCGATGAACTGCGATAGAGCAAGTGGCTGTGTGCACGCTCGACAGCCACCTTTCCCCAGAAGAGCCGTGCCGAAGGATTGTCATAAAAGTCCCTTTCGGGAAGATAATCCAGGGAAAGAAGGCATCGCGCACAAAGTTTCTGCTCACTGGGGCAGAGATGGGAACCACAGATAGCACAGCAATTGGGCGAGAGAAGGTTCATCACATCCGCTACCCAGAGCCGGAGAGAGGACATTATGCCCGTCAGGCAGAACTCGCGATGCTCCTCGATATTCATGGTCCTCCTTATATTATACTTGTTATAGTTTCGGGTGGAACTGTTTCCCACCCACTTACATGAGCAAAATTACGAAATAAGGCATCCTTCTCCTACCCCTGCCAAATAGCCATGACCTTGCGTCGGACGGCAAGGACGTTCAGCACGGAGACGAGAAGGAAGAGGACGAGGCCCAGCAGGATGCTGCCCAGCATACTACCCTGATGCATGGTGGGGAACATAGCCCAAAGCTGTTGCATGTATTGGCCGCGAAGCCACCAAAGTAGGCCGAGGGCGAGTAGGAGAACCACTAGGTTGACGCCTATGGTGAGCAACTGGTAGGGCAATGATACACGGGCGGGACTATAGCCAATGAGCAGGAGGTTCTGAAGCTTCTGGGTGTTCTTCTGCACGAGCAGGTAGATGCTGAGCATGAGTATGAAGAACGACAGCAGGCTGATGAGCAGCCCGACACCCATGACCACACCGCTGGCCACGCGGAGGAAATAGGTGGTCTTGCCTGCCTGTAACTTGTCTTCGTCAACGTCATAACCGTGTGACTTGACGAACTGGGCTATGCGCTGGTCGGCAGGATTCCCGACTTTGAGAATCAAGCGTGTGGGTGAAACGTCGGCATTGGGTGCAAAACGTCGGTTACTCCATTCCATGAAGTCCTGTGGGACAAGTATGGTCTGCAGACGATTGGTGAAGCCCACGACACGACCGCGTAAGCGTTCCTCCTTTCCCTCTCCGCGAAGGACAAGCGTCATGTCTATCATCGAGACCAGACCCTCGGACAACTTGGGCAGGGAGCGGCTCTGCGCAAAACCGAAGTTGTAGATGGCTAAATAGCTGCGTGGCAGGATGATGGGGACAATGGGGTCGCCCTCAGCATAGTGCCAGCGACTATGGTCGGCATCGACAAAGGGGTCGGGCACAGACTCGAAATACATCTGCGTACCAAAGTTGGCCACGCCTTCGATGCCCATGGAGCAAGAAACCTTGTACTGGCTGGCCGTGAAGGTGCCGAGGCTGCCTGTGAAGGGTTGCGAACGTATTTCGTCCAGTTCGCGCTGGGAGAATGTTGAAGATCCCATGCCTATGGCTGAGATGCGCTTGGAGAGAATGAGATAGTCGCCGGAGATTAGCCCGTCGTCTTGCGAGAAGAGGGGCTTGACATCACGATAGAACTGGAGGGCGAAAAGGACAATGAGCATGCCCACAAGATTGGCCAGGAAGAAGCCTGCCAGTTGCAGGGTGGAGAGATGCTGACGGAGGAGTTTCCAAATCATATTGCTATAGTGTTTCGCACAGACTGGCGGTTTTTAGAGATGAAGAATCTGGTCATAGTGGAGTTCCATGTGTTTGCCAATGCTCGTTACAACGACGGCTGCACCCTGTCGAGTGGCTTCCTCCATCATGATGTCGGCCATGGAACGGGAGTTCTGGTCATCGAGATGGCTGATGGGTTCATCGACAAAGAGAAAGTCGAAGGGCTGAACCAGAGAACGCATCATAGCCACACGCTGCTGTTGGCCGAAGCTCATCAGGCGGAGGGGTGAATTGACCTTGTCACTGATTCCCAGCTCGTCGAACCATTGGAGGATGGCTTTCTTATTCTTAAAACCAGTCAGGCGGTTCTTTATCAGTACATTCTCTAGAGCTGTCAGTTCGGGGAAAAGGCGTAACTCTTGGAACATTAGCGAGATGTGACGCTGTCGCAGACGTGTCCAGTCCCCTACCCCCAGGCGACGTATGTTTTGCCCATCGAAGGTGATGATTCCCTGATAGTCGGATCGGAAACCATAGATGAAACTGCAGAGGGAGGACTTGCCGGTGCCTGACGAGGCTTCCAGCAAATAGGTCTTGCCCCGGAGGAAGGTGACATCCTGCTGCCAGACCTCGCTTTGGAGGTCGTCGTGCATGGCAAAGACTTCGGGCAGCGTGTGTGAAAGACGAATTTCCTGCATCAGTCTTGTGTTTGAGTCATGAGTTCTTGAAGAAGGTTGGCCCCCTCTCGGGCAACGAGGTCGATGCGTAGCTCCCGTGTTGTGGTTAGTGAAATATCGACTCGTTGGAATAGTTTGAGGTAGCGTTCGGTCTGCCCCTCACCCAGTGCCTGGGTAAGTTCGGCTAAATCGGCCGAAGCAAAGAGGCGGCAGCCCTTCATCTCATCTTGAATACGATGTTTCACGTCGTAATGACCTGTAGAATAGGCCAATGAGGGGGTGCGGGAGATGCGCAAAAGGTTGTTATTCGTGGAGAAGTAATAGGTCTTACCTTTGTAGTTGGCCGAAGCCTGATTGGCTGTGGCTGACTGGAATTGCAGTCCGGCCAGGCGGGTGAGTTTGTCGTTCCATGAGCTGACGTTCTGCATGAAACTGTCATCGGTCACAGAGGCCTGCATCACAAAGTCGCCGGAAAGTGAAGGCCAAGTGAGGGAGACATCTCCTGCAATGTTGTTCATGAGCATGTCGAAGTCAAACAGGGTGTTGAGCATGAGCATGACCGTGCGTATGGCTTGATTCTGCCGCAAAAGTGTGAGCAACTTTGTGCCGTCGAGACCGATTTCAAGATGCAGGGCTGGACGGGCGGGTACTGACTGGACAAGAGAACCGTCGATGGGCTGGAACACCTCGTTCAGTTTGTCGAGGAAGGAGTTGACCGTCGTGTTGTCGGATTGTGGCGTCAGCGACAACGAGATTCTTTCTTTGTGAGCTGTCAGACCGGCGCTCAGGCCCAACTCCGAAAGGTCAATGTTACGCAGAAGCTTGGAGACGGGACGCGGAACGATGCCATCGGGCAGGGCTGCCATGGTGGTGGCGAGTGCTATGGGCTCCTTGCGTTGCGCCATTTGTTCGTAGATTTTGCTCTGCTTGCCACTCTTCGAGGCGTCCTGCCGCAGACATTCGGCTATGGTGTTACGGAGGAAGTCTTGTGCTTCTCCGACGGCTGGCCCCATGAGCATGGCACGGTCGTCGTCGATACCCATCAGTATGTTGCCGTCAAGAACGGTCCAAAGCAGTCCTCGCTGTTCCTCGGTGATGTAGCCTTTGTCACGCAAGAACTGTGCAAATTGCTTGGCATCGTCGAGGGGTACAATGGCACCAAGACTCTGTTCCGAAGCAAAGACGTAGGCCGGCGTGACAAGGTCGATGCCGACCTCTTCCTTATCACCTGAAAGAAGCCATGACTTGAGGTCCGAAAACGAGAGTCCATAGTCCAGAGCCAGTTGTTTGGCATCGACACGTCCCACCATTGAGATGTCGGCGGGCAACGAGGAAGCCATCGAGTCTCCCCTACCTTTAAAGGCTTTCCAAGCAAAGAAAGCACCTACGGCCACAGCAACAAGGGCGGCCATGATACCCCACTTTTTCATAGGATTTGTTTTTTAAGTTGCATAATATGTACAGCCACGAGAGCTGCCGTTTCGGTTCGCAAACGACTCTTGCCGAGAGAGACGGATTGGAATCCCAAACTCTCTGCCAAGCGGACTTCCTCAATAGAGAAATCGCCCTCTGGGCCGATGAGCACAGTGGCATCCTCGCCCACCCTTAATACATCTGACAGGAAGGGCTTCTCGCCCTCATGACAATGACAAATATAGCATTGGTCCGAGGTTGGCCGTGTTACGAACTCCTTAAAAGGAAGCATAGGGTTGACCTTGGGCAACCATGCCTTTCGGCTTTGTTTCATGGCCGAGATGACAATCTTTTCTATGCGTTCGGTCTTCAGTACACGACGTTCTGAGAACTGGCAATCGAGGAACGAGAACTCATCGACGCCAATCTCCGTAGCCTTCTCGGCAAACCATTCCGTGCGCTCGTTCAGTTTCGTGGGAGCCATTGCCAGATGGAGGTGGCCCCGCCAAGCACGTTCTTGGGGTTGGGACTCCAGTATGCGATAGGCACAGCGATGGTTGCTTGCCAGCGTAATATGGGCATGATAGAATGTGCCGTTTCCGTCCATCAGCCACAACTCGTCGCCTTCACGCATGCGCAAGACGCGAATGGCGTGCTGGGTGTCCTCCTTGCTCAGTTCGCCAAGATGGATGTCGGGTTGATAGAAGAACCGTTCTTCTTTCATGCAGTTCAATCCTCCTTGACTTCGTGGTTGTATCGGAACAAAATGGCAAACAGGATGGCCACGACAAGGGCATAGCCGGCAAAGATGTACCAGCATGTCTGCCAGCCAGGAAGCACGTCGGTGCCCGCAGGCAAGTCATAGACATAGTGATTGACCACCATCTGGGCGCTGAGCATGCCCACCGTGGCGCCAAAGCCATTGGTCATCATCATGAACAGACCCTGTGCCGAGTTGCGGATGCTGAGGTCGGTCTCCTTATCAACAAAGAGCGAACCGCTGATGTTAAAGAAGTCGAAGGCCACGCCATAGACTATCATCGACAGGATGATGAACACGAAGCCCGTCCCCGGATTGCCGATGGCAAAGAAACCGAAGCGGAACACCCATGCCATCATGGCCATGAGCATCACCTTCTTGATGCCGAAGCGAGAAAGACAGTAAGGAATGAGCAGAATGCAGAGCGTCTCGCTCATCTGTGATATGCTGGTGATGATGACACTATACTTAACCATCAGGGAGTCGGCATACTCAGGGAGTGCTCCCCATGCCTCCAGATAGCTTGTGGCATAGCCATTGGTAATCTGCAGACAAGAGCCCAGCAGCATGGAGAAGATGAAGAAAACGGCCATGCGATAGTCCTTGAACAGGGCAAAGGCACGCAAGCCCAGCGCATCGACCAGCGACTTCTTCTCGCCGCTCTTGTTCGTGGGACAGGCTGGCATGCTGAGTGAATAGAGGGCCATGATGATGCTCAGGCCTCCCGAGAGTGCAAACTGATAAGGGGTGGCCTTGATGCCCAAGAGGTTGACTGCCCACATGGAGCAGATGAAACCCACAGTGCCCCATACGCGAATGGGAGGGAATGCCTTCACGGTGTCCAGTCCTTCTTTCTCAAGAGCATTGTAAGCCACAGAGTTGGTCAGGGCAATAGTAGGCATGAAGAAGGCCACGCTGAGGGTGTAGAGCGTGAACAAGATGCCAAAGCTCACATGCCCCGCAGCCGAGAGTCCATAGAAGCAGGCGGCAATCATGAAACACCCTGCCAAGGCATGACAAAGGCCCAGCAGGCGTTGAGCCTGAATCCACTTGTCCGCAACAATGCCCATGAGGGCAGGCATGCACAGGCTAACGAAGCCTTGAACCGAATAGAACCAACCGATGTTGGACCCCAATCCTTCACTGCCCAGATAGAGTCCCATGGAGATGAGATAAGCACCCCAGACGGCAAACTCCAAGAAGTTGAGGATGGTTAGACGAATCTTAATGTTCATAGTATTAAATATTTATGTCGTTTTATTCGATATAGTTTACAGATATGCTATTCGACGTAGAGCACAAGCCCCTTGAGGTATTCTCCCTCGGGATGATAGATGTTGATAGGATGGTCGGCAGGCTGATGCAACTGGTGAAGGATGCTCACCTTGCGATGCGCGAGTGTAGCGGCAGTGAACACAGCCATGCGGAACTGTTCCTTAGAGATGGCTTGCGAACAAGAGAAGGTGAACAGGATGCTGCCCTTGGGCATCTTCTCCATCGCCCTGGCGTTCAGTTTCGTGTATCCCTTGATGGCATGACGTACGGCATCGCGGTGTTTGGCGAATGCGGGTGGGTCAAGGATGACAAGGTCGTAGGCAGTCTCCATCTGCTCGAGATACTTAAAGGCGTCGTCGGCAAAAGCCTTGTGGCGAAGGTCGCCAGGAAAGTTGAGCTCGACATTGGCATTCACTAAATCGACAGCCTTCTGGCTGCTATCCACGGAATGTACCAACTGGGCTCCGCCGCGCATGGCATAGACACTGAAGCCACCCGTATAGCAGAACATGTTCAGCACGTTCCGACCCTTAGCGTATTTCTCCACCAGGCTGCGGTTATCACGCTGATCCACAAAGAATCCTGTCTTTTGTCCTTTAAGCCAGTCAATGTGGAACTTCAGGCCATTCTCCATGGCAACATTGTCGGAGGAACTGCCAAGCAGGAATCCATTCTCCTGTCCCAATTCGGCCTTGAAGGGAAGCGTTGTCTCGCTCTTGTAATAGATGCTTTGCAAGCGTTCGCCCATCACTTGCTTCAGAGCTTGGGCTATTGACATTCGGGAAACGTGCATCCCTACGCTGTGCGCCTGCATGACGGCTGTCTGGCCATAGATGTCGATGACCAGCCCCGGCAGGTTGTCGCCCTCGCCATGCACCAGGCGATAGGTGCTGTTGTCTGGATTCTCGGCAACCCCGATGGCCTTTCGCAGTTGATAAGCCGTCGATAGTCGGGTGGCCCAGAAGTCTTGGTCAATCGGTTCGTCGTCAAACGAAAGCACACGCACGGCAATGCTCCCTATCTGCCAATGTCCAACGGCTATGAACTCGCCATCGTGAGTCAGCACACGCACGAGGTCGCCCTCTGCAGGCTTACCATCGACATGGTTCACGGCTCCAGAAAACACCCACGGATGGAAGCGTCGCAGGCTCTCGTCCTTTCCTTTATTCAGATACAAGTTCTTCATCCTTAATCAATTCCCAGTTGTTGTCTCGTTTCAATTGTTCCAGTTCCTCATATATTCTCAGGCAGGCCCATGCGTCGGTGGCCGCATAGAGCTTTTGCGCATTGGTCAGGTTTTCGGCCTCCCAGTTGCTCAACTGCTGGCCCTTGGATATGCGTTGGCCAAAGACATTGGCATAGAGCTTCTGCAGGCTGCGGTCTTCGATACCAAACTCTCCCACATGGGTTTGCAGGTCAAAGAACTCGCCCATTTCGAAATCGCCCAGGCGATGGAGTTGCTGTGTGTCATCGCGCCACGAAAGGGCCACCTTCCTCACCTGCTTATCGGACAAGAGACGAATGAGCGAAGGGGTCAGCCCCATGTGGTTGAGGCGAAACAGGAAACAGGTGTCGGCAGATGCCACCTGCAGCAGCGCCACCATGTTCATGGGACCGGGACGAAAGGTGGGCCGTGTCTCCGTGTCGAAACCCAGCAGGGGTTGGGCAAGCAGGTAATCGACAGCCTTACTGGCTTCGGCCTCACTCTGGACAACGATGATGCGGCCTTCGAAAAGGACACGAGGCATGGCGGCAATCTTCTTTTTATCGAACCGCTGATAGAGTCTCTTCACTTCCTTACTTGTCTCCATCGTTGGCAAAACGTATGTGATGGAGCCGCTTCATGGCATCGACCACGGCATCGCCCCAATAAAGTTCAAAGTTGTCACGCACGGCCCACAAGGCATCGGTCATGCAGTCCTCCACCCCATCCTGATAGACAGCGAGGAAGTTCCTTAGCGGCTGATAGATGTCGGCCATATGCTCAGAGAGAGATTTCCACTGCGTCTCGTCGGTCTCCATGCCCGTGTCGTAGCTTACGTCGAGGTACTGATCCTCGTCGGGCAGGATGTCGAAGGCCGTACGGCGTATGAAGTTGTAGTCGTCCTCAGTGACCTTGCCTTGCGGCAGGAAGTCGCCCTCGCTCTCCACCTGTGGCAGCAATTGGGCTTTCAGATAGAGCAAGGGCAGGAGTTTGAGCATTTTGTCGAGATAGTCCTCACGCCCACGCCCTTGTGACTTCTCGAGAAAGGCGCAATACTCGATGGCAACCCGCACGAAATCGAGCGTGTCGGCGTGGTAAATGGTTTTAGCTTTATCGTTGACTTTCATTAGGGTGAATTACATAATATGAGGACAAAGATACGATTTCGCACGCAAAATACCAAACATGTTTGATGATTTTCGAATGCGAGACCTCGGAAAACTTTAAATTAATTTGCGATTTCGCTCGCTTAGTCGTATCTTTGTGCGCTAAATACATTATATATATGGCTAACACAACGAAACAAAAACATACGAAACGCGACGAGAAGAAGTCGAAAGCACGCTTGACGGACAGCGGGGACATGGAAGACCCCGTGAGCAAAGGGGAGTTGATACGATGGATTACGGGAGGAGCAATGATACTGATTGCCATTCTGCTGCTCATTGCCTTCGTGTCGAACCTATTCACTGGAGCCTATGACCAGCATCTGGCCGACGACGAACCTGCCCGCAACTGGCTGGGGCGCGGAGGCGTCTGGCTCGTGGAGAATGCCATGAACCGCACCTTCGGACAAGCCACCTTCTTCCTGCCCATTCTGATGATCGCCTTGGCGTTCAAGATTCTGCAGATAGGCCGCATACGCATGTGGAAGTGGCTCATCAACTGCATTCTGCTCACCATCTGGTTCTCGGTGGCAGGGGCTTTGTTCCAGCGTTATTTCTTTACCGACAGCTACATCATACTCGGTGGCATGCACGGCCAGACTGCACTCGAATATCTTGCAGGCAAGATTGGCATCTTGGGCACACTCATCGCGCTCATTATCACCGCTGTGGCCTATGTGGGCTACCTGAGCGGAGAAACCATCCACTTCATTCGCAAGACCCTTGCCCGCGCTCGCAAGGAAGAGACTATAGAGCCTACGGACGAAGCCCTTAGGGGCGATGACGATAGCCTCGCGAGCTTAGACGATGAGCCCTTAGAGCCTCATGAAGAACGCTCCCAAGAGGAAATTGCCACCACCATAACCTTTGGTTCCGAGACAAAGGCGGCCGTTGCGGAGATTCCTGCTGAAGTGCCTTTCGAGGTCAAGAGCAACGAAGAACAGCTTCCTGAGGAGAAGGAGATGACCGTGAGCATTGGCAAAGGCGAGGAAGAGGCCGACCTGGACAGCACCGGAGCGCTGGAACCCTATGACCCGAAGCTGGACCTCTCGATGTATAAGTATCCCACCATCGACCTCCTTGACAAACGTGATACGGCCAACGTGGCTGTCGATATGGAGGAGCAGAAGAAGAACAAGGACCAAATCCTGCGCGCCCTGCAGAACTTTGGTGTGGAAATCAGCAGCATCAAGGCCACCGTCGGCCCCACCATTACACTTTATGAAATCACACCTGCTCCCGGTGTGCGTATCTCCAAGATTCGCAACCTCGAGGACGATATTGCCCTGAGCCTAAGTGCCTTGGGCATCCGCATTATCGCTCCCATCCCAGGCAAGGGAACCGTGGGCATCGAAGTCCCCAATGCCAAGCCTCAAATGGTTTCGATGGAGAGCATCATCAACAGCCGCAAGTTCCAAACCACGGAGTTTGAGCTGCCTATGGCGCTCGGCAAGACCATCACCAACGAAATCTTCATGGTTGACCTGGCGAAGATGCCTCACCTCCTTGTGGCCGGTGCTACGGGTCAGGGTAAGTCGGTCGGCCTGAATGCCATCATCACTTCCCTACTCTACAAGAAACACCCCGCTGAACTTAAGTTGGTGATGGTTGACCCCAAGAAGGTGGAATTCAGTGTCTATAACCCCATCGTCAATCATTTCCTTGCACAGGTGGAAGGGAACGAGGACACAGAAGAGCCCATCATCACTGATGTGAACAAGGTGGTGCAGACGCTCAAGAGCCTTTGCCAGGAGATGGACACTCGCTATGACCTACTGAAGAAGGCGCGTGCGCGAAACATTAAGGAATATAACGAAAAATTCAAGTCTCGCCAGCTCAATCCCAACAACGGGCACAAGTTCATGCCCTACATCGTAGTCATCATCGATGAGTTTGGCGACCTCATCATGACTGCCGGCAAGGAGATAGAACTGCCCATTGCCCGCATTGCCCAGCTGGCACGTGCGGTGGGCATACACATGATTATAGCCACACAGCGCCCCACCACCAACATCATTACCGGCACCATCAAGGCCAACTTCCCTGCACGCATGGCCTTCAAGGTGAGTGCCATGATAGACTCGCGCACCATCCTCGACCGCCCTGGTGCCAACCAACTTGTAGGAAAGGGCGACATGCTGTTCCTCGCAGGGAACGAACCCGTGCGCGTGCAGTGTGCTTTCGTTGACACCCCCGAGGTGGAACGCATCTGCAACTACATCGCCTGCCAGCAAAGCTACAACGCTCCCTTCCCCCTGCCCCATGTGGCCATGGAGGGCGACGGTGGCGAAGGTCCGGATGTCGATATGGAACGGCTCGACCCCATGCTTGAGGAAGTGGCAAAGCTTGTGGTTTCTACCCAGCAAGGCAGCACCAGCATGATTCAACGCAAATTCGCCATCGGCTACAACCGCGCAGGCCGACTCATGGACCAATTGGAAAAGATTGGTGTCGTAGGGCCAGCCCAGGGCAGCAAGCCTCGCGAGGTGCTGTGCGTGGGCGACATAGAATTACTTAGATTACTTGAAAACATTAGATAACTATGGTACGACGTTTCACATTACTTTTACTCCTGGCCCTGCTCACGCTCCCAAGCATGGGCGCAAGCAAGGACAAGGAAGCCCGGAAGATACTCGATGCCACGGCTGCGCACATCAACAAGGCTGGAGGCCTGAGCATACAGTTCACTGCCACCACGCTCATGGGCAAAACCAATCAGGGCTCTGTCAGTGGGCGAATGGACATCCAAGGCAAGAAGTTCGTGATGGACACTGCCGAAATGCAGACATGGTTCGATGGCAAGACACAATGGAGCCTGCAGACAGGTGACACCGAGGTGGCCATGACCGAGCCCACCGGCACGGAACTGCAAGCGGTGAACCCTTACGCCTTTCTCGACATCTACAAGCGTGGCTTCAACTACAAGATGAAGCAAGGGACCATCACCAACGGGAAGAAGGGTTACAAACTCTTTCTCACGGCCGATAATGCAAAGATGGAGATAAGGGAAATCTATCTCGAAGTGGACGAACAGCTCAATCCCGTTCGCGTCTCCATGCGGCAAGGCAAGCGCCAGTGGGTGCGCATCGTGGTTAACTCGTTTGCCACGGGGCGGAAATTTGCTGACTCGCACTTCGTCTTTCCCAAGAGCAAATATCCCGAAACAGAAATCATAGACTTAAGATAAAAGAGATTATGGAGCACATTCGTTGCCTTATCATTGGCGCAGGCCCTGCGGGCTACACTGCAGCCATCTACGCCGGACGCTCAAACCTCAGTCCCGTCCTCTACGAGGGCATTCAACCTGGTGGACAACTCACGCAGACCACCGAAGTGGAGAACTTTCCTGGCTACCCCGATGGGGTGCAAGGTTTCGACATGATGGAGGACATCCGTCGTCAGGCCGAACGCTTCGGCTGTGAGATGCGTCCAGCCATCGCCGTAAAGACCGACCTCAGCCAGCGCCCCTACCACGTTTGGTTTGACGATGAGACGGAGGTAACCGCCGACACCATCATCATCGCCACCGGAGCCACGGCCAAATACCTGGGTCTGCAGGATGAGAAAGACTTCAATGGCCGCGGGGTATCGGCTTGTGCCACTTGCGACGGCTTTTTCTATCGCAAGAAGACGGTGGCCGTCGTAGGCGGTGGTGACACGGCTTGCGAGGAGGCCTCCTATCTGGCCCAACTGGCCTCGAAGGTCTATCTCATCGTGCGCAAGCCCTACCTGCGTGCCACACAGATCATGCAAGACCGCGTCATGCAGAATCCCAAGATTGAAGTCCTGTTTGAACACAACACGGAGGGACTCTATGGGACAGAACGTCTGGAGGGTGCCCACCTTGTGCATCGCCGTGGAGAAGCCGACGAGCGGCACTATGACCTGCCCATCGACGGATTCTTCCTGGCCATTGGTCACAAGCCTAACTCCGACATCTTCCGTCCGTGGGTGAAGACCGACGAGACAGGATACATCATAGTAGAAGGCGACAGCCCTCGCACAGGTATCCCAGGTGTCTTTGCCGCTGGTGATGTGGCCGACCCGCACTATCGTCAGGCCGTCATTGCTGCAGGCAGCGGTGCAAAAGCTGCAATTGAAGCCGAACGCTATCTTGCAACACTATGAACAAATATCAACTCTACCGACTGATTGAGCGCACGGAGACCCTGAAGGACGAGCGTCACCCCATGTTCGAGAGGAACCGCTTCATGAAGTTCCTGGCATGGTTCATGGTGGCATACTACGCCGCCCTGATGATCATTATGGGCGTGTCGCTGGGCTTTGGCCTCAAGGGCGACTACTCCGCAGCCTACCACCGGTTGGACGGAGGGTTCTTCTATCTGCTCATCATCGACTTCTGGACGCGCTTCATGCTGCAAGAGACTCCGGCACAGAAGACCCACACCTATGCTCTGCTGCCTGTGCGACGCTCCTTCCTGATGCATTCCTACCTTATCCGTGCCATGCTCTCCTGGGGCAACACCTTCTGGGGCTTCTTCCTTGTGCCTTTCGGCTTGGTGTCTGTTGTCCCCCTCATGGGATGGTGGGGCTTCATCGGGTGGCTGTTGGGCTATTGGGTGCTGTTCGTCTTGAACGGTATGGGCTATCTGTTCACCCGTGCCTTGTGCATGAAACACATGCTTTGGTTCCTTGCTCCTCTGGCTCTGCATGCGGCATTGGTGTGTGTGTGTGTCCTGCCCGACCACAATGTGTTGCGCGTGCCCTTTGTCACCTTCATGCAAGGTTTCGTGCAATGGCAGTGGTGGCCTTGGCTCATCGTCATCGTGGCCTTGGCTCTCGCCTACTGGGCCAACTACCGTCTGCAGATGGGCATGGTGTACAACGAGATTGGAAAAAAAGAAGAAGTAGAACTCAAGAGCGCCTCACAATTCTCCATGCTCAACCGCTATGGCACCATGGGCGAGTACCTGAAGATGGAGATTCGTCTGCGACTCCGCAACAAACAAGCCAAGATGCAGTTCTATGTGGCCATGGGGCTCATCTTGTTCTTTGGCATCATGCTCTATTTCACGGATGTCTATGACGGCAGTTTCATGCGCTCCTTCATCTGCCTCTACGACTATGTGATATTGGGCGTAATGACACTTATCACCATCATGTGCTACGAGGGCAACTACATCGACGGCCTGATGTCGCGACGCGAGACTGTCTATGACCTGCTTCGTGCCAAATACTATTTCAACATGGGCATGCTCTTCATCCCGCTGCTGCTCATGCTTCCGCTCATGATTATCGGGAAACTTTCCGTGTGGATGTGTGTGGGCTACTTCCTGTTCACGGCAGGCGTCCTCTATCCCTGCGTATTCCAGTTGGCTGTCTATAACAAGAACACATTGCCTCTTAACGTGAAGCTCTCTGGCGGTAACTCAGGCACTATGATGCAGAACATCGTGTCCATGATCATCCTCTTCCTGCCACTGGCTTTGGAGAAGGTGTGCGTCCTGCTGCTTGGTCCCGCATGGGGCTACTTCCCCTTCATGTTGCTTGGCGTGGCAGGCATCCTCACTCATCGTCTTTGGCTCCGCAACATCTACCGCCGTTTCATGGTTCGCCGCTATGAGAACATGGAAGGATTCCGCGCCTCACGCAATTCATAACCCCCGTAAACTGCTACCCCAATGAATATCAAAATTGAAAATCTCAAGAAGACCTTCGGCGAGAAGACAGCCGTTGACATTACAGAATACACCATCCACGACGGTGAGCTTCTGGGACTGGTCGGCAACAATGGTGCCGGAAAGAGCACCCTGTTCCGCCTCATTCTCGACCTCATCAAGGCCGACACTGGCTGCGTTCGCATCAGTGGCACGGCAGATGGCCATGACATCGACATCGATGTTACCCAGACCGAACAGTGGAAGGACTGGACCGGAGCCTACATCGATGACTCTTTCCTCATCGACTATCTGACTCCCGACGAATATTTCCAATTCATAGCTCGCATCAGCGGCATGGCCGACGAGCAGTTGGAAGCCGAACTGGCAAAATACGAGCACTTCATGGCAGGCGAGCTGCTGGGCCACAAAAAGCTCATCCGCAACCTGTCGGCCGGCAACAAGCAGAAGGTGGGCATCGTGGCCGCCATGCTCTTAAGGCCTCAAGTGCTTATCCTGGACGAGCCCTTCAACTTCCTCGACCCCACGAGCCAGTCGCTCATCAAGCACCTGCTCACGGCCTACAACAAGGAGACCGGGGCCACCATCCTCGTCAGCAGCCACAACCTCAACCACACCGTTGACATCTGCCCGCGCATAGCCCTGTTGGAGAACGGACACATCATTCGCGACATAGCCAATCCCAACGGCGAGGCTCAGCAGGAACTTGAAGACTACTTTGAGGTGAAGGAGTAAGAGTCCCCGGCTTCATGTGGCTTTGAGAAAATGAGAGAGTGAGAGAGTGAGAAAATGAGAAAATGAGAAAATGAGAAAAGGCTCCCCTGTTGATGGAGAGCCTTTTTTGCGGATGGTAGAGAAGCGTGTGGATCAGTACTCCATCACAGCAGGCAGTTCCTTGGCCTGTTCAATCATCTTCTCGACCTCGGCTACAGCAGGCACGCGACGCACCAGATGCTTCTCTGCGTTCACCTCTTCCAGCTTTGCCTGCAGATTGGCAGGAACGCGATGCTTCAGCTCCTTCACGGTGTCAACGCCGGCAGCCTCCAACAGCTCGGAGAACTGAGGACCTACGCCATTGATGCGCATGAGGTCGGCATGGTTGGTCCAGGTCAGAATCAGTTTGGGCGAGATTCCTGTCTTCTCAGCAAGCTCGGCGCGTCCGGCGGGCTTAGCACATTTTTCAAGCAGGGTTTCAATGTCATTGATGCCAGCAGCCTGCAACTTCTCGGCATACACGGGTCCAATGCCCTCAACTTCCACGATCTTGTAGTTCATACTTTTCGAGGTATTAATAGGTTAAACAATAAATTCACAGGGACAAATGTACGAAAAAAGAAAATCCCCTCCAAACGTTGGAGAGGATTTTTTTGTTCTTGACAGTGTCTGCGGCTTTATGCCTCGGGCATCACGCTCACTGTTGAGCGGTCGCGACGACCCTTCTTGAAGCAAACGACGCCATCCTTCAGGGCATACAGGGTGTTGTCCTTACCCATGGCTACGTTCTCACCTGCATAGTGACGAGTACCACGCTGACGAACAATGATGTTGCCAGCGATGCACTTCTCACCGCCGAAAATCTTAACACCTAATCTCTGAGCAGCCGATTCGCGGCCGTTCTTAGAACTACCAACACCTTTTTTATGTGCCATAATTTGTTCTCCTTCTAATTAATGGGTTAAGCAATAACTTCCTTGATAGTCAGTTCCGTGAACTGCTGACGATGGCCATTCAGCTTGCGGTAGCCCTTGCGGCGCTTCTTGTGGAAGACCAGCACCTTGTCGCCCTTTACCAGGGGAGTCACTACCTCGGCTACAACCTTGGCACCCTCAATCTCGGGAGCACCTACGGTGATGGCACCGTCGTTGTCTACCAACAACACTCTCTCAAACTCAACAGTCTGGCCAGCTTCTGAGCCCACGATGTGGTGTACGAAAAGCTTCTTGCCGGCTTCCGTGCGGAACTGTTGACCGTTAATCTCTACGATTGCGTACATTGTTTATTATTAGTTATTTAACGGGTTTCACCGCGAGGCGAGTCTCCTCTCTGAGCCTGCTTTTCCGAGCCCCTACGGCATAAATCGGGTGCAAAGATAAGAAAAAGATGCGGAACTGCCAAACAATTCCGCACCTTTTTTCTTTTACTTGTCAGCGGCCTTAGCCGTCTCTTTACTTCTTCTTTTTCTTGTCATACTTCTCCCACAGCTTCTTCTTGGCCGTCTGGGCCTTCAGCTGGGCCGTAAACTTCTCGGCAGCTTCTTCGGCAGCCTTCTCGTCCTCGGGGGCAGCATAGGCATGCTTGTAACCCTTCTGCTGGTTCCAGTAGCCGCGAGTGAAGTCGGGGAAGGCCACTGCAGCACTGTTGTGGTCCATCGACAGGGAGCCCAACTCTGCCAGGCAGCACCACTCGGCCAGGTCGTAAACGTCCATGTCCAAGGGCAGTCCGTTCTGCAGGCAATAGACCATGCGCGCATCCATGAAGAAGTCCATGCCGCCGTGTCCACCCACCTTCTGAGCCATAGCTCCATACTTGGTGATGATGGGGTGCTGATACTTCTGCATCAGGGCGTCGTGCTCGGCCTTCGGCAGGAAGCCGTGGCTCGAGAGGTCGTCAACCTTGGGAGCTACGCCGCTGGCCGAAAGCTGGCTCTTGTCCAGGGCGAAGTGCTGTTCGGGATACTTGGTGGCATAGCCTTTGGTGCCGGTGAGCTTATAGAGACGGTTGTAGGGCTGAGGATTCATGACGTTGTGCTGAATCTCCACCACCTTGCCGTTCTCCGTACGCATGAGGGTAGTTGTCTGGTCGCCATTGCGATAGTTGGGGCAGGGACGTCCCGTCTTCTTCTCCACATATTCGCGTCCGTGGGCACTCTTGGTGTCCATGGCCACCAATGTCTTGAAGCGGTCGCCGCGATGGATGTCCAGAGCCTGAGCCACGGGGCCCAGTCCGTGAGTGGCATAGACGTCGCCACGGTTCTCCATGTTGTACTTCATGCGCCATCCCAGTTTGTCGGGGTCTGTGCCGTCGGGGTTCTTCCAATAGTAGTCCCAGAAGTCGTCAAGGTTGTGGATGTAGGCACCCTCGGCGCGCAGAATTTCGCCAAACACACCATGCTGCGCCATGTTCAGGGCATTCAGTTCGTACCAGTCGTAGCAGCAGTTCTCAAGAATCATGCAGTGCTTGCGTGTCTTCTCCGAGAGGTTGATGAGCTCCCAGCACTGTTCCAGATTCATGGCAGAGGGAACCTCGATAGCAGTGTGCTTGCCGTTCTCCAGGGCGCACTTGGCAACGGGGAAATGATGGTCCCAGTCGGTGGCCACATACACGAGGTCGATGTCCGGACGCTTACACAATTCCTCGTAGCCCTTCTCGCCCGAATAGATGGCAGCAGGTGGCAACCCAGCCTTGCGCAGGTATTGCTGACACTTCTCGGCACGTGCAGCTTCGTAGTCGCACAGAGCTACAATCTGCGTGCCGGGGATGTAGGTGAAGCGCTCCACGGCACCAGGCCCGCGCATACCCAAACCCACGAAAGCCACACGCACTACCCCCATCTTGGGAGCCGTCAGTCCCAGCACATGCTGCTGACCGGCGGGGCGCACGGGAGAGTCAATGACAATAGTCCCTTCCTCCCAGTGCCACTTGGTGCTGGGCGAGAGGCTCTGAGCCACACTCACGGCTACAAGGCCGAAAGCCGCAAAAGCGGCCAAACAAATACGTTTCAGTTTCATAACTTCACAAAATCTATAGTTTTTAAGGTTAAAATCGATGTTCAAAAGACAAAGATAAGAAATAAATACGAAATACGAGTCACGAATTACGAAAAATCTTCGTACCTTTGTCCCACATGATACAACTCTACATCACCCGACATGGCCAGACCGAGGAGAACCTGCAGCGCATCCTGCAGGGACAGATGCCTGGCCACCTCACTGCCGAAGGCATCCGACAGGCCGAACAGTTGCGCGATAGTCTGTCCGGCATACATTTCCATCGCATAGTGACCAGCGACCTCCTGCGAGCCTCCACCACTGCCCGCATCATAGCCCAGCGGCAGGAGTGCCCCGTAGAGGAGGAACCGCTGCTGCGCGAGCGCGACTTCGGCATCCACACGGGAGGCCCGTACATCAGCATCAGCCACGACCTCGACCCGTCGGCCGAGACCATGGACCACCTGGCTGGGCGTGCTGCACAGTTTCTCAACAAGTTGGTCGCCTTCTCCGCCTCTCTCCCCCACTCCGCCCCACTCCTTGCCGTCAGTCACGGCCTCTTCCTGCGCGTGTTGCAGGCCGTCTATCATGGATGTGACGTGCGCGAGGTGGAGCGCATGGAAAATGCCGAAGTACGCGTGCTCTCTATCGAGCCCCACATGCACTTCGGCATCTCCAGCCAGCAAGAGGTGGGCGGAACGGCCAATTGAAAGCCAATCCCTACTATTCTTCCTCTTCAAACGTACGACGGGCAAGTTCCATAATGGACTTCAACCACGAAACAGTTTTTTTGTCTGCGTTGGGATTCTCAGAAGTTTTCTCAGCATGCGATATCGGGCTTCTCACCTCCTCATCTTGAGGTTGCAACTCTTCTGATACCTT
Organism: Prevotellaceae bacterium UBA4301; assembly: GCA_002395775.1. Taxonomy (GTDB): domain Bacteria; phylum Bacteroidota; class Bacteroidia; order Bacteroidales; family Bacteroidaceae; genus Physcousia. Next base: position 93,334 of record DGUV01000029.1, read on the forward strand.
ATTCTTCTGCGGATAATAGAAGGCCTCCAACTCACGTATGATACGAGCATGGTCATCGTCCCTATTCTCCTCCTTCAAGGGGAGTTGGTCAAATCCGGTTGCCACAATAGCAACCTTCACCTTATCACCCAGACTATCGTCACGATACAAGCCCCACAGCATCAGCAGGTTGGGCGAAAGGGTGTCCATGAACTGATTAATTTCCGCCGTTTCCGAAATCGTAACAGGTTTTTCCTTTCCTGTATAGATAATGTAGAGCAAACGCTGTGTTTTCTCTATGTCAACGGGGTTGAGCAGGGGTGAACTCAAGGCCGAAGTCATAGCCTTCAACACACGGTTCTCTCCCTCGGCATAACCGACAGAGACAATGGCAGCACCACTTTCCCTCATCACAGTCTCCACGTCACAAAAGTCTCGGTTCACGATACCATCATCTGTAATAATCTCTGCAATAGTTTTAGTAGCTGTAGTCAGCACCTCATCAGCTTTCGTGAATGCTTCTTCGATGGTGGTCATGTTGTCGTTGTACATTTCCAGCAAACGCTCGTTGTTAATGACCAATAGTGCATCGACACTTTTCTTCAGCTCGGCAATGCCGCTCAGCGCTTTCTCAATGCGCACGCGCCGTTCGAAGCGGAAAGGCAACGTGACAACTCCAATAGTCAACAGGCCACGTTCGCGGGCAGCACGGGCAATGACAGGACTCGCACCCGTCCCCGTACCTCCACCCATTCCTGCCGTAATGAACACCATCTTGGTTTCTTCGTCCAGCAGCTGCATGATGAGGTCCAGCGACTGTTCGGCCGCTTCCTTACCCTTTTGAGGATCTCCACCGACCCCTAATCCTCCATCACCCAGCTGTATCTTTACGGGCACAGGCGACTTGCTCAGCGACTGGCTGTCCGTGTTGCAAACGGCAAAGCCAACATTCTTCACACCCGTTTCAAACATATTCTTTACGGCATTGCCGCCACCACCTCCCACACCAATCACTTTAATGATGTGCTTCGTTTTGTCCTTTGGAAAAGGAAAATCGATGGGATTAAAATCTTCGTTCTGCATATCTTTTTATTAAAAATGCGATTAATTATTCATCAAATTATTCCGTATCTAATGAAGTTAATGTATCTTCCTCCGGTCCATACTTCGCCATAAGCATATCATAAGTTTGCCAAAGAATCTCCAACCGTCTCAAGCGCTCTAGCAGTTCTGTCTTCTCCTTTTTTTCCGCAATTAGGCTAAAGCAAGTATCATACTCCATAATAATGTCCCACTTCACATCGCCAATAGCTTGCAGTTGCCTTATCTTTTCCTCATATTCGCCCTGCCTTTCCCCGCCATTGCCGCCATAGAGAAAAGGCGTCCAGGTGACATACTCATCCGTGCGGCCAACCATGTTGCCATACACATAGCCCACATAAGCCACCATCCCTAATACGAGCATGGCCAAGAGCATTTTTGCAAGTCCTTTCATAACGCTGTTGTCTATTTATATTATTGTGAACTATCCTGTCGTTCCAATTCCTGAAGCACAAAATGATGGGTCTGGAAGAAATCCTCCAGCATGGCCTTCAGGTAATCCGTGATATTCGGAATCTGAGGCACGAACACGAAGTTCTTCCTGCTGTGCACTCCCACCACATCACCCTCGTCGGCCACAACGTAAAAAGTAGAAACGTTCGTGCGGCAGTTTGCCTCATTGATGGCCTTCTTTATCTGTGCAAACCGCTCCACGTCGAACAGGCTACATTGCAACCACCAGGGATAGTGGACCGTGATGCAGAGCAACTCGTTCGAAGCCTGAGCCACGAAGCTCTGTCCCTGAAACTTGAAAGTAATGTTCCCGTTCCCATCCGTCGTCACGGGGCATCCCAGGGCCTGCAGCGAACTTGTCAGCAACTCGCGTGTGCCAATGTCCGCCTTCATGCTTTCCGTCACCCTTTGTTCCTTCTCCATGTTGTTCTCCTTTCTCTCCTTGCGTTGTCTTTGTTTAATCTCCTTCAGTTTCCTCTCCCATGGTTCGCCTCCTGGCCACCATATCCTAATCAATGCCAGTAAAATAGCTCCTACTACAATATACTCCATCCTACCCTGACAGCTGCTCGGCGATATACATATTATTATATTGTTGCCACAAAGATAGTAAAATCATTCTGATGCCGGCACATCCATGCCCCGAATTTTTTTGCCACTGTACGAAATGGGCGGATGAGTGTACGAACCTGCCCTTGCCCCCTCCCTGTTAAGGAAGGGGGGGCTGTCAGTTGCAACATGCAGAGACTCCTGCGGCGGTGGTCAAGGCCGCGATAAGGGCCGTTAATAGTTTCCAAAGGAACTTCATGAGTTCCCGTCGTTGTTCTTGTTTCATACGAGTAAAATTTTTTATTAAATTTTAGGAGTTAAAAAGGAGTTAAAAGGGAGTTAAAGAGGAGTTATAAGGACGTTAGAATTTGAGAGGAAGTCAACCAGTCTAATACATTCGTCCCTTTCGCTCGAGCTTGCTCGCTTGATTCATTCAAGAACTTCGTGAGCGTAGCGAACTAACTCCGCGAAGCTAACTCCCCTTTACAGCCCTTCTCCCTAAGTTGGGCCATTGAGGCCCAAAACTTAGGGAGTAACATCGTCGGGGTCGCCGGAGCCAGAGCTGCCAGTGTCGCCGCTGCCCGAGGAGCCGCTGCCGCTGTCGGTGGTGGCCACTGCCTCGTTGAGGCCCGTCTTTTCCGACTGCTTGGCCTGTGCCTGCTGCTTGCGGGAGCCCACGTAGTCAAACTCCATGTTGGTGTTCAGGGCCGTCTTCACGTTCTCGTCGGCCTGGAACGTGAGCTTCACGCCAGTGATGTTGGCCGCAGTGAAATCGTTGGCGTCTCCTGTGCCCGTGCTCTGCAGGCTCACGCCGAACTTGCCCAGTCCGTCGAGCTTCACGCCGTAGCCGGCGCGCAGCATTTCAATGACGCAGGCCACTGCGTCGGTCAGCACGCCGTAGATGGTGCCTTCGGAGAAGGGGGTGCCGTGCTCCTTCACGTGCTTGGCCAGCAGGGGCAGGTCGATGACCTCAATCTGCTGGGCGGTGGCTACGACCACCTTGGCGCTCTCCTTCTCGCTGGGATTCACGAGTCGCAGCCCGAGGCCGTAGGGAATGTGTCCGATAACTTTGTTTGCCATAGTTTTTAAGGGTTTAATGTTTAATGTTTAATGTTTAAGGGTTAATGGTTAGTGAGCTCGCTTGCCCGAGTGAGGTCCGGAGCCTGCAGGGTCGTTCGCGACCGCCCTTAGGGGCGCTTTTCCTGTCCTCGTGGCATTGGATTTCGAATCCTAATGCAAGTGTCGTGCAAGCCGAGCGCAGAGAAAGGGCCCATTTCTTTGCCGAGGCGCCGCCGACATTCGCATCGGATTTTTTAATCCTATGCAAAGATACGACACTGCCATTGCGGTTCTCGAATGTTTGAGTAAAAAAATTATATATTTTAGAGATTCTGGTGTCATGGTGTCATAGTGTCATTTTCGTTTTCAGCTTGTCAAAATCCGCACTATAATATAAATATAGTATTTATATTATAGTGAGTCAAATGTCGATTCCCAAATTGATTTTGACCATTTTGACCTTGACACCTTTTTGACACCTTTGGGGGGTTAAGGGAGGGCATATTAAATATGTATTACTCTCGACTTGCAGACATGACAAAAGTTTTTCATCTGCATTTGCATTGTTCGTCTTCTTTTACTATCTTTGTGGGGAAAAACAAATCTATCCCTTTATATGGTATTATCGGAGTATATAAGTACAATTAATCAGAAGTTCCGTGCAGGTAATGCAACAGAACACACTTATCGCGGTGCGCTGGAGCAGCTGATGCAGAGACTGCTGCCTAAACTGTTGGTAACCAACGAACCCAAGCGAGAGAAATGTGGTGCGCCCGACTATATTGCCACTCGCAAGGATGGTATGCCTGTCTTCTACATTGAAGCAAAGGACATTGGCGACAATGACCTTGATGGTCGCAATAAAAACGGGCATAAAGAACAGTTCGACCGTTATCGTCAAGCCCTCGACTATATCATTTTCACCGACTATCTCGATTTTCACCTCTATGAGTATGGCGAATTCGTGGATAGCGTGCGCATTGCTGAGGTAAGAGGTGACAAGATAGTAGCCATAGATGAGAATGAAGATAGATTTCTGAGTCTCATTCAGCATTTTGGCGACACGGGGATTCAACGAATCGCTTCTGCCTCAAAACTGGCTAAACTCATGGCTGGCAAAGCGCGTTTATTGGAGAACATCATCGAAAAGGCGATGAATGACGAATCTCAAAGTTATGAGAACGACAACCTGCGAGGTCAATATCAGGCCTTCAAGGATGTGCTCATTCAGGAACTAAAACCTTCGGATTTTGCCGACATTTATGCCCAAACTATCGCATACGGTATGTTTGCCGCACGCCTGCACGACGACACTCCAAATGATTTCAGTCGAGAGGAGGCCGCACGCCTGATACCCAAGACCAATCCCTTCCTGCGTCAGATTTTTAATAACATCGCTGGCAACGACCTCGATGAGCGCATAGCATGGGTGGTCGACGACCTGGTTACAGTGTTTGCAGCTACCGACATCAAGAAGATAATGACCTCCTACGGACGAGACAAGCGTCACCACGACCCCATGATTCACTTCTATGAGGATTTCTTGGCAGAGTACAACCCAAAGCTTCGCAAGTCGAAGGGCGTTTGGTACACTCCGCAACCCGTTGTGGGCTTCATTGTGAGGGCTGTTGATGAGGTACTGCAAAAGGAATTCAACCTGCCAGAAGGGTTGGCAGACTACTCCACGATTGAAAAAGATGTTGCAGTTGAGCAGACTTACGATGGGCGCACTAAGGACGGTATGAAGCACGCCATGAAACGTTTCCATCGCGTGCAGATACTTGACCCCGCAACCGGCACAGGCACGTTCTTGGCAGAGGTGGTCAATCAGATTTACGACCGCTATCGCGACCAGCAAGGCATCTGGCAACAGTATGTCGAACAACACCTGTTGCCTCGTCTGCATGGTTTTGAGATTCTTATGGCCTCGTATGCCGTAGCTCACCTGAAGCTTGATATGTTGCTGGGCGAAACAGGGTATCAACACCAAACAGACAAGCGCTTGCATGTATATCTGACCAACTCGCTCGAAGAGAGCAACAACGAACCGCGCACCCTCTTTGCCCAATGGCTTAGCCGTGAGGCTACAGAGGCTAACGTCATTAAGCGAGATTGCCCCGTGATGGTGATGATTGGCAATCCGCCATATTCAATTAGTAGTCAGAATAATGGGAAATGGATTACCAACCTTATTGCTGATTATAAAAAAGATTTGAACGAGCGAAACATCCAGCCGCTTAGTGACGACTACATCAAATTCATACGCCTTGGGCAGGAATATGTAGAGAAGAATGGCGAAGGAGTGCTAGGATATATATCTAACAACTCATTTATTGATGGCATTATTCACAGACAAATGCGAAAAAGACTGTTAGAAGTCTTTGATAAAATCTACATTCTTAATCTTCATGGGGATAGTAAGAAACAAGAAAAAACTCCCCAAGGTGGTAAGGATGAGAATGTTTTTGATATTATGCAAGGGGTCAGCATTAATATCTTTGTAAAGACAAGTAAGAAAGAAAAAAGAGAACTTGGTAAGGTGTTTTATGCTTCTATTTTTGGTACTAGGGATGTGAAATATCAGGAACTTAATTCATTGAATCTTGATAACACCCAATGGGAGGAGATAAAGATAGAAGCTCCTCATTATTTCTTTGTTCCCAAAGATTTCTCATTGATAGAAGTATATGAAAAGGGGTTTAAGGTAGACGACCTTTTCCTAAAATACAACAATGGCATAGAATCAGGAAAGGATGATTTCTTCTTCGGGTTTGATAAGAATGCATTTGTATCATTCTTGAAGGGTTGTTTCTTTGATAAAGAGGATTGTTGCAAGCGATTTGATTTCAAAGACACCAATGATTATCGTCTATTATCAAACTTCATGAATGCCATATTTGATGAGAAATATGTCAAGGAAGTGAACTACAGGCCTTTTGATGTCAGATATTGTTATTATGAACCTTCCATCCAACGGAGACCTGCCTATGACCTGATGAAGAATATGTTCTGGCAGAATGTTGGTCTGCTTGTGCCAAGGCAATTCAATGGGAATTTCCATCATGTACTTGTATCTGACAAGCCAACGAATTGTAATCTTACGGGTACAGCCAAAAAGTTTGGAAGTGCTCCATTGTTCCCTCTCTACATCTATCAAGAGAACATGGGCAAGATGGAGCGTACGGTCAACTTTAACAAGAAATTGTATGACAAGATAGCCCAAGGCCTGAACTACCTTCCCTGCTATGATGACAGCATCTTGACAGACCCAATAAGTGATTATAATGGTGTGCTCTATCCCCAAGACCTCTTCGACTACATCTATGCCGTGCTGCATAGCCCCAGCTATCGCGAACGCTACAAGGAATTCCTAAAGATAGACTTCCCGCGCATACCTTATCCAACGGACGGGAAACGGTTCCGTGGCCTGGCGGAGAAGGGTGAAGAACTGCGAAAATTGCATCTCATGGAGGATTTGCCAAACCAGACAGGGATTTCATTCCCTGTGGCAGGTTCGTTGCAAGTTGACTTCTATCGCTGGGAGCAAAACCGCGTTTACATCAACTCGGAGCAATACTTCGAGGGTGTGCCCGAGGAGGCTTGGAACTTCTACATTGGTGGTTACCAGCCAGCCCAGAAGTGGCTCAAAGACCGCAAAGGATTGACGCTGAGCTTCGAAGACGTGAAGCACTATCAGCGCATCATCTATGTGCTGCTGCAGACAGATAGAATAATGAAAGAGATTGATTTAATGTTGAAGTAAGTTATGAAGTACGATTTGCCTTACCCTGACGTAAGTCAACGAAAACGGGTGCCTCAATGGCACCTGCACAGAGGCTGTGTTGTGGCTTTCAGGATGGTGGGTGACGGCCGTACAGGCATTATCGTCATGGAGGACAGCCAGATGATGATGGTGGCCGTAAACATGTATAAAGATGAAGGCTACCAATGGGTGATGGATAGTTTGCCTGGGGAGCAGGAAGTAGAGCTCTATGAGGTGAATGAGGCCGAACGCCTGTGGGGCTACAAGTATTTCCTGTCGGAGTTTGGCTATGAAATTCCGTCGCGGGGGGTGCACCCATTATTTGACTTCGTAGATCACGAATGTCCGAACGAGCGTCAAAGATATACGGATAAGGAAGAGTTCTGTCAGGACTTTCTGCTCCATGTCCCCAAATTGTTCGCACCGACGGAATGGGCAGGTATAAAGCAGGCTGTGTGGGTGAGAATTTGTCAGTCGCTTGGCTTGCAATATAATCGTTATCGCACGGAATACTATTGTTTTTTGATTGGCGTTCTGATGATTGCCGAACGAGAAAAGACGGAGTACACCCGCAATAGGCTTTTAAGGAAGATGCAATGGAATTGGAGACATCTGTCGTGGATGTATGGCATGGTATTAGGACGTTTGATAGGTACCGAATATAAAAACTTCACTGCGCTGGTTCGGCAGACAGGACAAGGCAGTAGGAAGGCATACCTGCATTTGTATCTTCCTCTCGTGGAGAATAATATAGACAAGATTTGCCATTATAACCCTGACAAGCCCCAGAAACTGCGTGATGCAATAAGTATCATGCGCAGGCAAGAGGCTCTCGAAGAGCAGAAAACTGACCTCGACGAATTGTATAAGATTTTATTCCCCAACCATTTTGTGCTTGCCATGTCTGCCGAACGGCCTGCGGCCACAATCGCAGAGCTGAAGCAGGAAATGGAGGAGAAAGAGATGAAGATAGTTGAACTTGAGAGCGCGCTGGAAACAAGTATAAAAAAGTTTAATGTGCGCTACGAAGAGCTGCTACACAACTTTGAGGCTCTGGCACTGGAATCCGTTTCGTTTGACGAGATTGAAAAGGGGTTGTGCAATCTGTCCCGAGGAATGGCGGAGGCCGTGCTTGGACAACTGTCGATAACTCTCTCTGGGAACAATAAATTTATGGTCCAATTGCCCAGATTACATCAAGCAATTAAGGACAACGACAAATCAAGCACAGAGATTCACAACCATTTCGAGGCAGGCAGTACGGCACAAGTGTTCAATGGGCCAACAACAGGCGAATTTAAGAAATAGGGATATGGAAGAAGATAAGACTAAGAACGTGGTGAACCATTTCGAGGCGGGTTCGAACTGCCAGGTGTTCAACGGCGACATCAGTGGTTGCGTGTTTGCAATGCCAGGCTCTACGGTGAATCAGAATGTTCCGCAAGAGAGAAAGGAGCAACACGAGCCACCCGCACTTCCGCCGAAAGAGTCCAGGTTAAGCCTGGGCATTATGCAAAAGAAGGAGGGCATTGTAGAGCAACTGGAACAATACATCGACAAGGGCGACTGGAGATTACCGGAAATGTCCGAGAAGGTAAAGCAGATGATGAGAGCAGTTCTCGGCATTGAAGAAGTGGAATTGTCACGTAGCGAAGAAAACTTGTCAGAAAAATTGTGGATATTACTGGAAAACGGGCGTGGTGACCGTGTGAAAATTGTGTGGCAAAATATAGTTGGATATCTTGACGAAAAGGGATTCTTCAAGAGAAAGGGATCTCCTGCTTTGAACAAGGACTTTTTTGGTAACGAAGAAGGGTACACAAACATTGACAAAGGGCGACCGAATAACAATAATATGTCGCAGGGATTCGCTGATGTGGTGCCACTGCTGGACGCATATGTGCCAAAAAGATAATCTGAAATAATCTGAAAACTTTTATGGGTGCTCAATTCTCGATTTTGAGAATTGAGCACTTTTTGTTTTCCTTGTCTTTCAACAGGTTATATTGTATTGATATATTAATCTGAGATTATTCAATCAGATTTGTAACGCTCCACCGCTTGTGGACCTTTGCCTCAGCTTTCGAGATAAGACCGCTGATGGTTGCTTATCCTGTAGAAATGCGGAGGCTTAGTACAGCATGAAACAAAAAGTTTCAAAAAAGCAGCTTTTGCTGCACGAGGCAGACATGGACTGCAGTGTGAATTTTATGGTAAACGGAGACATCAATGTTGTTCCATGTGCATGGGAACGTGGTCAGCAAGTGACACGTAGTGGAGAGCGAATCTTCTACCGTGCAGGCGTGGTGATGGATGCCGAAGGTAACACGCATGTGCGCCACTACAATGATGGTTCGCGCGGAACATTGCACGAGACACTCTTCGAGACTCTTCATGGGGCGGTGAAGATGACACGCCCACAGCATGCCCCTGATGGACGTCGGCGCATGGACAAGGAGTCGGTGTTTATCACCTTCAGGTTCCCCAAGAAGTACGGGGTGACGCTAACGAGGAGCATCCTCGAGGAGGAGTTCGACGAAGTAATGTCGTTTCTGAAAACAAGAAAGGAGGAAACGATATGGAAGTAAGGAAAACTTTCACTTGCATTGGCAGGGGGCATGGTGCCCCTTGCCTTCCTGCCACACGCGAGGAATGGGAACAGATGCGTCGTGAACCCTGGTTGAAGGAAATGTGCGAACGCATTGAGAAGGGCGAAGAGGAACTGAAACACCGCCTGCCAGTGTGGACGCCTCACTGCGCTGAGTTTCAAGGCAATCACAGAGCCATCGGCGATGCGCTGAAGGCACTCAGCCGTCTGATGCTGGACTTTGACGAGAAGGGGCACACGGGCGACATCCTTGAGAAATTAAGAATGAAGAATGAAGAACTGAGACTGCGTGGCATCGAGGTGCTGCTGGTGGAGGAGTCGGTGAGAAAAGGCACCCACGTGCTCGTGGAACTGCCCACGGGGATGAGCGCCGAAGAGGCTCAACGTCTGATGCAGGAGGTCACTGGCTTCGAACCCGACAAGGCCGTCAAGGACGTTTCCCGTTGCATCTACATGGTGCCGGAAGACCATACGAAGTATGTTAGCGAGAAGTTGGGTGAACCAAGACTCTCCCCCTCACCCGTCTCTGTTAGCGAGGGGAGTGCACAGAAGGGAAAGTTCCCCAACGAGGCGAAGCATCCAACGGAATTCAAAGGCATACCTTATGAGGAGATAATCGCGGAGTATTGGCATCGAATGGGAGGCGAACCAACGGAAGGAGAACGCAACGATAAGTTGCATAAGTTGGCGGCTAACCTTCGCGCCATCTGTGACGACAAAGAGGAGTGGCTGCTGGAGGTGATGCCTCGCTACGGCCTGCCTGAATCAGAAATGCGCAGCATTATCCATTCTGCCTGTAAGGAACCTACTAAGGGGTCGAAACTGATGCAAGAAATCATCAGGGCCCTCTCTGAGTCTCCCTCAAAGGAGGAGGACGAGCAGGCGGAAGAACTATCGACAAATAAAGAAACCGTCAAATTGCCAATTAAAAAGCTTCCTCAAGGCATCCGCGACTCCATTGAAGCTGTAGGCCCACAGTTGGCAATGCCCGTGGTGACGGCTATTTGTCCTGCCATAGGTATGCTGGCAACAGGTGTGACGCTCGATGTCCACGGTCAGCGCAAGGGTTTGAACCTCATCGCTTACATCGCCGGCGACTTCGCTTCAGGCAAGGGCCAGATAGACCCCGTGATAGAGGCATGGACGAGCGAAGTGACGGCTCTGGACCGCATGTATCAACAGCAAGAGGACGAGTGGCGTGCGCGCAAACGTGCAGCAAAGAACAAGAAGGAGCAGCCCGAAGAACCCAAGTTGCCTGTCCGTTGTCTGACACTCAACAACACCGTTGCAAATCTGGCAGAAAGACTAGCTAACACGGAAGGGAAACATGCATTCTCGTTCACGCCTGAAGCCGACACCGTAGCACAGAAGTGGAAGTCGGCCATGAGTGACTTCTCCGTCATGCTGCGCCAGAGCTATGACGGTACACGGTACGAGCGCGAGGCACGAAGTGCAGAAGCCGTGAACGTACACATCGACCGCCTGCTATGGAACGTGACCATGTGCGGTACGCCCGACGCTCTGTATCGCGTGGTGAGCAATTACACGGACGGATTCCAAAGTCGCATAGCTATTTCACGCACTCCAGACAATACGTTTTCACCACTGGAAGATAAACCTTACGTGCTGAAAACTCGACAAGCAGAGCGCATACGTCAGGTTGCACATCTTCTGCCCCTGATGCAGGGAGAGGTGGTGCTGCCCAAGCTTGAAGCCCGAGGTCGTGAGTGGTTGGAAAAGATTCGTCTGGAAACGATGATGAACGACGACAAGGTACGAGCACGCCAGCGCTTCCGCGTATGTGTGACAGCACAGCGCATGACCTGCTGCCTGATGCTATGTAAAGTGTGTGAGAGCCTCATAAAGACGCATGGAGTGAGCGGTGCCGAGACACAACTGAAACAGCATCCCGACCTTTGGAAAGAACTTCTCATAAAGGCGCAAACGCCCCAAATGCTGTCCGTATATGATGTCCTCGCCGACTCGCTGCTGGAGAATGCTCTCTACTTCTTCCGCGAGCGCATAGAGAATGCTTTCGCCAGTCGCGACTATGCGGGTTACTTGAATGGAGAACGCCAGAAGCGTGGCAAGAACGATTCCATCTACGAACGCCTGGATGTGCAGTTCTCCTTCGATCAGGCGATGCAGCAAAGTGTGGCAGTGAAGGGTGCTGGTGTGACACATAACGGTGTCAAACAAATGCTGAAGAACTGGAAGAAGCAGGGACTCATCGTGCAGGTGGAGAACGGAAGATACAGAAAGAAGTGAGTGTCAAAGTGTCATTAGTGTCATTAGTCATTTTCGAAATACAAGATTACACTTGCACTGGCATGAATATGAACATTGAAAATACTCGGGAAAGCTTTGTGCAGCTCTGGCTTCGGCTGGAGCACACAAGGCGAAAACTTCTGGAAGAGCGCAAGCTTTTCTGCATTCGACGTGTTCTGCAATTGTGGTTCGGTTTTGCAGCCACAGACGACTTCATCTGGGAAGTGTGCTTTCGCATGTCTGATGTCCTCGACGATGAAATACCCGTAGGGGGGTACGACCTGCTGCCTTCCCCTGCCCTTTTCCCGCGCAAGCATCGCGAATTGTTGCGAGCCATCGTTTCGGTGAAACTTGGCATCAGCATGTATAGAGTGCATTTAAGCGACCTTGATGCAGCCTATTCTGTTGCCTTCCCCCAGAGCACGCCGTTGAATGTGAATAAAAAGAAGAAACACTGATTTTGTTACAGTGTTACAGTTAAAAATTTTGACAATGGACAATAAAACTATGAAAGATTACAAAAAGAGCCGCGGGTGGCGCAACAATAACCCGCTAAATATCAGGCGAGGCGAACAATGGCAAGGCCTCGTTGCAAACCAGAACGACCCAAGTTTCTGCAAGTTCATAAGCATGGCATGGGGCTATAGGGCTGGAGCAAAGGTGCTGATGTCGTACTTTCGTGTGTTTTCACAACAAGGAAGGCCTTTCTCCGTGGAGAACATCCTCAGTCGCTGGGCACCAGCGAATGAAAATGACACAGAAAACTACATCCTCAGTGTGTGTGCAAGGACGGGATTCGACAGAACTACACCACTTTGCCGACCTAACACCCCGAAAGGGGCTTGGCAAATTGCAGTCCTGATGGCGGCAATGACTTGCGTGGAATGTGGATGCTGGTGGAATCAAGTGGACTTTTACAGTGTTTGCCTTGGTGTGTTTATGGCATACGGAATCGCAATAGATGATGAGAAGGCGAGAGAAATCGAATACGGATGAAATCCTGTAATGCCCCCTACTTGGAGTATCGCTTGATGAGGTTGTAGGCGCTGTAGAGACCCAGTTCGCCGGCTTGGCTGAGGTCGCGAAGGGCTGGTTCACGCTGGTCCATGAGCAGGCGGGCGATGCCGCGATTGTAGTAGGCCTCGGGGAACTGGGCTTGCAGCTCGATGGCGCGGGTGTAGGCTGCAACGGCTTTGTCGTAGTCGTGGAGCTGAACGTGGATGTTGCCCATGTTGTAGTGGGCAAAGACCATGTCGGGTTCGAGTTCCGTGACACGCTGGAGGTCGGCAAGGGCCTGACCGAGGGGGATGGTGGCATTCCCCTCGCCGCCAGATGCCACCTGGGCACAGCGCACCTGGGCACGGAGGAAGTAGCTGATGGCCACCAGAGGTTGCAACTGGATGGCACGGTCGAGGTCGGAGAGGCAGGCTTCGAAGTCGCGCAGATGGTAGTGGTCCATGGCGCGGCGCAGGTGGAGTCCTGTGGTTTCAGGCGAATCGGAGAGGACTTCGGTGACTGCGGCCACGTCGGCAAAGTGCTGCTGTATGCGTTCCTCGCTGGCGTTGGCCTCGGAATTGGAGATGTAGAGTGGCAGAGGGAGCTGACCGGTCTGGTTGAACTGCTCCACCGTGCGATGGAAGGGGATGAAGCTTGAGAGCTGGCTGGGACGCTTGTAGTAGGTGAAGACGTAGGAGGGCAACGTCTGCAGTTCGGTTTGCCGGTTCTGCACGTGCCCGCGGTATTGGCTGGTGTATTCCTCGCGGTCGGGTTGCTGGGTGTCCTCCTCCACGAGCAGGTTGTAGTCCTCGGGATTGCGTTGGCTCTTCTTGCGCGTGCGTGCACGGCTCTTATATGTGCCGGTACGTTTCTCCATGTCAGCTTTCAGCACCTTGAACTCGTCGCGTTCGGCACCATAGATGTCGCCCAGCTTGCGGCGTATCTGGGCACGGGTCTGATAGCCTGCCCAGAATTCAGGATAGTCCTTGATGACGGCAGAGATGTCGCGCAGGGCTCCCTTCAGGTCGCCTGTCTGGTCGAGAAGCAAAGCACGGTTGTAGAGGGCAATGGTGTTGTCGGGCTCCTGCTGCAGGACGAAGTTGAAGTCCTCGATGGCGCGGTTGTCGTCACCGACCTGGGCACGCAGCAGACCACGATTGAAATGGGCAAGATAGTTGCCTGGCTCGAGTTCGACGGCTGCATCATAGTCGGACATGGCCCCGCGCAGGTTCTGCTGCTGAGCACGCGCCAGGGCGCGATTGACCAAAAGGCCGGCGTTGCGTGGCAGTTGCAGGATGGCCTTGTCGAGACACTTTTCCCCCTCGGCATACTGACCCCGGTTGAGCGTCACCATGGCCTTCATGCTCCAGGCAGGACCTTCGTAGGGGTTCACCTCCAGTGCACGCTCTATCCACTCTTCGGCCTTAGCCGTGTCGGAACGGGCAAAGCAGACTTGGGCCTTCATGGTGTAGCCTTCGGCCTCCTTAGGCCACTGGCGCAGCATGACGTCAAGCGAGGAGTCGGCCCGCTCATAGGCTTTCTGCTCCATCTGGCAAAGTACCAGATTGTGGAGCGAGCCCTGATTGCGGGGATTGATGGCGGTGGAACGCAGGTAGTCCCGCTCAGCTTCGGCATAGGCCTTCTGACGGACGAGGCAGAGGGCACGCAGGACATAGGCATCCTCGACATAGGGGTTGCGCTCGATGCTCAGCGAACAGTCGTCGGTGGCTCCTTGGTAGTCCTCGAGATAGAACTTCGAGAGGCCGCGAAAGAAGTATGGTTCGGAGAGGTGGGGTTTGGCGCTGATGACCATGTTGAAGCGTTGGATGGCCAAGACATAGTCCTCGTAGTAGAGGGCATTGCGCCCCATGAGCATGACGCGGTCGGAATTGATTTGGGCGTGAAGAGAAACCGTGAACGAGAAAATGAGGAGATGGGAAAGCAGCATGTGCCACTTCCTCCCATTTAAATATTGCCAGCAGCCCCTTCTCATTTTCTCAACTTCTCATTTTGACCTTCGGTCGAGTCTGCTTCCGCTCGGCAATGTTCATGCAAGCATGGCATTGCCCTCGCTTAATCGCAGACTTCTCATTTTCTCACTTTCTCAACTTCACCTTGTAGGAACAAGAGAAGCGTCCCTTGACGATGTCGTTGAGACTGGACTTCACCATCTGGCGGCGCAGCCCTTTGAGATGGTCTGTGAAGACTTCGCCCTCGAGGTGATCGACTTCGTGCTGAACGACGCGGGCCAGATAGCCGTCAATCCATTCGTCGTGGTCCTGGAACTGTTCGTCCTGCCAAGTGAGGCGCACGCGAGTGGGACGACGCACTTTTTCGTGAATGCCTGGCAGGGAAAGGCATCCCTCCTCCGAGACATCTGTCTCCGAGTCGTCGTATTCCTCAATATAAGGATTAATGAAAACGCGGCGGAAGGCTTTGTACTGAGGCATGTCTTCGCTGATGACATCGAGGTCGATGACTATCAGCCTGATGCTCAGTCCCACCTGGGGAGCTGCCAGACCTATGCCTTCGCTTCGGGCCAGCGTGTCCCACATGTTCTGAATGAGTTCGGGCAGTTGGGGATAGTCGGCATCAATGTCCTCTGCAACCTTGCGCAGTACGGGCTGGCCGTATGTGTAAATGGGAAGTATCACCTTGGAAATTAAAAATTAAAAATTAAAAATTAAAAGATAAGAATTAAGAGATGAGCAATCAAATGCACTCATTTCCGACGTTCCATCCACCCTTGCAGGATGATGGTGGCCGAGATTTCATCCACCAAGGCTTTGTTGCGACGGGCCATCTTGCCGATGCCGCTCTCAAGCATGGTGTGGTGAGCCATGACGCTGGTGTAGCGTTCGTCCCACCAGGTGACAGGAATCTGAGGAAGGAGGTGTTGCAACTGGGCAACGAAGCGTTCAACATTCTTCAGGTTTTCACTTTCGCGTCCGTTGGTTTGCATGGGTCGGCCCACAACAAAGCGCTCAACTGGCTCACGCCTGACATAGTCCTGAATGTAGGCCAACAATTGGCGCGAATCCACCGTGGTCAGGCCATTGGCGATAATCTGCAAAGGGTCCGTCACAGCCAAACCTGTACGACGGACCCCGTAGTCTATAGCAAGAACTCGGCTCACCTGGGCAAAAAATGTTTGCTGGGGAGTGGATTCCTTACTTCTTATAGAGCAACCAAGCGTCGGGATAGTTGCCCATCAGAGCAGCACGACTTTGGGCAGCCTGGTCCTTGGTGTCGTGGGTCGTGGCAACAACGCGATACATGTTCATTCCATTGACAACGGCCGAAACAATCTGTGCGGCATAGCCTTTCTGGGCCAGGTCGGACTGGAGCTTCTGGGCATTGCTCTGCAAACCAAACGAACCGACAACGACGCTGAAGGCCTTCAGACCTGCACCGCTAACCAGTGTGACAGCCTCGGTGCGAACACTCACATTGCTGTAGTCGGTGGTGGTGACAGGAGTCTGCTGCTGGGGGGTGACGGGGGTCACCTGGACGGGAGTCTGCTGCTGGGTGGTGCCAACAACCGTCTGGGTGGTTTGTGTAGCCTGAGCGGCCTGAGCCTTCTCATAAGCTTTCTTGTAAGCACTCTCGCTGCTCTTGCAGCTTGTCATGGCCAGCACCATCGCTAGGGCCGAACCGAAAAGGATGATTCTCTTCATACGCTTTAATAATGTATATTACTTGATTAATTATCAGAAATCGGTACAAAAATACCTATTATTACGGACATGGCAAAGGCTTTAAGCCTAAAATAATGTTAAAGAAAGAAAATAATTCACATTTCTCAATTCACAATTCACAATTGTTTTGTACATTTGTCCCGTGAGAAGTATAAAAAATTATTAACCTAAACTAAAAACATAACGACTATGAGAGCATTCAGTTATTTCGTAGCATTCATTGGCGGTGCTGCCGTTGGCGCAGCCGCTGGTCTCCTGCTGGCTCCTGAAAAGGGTAGCGAACTCCGTGACAGAATAGCCGAGGCACTGCGCAAGCGCGGCATACGCCTCTCACCCAAGGAAATGAGTAACCTTGTGGACGAGATTGCCGAGGAACTGCAGCCTGAAACCGAGGAATAAATGTTTGGATTTGCCGATACCAAGCGCCAGATGCAAGACCTGCTGACGGAGTCGCGCTCCTATGTGGGACTCCAGAAGAAGGCTTTGCTCGTGGAGACACGTGACAAGCTTTCGGCCATTCTCTCGAAATTGGCCATAGCTGTCGTGTGTCTCGTGCTGGGTGGCATGGTGCTACTCTTCTTCAGCTTCTTCCTGGCCTACATCTTGGGCCATCTGCTGGGCAGCACAGCATGGGGTTTTGCCTGCGTGACAGCCATTGTGCTGGTGCTCCTGTTTGTCTTCTGGCATTTCAGGACACAGTGGGTCATCATCCCCATAACGAACATGATGTTCAACCTGTTCACAGTTGACGAGACGCCGCTCGACAGCGAGCAGGTCAACGAAGAACTGCGGCAGAGCCGTACACGCATGGCATCGGGCTTCAGCCAAATGATGCACACAACACAGAAGCCCGCCAATCAGGTGGAACTCATGAGCAACTGGATGAGCCGGGGCTTTGCTGCTTATGAGGGACTGCGCATAGGGCTGTCGGTAATTCGCGCAATTGGCAACATTTTTGGCCGCAAACGTCGTCGGAAAAGATGAGTGACGGGAATTTCAATCGGGCACTTTTGCCCCACACCCCTTTTCAAAGCGGCCTGCAAGCAGGTCGTGCTCAGGGGCGTATGCATGCTTTGGAGGCTTTTAAGGAATACCTCACAAAGTTCTGTCCTAATCTCGACGAAGGGCAGTTTTTTAGCCAATTGGAGAATTTCCGACAGCTTCTTTCTCAAAGAATAAAATAAATAAAAGGAGTTAGGCGAGCCTCATGCTCATAACCTAACTCCTTTTTTTCATGGGAAAAAATCACTGGTGCTCGGGACGAAGCAGGTCGTTGACCGTCTTCACCGGATTAAAGGTTTCCAAGGGGACCTCCACGAAGACTGTTGACCAGTTGCTCATGGCTCCATTCCACAGACCGGGCAGTTCCAAGGCTTTCAACTCGCGTCCGTTCTTGCTCTTATGAGAGATGAATCCCGTCTGCGGATCGACATACTTGGGAAGGTCGAAACGTTCGCCCTTATAGTTGCGGATGCCGCAAACAAGGTCAACGGGATTAAAGTGTGTGCCTTCGGTGAACATCTTCATGTACTCGGGATTGGATGTGTCTATCTGACTGCTTTCGAGGATTTGCAGGGAGATGCTCCCGTCGGGATTATAAGCCAAGAATGGCCCACCACCAGGTTCACCCACATTCTTTACTACGCCGCAGACACGCATGGGCCTGTCAAGCTTTTGGCGCAGACATGCTGCCAACGAGGCATCGTCCATGTCACGCAGGCCAGGCACCTCGGTGCACAACTGTCGCTCGAGGAAGTCAGCCATGTTGAGAAGCTCGTCGCGTGTGCAACCTGCGTCCAACTTGCGGAGGTGGGCAAAAGTCTGCTGTTGCAGGCTAACCAGCTCGCCGGCAATCACTTGCTTCCAGGTCACTGTGACAGGTTTCAGACGGTCGGGAACAACATTGTCGATGTTCTTGATGAAGACCACGTCACTCTCCAGGTCACCCAAGTTACGGATGAGTGCCCCATGACCGCCCGGCCGGAAGAGCAGCGATCCATCGTCCTGACGGAAGGGGGTATTGTCCATGTTGGCAGCAACCGTGTCCGTACTGGGCTTTTGCTCCGAGAAACTGATGTGGTACTTGATGCCAAAACGGGCTTCATATTCAGGAAGGACACGATTGACCAACTGCTCGAACAACTGGTGATGCTCCGTGCTGACCGTGAAATGGACATCGGCCACACCTGCCGACGAAGCATAGAGAGCGGCCTCCACCAGATGTTCCTCAAGCGGAGTGCGTACCTCGTCGTCATAGACATGGAACTGCAGCAGTCCCTTAGGCAGCTGACCATAACCCAGTCCGTCGGCACCCAAAAGGCATGCTACTACAGCCTTGTAGTCGCCTTCCTCAACCAAGGCGTCCACACCCTTGCCCTCGACTACCTGGCAGGCATCGTCAAGTGCCTGATAGAAGGCAAAGTCGTGGATACCTTCGAAGAATCGTACTTCGGCATCCTTCGTAGGCTCGTCATAGTCTGCATCGAGGAACTCAAAAAGGTCCTTAAACATGCGGCTGGCAGCGCCGGAGGCCGGAACAAACTTGGTCACATGATGGCCTTCCTGCTTATAGTGTTCCCACGTAGTTGTCAGGCGTTCCTGCTCAGTGGCATCAACGGCCTTGATGCCTCGCCCGATGGCGGCAGCACCTGCCAGACGCAGGAAGGGGAAACCTGTCTCAAAGTTCTTGAGTTGCTGTGTCAATTGCGCCTCGCTGATGCCCTTGGCCTCAAGCAAAGCTTGGTCTGTTGCGGTTAACATTGTGATATCAGAAAATTAGGTTTATAGTATATATCTGCAAAATTACGAAATATTCTGTAAATTACAACCTCATTTCTCAATTTCTTCGTATCTTTGTGATATGAAAGAAAATGAGACCATACTGAAACACATTGAAGGCGAGGCCGCTGTCCTCTATCGCAAAGCCCTTGACACGCTTACCCAATTGAGCGAGGAGGGACTGGTCGGGACAGACATGTTTGGCTTCGACCCCACCGAAATAGACCACCAGACGGCTACCCTGATAGCAGAAGAAATGGGCATCACCCCTGCCCTACTTTTTGCCACACTGTTCCAGAGTGCTGTGCGAAGAGGGGCACTCTCGATTGAAAGCGTGAGCAAGGACTATGGTACGGAGACGGCCTCTCTGGTGCAAGCCATCCTGGGTACCGACGAGCTGTTTATGCGTTCAGCCACGGTAGGGAGCGACAACTTCCGCTCGCTGTTCGTGACGCAAGCTGGCGATATGCGTGTGGTGCTCATTCTGATTGCCCAAAGTGTGACACTCATGCGGCAGATTCGAGATACCGAGAACCTCGAAGCGCAGCGTGAGGTGAGCCAGAAAGCCGCTCACCTGTTTGCACCACTTGCCCATAAACTGGGACTCTACAAACTGAAGTCGGAACTCGAAGACCTCAGCCTGAAGTATCTCGAACACGATGCGTACTACCACATCAAGGAGATGCTGAACGAGACGAAGCGGAGTCGGGATGCCTACATCGAACGCTTTGTCAAACCCATAGACGAGCGCCTCACTGCTGCCGGCCTGCACTATCACATGAAGGGGCGTACCAAATCCATACACAGCATTTGGCAAAAGATGAAGAAGCAGCACGTGGACGTGGACGGCGTCTATGACCTCTTTGCCATACGCATCATACTCGACGCACCCCGGCAGGAAGAACATGCCCAATGCTGGCAGGTATTCTCCATAATCACTGACATGTATCAGTCCAACCCCAAACGAATGCGCGACTGGCTTAGTGTACCAAAGTCTAATGGCTACGAAAGTCTGCACATCACTGTGCTGGGGCCAGAGGACAAGTGGGTGGAGGTGCAAATCCGGACGGAACGCATGGACGATATTGCCGAGCACGGCCTGGCCGCCCATTGGCGATACAAAGGCATACATGGAAGTCAAGGTGGGGCTGACCAATGGCTGGCCAACATTCGTGCGGCATTGGAACAAGGAGACGACATCGGTATGGCCGAACAGATGAAGGCCGACCTTGAGAGCAACGAAGTGTTTGTGTTCACTCCACGAGGTGACTTGTTCCGTTTGCCCACAGGAGCCACCGTACTTGACTTTGCCTATGCCATACACACGAAGGTTGGCAACAGGTGTACGGGTGCGCGCATTGGCGAACATCATGTGAACCTAAAGCACAAACTGCAGAGCGGTGACCAGGTGGAGATACTGACATCTAACAACCAATCGCCCAAACAGGACTGGCTGGGCATTGCCGTCACGGGTCGGGCCCGGAGCAAGATACGCCAAAGCCTGAAGGAGGCACAAGCCGGACATGTGGCCTTGGCACGCGAATTGCTTGAGCGCAAGATGAAGAACCGTAAGTTGGAGTACAGCGAGCCTACACTCATGCACACCATCAAGCGCTTGGGCTATAAGACGGTGACCGACTTTTATCACGCCATCGCAGAGGAAAAGTTGGATGTGTATCAGGCACTTGAAGTCTATCAACAACAGCAGAGGCACGAGCGTGGCGAAGAAGCCACAGAAACGCGTTCGGCTTCGGAGTTCGTCATGCCTGAGGACACGGGCAAACAGACGAGCACAAGGGACGACGTGCTGGTTATCGACCAAAACCTGAAGGGCATCGACTTCCAACTGGCACGTTGCTGCCATCCCATCTATGGCGACGAGGTGTTTGGCTTTGTGAGCAGCACAGGCGGCATTAAAATTCATCGGACCGACTGCCCCAATGCCCAAGCTATGCGCGAACGTGCCCCCTACCGATTCGTGAAGGCCCGATGGGCTTCGAAACAGGGCAGTCAGTACAGCATCACATTGCATGTTGTCGGACAAGACGACATGGGCATTGTCAACAACATCACCTCAGTCATCTCTAAGGAAGAACGCATGCTCATGCGAAGCATCAACATAGACAGCCACGACGGACTCTTCTCCGGCCATTTGACCGTGATGCTTGAGGACACCGACCGACTGACCGCACTCATCCGCAAACTAAAGAATATCAAAGGAGTGAAGAACGTCACTCGCGTATAAGACTTAGCCCCTATACCTTCACATCAGAAGATATAGGGGCTAAGCTTGTAACACTATAGGGCTTCGACCATAGGCCCTAAGGCTTATGGACCTAAGCTGCAGGGGCTATTGCTCACGCTTCACCAGCTCAGGAATCTTGACCTCAGTGCCTACAAACAGGTTGCTTGCCTTCTGGGCTGAGAATCCATTGAAGCGGATGATGTAATTGATGAGATGCTTGTCACCATAATATTCAAGTGCCAACTTCGAAAGGTCATCACCCTTCTCCAGCACGCGTGTGGCCTTTGTGCCCACAATCCAGTATTCACCATTGGTAATCTGTGGATAGTCGGCAGCCATTTCCTCTGCACTCTTGGTGGGAGCAGCAGGTTTCACTGGGACGGGTGCAACAGTGTCGGTCTGCTCAACCTTAGTGGTGTCTTCCTTCTCCACGGCCTGAGCATCGTAGCCCTTAGGACCAAATATCAGGAACAAAACAAGACCAGCCACAAGCAACAGCATGAGACAGAGGAAGATGATGTTACGCCAACGCGAGCGCTTCTCTACATCATCGGCACCTACTTCTGCTTTTTGTGGGGTGTCAACTAAAGCGGCAATGGCCGGTTCTTCCTGTACTACGGGCTCAGGTTCAGGTTCCGGTTCGGGCTCTGCAACAGGTTCAGGTTCGGACTCTACAACGGGTTCAGGTTCGGGCTCTGCAATAGGTTCGGGTTCGGGTTCAACAACAGGTTCGGGTTCGGGTTCAACAACAGGTTCCGGTTCGGACTCAACAACGGGTTCAGGCTCTATAACAGATTCCTGTTCAGGTTCAATAACTGGTTCGGTAGCCTCTCCAATAAGGGGAGCCAACACCTCTTCAGTATTAGCTACGGTAGAGTCTATTCGTTCCATGTCCTCAGTCTTTGTGGCATCGTTGAGCGTAACGGTCTCAAAGTCAGCAAAAGGCCGGTTCACGCGGTCCCCCATCGCCTTATCAGGTGCAAAGGTCACCTTCGAATGGCTATCAATCACGAAGCGTTCGCCTGTCTTCACATTCACACTCTCACGGCTGTCAACGGTCACAACCTTGAAGGTACCCAGGCCTTTAATCTTGACTGATTCCCCAGCCAGAAGGCGCTCCTGGATGATGTCAAACATGGTGCGGATGAAACTTTCGGCATCCTTCTTTTGGATGGGTTTGCGCTGCGCAAGTCCATCGGCCAGGTCGGTAAGTGTAATCTTGCTATCCATGGCAGTTTAGAGTTTATCCTTGAATGTATTACTGGGTTTGAAACTGAGCACCATCTTGGGTGGCACAAGCATACGCTGTTTGGTGGAGGGATTGATGATGACACGCTCCAACTTCTTCTTCACCTCGAAGTTGCCAAAGCCCATGATGGACACCTGCGTTTCTTCTTCGAAGCGCTCGGCCATCTCTGTGGTCAATCCTACGAGCAGAGACGAAACTTCCTTTGCAGTGAGATTTAGACGTTCTGCCATTTCTGCTACAAATTCCTTGTTGTTCATGTGGTTCAGTATAGAGTGTTTATGCTTACGAAATGAAGATTTAGACGAGAGTGGCATAGAGGTCAAAGTCATCGGCTGACGTGATGCGACAACGATAGAACTCGCCCACTTGCACATGGGGGTACTGACTGGCGCTGATGAGCATCTCGGGGTCAACCTCCGGTGAGTCGAACTCTGTGCGCCCGACAAAATACTCGCCTTCCTGGCGGTCGATAATGACTCGAAGCTCCTGTCCGACCTTCTCGCCCTGCACCTCACCAGAAATGCGTTGCTGCAGGCGCATGAGCATGCTCAGTCGGGCTTGTTTCACATCGTCCGGGATGTCGTCGGAATAGGTCTTGGCACTATAGGTCCCAACTTCCTCGCTATAGGCAAAAGCACCCATGCGCTCGAAGCGTGCCCAACGCACAAATTCCATTAATTGCTGGAAGCCTTCCTCAGTTTCACCAGGGTGACCCACCATCATGGTTGTGCGGATGTGTATGCCTGGCACTTCACGCCGAAGGGTTTCGATGAGCTGACGAGTCTCCTCGCCTGTGATATTGCGACGCATTGCCTTCAGCACATCGTCAGAAATGTGTTGGAGAGCTATGTCGAGATACTTACATACATTAGGCTTTTCACGCATGACACGCAGCAAGTCCATGGGAAAGTCGGTGGGATAGGCATAATGAAGTCTTATCCATTCCACACCCGGCACATCGGCAATGCGCTCTACAAGCTCGGCAATAGTACGGCGATGGTAGAGGTCGAGTCCATAGTAAGTGAGTTCCTGGGCAATGACCTGAAACTCCTTGACCCCTTGAGATACAAGATGGCGAACCTCGTCAAGAATCTCCTCCATGGGTCTGCTTTGATGCTTACCAGTCATCAGGGGAATGGCACAGTAGCTGCAATGGCGGTCGCACCCTTCGCTAATCTTGAGGTAGGCATAGTGAGAGGGAGTGGTGATGTGGCGATGGACATGAAGGTCGCTCCTATAGGATTTACCAAGGTCCGTGAGCAACTGATCCCAGTTGAACTTTCCATAGAACTTATCAACCTCAGGAATCTCATGTTGCAGTTCTGTGAGGAACCGTTCGGACAAGCATCCCATGACATAGAGACGCTTAAGTTTCCCTTCGGACTTACGTTGGGCAAGTTCGAGAATCATGTTAATGCTCTCTTCCTGCGCATCGGCAATGAAACCGCAAGTGTTGACCACAGCAATCTCACCTTCGGGCTTCTCGCTATCGTGAGTCACCTCATAGCCAGCAGCTTCGAGTTGGGTGAAGAGTCTTTCAGAATCTACAAGATTCTTACTGCACCCCAGTGTGATAATATCTATTGTGTTGTGCTTCAATTTCCAAAGAGAGAATTAACGAAGTCCAGGCGATTGAATGGTTGCAAATCTTCCATACCCTCGCCTAAGCCTATGTAGCGGACAGGAATCTTAAACTGATCGCTTATACCAATGACCACACCACCCTTGGCCGTTCCGTCGAGTTTGGTAATGGCCATGGAGGTAACATCTGTGGCAGCCGTAAATTGCTTGGCTTGTTCAAATGCGTTCTGGCCGGTAGAGCCATCAAGTACGAGCATCACATCGTGAGGCGCATCGGGCACGACCTTTTGCATCACGCGCTTAATTTTCGAGAGTTCATCCATCAAGCCCTTCTTGTTATGAAGGCGTCCGGCGGTGTCGATGAGGACCACATCAGCCCCTTGTGCAACTGCACTCTGCAGGGTGTCGAAGGCCACGCTTGCAGGATCGCTCCCCATCTGCTGCTTTACGACGGGCACTCCCACACGCTCGCCCCAAATGACGATTTGTTCCACAGCGGCAGCACGGAAAGTGTCGGCTGCCCCCATTACGACCTTCAATCCAGCCTGCTTAAACTGGTAGGCCAACTTTCCTATGGTGGTGGTCTTTCCTACACCGTTCACACCAACGACCATGATGACGTAGGGCTTCTTGTCCGTAGGAATTTGGAAACCTTCTGTGTCACCCGTATTATTCTCAGTGAGCAAGGCGGCAATCTCTTCGCGCAGTATGCTATTGAGTTCGGCTGTGGTGACATACTTATCACGTTCAACGCGCGCCTCTATGCGATGAATGATGTTCAATGTAGTGTCCACACCCACATCGCTTGTCACCAGCACTTCCTCAAGATTGTCCAGCACATCATCGTCCACCTTAGATTTGCCAGCCACTGCACGAGTAAGTTTACCGAAGAAACTTTCCTTCGTTTTCTCCAAGCCTTTGTCAAGTGTTTCGACCTGCTGTTCCTTAGATTTCTTTGAGAAAAGATTGAAAAAAACCATAATCATTCAATTTGTCGCAAAGGTACAACTTTTAATTAATAATTAAAAATTAAATTTCAAAAAATGTTCGATGGAAAGGCATAAAAAAGCATCCATGCCAAAGCATGGATGCAATCTTATGAAAGTTCTCGAATGTAGAAGCAAGTAGGATTAGTTCTTGAAGAAATCCTTAACGGCTTCGTTGGGTACCATCTGCTCGTCAAAGATGTAAGCACCAGTCTTGGGGCTCTTCACCATCTTGATAACTTTAGTATAGCTTCGGCCATCATTCTTGCCAGTCTGCAAGGTGGCCACGGTTTTCTTTGCCATAGTATCTTACTTAACGGGTTGGGGTTCTTACTTAATCTCCTTGTGAATCGTCATCTTCTTCAAGATGGGATTGTACTTCTTGAGCTCCAGACGCTCGGGAGTGTTCTTACGGTTCTTGGTGGTGATGTAACGGCTGGTGCCGGGCATACCACTTGCCTTGTGCTCGGTGCATTCCAGGATTACCTGCACTCTGTTACCTTTTGCTTTCTTTGCCATAATGCGATTCTCCTTTCTTTGTTTAACCGATTACCTTGATGTCTTTCCAATCACAATAGCCTTTCTCTACAGCCTGATTCAGGGCTGCGTCCAGACCTACCTTGTTAATCATGCGCAAGCCTGCAGCGCTGATGTTCAGCGTAATCCAGCAATCCTGCTCTACATAATAGAACTTCTTGGTGAACAAGTTGACATCAAACACACGCTTAGTGCGACGCTTCGAGTGAGAAACGTTGTTGCCAACCATGGCCTTCTTTCCGGTAATTTGACAAATCTTACTCATTGTCTTAACTTCTTCTTTTTGCTATCCTAATAGCTTTTTCCAAAAACAGCGCCGCAAAGGTACGAATTTTCCCCGATACGGCCAAATGTTTCTCTACTTTTTTTCTTAAGCCAGAGCGTTGCCTATTAGATTGTGACCCGACTGTAAGCGGGAGCTTCCATGGGACAAAAATCGTGGTCCTGATATTTGAAATACCCAGTAATGGCTATCATGGCGGCATTGTCGGTGGTGTAACTGAACTTAGGGATGAATACATTCCAATGGTATCGCTCGCCATACTCATGAAAGGCGTTGCGAAGTCCAGTGTTGGCACTCACGCCTCCGGCCACTGCCACCTGACGGATTTTGAGGTCACGGGCTGCAAGTTGAAGTTTCTTCATAAGTGTGTCAACGATAGCCTTTTCATAGGATGCAGCAAGGTCGTTGAGATGGTGCTGGACAAAATCCGGGTCGTCCTTCATCCAGTCGCGCAGGTTATACAAGAAAGAGGTCTTTAAGCCCGAGAATGAATAATCGTAGCCAGGGATGTGGGGCTTCGAAAACTGGAAGGCCAAGGGATCACCCTCACGAGCCAGGCGGTCGATGATAGGACCGCCAGGATACCCCAAGCCCATGACCTTTGCAGCCTTATCGATGGCTTCGCCCGCGGCATCGTCAATAGTTTGCCCGATGACCTGCATGTCGTTGTAGGCATTCACCTTGATAATCTGCGAGTTGCCACCACTTACCAACAAACAGAGGAAGGGGAACTTGGGCGGATTGAACTCCGACGTGGGGTCCTTTATGAAATGTGCAAGCACATGGCCTTGCAGGTGATTGACCTCAATCATGGGAATGCCGAGTGAGGCCGCCATGCCTTTGGCAAAGGATACACCCACAAGCAGACTGCCCATCAAGCCAGGGCCGCGAGTGAAGGCTATGGCCGAGAGCTCTTCTCTGCCAACTCCTGCCCGCTTCAAAGCCTCTGACACCACTGGCACAATGTTTTGCTGATGAGCGCGGCTTGCCAGTTCGGGTACTACACCGCCATAACTTTCATGAACGGCCTGACTTGCCGTAACGTTGCTCAGCAGAACACCATCTTTAACGACAGCAGCGCTGGTGTCGTCACACGAACTTTCGATACCCAGTATTATGATACTCTTTTCCATCAATGCGTCAAGATTTCAACTCCGTTTTCAGTCATCACATAGGTGTGCTCCCATTGAGCACTGGGCTCGTAGTCCTCTGTAACTACCGTCCATTCCGTTGGGTCATCAGCATCAAGACACACTTGCCAACGTCCCAAATTAATCATGGGCTCGATGGTGAATGTCATGCCGGGAACCAGCAACATGCCTGTTCCTTTATGACCATAGTGCTCAACGTCGGGCTCTTCGTGGAACTCCAGCCCCACCCCATGGCCACACAGGTCGCGAACTACCGACATGTGGTTCTTGTGTGCATGGTTCTGAATGGCATTACCAATATCGCCCACATAGACATAGGGCTTAGAGCACACCTGCTCTCCAATCTTCAGGCACTCCCAAGCTACATCCACCAATCTTTGCCATCGAGGTTCGGTCTTTCCTCCAATTACGAACATGCGGCTGGCATCGGCGTAATAGCCGTCGAGTATGGTGGTGCAATCTACATTGATGATGTCTCCCTCCTCCAGGATTTCCTCTTTCGAGGGAATACCATGACAAACAACATCATTGACGCTGGTGCAACAGGAGTTGGGGAATCCCTCATAGTTCAGGGGCGCAGGTATGCCCCCGTGCTGAGTAGTGTAGTTATATACAATTTGGTCAATCTCCCATGTCGTCATTCCAGGACGAATCTGTTCTGCCACGGTGTCCAGTACTGCCGTATTGAGGACACCCGCCCGCCGGATTCCTTCAATCTGCTCAGGCGTCTTGATAAGTTCACGGGTAGGCACCAGTTTGCCTCTCTGCTGGGCTTCCAGTATGCGACGGTCCATCTCCGTGAGGGGTTGCCCTTCGGGTACTAACCATTTATTCAGTTTCTTCTTTGCGGACATTACGTATCAACATTACTTTATCATACGGAAAAGATTAACCAACCTCGGGGCTGAGGTTGATTAATCTTGACCACAATATTAATATTTATGCGCGCGCGAGGTTGATATAACCCAAAGCCTCACGACACTTATCTGTGATATACTGCCAATCTTGTGCCTCGACACGATCCTTGGGGAAGAGTTTCGAGCCCATGCCTACACAATAGACACCAGCCTTAAACCACTTTGTGAGGTTCTCCTGTTCGGGGGCCACACCACCAGTCACCATAATCTTCGACCATGGCATGGGGGCTTTCAGGCCTTTCACCATGTTAGGGCCGACAACATCACCGGGGAACACCTTTGTGAGGTCGCAACCCAGCTCTTGTGCCTTACCTATCTCGCTTACGGTCATACATCCAGGGCAGTAGGGCACGAGACGACGGTTGCAGACAGGCGCAATCTCGGGATTGAAAAGCGGACCTACGACGAAGCAGGCTCCCAGCTGGATGTACATGGCTGCCGTGGGGGCATCCACTACACTACCGATGCCCAGTGCCAATTCAGGGCATTCTTTAGCTGCAAACTTCACGCATTCGGCAAAAACCTCTTGGGCAAAGTCGCCTCGGTTTGTAAACTCGAAGGCACGAACACCTCCCTCATAGCATGCCTTGATAACCTTCTTTGCTACCTCAGCGTCCTTGTGGTAGAAGACAGGCACCATGCCCGTCTCACCTATCTTTTGCATTACTGCAAGCTTATCAAATTTTGCCATTTTGCTTTATCGTTGAACCCGACCGTTGGCGCTGCCACCAGCCAGAGCTTCCACTTCTTGTGTTGATACTAAGTTGAAATCGCCATTGATGGTGTGTTTCAGGGCACTTGCAGCTACAGCAAACTCAAGGGCCTCGCCCTGAGTCGGCTTAGTAAGCAATCCATGAATGAGGCCACCAGAGAAAGAGTCGCCGCCACCCACACGATCGATGATGGGGTTCAACTCGTAGCGCTTCGACTGATAGAATTCCTTGCCGTCGAAGATGAGAGCCTTCCAACCATTATGAGTAGCAGAGAAGCTTTCGCGCAGGGTGCTGACTACATATTTGAAGCCAAATTCCTCGCGCATCTGGCGGAAGATGCCTTCGTATCCGCTGGCATCCGTTTGACCGCCCTCAACATCAGCATCGGGCTTGAAACCGAGGCAGAGTTCGGCATCCTCTTCGTTTCCGATGCAGACATCTACATACTGCATCAGCGGACGCATCACTGAAATTGCTTTCTCGCTCGTCCACAGTTTCTTGCGGAAGTTCAAATCCACGCTCACCGTGACGCCATGACGTTTGGCAGCCTCACAGGCAAGTTTGGTGAGCAGGGCTGCCTTGTCCGAGATGGCGGGGGTGATGCCACTCCAGTGGAACCACTGAGCATCCTGCATGATTTCGTCGAAGTCGAAATCCTCGGGGCTGGCTTCAGCTATACTTGAATGAGCACGGTCGTAAATAACCTTCGAAGGACGCATCGAGGCACCAGTCTCGGCATAGTATAATCCCACACGGTCACCACCACGGCTGATGTACTTGGTGTTGACTCCATAGCGGCGCAGCGCATTAACGGCAATCTGGCCAATCTCGTGAGTGGGCAACTTGGAGACGAAGTAAGCATCATGGCCAAAATTGGCAAGGGAGATGGCCACGTTGGCCTCTCCTCCGCCGGGGATGATGCGGAACGAATCACTTTGTATGAAACGGTCGTTTCCTTGAGGAGACAGGCGGAGCATAATCTCGCCCAATGTTACTATTTTCATATTGTCAACGGTTAATGTTTATGTTTACCAGTTAGGGGAGTTAGTTTTTGATATTGGGTTCTTCGAGGCCGATGCCCTTGCGCTTGTCAACTACCTTGAGTACGAGACCCAGCAACAGGGCTGCAACACCCAGACAAGCCAGCATCACAAGCGGAGCTGTGTAATTGAATTGTGTGGGGTCGGTGACACCGGGATTCGTAGCGTCGAGCACCTTACCGATAAGCAGAGGGAAGAGCCAAAGGCCAATGTTCTGAATCCAAAAAATAAGCGCATAGGCACTACCGATAACCTTGGCATCCACCAACTTGGGGACACTGGGCCACAAAGAGGCGGGAACCAGTGAGAAACTGCTACCAAGAACCAGGATGGTGACGTAGGCAATGATGATGCCGCCAACTGCCGAACCCTTGAACAAGGGAAGAATGAAGGCAAAGGTGAGGTGGCAGCCAATCAA
Source organism: Prevotellaceae bacterium UBA4301 (assembly GCA_002395775.1). Classification (GTDB taxonomy): domain Bacteria; phylum Bacteroidota; class Bacteroidia; order Bacteroidales; family Bacteroidaceae; genus Physcousia. The sequence goes on from DGUV01000029.1 coordinate 123,706, forward strand.
GAGCAAACTGCCCAGGATGAGCATGGAAGCAGCCTTTCCCTTGTGATCGACATAACTGCCGAGGATGGGCGTGATGAGAACTGCCAACAGAGGGAATACAGCAAAGATGCTCTCGGCAGACTGACGCATGTAACCCATGTAGCAATAGCATATGAGTGACAGAATGGAGAGGCTGAGTAATGTGTACTTCAAGCCCTTACTCTTCTGGAAGTTGCTGGCAAAACCGGCAATGGCCACTACGAGCATGATGACGTACTGAATGATGGTAACCTGGCTGCTGGCCCAGAAAGAGTCGGCTGCAGGAGCTGTAAGCGTAAGGTTACACTGGAGCATGTTGACTGCATACTTCTGGAAGGGGAAGATGGC
>DGUV01000095.1:0-32949 GCA_002395775.1 Prevotellaceae bacterium UBA4301
TGATGCTTATCTGTGCCATGATGACCAGTATCTCCATAGTCCGTGAAAAAGAACGTGGCACGATGGAAGTCCTGCTTGTTTCACCCGTCCGTCCACTTTTGGTCATCGTAGCCAAGGCAGTGCCCTATCTCGTTCTTGCCTTTGTGATACTGGCGTCAATATTGCTCATGTCTCGCTTTGTTCTCAATGTTCCACTCGAAGGTTCCATCCTATCCATCATCCTTGTTAGTGGCATCTACATTCTCTTGGCCCTGTCGCTCGGTTTACTCATCTCCAATGTTGCCCAGAGCCAACTTGTGGCTTTGCTTATGTCGGCAATGGTCCTCTTGATGCCTATCGTCATGCTCTCGGGAATGCTCTTCCCTGTCGAGTCCATGCCCACGCCCTTGCAATGGCTCTCCGCCATCGTTCCACCTCGCTACTATATTCAGGCCATGCGTAAACTCATGATTATGGGTGTGGGCATACGTGAAGTCAGTCGTGAGGTTGCCATTCTCTCCGCTATGACTGTCTTCCTCCTCACCGTTGCCCTTGCAAAGTTTAAGAATAGATTGGAATAAGACCCTACTAGCGCTAATGACAATTGAAATAGTAATTCTTGCTCCGCTGCTCTACGCAAGCGTCACTGCTTCGCAGATGCCGAGCGCATAATTTCTAATTTGTAACTAATAAAATGCTTAAGCATTTAATAATTAAAGAGTTCCTCCAGATACGGCGCAATTCGTTCCTGCCCCGACTTATCGTCATGTTCCCCATCATGATTATGTGTATTATGCCTTGGGTTATGAACCAGGAAGTCAAGAACATCCGTGTGGTTGTGGTTGATACCGACCATACTCCGTCGAGCCAGCGACTCGTCCATCAGGTTGAGGCCAGTCGTTACTTCATCTTTCAGGGTCAAGCCCCATCTTATCGCGAGGCGATGCGACAGATTGAACACAGTCAGGCCGACGTCATTCTAGAGGTACACGACGGTCAAGTCCTCATTGCCGCCAATGCTGTCAACGGAACCAAGGGAGCTATGGGTTCTGCCTATCTCAGTCAGATAGTAATGAATTCAAAGACATCTGAACAATCTCTGAGTTCTTTGGCCTCTGCGTCCTCAGTGCTAACATTATATAACAAAGAACAAAGCTACAAGCGCTTCATGATACCCGCCTTGCTGGCCATCGTCGTCATGCTCATGTGTGGGTTCCTTCCAGCCCTGAACATTGTTAGCGAGAAGGAAAGCGGTACCATCGAGCAGATGAACGTCACTCCCGTTTCCAAGTTCTCCTTCATCCTCGCCAAGCTTATACCATATTGGCTCATAGCCCTCTTTGTCATCAGTGTATGTCTCCTGCTTTCATGGCTCATCTACGGGATCACCTGTCAGGGACCACTTCTACTAGTCTATCTGCTGGCTATGCTTCTCGCCCTGTTCTTCTCCTCCTTCGGGCTCATCATATCCAACTACAGCGAAACCCTTCGGCAAGCCATCTTTGTCATGTGGTTCTTCGTTGTCTGTCTGCTCTTGCTGAGTGGCTTGTTCACACCTGTCCGCTCCATGCCCGACTGGTCGTACCTCACCACTTACGTCAATCCCATGCACTACTTCATCGATGCCATCCGCACGGTCTTTCTCCGTGGAGGTGGTATTTCCTCTATTGCTCATCAGGTCTTAGCTCTCGCCCTCATTGGCCTGACCATGTCCGTTTGGGCCGTCCAAAGTTATAAGAAGAACAACTGAGTGGCCTGCAGCCATTGTCCTTAGTTCACTACACTGAACACACAAAGAACCGAGAAACCCATAGGATTCTCGGCTCTCTTTATGCTTAATAGCCAGCAATCTGCGCTAACTATTAACTATTATCTTAATCTTTCTACTGTCGTTGCCTTAGATTTTCACCTTCACTTCCTTACCATTGTAGTTCACGGTCTTCACGGCTTGCGTGCCAGCGAGACGGACACGGAAGGTGCGCTCCCCGAGCATGCCGGGGAACTGGCCCTGACGGCGGGCGATGGTGAGTTCGCCCTTCTTGTCGTTCCACTTCATGGGGATGGTGGCATAGATGCCTTGCTCGTAACGGTAGGAGTCGCCCTCGTCCTCGTAGAGGGTGAACTGACCATCGGCACCGGGATAAACGACGATGTCGAGTTCGTCCCACTGGTGCTCAGAGGCATACTGCATGACGGGGGCAAGAGGCAAGATGGCGCCAGAGCGAACCATCATGGGTGCCTGAGCGAACGGGGTGGGGATGGTGACCTCCTGACCGCCCTGATAGCGCTGTTCGGTGTAGAAGTCATACCAATCAGTGCCCTGTGGCAGGTACTTTGTGGCCTTTGCCTCACGACGGAAATCGACTTGTCCCTCCATGCGGGTGTCTTCGTTGGTGAACTGTGGGCGGGTGATGGGTAGGGCCAGCAGGGAACGTCCGAAGAGGAACTCGTCGGTGAGGTCCCATGTACGACGGTCATTGGGGAAGTCATAGACGAGGGCACGCATGTAACTCTCTCCGTCGTGGGTTACGCCCCATGCCGTGCTATAGATGTAGGGCAGGAGACGATAGCGCAGGCGGATGGTCTGTTCGATGGCGTCGAACGCGGGTTCGCCTTTCTTTCCAAACTGATAGATCTCGCGAGGAGCATCAGCACCGTGACTGCGGAAGACGGGGCAGAAGAGGCCGAACTGCATCCAACGGACATAAAGTTCCTGATAGTTGGGGTTGTGGGGTGCATTACTGCCTCCATAGCGACCGCAGAAGAAGCCTCCGATGTCGGTGTTGACATTGGGACACCCCGTCATGGTATAGTTGAGGCAGAGGGGTATCTGCTTGCGTAGAACATCCCACGAGGAGGTGACGTCGCCACTCCACAGACCTGCTCCATAGCGCTGTTGACCTGCAAAAGCAGAACGTGTCATGATGAACACGCGTTTGTCCTTGTTGATGCTGCGCTGGTTTTCGTAAACGCCACTCACTGAGGCGAGGGGGAAAGCATTGCGATGAGAGCGATAGGTGCCCTGGGCAGGGATGCCGAGCGAGGGAGACGCACCGACGGGATGATCATAGTCCGTGTCCTTTGCATCGAACTGGTCGGGATCAGTGCTGTCCATCCACCAAGCATCGATGCCATAGTCATGAAGGCGACGGAGATGCTTCCAATAGATGTTGCGAGCCTCCTGGCTGTAGGGGTCATAGACACGCACCCCGCTGGGGTATTCACGCTTGGGAGGCCATATGCCACTGCCGCTCTGGGGCCAGGTCTCGAAGTCGAAGAGCAAGCCCTTCTCTTCGAGTTCCTTGTATTGGTGCGTCATGGGACCGAAACTGGCCCAGATACTAATCATGAGGTGGGCATTCTGCTCGTGGACACGATCCACCATGCGTTTGCCGTCGGCAAATTCCTCGTTGAGGAAGTCCATTGCATTCCACAGGTAGTTTGAACCCCAGTACTGCCAGTCCTGAATGATGCCATCGAGGGGTACGCCGTTCTTACGATGCCAGTCGACAACATTGAGGAGCTCGCGACTCGACTTGTAGCGTTCGCGGCACTGCCAATAACCGAAGGTCCATAGTGGGAACATAGGCACTTGGCCTGAGAGTTGGCGCATGAGGCGATTGACGCCGTCGGCCGAACGTCCATACATGAAGTAGTAGTCGAGGCGATTGCCCGTCTCAGGGCTGAAGGTCATGCCTTCGGGCGTGTCGCGGAAGTCGGCGCGGGCGTAGTGGTCCCAATAGATGCCCCATCCCTTAATAGACTGGATGACATACTGATAGTCTTCCTGGTTGGACTGTTCCATGAGGAGTCGGTCGGTGCCTCGGCGGTTGAGTTTTCCGTCCTGCAGGGCTCCGAGTCCGTAGATGGTTTCGTCCGTGTCCAGCGTGTAAGTCTGTGCGAGGCGGGGTGTCAGGACGGTCTGTTTCTCCCTGAGCAGGTTGCGACCTTTCGCGAGGAACTGCACCTGTCCGTCCTTCTTGCTGACGACCACGGTGAGCGCCTGGCTGGCAAGGGTCACCTCTCGGGACGTCTCCTTCACGCTCAGCCGCACGTTTGCTTCGGGTTGCATGGTGACGACCAGACTTTTTGCTTCCTCCTTGGCGAGGTCGGTTCCGTGCTCGACGCGCACAATATCGGACGAAAGGAATGTGATGCGTGTTTGCACTTCGTTGGCGCGAACAACGGTGGGCAGCGTTGCAGCTCTTGAGGCCAGCGTCAGGCCGGCGAGCATCAGTAAGCAGATGATTCTTTTCATATTGGTATTGTTAGTTTAGTGTGAGGTCAGGTATTCCACCATGCCGTCGATGGGTCGCTTCAGTATGCGTCCGAGCGTCATTCCCTCCAGACGGAGGGCCTCACGGAGTTCGTCGGCATAGGAGTGGGCAATGCCGCCCACGAAGGAGACAGGTAGGTCGGGCCTGCGGTATTGTGCCACATTGCGACGCAGGAAACGGCGCAGTTCGTCGATGAGGAACGAGCGTATCTCTGCCTCTTCGCGATGCCGCCCAAGGAAGGGCACGAGAGAGGCCAGGAAACGGTTGGGAAGCGGCTGGCGATACACCTTGTCGATGATGTCTGCGCGCGTGAGGCCCGTCTCTTCCTCGAAGGCCTGGCACAGGGCAGGGGAGAACTGCGACTTGAGCACGTTGCCCACTAACAGTCGCCCCAGGACGGCCCCACTGCCTTCGTCGCCCAGAATCCATCCGAGCGGCGACACATTCTGGACGATTCCCTCTCCGTCGTAGAGACAGGAGTTGGAACCCGTGCCCAGGATGCAGGCAATGCCCTCCTCTCCCTGGCACAGGGCATGGGCAGCGCCCAGCAGATCGCTCTCGACGTGCGTCTCGGCCTGAGGAAAGCACCTCTCGAGCACACCCCTCACCACATCGGAGTAAGGAGGGATGCAACCCGCACCATAGAAGAAGACACTCAGGTCCCCTCTCCACTCCCTTCGGACGGGGTGTACGGCTTTCTCTATTTCCTTCTCCGTGTCGCGGACGGGATTGATGCCCAGGGTCTCCAATTCCTGGCGCCGGCCCTCGTCGTCGATGAAGACCCACGAGGTCTTGGTGCTGCCGCTGTCGGCTATCAGATAGTTCATGGCTATGTGCGTTTTCTGTTTGTTTAGTTCCTATTTCCAGTTTTACCCCATCACCACGTCGAGCACCATCATCAGCACGAAGCCGATGGCAAAACCTATGGTGCTGAGGTTGGAGTGCTTTCCCTCCGAAGCCTCGGGGATGAGTTCCTCCACCACTACGTAGAACATGGCACCGGCGGCAAAGGCCAGCATGTAGGGCAGAACGGGGGTGAGCAGCGATGCCATCAGCACTACGGTCAATCCGCCCACGGGCTCCACGGCACCGCTCAGGCTGCCGATGAGGAACGAACGCCAGCGCGAATTGCCCTCCGCACGCATGGGCATGGAGATGATGGCCCCTTCGGGCACGTTCTGTATGGCTATGCCCAACGATACGGCCACGGCCGAAGCCAGTGTGATGCCTGCCATGCCCTGTTCGGCTCCGGCAAACACCACGCCCACGGCCATGCCTTCGGGCAGGTTGTGGATGGTGACGGCCAGGGCCAGCATGGCGGTGCGCGAGAGTCGCGAACGAGGACCCTCGGGCGTGTCAGTGCCGATGTGGAGGTGAGGCGTCAGTTCGTCCAGCAGCAACAGGAAGGCGATGCCCAGGAGGAAACCTACGGCGGCGGGCAGCACGCTCCAGGCGCCTCGGCTCTCCTCCATCTCCATGGCTGGTATCAGCAGCGACCACACCGATGCGGCCACCATCACTCCTGATGCAAAGCCCAGGAGAGACTTCTGTACGCGCTCGGGCATCTCGTCCTTCATGAAGAAGACAAAGGCCGACCCGAGCATGGTGCCCAACAGAGGGATGAGCAATCCGACGGAGAGTGTGAGGATGTTGTCCATGATTACTTTATACTCTGGGTCTATGCCTTGTCCTCAATCACTTAATCACAACCTTGCGGCCGTTTCGTATGTATATGCCCTTGGGAAGCGATGAGGTGACACGTCGTCCGCCAAGGTCATAGGTTTCGTTGTTTTCAGGCTTGGTGTCGAGCTCCACGCCTTCGATGCCGGTGGGCAGTGTATTGGGGTTGGCCTGTCCAAAGACATTTGTCTGATGGAACTTCACTCGGTAGGGCCATTGCTCCACGGTGCTTTCCTCGCTCCAACTGAGCCAGTCGCGTGTCCAGTAGAGGGTGGGGGCACCACTGACTACGAGCCACAGATACTGGCAGCCTGCGGGGCAGTCGAAGGCTACGGTCTGCTCGGGCTTTGTGCGGCTGGCCGAGGTGATGTCGCCATAGACACGGGTGCCGTCCTTCTTTAGCGCTACGAAGCCCAGACGCCAGCCTGCACGTGTGGCATTGTAGCTGTTGTAGCCGTCGGCTCCTGCTTCGCCCTCAAATTCCACATACACCCTTTTTGCCGTGGTGGGCACATTGAGCCGGATGGCATTGTTGCCCCAGTTCTCGATGCAGTTGGCCTGTGTGGGCCACCAGTATCCGTCGGCATCCTTGGTGAGTGACGTCTGGTTTCGGAAGCCTATCCTGTCCTTGCCGCGGTCGCGGATGGGGTCGAGGTCGAAGGTGGTCATGCGTGCACCGTACTCCCACATCTCGTCGCCCAGCTGGTTGAGCTTTTGGGTAGTGGTTCCCGTCATGGTCAGGCGCATGTAGGCCTGCAGGGGGTCTTCGGGACTCTTCGATTCGTTCCAGAGCCGGCCGATGATGCCCATACCGTGTTTGTGGCACATGTAGTCCTGAATGAAGTAGTTGTTGTAGCGGAGGTCAACGCAGAGGGGGTGGCGGTGCAGCCCGTTGATGGTGCCGCCAAACCAGTCGTTGCCCTGATTGGAATCCCAAACAAACTGCATGTGAGGATAGAACTTGTAGGCTTGCCACTGGGCACACATTTCCCAGAAGACATTCAGGGTCGATTGTCCCCAGTTGTACATCCAGCCGTTCCAGTCGCCGTTGTCGCAATGCGTCTGGTACTGGAAGCAGTGACCAATCTCGTGGGCCACGGTCTGTCCTGAGCGGGAGGTGTGGGCACCGTTAGATAGGGTGAGCAGTCCGATCTGGTCGTCGATGCCGCTTCCGCTGGCCTCCCATTCGGTGGAGTGCTTGAGGCGGATAATCATCTTGTAGGTGTCGGTCTTCGATTTTCCCTGATTGATGGTGATGAACTTCAGACTGTCGGCATAGAACTCAAAGATGCGGTCGGCATTGGCCAGAATGCCTGGGACGGCACTGGGAATGTCGGTTCCGTAGCCTTTCTCCCAGAAAAGTATCCAGTGTTTCGACTGTGTCGAGCGTTCGTATGACCAGTAACTGTTGGGGTTCTGCAGTTCGGTCTCCGTTCCACAGGCGCTTCCGCTGCAGTATATCTTCTTGTCGACGGCCTTGATGCGCGTGTTCAGCGAGTTTGCTGCTGTCTTCAGTTGCGCACTGGTCAGGGTATAGTTGGTCAGTTTCTCGCGGGCCGTGGCGATGGCGGCCTCAAGGTTATTCACGGCCGTGGCCTTGCGCTGGTCATCCTGCCACCAGCCGAGAACGGTCAGAGCATAGTCGATGCGTTCCTGCAGGGCGTCGTAGAGGGCTCGTGAGTCCTTTGCTCCTTCCAGGGCGGTCAGCAGGGCTGTGCGGGCTTCGGTAAGTGCGTTGAGGTCGTAGGTGACATGGCCTTCGTCGTCGGTGCCTGTGCCTTGCAGGGCCTTACGTGCCGACTCGATGGCTTGGCTGAGGGCGTCGGCAGCACTTTGCTGCACGCCCAGTTCCAGATAGGCCTCTCCGCTTTCCACTAGTTTCCCTACTTCCTCGGCCACGTCGGCATTGGTGAGTGCTCCGATGTACTGAAGTTTGAAGTTATCGACACACAGGTAGTTGCCCGTTGCCCCCTTGGCCAGCAAGCCTATCTCCACCTCCTCGCCATCCTCGACGACAGCAAAGGTCACGATGTACTGCTTCATGGCAGTCACGGGGGTGTGGCTGACGCCGGCAACGAGGTCGGCGCCGGTCTGTGCCGCGCCCTTGTTGGTGGTGCTGTTCGAACCGCTTTGCTGGATGTTGAGCGCATAGGCCGTGAGTCTGTACCTACCGCAGGGCAGTTTGCTGATGGTCTGGGTCACCGATGCGTCGCCCACCTGCTGGCCGATGCCGACCCACGATTCCAGATAGTAGGTGCCCTGTTTGCGCGAAAAGACGGAGTTGGACTGTAGCTGCATGTTCTTGACGGTCCAGTTTGCCGTTCCATCGGTTTCAAAGGAGGGGTTCAGGATGTATTTCGTCACGTCCACTGGCGACTGCTCCGAGGCATTGAGCATCTTGTATGCCTCTATGGCCTTGCTGAGCACATAGTTGGCCTCCAGCACTTGCGGCATGGTGGCGTCGGCTGCGTCGTACACCTGCTGGGCCTGTGTGATGGCCGTCAGCAGCTCGGCGGCTCCCTGTCCGGTGCCGTCGCCATAGAGGGTGTTTCCGCTGTTGATGTTGGCCTTCAGGGCGGCTTTGCTCACCGTCATGTCCTTGCCCATGATGCGCACATAGTCGATGAGCAGGCAGGCCGAGTTGGAAGAACCGCCAGCCGCAGCCTTGTAGCCTATCTGCAGCCGGCCCTTGGTGGACTTGGTGAGGGTGAAGGTGATGCTGTCCAGCGTCCAGGCCTTGGCGGCATAGCTCGTGAGGGCCGACGCCACGGCTGTTCCCGACGTGGGCACCCATGCCAGCTGCGAAGTCCCCTTGGTGGCGGTCTTTCCGTTGTAGGTGGGGGCGTAGATGGTGTAGGTGCCGGCGGGGAGTGTCACGGTCTGGTAGAAGACGAACGTCTGTTCCCATCCCGTCGAGAGGGCCAGAGCGCCTCCTGCCTCGCCGTCGTAGCCCTGTGCGGGCACGGTGGCATTGTTGAATGTCCCCCCGAAGCCGAAGGCATAGGTGCCGGTGATGGTGTAGTCGGCCGAGAGCTCGGCTGTCCAGCCTTCCACTTCCAGCAGTTCCTGCGTCACGCGGGCCTTGCTTTCGGCAGGATAGTTGATTGCGGTGTCGAAACCTGCATTCTCAAGGAAATACTTTGTCACATCATCCTGTGCCCAGGCGGCAAAGGACGTAAGGCTAAGCAACGTAGCCAACAGTTTCATTTTCATGATTGTATGTGTGTTATGATTCTTTCGTGTTGTCTCCTCATGATTTCGTTTCCAGCCCCGAGAGGATGGCTTCGCGGGAGAGCTCCATGGCGTTCTTGATGTTCTCGGGCCCTTTGCCAATGGGAGGGATGGGCTTGTGAATGGTCATCGTGAGGCGATGCCAGAAGACGAAGTTGACGGGGCCGCGACGACGCGAGAGCACCTCGTAGGGCCCATTGAGCGTGATGGGAACGACGGGCAGTTGCAGTTCGTCGGCCAGCTGGTAGGCTCCGCGGAAGAAGGGACCCATCTGGCCCGTGAGCGTGCGCTCGCCTTCGGGGAAGACCACGAGCGACGTGCCTCCCTGCAGCACCTGACGGGCGCGGTCGTGGGTCTGTTGCAGGGCTTTGGGGCCTCGCTTATCGACAAAGATGTGGCCGGCGGCCTCGCAGGCCTTGCCGATGAGGGGCGCGTTGCGCAGTTCGCTCTTCATCATCCACTTGAAGTTGCGGCCCAGATAGCCATAGATAAGGAAGATGTCGAAGGCTCCCTGATGGTTGGCCACAAAGACGTAGGAAGTCTTGTGGTCGATGTTCTCGTGTCCCTCCGTATGGACGGGGAGCAGAAGGATGCGCATGAACCATCGGGCCCACACATGACCTGGCCAGTAGCCCCAGAAGTGGGCCGAACCGATGGTGGAGCCAATGATGGTGACGAGCCCCGTGATGATGGTGGTGACAATCAGCAGTGGGGCTGCAATGATGAGTTGGTAGGTGCGATAGATGTATTTCATGATTCACGGGTTTCGATTCACAACTATGTAAGGTTCGAGGCGAGGAAGGGGCGCATCCTGTCTTCGGACATTCCACGGCGGCGGGCATAGTCCTTGAGCTGGTCTTCGCCGATGTGCCCGACGGCAAAGTGCCGGGCCTGGGGGTGGCTGATGATGAGTCCGCTCGTCGAGGCGTGGGGGCGCATGGCCCCGCTCTCGGTAAGGCTGACGCCGATGCGCTTCATGCCTATCAGCTGGTCGATGAGGAAGTTGAGGCTTTGGTCGGGTAGGGAAGGATAACCCACTGCAGGCCTGCGACCTACGTACTTTTCCTGAAACATCTGTTCAATGCTCAGCCCTTCGTCCTTGGCATATCCCCAAAGGCTCTTCCTCACCTCTTCGTGCATCCGCTCGGCAGTGGCCTCGGCCAGTCGGTCGGCCAGGGTCTGGGCCAGCATGCGATGGTAGTCGTCATGCCCCTTTGCCAAGTCCTCGTCCACTGACGTGGCGAAGAGTCCGATGGTCCCTGTCTGGCCCGATTCGGCGGGGGGCAGGAAGTCGGCCCAGCAGAGACAGGTGTCTCCGTGCTGTTGGCGCAGCATGGGCAATCTGATGTCCTCTGTCATTTGATATTTGCCATTTGCCATTTGACATTGCTTAATCAGAACATCTTCCCCCTCGGAGCAGGCTTCAAACAGGGCTACCAGGGCGTGGGCCTGCGACTTCCCGTCCGACTGGTGCAGCAGGGCCAGCGCATCGTCGTATAGTTTCATGGCCTCCTGGGCCTTGGGCCTCTCGTCGTCGGGGAACGATGCCAGCCACTGGGCGCGGCATGAGGTGCAGTCGTGAATCTGGGCCACGTTGCCATAGCGTGCGGGGAATCCCCACGCATTGAAGAAGTAAAGCCAGTTGATGTACGGCTCTACCTCGTGCAACTCATAGTGCAGAATCCAGTTCCTGACCGTTTCTCCTCTCATATCTCACTCATGTGGTACCCCATGCGGCGCAGCCATGTGGCCATCCCCATGAGGTAGAGCTGGTGCAGACAGGCCACATAGGCACGGAAGGCCTCCGGCGTGCCGGGCTCGATGGGTTGGTGGCGCAGGAAACTGAGCACATGGGCGGCTGTGTCGCTCGTCAGTTTGTCCAGTTCCGAGGCTTCGTCGCCATTCAGCCCGAGCACCTCCTCGCGGATGTATTCGTCCATTTCGTCATAGCCTCGCTGGTCGCGAAGGTAGGCATACAGGTCGTCCATCTGGGCATAGTGGAGCCAGTCGCGGTCCCACATCCTTGCAAGGGCCATGCCGATGTACATCATCCAGCCCAGTGAGGCCATGGGGTAGTGTTGGAATTCGCGCACCCCGTCGGGCAGATAGGCTTGTGCAATGGTTTCCCACCGCTCCTCCACATCGGGACATTCCGGCAGCCGCTTGTCCACGGCACCTCGCCTCGTCAGGTATTCGTGCACGTCCTTGTGCAGCCACTCTTCAAATCGTTCCATGCGGGCAATGTTCTTGTTTATTGTGCCCACAAAGATAAGTAAAATAATCAAGAAGCCAAGCATGAGGGAGCAGATTTCTTATCATTCCGCCTCCCTGCCTTCTCGTTGCAGACAGGCGGATGCCTAAAAGAATTCGCGCCATCACCTGTTTGACCATCCCCATACAATATGGTCTATCTTTAATTGAACCATGGTGCGAAGACGTTTGAACCATGGTCTGATTCATGTCGAACCATGGTCCGTTTGCCATCGAACCATGGTGCGTCTTTGCTTGAACCATAGAATTTTGATAAGATGACACTATTATCTGGACAAAAACTTGCAGGTGTTGGGAGGAAATGTTAACTTTGTGTCCGACAGATTGCTTAGTAAAACCCATAAAAGAACTACTACTATGGCCATACCTTACAGCCTCTTGCCCATCACGACAAACCCAAGAGACAAGAATGCGAAACGGCTTATCTATGCCAAGGCACAGCGGACGCAGACGCTGACCACGCGTGACGTTGCCCGCCATCTGGCGCAGCACAATTCGGTTTTCTCCGAGGGAACCATCATCGGACTGCTGCAGGATGCGCAGCACTGCATTGCTGAATTCTTGCGTCAGGGCGCAAGGGTGGACCTGGACGACCTGGGTGCCTTCTACACGACACTGACGAGCGAGGGCGCCGAGAGCGCAGAGCAGTTTTCGAGAGCCAATGTCAAACACATCAACCTGCGCTGGAAACCCTCGAAGCGCATGGACCAGCACATGCAGACAGCCCCGCTGAAACTGGTGGCCAACCGCCAGGGACAGCGTAAAGCGCTGAAGACGATGGAGAAGCAGGCCAGTGAGGAAGCGGGAAATTAGTGTCAGGATCAGGCGAGGTCTCCGAAGGTCAGAGCTTCGCCTCTGAGGGTGTCGTCGATGTGACCACGGTCGAAGGCCAGCCGTCCGTTGACGAAGGTCTGCCAGACGCGCCAGTGGAACTCGTGGCCTTCCAGGGGGCTCCAGCCGCACTTGCTCAGGATGTCGGACCTTTGCAGGGTCCAGGCGTCGGGTTTCACCAGAACAAGGTCGGCCTTGTAGCCTGGGCGTAGGAAACCCCTGTCTTGGATGCCGAACAGGCTTGCGGGTTGGTGGCACATGGCATCGACCATGCGCTGGAGGGTGAGCACACCCTTGTCCACCAGTCCGAGCATGCTCACGAGAGAGAACTGCACCATGGGCATGCCCGAAGCTGCCCGGGCGCATCCGCCTTGCTTTTCGGCAGGGAGGTGCGGCGCGTGGTCGGTGCCTATAGTCAGCAGGCGTCCGTCTCTGAGTGCCTGCCTGAGTGCCTGACGGTCGGAAAGGGTCTTGATGGCGGGGTTGCATTTGATGCGCGTGCCCAGTCGGGCATAGTCCTCCTCAGAAAAAAGCAGGTGGGGGAGGCAAACTTCCCCTGTGATGTTCTCCCCGTTCAGCAGTTCCAGTTCGCGGGCCGTGGTTATGTGGGCTATGTGGAGGCGGGCTCCTGTCTCGCGGGCCAGTTGTGCTGCCAGGGAGGACGAACGATAGCAGGCTTCTTCGTCACGAATCCAGGGATGATGCTCCACCGAGGGGTCTTCGCTCCACCGCTGCTTGGCCTCGGCCATGCGCTCGTTGATGCGCTGCGTGTCCTCGCAGTGTGTCACGATGGGGCGCTTGTGTGCTGCCGCAAACTGGAATATGGCTTTCAGGGCTTCGCGCTTGTCCACGAGCATGTTTCCCGTGGAGGAGCCCATGAACAGCTTGATGGGGGCGGGCACGTCGGCTATGCCGTCGTTCGTGGCCCCGATGTAGCAGGAGTAGTTGACACGGCTCTCGTCCAGTCCCTTCTGCATGCGTTCCTCCCATCGTTCCGAGGTGATGGTGGGCGGGTTCACGTTGGGCATGTCTATGACCGAGGTGACGCCTCCGGCCAGTGCAGCACGGCTTTCGTGGCAGATGTCAGCCTTGTGGGTCATCCCCGGCTCGCGGAAGTGGACGTGAGTGTCGATGATGCCGGGCAGGAGCAACGAGCCGTCGGCATCCACAACCTTCCACCCTGCCCCCGAGGGGAGGGGAGAAGAGGTTTCACAAATCTCCTTGATGAGGTTGTTCTCAATGAGCAGGCTTCCCCGGAACAGGCGTCCCTCATTGACAATCGTTGCGTTCTGGATGAGGGTGTGCATGCTATTTCTCTCCTCCTTGGGAGGGGATGGCTTTCGGGTATTTCCTGAACCATCCGTCCCAGCGCAGGCGCATGACACCAAACAGGGCTTCGGAGAAGATGCCGCCCGACATCTTGCTGGTGCCCAGTTCACGGTTGACAAAGACGACGGGCACCTCCTTGATTCTGAAACCACACTTGTGGGCGGTGAACTTCATCTCTATCTGGAAGGCATAGCCCTTGAAGCGAATCTTGTCCAGTTCCAGGGTCTCGAGCACCTGGCGGCGGTAGCAGACGAATCCTGCTGTGGTGTCGTGGATGTTGAGCCCCGTGATGAGGCGGACATACTTGGAGGCGAAGTAGGACATCAGCACGCGTCCCATGGGCCAGTTCACCACGTTGACTCCGGTCACGTACCGACTGCCTATGGTCACGTCGAAACCTTCGTCCCTGCAGGCTGCAAGCAGGCGGGGCAGGTCGCTGGGAGCGTGGCTGAAGTCGGCGTCCATCTCAAATACATAGTCATACCCGTGCTCGATGGCCCACTTGAAGCCTCGGATGTAGGCCGTGCCAAGGCCCAGTTTCCCGCTGCGCTCTACGATGAATAGCCGCCCGGCCAGTTCATCGGCCATGAGGCCCTTAACGATGTCGGCAGTGCCATCGGGCGAGCCGTCGTCAATGACCAGCACGTGGAAGCCTTCCTCGAGGGCGGTGACGGCGCGTATGATGTTTTCGATGTTTTCCCTTTCGTTGTATGTGGGGATGATGACGATGGAACGTGTCTGCATGGGGATTGGTGTTTATTTCTTTCTATAGCCGCTTGGTGTGATGCCGGTGTGCTGCTTGAAGTAGCGGCTAAACGAGGATTGTTCGGGGAAACCCAGTGCCTCGCTCACTTGCTGTATGGAGAGGTCGCGCTGTTTGAGCAGCGAGCGTCCCTTGACAATGAGGAACTTGGCAATCCAGTCCGTGGCGCTTGTGCCCGTCTCGTTCTTGATGACGTTGGCAAAGTACTTGGGCGAGAGGTTCATGAGATTGGCGTAATACTTCACTTCATGCGAGTCCTGGTAGTGCTCCACAACGGCATCGTAGAACTTGTAGAAGAGTTTTTCGCCGCTGGAAGTCCCTGTCTTTGGGGTCTTGCCCTCGAAACGATAGAAGTCAAGCATTTGTGCAAAGACCTCAATGGCCGTAATGAGAGCTTCCTTGCCCTGCTGGCCGGGGATTTTGCTGATGGCTTTGATGGTTTCGATGATGTGGACAATGCCTTCATACTGCTCGTCGGTGAGGTGGAAGTGGGGCTTCTTCAAGTACTCCAGCTTGTACTTGCGGATGCTTCTGTGCTGGATTTCCTCATAAAAGTCCCGGGAGATGACCACCAGCGTAGCGCGGTAGTCATGCGACGACTCTCTGGCCATGATGATGTGATCGGGGTAGATGACTGACACCTCGCGGGCATTGAACTCGATGTTCTGCATGTCATACTCGCCACGCACATAGCCTTCGTGGTTGAGTGCCACGATGACGTACTTCTGAATCAGGTTTTCGTTGTAGGCGGGCATCTGGGTGACGTTGTCGAGGACCACGAGGCCTTTCTCCTTGAGCTGCCTCTTTTGTTGGTCAACGGGATGCAGATGGGCTTGCAATGAAGTTTTCTCTTTCATGATGTTAAATTTAGGCTGCAAATATAGCAAAAAAGCGCGAACCTACAAAACATTTGGCGACTTTTGGTTAAAAGATGCGACTTTTCTCCCTCTTTTCCTGCCCTTTTCCCCCTTGCATATTGCTCTTTTCCCCTTGACTTTCTGTTACTTACAAGCTTACCTCGCCGGCCAGCGGGGTGGTCATCAGTTTGCGCACCTGGTCCACCGTCAGCCCTTGTCCCAGCAGGAACATCAGTTTCGTCACGGCGCACTCCACCGTCATGTCCCCTCCGCTCACTACGCCGGCCCTTAGCAACTGGTTGCCAGTGGCGTAAAGTCCCATCTCCACAGCTCCTGCATCGCACTGCGTGACGTTCACCACCACCTTGCCTCCTTGCGTGGCCCCCTCGATGGCACTGAGCAGCCAGGGCTGCTGGGGAGCGTTGCCTGAGCCATAGGTGCGCAGCACTATGCCTCGCACGTCGGGCATGCCCAGAACATGTTCCACGATGGCCGGCCTGATGCCTGGAAACAGCGTGATGGCAATGACGGAGTTGTCCAGTTTCGTGCGTGGGGCGAAGGTCGCTTTCGGCCCGCGTCGCAGCAGGTCCCTGCGGTTCCAGTCCACATTGATGCCCACGGTGGCCAGCGGCGGCAGGTTGTAGGAGCGGAAGGCATCGAAGCGTTCAGCGCTGGCCTTTGTTGAGCGGTTGCCGCGCAACAGCGTGCTGCCGAAATAGACACACACTTCCCTTGCCATGGGCCCTCCGTCGGTGGGGTCTTGTGCAGCCGCCAGCTCTATGGCACCAATCAGGTTCTCCTTGCCGTCGGTCCGGAGCACTCCTATGGGTAGCTGGCTCCCGGTCAGCACCACGGGCTTGTCCAGCCCCTCGAGCATAAAGCTCAGTGCCGATGCCGTGTAGGCCATGGTGTCGGTGCCGTGGAGGATGACGAATCCGTCTTCCTTGTCGTGGTTCTCGCTGATGATGTCTGCCAACCTTGCCCAATGGGCAGGGCTGATATTTGCTGAGTCGATGGGAGGGCGGAACTGATGGACGTGCAGTTCGTAGTCCAGTTCCCCCAGTTCTGGAACGTGGTGCTGCAGGTTCTCAAAGTCCAAGGGCTCCAAGGCCCCAGTCTGGGTGTTCTTCATCATGCCTATGGTTCCGCCCGTGTAGATGAGCATCACGCGGCGGCGCGTCGGTTTTTGTTCCATTCTTTTGGGGATAGGTTAGTGTTTCGTTGGCCACAAAGATACGAATAAGCGGGGACAGGACAAAATAAACCATTTATTTTTTATCTCGAACCTGAGTATCTGGGGACGGCTTCCTTGGGGGCAGGCATGGCTACGGCTGGGTGACCAGTCGCACAGGACCGGCAAGGCCGCTGGCAAGCGGGGACCATCCGGCATAGCTGGTGGGACGGTAGTTGAGGTCCACCACGTTGATGTCTTTCATTATGCGCCAGTGTTCGCCACGGCGCTCCATCTCGGCTATGCGGTTGGCTGGCAGATTGGTTACTTCGATGAGCAGATGATTGTCGCCCTGTCGCAGGACATCCTTGCAGGGAAGTACGAAGGGGACTGCCCAGGCACAGCCCAGAAACTGTCCGTTGAGATAGACACGGGCACTTTCGCGCACGTCGCCGAGTTCGATAGCCCAGTTTTCGTCGAGTTCGTTGCCCGGCATGTCGAAGTGAGTTTCGTAGATGCCCGTGCCCATGAGTGTGCGGGTGGTGTCGTCAAGTTGTTCCCAGGTTTGCAGTTGTTGCAGTTTGTAGGTGTGTTGCATCTGGGGGGTGGATTCGCTAAACGACAGTTGCCACGGCCCTGCCAACTGCTTGGTCAGTGGCTCTTTGGGCAGTGCGTCATTGCCGCTTGGCAGGCTGTTGCCAGTCTGCAGGATGCGGCTTTCTCCCGAGCGCAAGCGGATGCGCAACCTCCCTTCGGCATATTCGGCAGTGGTGATGTCGCCTGTCAAGGGGTTAAACCATCGTCCGCCCCTCTCGCCTGTTGCCAGAGGAACGAGAGCATCAACGTCGTTGGCTGTCAGATTGGCTATGAAGTAGTGGTGGCCATCGGCATTGTGGCGACGCAGGGCACGCAGGTGGCAGTCTCTGCGCATGGGCTCCGGTTGTGCTAGGCGGGCCATTGCGACCTCGTCTTCGCCATAGATAACAAGGGGGGAGAGGTTGCTCAGGACTTCTTTGAGCTGTGGCGTTATGGTGGTGCCCGTGGGGATGATGAGTCCGCGATAACGTGTGCCTCCCTCGGTCACGAGTTGGTGTCCGTCGGTGGTCACTTGGGCCAGCTGGCGGTCGCTGATGTAGTCGCAGTCGTAGCCCAGTGAGTCGATGCGTAGAATGCTCTTGATGAACTGTGGCGCCTTTTGTGCCATGCTGTGAATATCGAATTGCATGAGTAGTCCGCGCTCACCGGGAGAGAGCCGTTGGTGCCACATGTCGCGCACGGGCAGATAGACGAGGAAGTCGTTGTCGGGCTGGCCCATCTGGAGGAAGGATTGGCAGCGCTGGATGTAGCTTGTGAGGAAGGGAAGGTCGCGCCAGATGCTGTTGGCGGGCGTCATATCGACTGAGGCATAGAACCGCCATCCTGGCCACGGCGCGTCCTTGGGCGAATAGCAGCTGCCGTGGAAGAAGACACGATTGATGCCGCAGGTGAAGAGAAGGTCCAGGTCGGGTTTCATCTGTGACAACGAGGTGCGGAAGTGTTCGGTGAGCCAGGTGAAGGTCTCGCTGGAAGTGAATTTTTTCCCTGTGACGTGGGCGGCCGATGAGGCATATTTGAGCATGGAGACGTCGCTGAAATTGCGGCGTGTCATGCCTGGGTCGGTGCGCAGTCCGCGGATGCCGAAGTCCGTCAGTCCGAAACCTTCGGTCTCTGGGACGTCGACTGCGGCATAGAGGTCGAGCAGATTAGCCGGTGAACCATGAGCCTGGTTGCGCACCTTGGCCTGATGGCTGTGGGCCCATGCGGTCCACTGCTTGGTGAAATTCTCGAGGAGCAGGTCGCTCAGCGTTTCGCGATAGTCGCTCAGCACCTGGTTGCCGTCGTCCGTCAGTCCGAGCAGCTGGCGCAGGTTGTCCTCGAGCCGGTAGCCCCTTCGCTGGGCAAATTCGTCGAGGAGCGTGGGTGTCCAGTTGGCGCCATACACTTCGTAGCTGTCGTTGAAGAACGTGCGAGGGTAGGGGGTGCCGTTCTCATCGAAGGCCTGGGTTATGTGTTGCAGGTAGTGGCCTACGGCTTTACGGTCGAAGTGGTCCACGACCCATCCCTCGCCGCCGGGGGCAGCCCGCTTGACCTTTTGCCGAGTGCGGCTCTGAAAGAGTTGGATGACCATTTCCCGCTCCTTGTCGAGGGCATATCGACGTTCGCATAGCAGTTTTGCATGGGGCTGTTCGCGAGCGTCAAGATGTTTCCTCACAGGTGTTCCCGGGGGGACGGTGTCGATGACGAACAAGGCTTTGCAGGCCGCCTCGTCGGCCTCGACCTGTGGTCCTCCGAAGGGCCAGCCTGTCCCGCAATTCATGTCCACGCCGATGTCTGCCCCGCGGGCGATGTCCTGAGTTGTCTGCAAAGCCTTCATCCAGGCAGAAGAAAGGAAGGGTAGTTCCCTTCTCTCGTTGCCTTGTACGCCATAGATGGGCGTTATCTCCACGGTGCCTATGCCTGCCTGGCCGTAGGCTTCGAGGTTCCACTGCAGGTTGTCCTCATCGACGGCCGACCCCGGCCACCACCATCGCGTGCCGGCTTTGGCTTCCTGAGTCACTTGCGGCCACGCGCCCGCCTGCGCGAATAAATTATAGTATTCGCAGGCCCCCAACAGGAAACAGCCGAGACCGAAGTCTTCGAAGTCGGGCACGCGGTCGTAGGAAAACGGTTGTCCGTCAGAAGGTTGCTTGCCGGTTTCTTGCACCCAGCCCAGAAACCCATCGTCGTGGACAGCCTGCGCCATGCCCTGCCAGGCCTTGTCGCAAGCCGTACGGTAGGCGGCATCGTTCAGCACCCCCTTCCTGATTCCCCATGCCATGCCGTAGAGGAAGAGGGCCGTGCCCGTGAGTTCCTTGCCGCCATAGGTGGAGGGCGAAAGCAGACTCACGTTCCAGAATCCGTCGCTGCGCTGACACCCCACCAGCGCCTTGCTCATCAGCAGGAAGTCGGCAAGCAGCATGCCGTAATGCGGGTGGTTGGGTCCCAGTTCGTTCATGACGCGCACCAGTGCCGCATAGACCCATCCGTTGCCTCGGCTCCAGTAGCAGTTCTGCCTGTCCTTCTCCTTGTATGGCGGCACGAAGTCGCGGTCTCTCCACCAGAGTCCTTCCTCCGCATTAAAGAGTCCCCCGCCGCATTCGTTGCGCGTCCACAGGTACGCCTTCATGGCATAGTCGATGAACTCCGGTTCGCCCGTGATGGCCGACATCTGGGCATAGACAGGCATGCTCATCTGTATGGCATCAATCCACGTCCAGAAGTTGGTCCGCCCCGTGGCCATCTGGTGTTCCAGGTTCAGTCTCACGTTCTTGAGCATCAGGGAGTCCTTCGTGGCCTTGTAGCGTTCCAGGTAGGTCTGCTGGCAGCATTGGTCGTCGGGGTTCGTGGCGCGCGTGCCGTTGCGAGCTGTCCAGCGGTGGTGGTTGGCCCATTGGTCGGTGTAATTGATGTAGGCAGGATTGGGGTCGATGGCGTGGAGAGCCATCAGTCCTTCGTAATAGACACCTCGTGTCCACAGGTTGCTGCTTCGCCTTCTCCCCTTGACTTTGGAGTCGCGGGCCGGATTGGCCTCCCTGAACATGAATCGGGCATTGGCCAGGCGCGCGGTGCAGAGGATTTGGTCGGCGGGCTCGGCCGTTGCTTGGCGGCCGTTGACGGTTACCTTCTTGAGTTTGAGGTGCAGGATGGGATTATGGGCAAAGGGTTCTCCCTCCGCTTGTTCCGTGCAGTCGATGTCCTGGAAGGTGAAGTTGCGGAGAGCATATTTCTCTGACCCCTCGACGTTGAAGAATCGGCGGCATTGCATGCGGATGTTGGTAAAGCGCATGTCGTTGCATTGCGACAGGGGCATGCTGTCGCGCTCCTCACGCTGGTAGAATTGTGTCCAGGGCTTGACGAGCAGGAAGTTGCCACATTTCCCGCTGAGGTTCTCCACGCTCAGGTGTTCGTAGTGCTGAGGCGTGTCGGGGCGCATCTTCAGCCAGAGCACGTTGTGCGCATCGTCCACCTGGCAGTCCCGCAGGACGATGTTCCAGTCGTGTAGGCTTTCGGAGCCCAGTGTGATGCATCCGTGTACCGTCCCGTAGTGACACTTTTCGACCAGGATGTTGTAGTTGGGCCCGTTCTCCGGCGCTAGGTCGGCAAAGGTGCCCTTACCGCCTTTCAGCACCACGGCGTCGTCGTTGACATTCATGTGGCATCCGCGCACCACCACGTCGTGACAGGCATCAATGTCGATGGCGTCGGTCGAGGGTCCCTTGAGGCCCTTGGTGGGGGAGTAGATGCTGAGGTCGAGGAAGCGGACGTGGTCGCAGCGGTAGATGTGCGTCGTCCAAAAGGGCGAGTTGGCGAGGCGCACGTCTTGGATGGTGACGTTGCTCGAATTGCTGACGAAAACGAGTCGCGGACGCTGTTCGTCCTTGTTCGTGCAGTCAGGATTCCATCGGCGCCGAATCCAGAAGGCCTCCCAGTACGAAGTGCCGTTGCCATCGATCGTCCCCTTGCCCGCGATGGTGAATCCGTCTGCCGCATCGGCATTGACCAGTGCTGCAAAGTAGAGGCACGTCTGTCCCTCGATGCGCGTCTGGCAGACGTCGAAGTCACGGATGTGTTTGGACCCCTTCAGCACGGCCCCCTCCTCGAGCAGGAGGTGGGTGCCCTTGCGGAAATAGAGCGAACCGCTGAGGAAGGTGCCTTGGGGGATGACGATTACACCGCCCCCCTCCCGGGCCGCCAGGTCGATGACCGCCTGCAGGGCTCGGGTCTGAACCGCCGTGGAGGAGGCCCTGACCCCGTGCTCCGTCACCACGTAGCGCTTGCCCAGTGAGGCTGGGTCTATTTTTGTGGTGTCGCTGAACCATGTGCTCATGGGTTCTCCGTTGGGCCACAGGGGGCGGGGCGACTGTTTCTTGGCACAAAGGCCGAAGGCGAAAAGCAGGGCAAGCCAGAGGGCGAGGGTCTTCTTCATGGGTGACAGGGCAGTTGGTGAACGTGAGGTAATCTTGCGACAAAGATAGGAGGAAAAGAGAAAAGTGCCAAATAATTTTGGCTTTTTCCTCACTTATTTGTATCTTCGCAGCCACTTATGCAGGCAAGAGACCTTTTGAAGCTCTATCGTCACCACCCCGCGGCGAAAGCCCTGGGGCGCATGCTCGTGTCCGACGTCCGGCGCATGGCCCTGGGCGGATGCGCAGCCAGCAGTCTGCCCGTAGCCTTCGCGGCCCTCTCGGAGGTGTCCCCCGAGGCACTGGCCAGGCCCCTGCTCTTCGTGATGGACGACAGGGAGGAGGCAGGCTACCTCTATCACGACCTGACTCAGCTGCTTGGCGAGTCTTCCGCCATGCTCTTCCCCAGTTCCTATCGCCGCGCCATTAGGTTCGGCCAGCGCGATGCCGCTAACGAAGTCCTGCGCACCGAGGTCCTCGCTGCCCTGGTCTCTCCTGCCCAGACGGACAGCCCGACGCCTCCGCCCCTCATCGTCACCTATCCCGATGCCCTGGCCGAACGGGTGGTGGCCCGCGGACTCATGGAGGACCAAACGCTCAGGGTGGTCCGCGGTCAGCAGTTGGACCTCACTGAACTGGAGTCGGCCCTTGCCGACTCGGGGTTCCGCCGCGTGGACTACGTCTATGAGCCAGGGCAGTTTGCCGTTCGCGGAAGCATCGTGGACGTCTTCAGCTTCTCCAACGAGCAACCCTTCCGCATCGACTTCTTCGGCGACGAGGTGGACTCCATCCGCACCTTTGAGGTCGAGACCCAGCTCTCGGCCCGCCGCACCGACGAGGCCCGCCTCGTGCCGGAACTCAGGGAGCAGGTGCGCGAGAGCATGCTCTCCTTCCTCCCCCCGGGAGCCGTGGTGGTGACCCGCAGCGCAGCCTTCCTCTGCGAGCGCATTCAGGCCATCTTCGACGAAGGTTTCAGCCAGCAGGCCGAGGTGGCAGCCGGCGACGAGGGTGTGGCCAGTGGCGACGGACTCGTGGACGCAACCTCTTTCCAGCGCCAGCTGCTGGACCTGCGCACCGTGGAGTGCGGTCCTCAGCCCTCCCTCTCGCCTCAGGCTAGAGTGGAGTTCAGCACGACGTCGCAACCCATCTTCCACAAAAACTTCGACCTGGTCGCTTCCTCCCTCTCCGACTACGCCCGCCAGGGCTATGCCCTCTATATCCTGGCCGACTCGCAGAAACAGAACGAACGTCTGCGCGCCATCTTCGAGGAGCGCGAAGCAGGAGGGCCGCGATTTACCCCCGTCGAGCACACCATACATGCTGGCTTTGCCGACAACGACCTTAAGGTCTGCCTCTTCACTGACCACCAAATCTTCGACCGCTTCCACAAGTACGTCCTCCGCAGCGATGTTGCTCGCCGCGGCAAGGTGGCACTGACCCTGAAGGAACTCCAGCAATTCGAGGTGGGCGACTACGTGGTCCACATTGACCACGGCGTGGGGCGCTTCGGCGGACTCGTGCGCATCCCCGAGGGCGGGCAGATGGTGGAGAAGATAAAGATACTCTACCGCGACAACGATGTCGTCTATGTGAGCATTCATGCCCTTCACAAAGTCTCGAAGTACAAGGGGCGTGAAGGCGAGGCCCCACGTCTCAACCGTCTGGGTGGCGGAGCCTGGGAACGCCTCAAGGAGCGCACAAAGGAGAAAATCAAGGACTTGGCCCGCGACCTCATCCGCCTCTATGCCCGCCGCCAGCACGAACGCGGATTCCAGTTCTCCCCCGACGGCTTCCTGCAGCACGAGTTGGAGGCCTCCTTCCTCTACGAGGACACTCCCGACCAGATGCGTGCCACCCAGCAGGTGAAGCAGGACATGGAGCGCCCCCGCCCCATGGACCGCCTGGTTTGCGGCGACGTGGGCTTTGGCAAGACCGAGGTGGCCGTCAGGGCAGCATTTAAGGCCGCCTGCGACGGCAAACAAGTGGCTCTGATGGTCCCCACCACCGTACTGGCCTACCAGCACTTCCGCACCTTCTCCGAGCGCCTCAGCGCCTTCCCCGTGAGGGTCGAATACCTCAGCCGCGCCCGGACAAGCAAGCAGACCACCGCCATCCTGCGCGACCTGAAGGCAGGCAAGATAGACATCCTCATCGGCACCCACAAACTCATCGGCAAGCAGGTGGAGTTTCGCGACCTGGGCCTGCTCATCATCGACGAGGAACAGAAGTTCGGCGTGGCCACCAAGGAACGCCTCCGCCAGATGCGCACCAACGTCGATACCCTCACGCTCACCGCCACTCCCATTCCGCGCACCCTCCAGTTCAGCCTCATGGGTGCCCGCGACCTCAGTGTCATCCAGACCCCGCCCCCTAACCGCCATCCCATACAGACGGAAATCCACACACCCAGCAACGAAGTCATCGCCGAGGCTGTCAATTTCGAGATGAGCCGCAACGGACAGGTATTCGTCGTCTGCAACCGCATCAGTCGCCTCCCTGAGATTGAGCGCGCTATCCGTGAGGCCGTGCCCGACGCACGCATTGCCGTAGGCCACGGACAGATGCCCACCCAGCAGCTCGAGGACATCATCCTCAGTTTTGCTAACTACGACTTCGACGTCCTCGTCTCCACCACCATCATCGAGTCGGGCATCGACATCCCCAACGCCAACACCATCATCATCTACGGAGCCCAGAACTTCGGGCTCTCCGACCTCCACCAGATGCGCGGACGCGTGGGCCGCAGCAACAAGAAGGCCTTCTGCCTCCTCCTGGCTCCGCCCTTGGCCACTCTGCCTGCCGACGCTCGCCGCCGACTCCAGGCCCTGGAGAACTTCAGCGACCTGGGCAGTGGCATCCACATTGCCATGCAGGACCTCGACATCCGCGGGGCTGGCAACCTTCTGGGCGCCGAACAGAGCGGCTTCATTGCCGACCTCGGCTACGAGACCTACCAGAAGATTCTGGCCGAGGCTGTTGCCGAGGTCCGGGAGGAAGAGCACACCCCCGAGGCTGCCCCCGCCGCCGACGGACAGCCCGAGCCCGATGCCTGCTTCACCCCCGAATGTCAGGTGGAGAGCGACATCGCCGTGGGCTTCCCTCCCGACTACGTCCCAGGGTCCAGCGAGCGCATGCTCCTGTATCGCGAACTGGATGGACTGGACACTGCCTCCCCCCGGCTCCCTCAGCTCATCGACGACTACCGCCGCCGCCTGACCGACCGCTTCGGCCCCGTGCCTCCCGAGGGCGAACAGCTCATCGCGGTCGTCCCCCTGCGCCGTTTGGGTCGCCAGCTGGGTTGCGAGCGCATCACACTCAAGTCCGGACGCATGCGCCTCCACTTTGCCCAAAATCCCCACAACCCCTTCTATCGCAGTCCTGCCTTCGACCGCCTCATCGCCTTCGCCACGGCCAACGCTGCCCGTTGCCAGCTTGCCGAGAAGGAAGGCCGCCGCTCCATGCTTGTCTTCCGCGTAGGAAGTGTCCCCCAGGCCGTCGAGCTCCTCCAGAAGATTCATCCCCTCACTTCGGAATAGAAAGAGGGGAGGGGGAGACCTGCTCTTTTTCCTTATTGCAATTGCAAAAATGCAACCTTTTTAAAAGTCCTTAAGGTCGTTAAGTCGTTATCCTCCCTAAAACCCTACTGCAAAGTTACGCCCTCTGCCCGGCTCCAGCAAACATTTCCCCGCTGGGCAACAAGTCGGGCAACAAAAGGGGCTCTGTAGGGTTGCCCGTTTGGTGAATCGGGCGTTTCTTGCTCATAATCAGTCGGTTGCAAAAGTTGCAGTTGCAATAAGCTTTTCCTTGTGGTTTCTCACTATATAGTATAGTATCATATAATAGTTATTATATACTATATTAGGGCGGCACCTCTCATTTTTCTTATTGCAACTGCAACTTTTGCAACCGCTTGTCAATCAGCACCTTCACCCCAGCGGGAGCAACGGCAGCGCAGCCGCAGCCATGCAAAAACAGCTCTCGGGCTTTCCAAATACCCCCTCTGCACGGCCCAAAACAACAGGTTTTTCTTGACCGAACGGGCAACAAAAAGGGCGTGTTTTGTTGCCCGTTCAGTTGACCCGCCCCTTTTTTCTTGCATAATGGTAGAATATGCCGTAACTTTGCATAGGATTTGAGAATCCAATGCGAGTATCGGCGGCACCTCGGCAAAGAAATGGGCCCTTTCTCTGCGCTCGGCTTGCACGACACTTGCATCAGCAGAGGACAGGAAAAACGCCCTTAAGGGCGGTCGCGAACGACCCTACAGGCGCAGGACCTCGACCCATGCAAGCGTTCTTTCTCAACCTATCAACCCTTAAACCCTTAAGCCCCTGTCTTGCTCCGGCAAGCTATGCAAGTGTCACCGCTACGCAGTCCTTTTTCTTAAAACTTGATAATCAAGTGGTTGCAAAAGTTGCAATTGCAATAAGAAAAATGAGCAGGATAGGGGCTTGTCTTCTTCCAAGCCCCCTTCCCCTTTAATTTTCGAGCCTCAATTATCAATATTCAATTTTTTTGTCGTATCTTTGCACTTTGTATGGCTCACGTTGATTTGGAACAGATAAAGCGCCGGTACGGCATCATTGGCCGCGACGCACGATTGGACGAGGTGCTGGACACTGCTTTGCAGGTGGCCCGGACGGACCTCTCGGTGTTCATTCAGGGCGAGAGCGGAACGGGCAAGGAGGTGGTGCCACGCATCATCCACGACCATTCGCTGCGCAAGACACGCCGGTATATTGCCATCAACTGCGGAAGCATTCCCGAGGGCACCATCGACAGTGAACTCTTCGGACACGTCAAGGGGGCCTTCACGGGGGCGGTGAGCGACCACGACGGCTACTTCGGAGCGGCCGACGGGGGGACGCTGTTCCTGGACGAGGTGGGCGAACTGCCGCTCTCCACTCAGGTGCGCCTCCTGCGCGTGCTGGAGACGGGGGAGTACATCCCCGTCGGAGGCTCGGAGCCGAGGCGGACGAACGTGCGCATCGTGGCGGCCACCAACGTGGAGATTGCGAAGGCCATACGTGAGGGCCGATTCCGCGAGGACCTCTACTACAGGCTGTGCACCATCAGCGTGAAGATGCCCCCACTGAGGGAGAGGGGTGTGGACGTGGTGCTGCTGTTCAAGAAGTTTGCCATGGACACGGCCCAGCTGTATGGCATACCCGAGCCCCTGCGGCTGACGCTGGAGGCGGAGCATGTGGTGATGTCGTACAAGTGGCCGGGAAACATCCGTCAGCTGAAAAACGTGGTGGAGCAGATGAGCATCCTCTCGGAGGAGCGCTCGGTGGGGCCGGAGACGCTGGCCCACTTTGGCATCACGCCTTCGGTGGAGACCACGGAACTGACGGTGCGTGACGCGGCGGTGGCTGCTGCGCCCGACGAGGGCGTGGAGCACACGCTGAAGATGATGCAGATGATGATCCATTCGCTGAAGATGGACGTGGAGATGCTGAAGCGGCGCATGGACGCTGGGGGAGAGGCGGAGACTGGTCTGGTGAGACGGTTGCCTGCGCCTGTGGCTCCGGACTACGGGGCGAGGGCGGAAGATCCGGTCTATTCTGACTATGCCGAGCTTTCGGAGAGGCCTGTGCCTCAGGAGAGGGCGGACTTCCGGGCTCCGGCTGAGGAGGACGACGACGAGGAAGACCTGAACCTGGAGAAAATGGAGCGTCGCATGATTGAGAAGGCCTTGCGACGGAGCCGCAATCGCCGGAAGGTGGCGGCCGACGACCTGGGCATCTCGGAGCGCACGCTGTATCGGAAAATTAAGGATTACGGAATAGAAGAATGAAAAGGTACCTGCACTTGGCTCTCCTCTTCCTGCTGCTACCCTTGTGGGCCTGCACGGTCAGCTACAAGTTCAACGGGGCGAGCATCGACTACACGAAGACGAAGACGATACAGATTGACAACTTCCCCATCCGTTCGGCCTACGTCTGGGCACCCATGCAGTCCATCTTCCAGAACAAGATTACGGACCTCTATGCCTCGCAGACGAAGCTGAAGCAGGTAAGGAGGAACGGCGACCTGCAGCTGGCGGGCGAAATCACGGGCTTCGACCAGTACAACAAGGCCATCTCCTCGGAGGGATACTCGAGCCAGGTGCAGCTGAAGATGACGGTGAATGTCCGCTTCACGAACAACGCCAACCACGCGGAGGACTTCGAACGGCAGTTCTCTGCCACGGCGGAGTACGAGTCGAGCCAGCAACTTGTCAATGTGCAGGAAGAGCTGGTGACGCAGATGGTGAAGGACATTGCGGAACAGATCTTCAATGCCACAGTGGCTAATTGGTAAAAAAAGAAATGAAACGAATTGCTGACTACATCGGTAACCAGAAGGGTGGGGGCACTGCGGCGCAGAAGCAGCTACGCCAGTTGGTGGACCGCTACCCATACTATCAGGCGGCCCGGCTGTTGCTGCTGCGTGTGCTGTATGAGGCCCACGATCCGTCGTTCGGCCAGGAACTGCGCCGGGCGGCCATCTACGTCCCTTCGCGACAGGTGCTCTACCAGCTCATCGAGGCCGACCGGCTGAAACCTACGCCCGAGGCCAGGGTGCGCAGGGCGGAGGCCGACGACCTGGACGAGGGAGCCGACCGCACGCGCTCGCTCATCGACAGTTACCTCCTCACCACGCCCTCGGCAGAGGAGGAACAGACCCACCGGCGCCGCACGCGGCCCACTGTGGATGCGGCCACGGACTATGTCGGCTACATGCTTCAGATTGAGGCCGACGTGAGGGCGGAGGACGCGCAGGAGACCCCTTCGCAGGAGTCGCCCTTGTCCTACGGGCAGAAGATTCTGGACAACTTCCTGGAACAGCAGGGGGGACGCATCGTCATTCAGGAACATCCTGACGAAGAACTTCAGACCCCCCAGATAGACAGCGAAGAGGAGCAGAAAAAGGAGATTCTGACCGAAACCTTGGCCCGAATTTACATCAAACAGGGGAAATATGACAAGGCTCTTGAAATAATTCGGCGACTTTCCTTGAAATATCCAAAAAAAAATCGTTACTTTGCAGACCAAATCCGATATTTGGAGAAACTTATCGTAAATAATAACAATAAATAAAACAAAAAAGAGATGTACAACTTAATCGTGATTCTGATAGTAGCCGCATCTGTGCTGATGTGTCTCATCGTACTAATCCAGGAGTCCAAGGGCGGCGGCCTGGCAAGTGGCTTTGCCGACAACAACTCGATGCTCGGCGTGCGCAAGACCACCGACGTGATTGAAAAGACCACATGGGGCCTCGCTGCCGTAATGGTCATCCTGAGCATCCTCAGCGTGGCTTTCCTGGGCAATGTCCAGACTTCCGACAGCAGCATCATGCAGCAGGCCGTCGAGCAGCAGGCCACCAACCCCAACAATCTGCCTGCCATCCCTCAGGGCGAGACTCCGGCTGAGTCGGCTCCCGCCGAGGCTCCTGCAGCTCCTGCCCAGTAATAGTGATTTTTCATAATTTTAAGGGTTAAATATTATTCAGGTCCCCGTTCTTCGTGATGAAGCGCGGGGACCTTTTTCTTTGTCCCCTTCCCGGGTGGGGGGCGTCTGTCCTAAGAAATGAAGGAAGCCCGTAAGCTAATGGACTTACGGGCTTCTTTTAGGGTGGGTGCCTAGTCGGACTCGAACCGACGACATTCAGAACCACAATCTGACGCTCTAACCAACTGAACTATAGGCACCATGTAGGGGCTCTTCCCCTTATTGCGAGTGCAAAGGTACAACAAATCTTGGATATGGCCAAATCTTTGTGTTCCTTTTTTTACTTGTAAAATTCTTTTTTTGCTGCTGAAAGGGTGTTGAGCATGAGTGTGCAGATGGTCATGGGGCCCACGCCGCCGGGGACGGGGGTAATGAAGGAGCAGAGGGGGGCAACCTCGTCGAATCGCACGTCGCCAGACAGGCGGTAGCCGCTCTTGCGGGTGGAATCGGGCACGCGGGTGGTGCCTACGTCGATGACGGTGGCTCCGGGCTTCACCATGTCGGCCGTGACAAAGCCAGGCTGGCCGATGGCGGCAATGAGGATGTCGGCCTCACGGCACTCTTTCTTGAGCGTCTGGCTGCGGCTGTGGCAGACGGTGACGGTGGAGTCGCCCCACTGCTTTTGCATCATGAGCTGGGCCATGGGCTTGCCCACGATGTTCGAACGACCCAGAATGACGCATTTGCGGCCGCTCGTGGGCACATTGTAGCGGCGCAGGAGCGTGAGGATGCCCAGCGGCGTGGCGCTGATGAAGCAGGGCAGACCGATGGCCATGCGGCCCACATTGATGGGATGGAATCCATCGACGTCCTTGCGATAGTCTATGGTCTCAATGACCCTTTGCTCGTTGATGTGGCGGGGGAGGGGAAGCTGCACGATGAAGCCATCGACGCTGTCGTCCTTGTTCAGTCGCTCTACGGTGCCGAGCAGTTCCTCTTCGCGAATGTCGTCCTCGAAGCGGATGAGGGTGGACTGGAAACCGCAGGCTTCGCAAGCGAGCACTTTGTTCTTGACGTAGGTCTCACTGCCTCCGTCGTGCCCGACCAAGATGGCTGCCAAGTGGGGGCGTCGGCCTCCGTTGGCTACGATTTGTTCAACTTCTTGCTTGATTTCGGCCTTGATGGCTGCCGCTGTGGCTTTTCCGTCGATGAGGGTGTAATCCATATCTCTCAATTCATAATTTGTAATTCACAATTCATAATGGCTGCGCCTAATCCCTAATCCTCTAATCCCTAATCCTCTAATCCCTAATCCTTCATCTCTTAGGCATTGTCGGCATTCCGCGCATCATGCCGGCAGGCAGGCTCTTGCTGGTGACCATTTTCATCATCTTGCGGGTCTGGTCGAACTGCTTGATCAAGCGGTTCACTTCCTGGATGTTGGTGCCGCTTCCCTTGGCAATGCGCGTGCGGCGACTGGTGTTCAGGAGACCGGGATTTTCACGTTCCTTGGGAGTCATGGAGAGGATGATGGCCTCGATGCTCTTGAAGGCGTTGTCGTCGATGTCGATGTCCTTCAGTGCCTTACCCACACCAGGAATCATGCTGGCCAGGTCCTTGAGGTTGCCCATCTTCTTGATTTGCTGAATCTGGGTGTAGAAGTCGTTGAAGTCGAACTGGTTTTTCTTGATGCGCTGTTCGAGTCGGCGGGCTTCCTTCTCGTCGTATTGTTCCTGGGCCTTCTCCACCAGGCTGACGATATCACCCATTCCCAGAATGCGGTCGGCCATGCGGGCAGGGTGGAAGGGACTGATGGCTTCCATCTTCTCGCCCGTCCCGACAAACTTGATGGGCTTGTCCACCACCGTTCTGATGGAGAGGGCTGCACCGCCGCGGGTGTCACCATCGAGCTTGGTCAGGACGACACCCGTATAGTCGAGCCTGTCGTTGAATTCCTTTGCTGTGTTCACGGCATCCTGACCCGTCATTGCGTCCACAACGAAGAGAATCTCGTGGGGATGGATGGCATCGCGGATGTCCTGAATCTGCTGCATCAGTTCCTCGTCGATGGCCAGTCGGCCGGCGGTGTCCACGATGACTACGTCGTTGGCATGCTGGCGGGCTTCGTTGATGGCATGCAGGGCAACTTGCACGGGGTCAGTAGCTCCCAGTTCCATATAGACGGGAACGTCAATCTGTTCGCCCAGCACACGCAACTGCTCCATGGCTGCGGGACGGAAGGTGTCGCAGGCTGCCAACAGGGGCTTTTTAAACTGCTTTTCCTTCAGCATCTTGGCCAGCTTGCCACTGAACGTGGTCTTACCGGAACCGTTCAGACCTGCCATCAGTATGATGCTGGGGTCGCCCATGCGCCCAGGCAGGTTCAGCTCGGCAGTCTCGCCGCCCATGAGCTGGGCCAGTTCGTCGTGAACGATTTTCACCAGCAATTGGCCTGGCTTCACGGCAGTGAGCACGTTTTGGCCCAGGGCCTTTTGCTTTACGGTGTCGGTGAAGGTCTTGGCCACCTTGTAGTTGACGTCGGCATCCAGCAGGGCCCGGCGCACGTCCTTCAGCGTTTCGGCCACATTGATTTCGGTGATGCGGCCTTCACCTTTCAGTATCTTGAATGACCTTTCAAGTCTTTCGCTAAGATTTTCAAACATACAGATCTTGTATTACAAATAATTCATGTTTGGGGGTTGCAAAGATACGAATAAGCGGCCGATTTCACAAATTTATTGGCATAAATCTATGGCGATGGCGCTCTGAGACTCCTAAACAGAAAAAGAAAAGCCCCGAGGCTGATGAGTCTCGAGGCTTGTATCGGGGTTGAGGTCCAGTTCTTTTAGAAGCGATAGCCAAAGGCTATGGTGAAGTTGAAGTTCTTGGCCTTTGCAAGGGGGAATTTTGCTGCATACATGGCATCGCGATATTCATCACGATACATGTCGGTAATGCCCCAGTCGCAGCCCAGCATGAGGTTGTAGTGCTGGTTGTACTCGGCACCTACACGGAAGCCGAAACCTGCGTCCCAGCGCTGGAAATTTTCGTGGAAGGGAACTTCGCTCTTCTTAAAAGCTTTCCATGTGCTGGCTTCTTCAACATTGTCCCAGAAAGCACCATCGGCATCGACGTGGAGCTTGTGCTTTCCACCCAGTCCTACGGCAAAGTAGGGACCCAGTTCGCCATAGACTCCGATTTCCTTACTGAAGTTGTAGCGGAAACCCACGCGGATGGGAATCTCGAAATAGTGAAGCTTGGTCTTTACGGTAGCATCAACGCCTGTGAGGTCGTCATAGTCACGAGTAGTGTCGTACTTGCCACCCTTCATGGTCCAGTCGATACCAGCGGTAATATAAGTACCATGTGCCTTGGGAAGGACGTAGTCGAGACGGAAGCCCATGACGCCACCGACCTTGCCATCGTAGTTCGTGTTGTGGATTTGAGAAGCATTCATGCCCAGGAAGGCCATGCCCGTGAAGCCCTGTACGGGCTCGTTTTCGAGTGCCATGGCATTACCAGCAAACAGCATGCCAACGGCTAACATTAGGAATTTTCTCATAAAAGTTTAATCGTTTTAAAGGTTTAATCGTTTGATGTTAATAGTTTGAGCGGCAGTGAGTTACTTCTCGCACTTCTCACACTTGTCGCAGCCGATGATGCACCAGATGATGGCAGCACAGATGGCTCCGATGAAGGGACCTACGATGAACACCCACAGCTCCTGCAGAGCCTGGCCACCCTGGAATAGAGCGGGACCAATGGAACGAGCGGGGTTAACGCTGGTGCCGGTGAAGTGGATGCCTACGAGATGAATGAGAATGAGGCTGAGGCCGATGGCCAGACCGGCAAATGAGCCAGCGCCCTTCTTCTCATCGGTAGCACCCAGGACAACGAGCACGAAGATGCAAGTGAGAACTGCCTCGACGAGCAGACCGTTGCAAGTGCCAAATGCACAAGTGTTTGCACCCGTCTGGGTGGTAATGACTGCATCAGGACCTGCGGTGCTGACTACGGCATAGAGCAGGGCAGCAGCAAGGATGGCACCAACTACCTGGAACACCATGTAGCCACAAGCGTCCTTGGCACTGATGCGCTTGGCGCAGAGGCAACCCAGTGTGATGGCGGGATTGATGTGGCAA
>DGUV01000095.1:33001-33173 GCA_002395775.1 Prevotellaceae bacterium UBA4301
TGGCAACCGCTGATGCCGCCAATGGCATATGCCATGGCCACTACGGAGAGACCGAAGGCAACGGCTGTGCCAACGACAGAAGCTGTGTCAGTGCCACAACCCAGAGCAACGGCAGCGCCGCAGCCCAAGAATGTCAGTACGAACGTACCGACCATTTCTGCTAAATACTTTT
>DGUV01000095.1:33248-33396 GCA_002395775.1 Prevotellaceae bacterium UBA4301
AAGTTTAAAAGTTTAACCGTTTAATCGTTTAACTGTTTTCGTTCGCTCCTGTCTTTTTATTTCTTGGCCAGCAAGTCACGAATCTCAGCGAGCAGTTCCTCTTGCGTGGGGCCTGCGGGAGCTTCGGGTTCGGGAGCTGGTTCTTCCT
>DGUV01000095.1:33514-33685 GCA_002395775.1 Prevotellaceae bacterium UBA4301
AATCGATGATGTTCTGGATGAACTGACCGTATTTAAGCACGGCTGCACCCTCGTCCTCACCAATCTTACATACGAGGCTGGTGAAATCGACATTACCTGTAACCATACCGATTGCGGGCATCAAAACATCGTCAACCAATGACGATACAATCTTGCCAAAGGCACCGCCGA
>DGUV01000095.1:33746-33993 GCA_002395775.1 Prevotellaceae bacterium UBA4301
CACCGACTGCCATGTCCATAACGTTTCCGCGCATTGCGAAGTCCTTGAACTCTTGAATAAACTTTCCCATAGTTTTAATAATTTAAGAAATTAATTAATGGTTCGTGTTGCAAATATAAAAAGAAATTCGTACATTTGCATCGTTTTAGTGAAAAAAACTTAAAAAAAGTTTACATAAATCTATTTTTAACCTATTAAAATCAATAAGAAAATGGCAAACGTAAAAGTAGCTATTAACGGCTTTGGC
>DGUV01000043.1 GCA_002395775.1 Prevotellaceae bacterium UBA4301
GTATGCGTATGGTGGCCAGCTGCTCACCGTTCTTGCGGAAGCCTCCCTTAGCCAGTGCCGAGAATGCATAGGTCTCGTTGGGGGCCACATCGACTATCTGCGAAATCTCTCCGTCGGCCCATCCTCCTTCCCAGTAGTATCTGTTGGTGCTGAGCACGTGGTTGTTCTGGTCCACCTCGTTCGAGCGTTCCTCGCTGGTCACGCTCTGTGCGGTGTTGTACTGGTCGATGGGGTAGATGTCCCATCCCTCAATCTTGACGGTGGTCCCGGCACTGCTGCTGTAGTCGCTCTCTCCCTCGAAGTCTCCGTTCTTGATGAGATTCTTCTCGATTTCACCGTTGGTCTCGCTCCATTCGGGCTGCAGTGCGAGGTCGGCCACGCGGAAGGTATCGACGGGCATCCCGTCGCGATAGACAAAGACGCGGCGGTCCTGGGTGACGGCGTAGCGATAGGTGTGGTACTGCCCGTCGGTGTTGTAGAACGTACCGCCGTTGGCCGGGTTGCTGATGCCCTTTTCGGAGATGAAGATGTCCTTTGAGTTCTTGAGTCCCATGGTAGTGCTCTTGACATATCCCTTGAATCCGAGCCCGCCGCTGGTGACGGCATAGGGGAGGATCTGCTTGGCCGCATTGTCGGTCTTGGCGCGCACCTCTATGGTGTAACCGTTGTCGGTGAGAGCTGATGCGTCGAACGAACGGCTCTCGTCGTCCTCCTTGCCCGTGTAGATGGGATTCTGACTGAGGTCCTTCTGGGGCAGGGGTGTACCTTGCGCTACAATATTTACGTATGTGCGTATGTCGCCAGAGCGCAGGATGAGTCGTCCCGTGGTGGTGTTCTTTGACGACAGGTTGGTGACAGTGACTTCTGTCTCCTCGGTTCCAGCCTTAATGGTTTCGGGCGTTACGCTGAAACCGCTGGTCACACTCACGCTGATGTCTTCGGTTAGTCCCGTTGCGCATACGGTGACGGTGGCCG
The DNA here is from genome assembly GCA_002395775.1 of Prevotellaceae bacterium UBA4301. Classification (GTDB taxonomy): domain Bacteria; phylum Bacteroidota; class Bacteroidia; order Bacteroidales; family Bacteroidaceae; genus Physcousia. The sequence goes on from DGUV01000043.1 coordinate 976, forward strand.
ACTGGTTGGTGCCGTCGAGCCGAATCTTTTCGGGCAGGGTGGCACTGGCCTTGCGCAGGGGAGCTCCCATTTCATCGACAAAGCGGATGGTCAATGCCTCCTGGGCAACTGACGACAGGCTGCCAAAGGCCATCATCAGGCCAAGCAGCACGCTTTTCATGAAGAAATCTCTTTTCATAAAGCTGATATTTAGTGTTTTATTTGCGCTGAATTAAGGTTTTACGGTTGCAAATTTACACTATTATTTTCATATAATAGGAATAAATATTCGCCAAAGAGGAGGAAAAATGCGTAATGAACGTATTTTTCGCCTCTTTAAAACTTGAATCGGAATGTGAGCAGAACCTCGACTGGACGCAGATGATAGAGATAGGTGAAGCGGTCGAGTGTGGCAAAGCGCCGTTGAGTGTAGTCGTGCTGGTTGGTGAGATTCTTGCCGATGAGTTCGACTTCAAACCGTTGGTGGATGTATCGCACACCGGCGTCGAGATAGAAATTGCTGTCGAACTTGTTGCCGTTGTTCTGGACGTAGCCCATGAAGGCACGGGCATAGAATTCCCACTGGTCGGTAGGCACAGCCGAGCATGTAGTAGGCGCGCATGCGGTGGTTGCGGGAGTGCCACCAGTGGTCGTAGTGACGGACAAGCGGCAGAACGCTATCGGGGGAGAGAGGTATGTCGGTGCGGTTCATCTCCTCGAATTGCTCCAGCTGCCGTTTGTAGTCAGTGTCTGAGCAGGCTGTGAGCAGGAGCACTGCACCTAATATAATGAGGAGATGGGACTTCATGACTGTTGGCGTTGTATCCACTCTTCGTAGGTGCGCTTCCAGCGGTTGTGGGTCCAGAGCCAGAGTTCGGGTACTTCGCGAATTTGCTGTTCCAAGAGTTGGGCATAGCGGTTGGTGGCTTCGCCGTCGGACAGCGACTGAGGCTGGAGGGCGATGGGTACGAGTTCGGCCTGATAGTGGCCACGGCGGGGACGGGTGACGCGGACGTAATAGAGTGCTGCATCGACTTGGCGCCCTATGCGCTCGGTGCCGGTGAAGAAGGCGGTCTGGTGGTGGAGGAAGGGTGTCCAGTGGTGGGTAGCTTGCCACTTGGGACTCTGGTCGGCGATGAAACCTATGATTTGGTGCTCGCCTTGGCGGCGGGCGGAGAGAATCTGGCGCAGCGTGAGCTTCATGGGAATGCAACGCCCGCCAAACTGCTCGCGTAGCTGCAGGAAGAAGCGGTCGGCCTCGCGGTTGTAGAGGGGGTGATAGATTTGTGCACCTTGCCACTCGCTGGACAGCCACAGGGGGAAGGAGGCCAACCACTCCCAGTTGCCGTAGTGGCCGAGATAGAAGAAGCCAAACTGTTTGCCTTCGCGGCGGAGGGTCTGTTGCATCTCCTCAATACCTACGAATTGCACGCGCTGGCGCACTTCGTCGTGGGGCATGGTCAGGAGTTTCAGTGTCTCGACGATGATGTCGCAGAAGAAATGGTAGAATCGGCGGGATATCTCGTTGCGCTCCTTTTCGTCCTTCTCCGGGAAACTGTCGGCCAGCTGGCGGGCCACCAGACGACGGCGGTAGCGCACCAGATGATAGACCAGCGGAAAAAGCAGCCAGTCGGAAAGAAAGTAGTGGACTGAGAGTGGCATGCGCGACAACAGGCGCAGGAGGGCAAATAGAGGGCGGAGCATCAGGGGTTGGGGATTAGTGAGTAGGAAGTATGGAGCAGGTGGAGGGCCTTGCTGAGCCGCAGGGAGTCGGCTTTTGTGGTTCCGGCGGTGAGGCGTTGGGCAGTGAGGTCGTAGAGCGTCTCGCCTGTGAGGTCCTTATAGAAAAGACCTGCGGGGTAGGTGCAATAGACCGAGGGCTTGTAGTCGGGGCTGAGCACGTTGCGGCTCCAGGGAAACTGGTGGTGCGGCAGACCCATCTGGGCGAGCAGAGTGGCGGCAATGTCGCTTTGGTTCATGAGTGTGGGCATGCGGCGCGGCTCCCTGACGGCTCCGCCCAGCCAGAGCATGGGGCTGTGGAAGAAGTCGGCCCGGTCATAGGTTTGGCGGTAGAGTATGCCGTGGTCGGGGATGACGATGACTAGCAGACGGTCCCAGACGGGCAGGGTGCGCAGGCTGTCGATGAGCTGACCCAGACATTGGTCGGTGTAGGCAAAGGCATTCTGCACCTTGTCGTCGAGTCTGTGGTAGGGCACGTCCCAGGGCTCGTGGCTCGAGATGGTTTGCCACACCATCATCCACTGGGCATCGGGCTTGATTTCCTTGATGGTCTTGTACATCTTCATGGCCGAAGTGCTGTCGTTGGCTCCCCAACTGGAGTTCATTTCCTGGCGGGTGAAGTAGGTCTCGTCCATCAGCGATTCGAAGTCCATGTCGGCCAGATAGCGCATCTTGCCCATGTTGGTCATGGCTCCGGCATACATGTAACCGGTTTGGTAGCCAGCCTGATGCAGGGCACGGGGCAGGGAGGAGAGGCGCGGGTGCATGCTGACGCGCTTCATGGGACTCACTGTGGGATAGCTGGTCCATCCGGAATAGGCGCAGACGGTGCCGCGGTCGGTGCGGAACGAATTGCTATAATACTGTTCCCAGAAGATGCCTTCGGGAATGAGACGCGAGAGTTGGGGCGAAACGTGGTCGCTGATGACGCTCCCCTCGGCCATTTCCCTGACAAACTGGCTGCCGTAGCTTTCGAGTTGGACAACGAGGATGTTGGGACGTTGGGTGGTGAGCAGGGTGTCGGTGACGGAGTCGCTGGTCTGGTATGCCTGACGCACGGCGAGGGCGTTGCATTTGGTCGGGGTGTATCGTGCATCGTCGCCGAAGGAGTGGAAGAATCGGAAGGTGGGATTGGTGGCGGCGTGGTCGGCAAGCATGGGGCTGTCGCTGCTGTAGCACGAACCGATGCCAATGGGCAGCAGGGCCACGATGAAGACGAACGCGGCCATGAACCAGGGAAGATGACCCTCGGCCTTGCGAGGTGTCATCCAAATAGCCGGAACGGCCACCAGTAGCACAAAGGCCAGCACCCCCAAGGCTCTACTGACCAGAAACCAAGTGCTGACGCTGTTGGTGGTGCCTTCGGGCGAGGCGGCATAGCTGAGGTGAACCGCACAAAGCTTGAATTGCCAGAACTCGTACATGACCATGTCGGCCATGACCGTGGCGGCAATGGCAAGGCCCACGATGACGAAGTAGGGTGCCAAGAGCCAGCGCAGCCTTTTGCGCATGACAAGGCTGGCGAGGGCAGGCACAATGAGCAGCAGGGCCACGGTGCGCAGGTCGAGCAATGCTCCCTGCCACAGCGAGCCCAACCACTGGCTGGGCGTCAGGGGGCAGATGTCACGGTTGTAGTAGAGGAATGTCACCTTGCCGATGGCGAAGACCACCATTAGCAGAACCATCAATGCCAGAAGATATTTGTTGCGTTGTCTCATAATCCCATTTACCATTTATTTACCACGCAAAGCGTTTTCCATGTGCCAAGGCGCGTACCCCCTTACAGCTGTTGCATGTCATGCAGACGCTTGTAGTAGCCATTGAGGGCAATGAGGCTTTCGTGAGTGCCCCGCTCCACGATACGACCCTCGTGCAGAACGCAGATTTCATCGGCATTCTTGATGGTGGAGAGGCGGTGGGCAATGGCTATGGTGGTGCGCGTGGACATCAGTCGCTCCAGTGCATCCTGCACCAGTCGTTCGCTCTCGGTGTCCAGTGCCGAGGTGGCCTCGTCAAGGATGAGGATAGGCGGATTCTTCAGTATGGCGCGGGCTATGGAGATGCGCTGTCGCTGTCCGCCCGAGAGTTTCCCGCCGCGGTCGCCCACCAGTGTGTCGTAGCCTTCGGGCATCTGCATGATGAACTCGTGGGCGTTGGCGATGCGTGCAGCCTGTTCGATTTGCTCCTGTGTGGCTCCGTCCTTGCCAAAGGCGATGTTGTTGCGGATGGTGTCGTTGAAGAGGATGGCCTCTTGGTTGACATTGCCGATGAGCGAGCGCAGCGAATGTATGCTCAGTTGGCGAATGTCCCGTGCGTCAATCTCGATGCAACCGCCGCTGACATCGTGGTAGCGCGGGATGAGGTCAACCAGCGTGCTCTTTCCAGAGCCCGACTGCCCCACCAGGGCCACGGTCTGCCCCTTGCGCACGGTGAGGTTGATGTCGTGAAGGATTTCGCGATTCCCGTCGTAGCTGAAATTCACGGCCTTCAGTTCGATGCTCTTGTTCAGGCTGTCGATGTGTATGGGGTCGGCGGCCTCGTGAATGTTGTTTTCGGCATCCAGGATGCGGTTGATGCGCTCCATTGAGGCCAGTCCTTTCTGTATGGCGTAGCCCGCCTTCGAGAGGTCTTTGATGGGTTGCAGGGTGGAGTAGAGAATGACCAGATAGTAGATGAACATGCTGGCATCGATGGGGCTTTTCCCGCTGAAAATGAGCCAGCCGCCGAACCACAGCACCACCACAATCATGACCGTGCCCAGGAACTCGCTTACGGGGTGGGCAGCGCTTTGTCGGATGGCCACACGGTTTGAGATGCTTCGATACTCGTTGGTGACACGTTCGAAACGCTTAATCATCTTCTCCTCGGCAATGAAAGCCTTGATGATGCGCAGTCCGCCCAGCGTTTCCTCAATCTGGCTGACGCTGTCGGAGAGCTTGGCTTGCATGGCCAGCGAACTGGACTTCAGTTTCTTTCCAATCTGCCCGATGCCCCATGCCAGCAGGGGAACTACGAGCAGCGTGAAGAGCGTCAGCTGCCAGCTGAAGACGAAGAGCGTGGTCACATAGACCAGAATGAAGATGGGGTTCTTGATAATCATGTCCAGCGACGAGGTGATGCTGGCGTCCACCTCGTTGACATCGGCTGTGATGCGTGTCATGATGTCGCCCTTGCGTTCCTCGCTGAAGAACGAGAGAGGCAGGCTTATGATTTTCTTGTAGATGTCATTGCGGATGTCGCGCACGATGCCTGTCCTCAGGGGGGCAAGCATGGCCGAACCGCCAAAGTAGGTGAGCGTCTTGAGCAGTGTGAGCAACGACAGCACCACTCCCAGAAGCAGCAGTGTGGTGGCGGGGCCGTAGGTGTCGATGAGCATTTGGCTGTAGTAGTAGCCGTTGTTTTTGGCCACGTCAATCAGGTTGCTCCATCCTCCAGTGCCCCAGGGGACGAATTGGTAGTGGTCGGTGTTGATTTTGAAAAGGATGTTGAGGATGGGCAGCAAGACACTGAACGAGAACACATTGAACACGGCAGCCAGCACATTCATGCCCAGCGTGCCGGCAATGTAGCCTTTGTATCGGGCAAAGTACCTGCCCATTATCTGATAGAATCCCTTCATCATTTCCTTCCAAAATCAGCCGGCACTTCGCCCCACTGGCTGGTTTCCCATTTCAGTACGGGGGCGTGCTGTGGATTGTTGTGCAGCCAGTGTTCGGCCCGTTGAATGAGTTCGTAGGCCTGAGCCGTTTCGGGCGTCCGTTCCAACTTGGTCTTGCATTTACGGTTTTTCACCCAGAGTATGGCGTTGTACGAATCGCTATAGACCTTCATGTTCCATCCCTTTTGCTTGATGAGGGCCAAGGCATGGACGATGGCAAGGAACTCCCCAATGTTGTTGGTTCCCTGGATGGGGCCGTAGTGGAACAGTCGTTGCTCATTGCCCAGATACACCCCCTGATACTCCATCGGGCCTGGGTTGCCGCTGCATCCAGCGTCAACGGCAATGGAGTTGAAGTCCACTTTGTCTTTCAGCAATTCGTAGTCCATATGGGGGAGATGTCAAATGTTTGATGTCAAATGTCAAATGTTAAATGTCAAATGTAGGATGAATATGCGCTTTAGTGCGTGGGAAAAGTCTTGGGGCATTGCCCCCCAGGCTTTTACATCCTCTCCGGTACCTCTATGCCCAGCAGGCCGAGACCGTTCTTGACCACCTTGCCGACGGCCTCCGAAAGGGCCAGGCGCACCAACTGCTTGTCGCGGTCCTCCTCCTTCAGCACACTGAAGTCGTGGTAGAACTGGTTGTACTCCTTCACCAGGTCGTAACAGTAGTTGGCGATGCACGAGGGATTGTAGTCTCCGGCAGCCTGACGCACCACGGCGGCAAAGTCATTGAGGTGCTGGATGAGGCTTATCTCCTTGTCGCTCAGTTCGGCTGTCGTGGGCAGCGAGGAGGGGCGTTCGATGCCTTGCGCCTCAGCCTTGCGCAGTATGCTGCGGATGCGGGCGTAGGTGTATTGGATGAAGGGGCCCGTGTTGCCGTTGAAGTCGATGCTCTCTTCGGGGTTGAAGAGCATGTTCTTGCGGGCGTCCACCTTCAGGATGAAGTACTTCAGGGCGCCCATGCCCACGATGCGGGCTATCTCCCGAGCCTCTTCGGGGGTGATGTCCTCCAGTTTGTTCACCTTGTCGGCACTCATCTGGCTGGCATCCTCTATCATGGTCTGTATGAGGTCGTCGGCATCCACCACGGTACCCTCGCGGCTCTTCATCTTACCATTGGGCAGTTCCACCATGCCGTAGGAGAAGTGCACGAGGTCCTTGCCCCACTTGAAGCCCAGTTTGTCCAGCAATATGCTCAGCACCTGAAAGTGGTAGTTCTGCTCGTTACCCACGACGTATATCATCTTGTCGATGGGATAGTCCTGGAAACGCAGTTTGGCCGTGCCGATGTCCTGCGTCATATAGACGCTGGTGCCGTCGGAGCGCAGCAGCAGCTTCTCGTCCAGGCCCTCCTTCGTGAGGTCGGCCCACACGCTTCCGTCCGGGCGGCGATAGAAGAATCCCTTCTGCAGGCCTTCCTCCACCTTCTCCTTGCCCTCCAGATAGGTGTCGCTTTCGTAGTAAATCTTGTCGAACGAGACGCCCAGCGCCTTGTAGGTCTGGTCGAATCCGGCATACACCCACTCGTTCATCTTCCTCCACAGGCCGCGCACCTCGGGGTCGTTCTGCTCCCACCTGACCAGCATCTCGTGGGCCTCCTTGATGAGCGGAGCCTCCTGTTTGGCCTTCTCCTCGTCCATGCCTTGGGCCACGAGCTCCTTCACCTCCTCGCGATAGTGCTTGTCGAAGGCCACGTAGTAGTCGCCAAT
>DGUV01000090.1 GCA_002395775.1 Prevotellaceae bacterium UBA4301
CTATCTCAACTCCATCGAGATGGGGGATGGCATCTATGGGGCCGAGGCCGTGAGCCAGCAGCATTTCGGCTATCCGGTCAACGAACTCACACGAGCCAACTGTGCGCTCATTGCTGCCACGCTGCCCAACCCTCTACGGTTCAGCAGCAAATCGCCCTCGTCCTACATGCTTCGCCGGCAGAGCTGGATTATGGGGCAGATGAGATACATTGAGAAAATGAGAAAATGAGAAGTCTGCGATTAAGCGAGGGCAATGCCATGCTTGCATGAACATTGCCGAGCGGAAGCAGACTCGACCGAAGGTCAAAATGAGAGAATGAGAAAATGAGGTTTTTGGCACTAATTCTTCCGTTGTTCGTTCACGCACTGTTTGCCCAGAGCGACAGTGCCCTTGTCGTGAACCTATTGGAGAAGGGACGCACCGAAGCGACGGCCCCGCTCCATCTGTGGTATGCCCAACAACTTGTGGGCACACCCTATGTGGCACAGACGCTGGAGGTGAACCCTACGGAACGGTTGGTGGTGAATGTGCGGCAACTGGATTGCACCACCTTTGTGGAGACCGCTCTGGCGCTGGCGCTGACACACCAACAGGGGAGCACGGCCTATCAGGACTATTGTCGCAATCTCACACGCATTCGCTATCGCAATGGACAGCTCTGCGGCTACGCCTCGCGCAACCACTACTTCACCCAGTGGATAGCGAGCAACCAGGCGCAGGGCATCGTCAGCGAACGCACCTTGCCCGAGGACATCAGCCAGGTGCAGGTGCTCGACCTTCACTACATGTCGCAACATCCTCAGTCCTACCCCATGCTCAAGGACGACACCGAGGCCCAGCGCCTCATCCGCCAATACGAACGGGAGTGGGAGGGAAAGCGTGTGCGCTACATCCCTCGCAGTCAGCTGAACAAGGGTCCGAAATCGGCACTTGGCGTGGTTCGGAATGGCGACATCCTGGCCATCGTCACCCGAAAGGACGGACTGGACACCTCGCACATCGGATTTGCCCTCTGGGGCAAGGATGGCCGGTTGCACCTGCTCAATGCGAGCCAGATTCATCGCAAAGTGGTACTCGAACCCATGACGCTCTTCCAGTACATGGGCAAACATCCCAGTCAATTGGGAGTCAGAGTGATTGGGGTAAGATGGGAAGATGTAAAATGTAAAATGTAAAATGTGAGATGGGGAATATGAGAGCTTTTGTGCTATCCCTTACATTGCTGCTTGCGACACCGGGATGGGCACAGCGAAATAGGACGCTAAGCAACGACTATCGCTCGCTGCAACTGAGTGTGGACGGCAATGCGCTGGCGGCTCCCATCATGGAACTGGGACGCGGACAGCACATCACCATCGAGTTCGACGAAATGAGCCACGACTACCACCGTCTCATCTATCACATCGACCACTGCAACGCCGACTGGACGGTGACCGACGGACTCTTTGAGAGCGACTTCCTGGCAGGCTTCAACGACCAGCCCATCGAGGACTACGAAAACTCGTTCAACACCTCACAACTCTACACCCACTATCGGCTCTCCCTGCCCAATCCCGAGACGGGACTGCGCCTCTCGGGCAACTATCGCGTGACCATCTTTGACGAGGACAACCGCGAGCAGCCCCTCGTGCAAGCCGAGTTCATGGTGGCCGACCCCTCCATGAGCATCATAGCCCAGGTGAGCGGAAACACCGACATCGACTTCAACCAGCACCATCAACAGCTCAGCTACTCCGTCAGCTACGGCCCCAACCGAGTGGTGGACCCGCAACGCGAACTCCAGACCGTGGTCATGCAGAACCGCAGGACGGACAACCGTGTTGTCAACCTCCGCCCCAACATCCAGAAGGCCACGGGCATCGAGTTCACCCACCAGCGCGACCTCATCTTTCCCGCTGGCAACGAGTTCCACAAATTCGAGATTCTCGACGAACAGAAGCCTGGCATGAATGTTGACAATATGCGCTGGTATGCACCCTACTACCATGCCACGCTCTATGCCGACCGCCCAGCCCGCAATTATAGCTATGACGAGGACCAAAACGGAGCCTTCGTCATGCGCAACGACAACGACGACGAGTCCGATGCCACGGAGAGCGAATACCTGTGGGTCCACTTCCTCCTCTCTTGCGACCAGCCCTTGCCCGGAGGCGACGTCTATGTCCATGGATGGTGGGCCAACGGATTTCCCGACCCCCAGTGCCGTATGGAGTGGAACGCACAGACCCGACAATACGAGGCCGCTGTCTATCTCAAACAGGGCTACTACAATTATATGTATCTCCAGGAAAACGGCTCCTCGCCCGACGGCAATTTCTATGAAACCGAGAACGAATATATCATTCTCGTCTATCACCGTCCGCAGGGAGGCCGCTACGACAAACTTGTAGGTTACAGGGTGATGAAGACCCGTTAGGTCTTCACCCCTCATTCTTTACTCCACCAGTCCTATTTCCTTCCATTGCGAAGCCAAAGCCCTGGCATCACGTAGGGCCGTCGCCTCGTCCACCTCATAGGTGCCGAGCAAAGTCTTTGCCATGTCTTCCACCTCAAAGTCACGGCCTTCCACCTCTCGCCACACCAGGGCGGCACTTTCGTTCAGACTGATGACTTTACTAAAATCGATGTTCTTGCGCCCCGTGGCCACAATCACACTTTCGCCACACACATCGCGCAATTCAAATCCTTCCTTTATCTTCATCTTTCATTTACCATTTACCATCTCACATTTGCCATTTGACATTTGACATTTGCCATCTCACACCACCGCCTTATATATGAAAAGCAAATAGCGCCTCACAGGCAGCAGTTTGCGCCACAACCGTATGTGACGCTTCAGCCCTGGGTCGCTGGCCAGCAAGGTGCGGCGGGGACGCAGATAGTGGGTGACTACGCCGGCCACATCCTCCTTCTCGCACACCTCCACTCCGCGCAGGTTTCCGTCGCCCATCAGCGTGAGAGTGTCTCCCTCGATGGCGATGATGCGATGTAGCACATAGTGCCCCCGGCGGATTTCAGCCAGCACGGCATCGCCCACCTCCAGCTCATCTGGGGCCTCAAGCACCACGCGGTCGCGCTCGTGTTCCAGGAACGGGCGCATGGAATAGCCTTTCACCGAGATGGTGGCCGTGTGTCCCTCGCGAATCATGTCGCGCGCCAGTCCCAGCAGGATGTGGTTCGGAATCTCTTTCTTCGCTTCCGAGCCCATCACTCCATTGCGTCGTCTGTAATTCGTGCGCACGGGAGTCATCAGCCACCTCATTATCTTGCGGAGCAACTCCTTCATAATTTTTTCACTTCATCACTTTCTCTCCCGGAGCAACTGGGGCGACGTCCCTGACCGTCTCATAGCACAGCAAGGCAGCCTCGCCATTGGGCAGGCAGCCCAGTTCCCACACACCCACACGGGCAATGAGGTCCGACAATGTGTCGCACACACCCAGATAGATGCGTCGGTCCCACTTCATGCTGCTTGCTGCAGGCAACAAGGTGGTGAGTGCCTCCACGGGTTTCAATCGGCGTATCTCGTTTTTCGGGCGTTGCTGTATGCGCACCATCGCGCCCACAGGGGCCTGAATATTCCTGTAGCAAGGGGTCTTTCCACTCCAAGGCGTACCATAGACGATGGCCTCGCCATCCACGATACGCACCACGGGGTTGTCGTCGTTCATGAGGTCACATCCGGGGATGTTCTTATACCAGAGATAGGTGTGCGTGCTCTTGCCCGTACCGCTGGGGGCAGTCATCAGGTAGCCCCTTCCGTCCTTGCGGATGACGCTGGCATGCAACAGCACAGTTTTCCTCTCCGCCGTCGAGAAGGCATAGGCCATCATCATGGCATTGTTCAGGGCAAAGGCCCGATTGCTGTGGTCTTTGTCCAGCAAGGCCACGGTGCACTGCCCAAAGTTGGCATCGCTCACCAGCGTTCCGCACAGCACGCCTTGCGGGTTGCTGATTTCCACCATATAGCCGCCCTCGGCCAGTTGGTAAACGCCATAATTGTTGCCCGATCCGTCGAATTGTCCCACTTCATCACGCTCACCATCATAGCGATGGCTGTCGTCCACCGTCACCGTACACACGGGGCACTCCCCCTCTTGCGGGGTCTCCACCTTAAAGGGACGAAACGACGGGATCAGTCTCTCGTCGTTCCACTCATCGGCATACCGAGTCTCTATCAAATGTCCGCCTACGCGGTAAAAATCGTTTCTCAAACTCTATAATTTTCAAATTCCTCACTTCCTCACTTCTTCACATCCTCACTCGTCGGTTCCTCCCACACTTCGGCCTGAAACTGGAATTCGTCCTCTCCCAGGAAGGTGAGCACACCGGCATGGTCGTCGCGATACCGCTTAGTCATCTTCTCATAGCGTTTCTCGGCCTTGGCGCGAGTCTTTTCGTAATAGATGGCGCAGGTCATGTTGTTCATCTCTCGCTTGCTCAGCAGATAGTTGTTGAGTTGCAGGGAGTAGAGCGAACGGTCGGCCAGGAACCCATTAGGCAAGGCAAAGGCCTCCACCTTCTGCACGTCGGTAATCACCACCACAGAGTCGGCCATGCCCACGGCAAAGCCAAACATATAGACAGTCTGACGCTTGGTCTTCACGCTCTCGCCCACGGCAAAAGTCACGGCCACCATCAGCGCCAGGGCCATCAAGGTCATGCGTTTCATCATCCCAGATACGATTTCAGGAGTTTATTCTTCGAGTTCTGACGCAGCCGGCGTATGGCCTTCTCCTTAATCTGACGCACACGTTCGCGGGTCAGGTTAAATTCGTCACCAATCTCCTCCAGCGTCATTTCCTGCCGTCCGATGCCGAAGAACATCTGTATGATGGCCTTCTCGCGCTCGGTCAACGTGTCCAGCGCACGGTCTATCTCTCGCGACAGACTTTCGTTCACCAGTGTTCGGTCGGCCATAGGACTGTCGTCGTTCACCAGCACGTCCAGCAGCGAGTTGTCCTCGCCCTCCACGAAGGGGGCATCCACCGAGATGTGCCTTCCGCTCACCTTCAGTGTGTCGCTGATCTTGTCAACGGGAATGTCCAGTTCCTCGGCCAGTTCGTCAGGACTGGGGCGGCGCTCATTCTCCTGCTCAAACTTGCTGTAGGCCTTGCTGATTTTGTTCAGTGAACCCACCTGGTTCAGCGGCAGCCTCACGATGCGGCTCTGTTCGGCCAGGGCCTGCAGAATGCTTTGCCGAATCCACCACACGGCATAGGAAATGAACTTGAAGCCTCGCGTCTCGTCAAACTTCTCTGCGGCCTTGATAAGCCCCAGGTTGCCTTCGTTGATGAGGTCGGGCAACGACAATCCTTGGTTCTGATACTGCTTGGCCACACTCACCACGAATCTCAGGTTGGCCTTCGTCAGTTTCTCCAGTGCAGCACGGTCGCCCTTGCGTATGCGCTGAGCCAGTTCCACTTCCTCTTCCACCACTATCAGGTCTTCGCGGCCAATTTCCTGCAGGTACTTGTCCAGCGAGGCACTCTCGCGGTTAGTGATGCTCTTGGTTATTTTCAGCTGTTTCATTCCAGTAAGTGCATAATACGGGTGCAAAAATACAAAATAATCCCGAAAGCGTCAAAATCTTTCCTAATTTTTTGATTACCCGCCCCTGGCGAAAGAAAAAAGGGCGCCCGCAACCCCCACGGGTCACAGGCGCTCTCTATCCATCCCCCCTCTCTCCCTCTCCTTGGGAGAGGGCCGGGGTGAGGTCTTCCTTATTCATTCAGGTCCACCACGATGCTCTGCTTCCTTCCGCTCGGCTTCACGGCCTTAATCCACAGCGCCCGGTCGCTCGACTGGTTAGCCTCCTTCACGGCCTCCTCCCAGTCCTCCAGGGTCTGCATCTTGCGGTCGTTCACCTCCAGCAGGATGGTACCCTTCGTCGTTCCGGCGTCCATCATCTTGCCGCGGCGGATGTTGTTCACCGTCAGACCATAGCTCAGGCCCAGGCTCTGCTTCTCCTCGTCGCTGGCAGCACGCAGGCTCACGCCCAGCTGGTCCATGTCAACCTCTTCCATCACCTTCGTCGTACCCTGCGAGTTGCGCAGCGTCACGCTGGTGTTCTTCGTCTTTTTGTTGCGCAGATAGGTGATGTTCACCTTGTCGCCCGGCTTGTGCTGGGCTATCTGCTCCTGCAGCTGCGACATCTTCGTCACCTCGCGGCCGTCGATGCTCGTCACCACGTCGCCCTGTTCCAGGCCTGCCTCCTCGGCAGCACTTCCGTCGCTCACCTTCACGATGTACACGCCCTTCGTCGTACCCAGGTCAGGCGTCTCACCCTTCTCCTTCTGCACGTCGATGTAGGTGTCCACGTCCTGTCCCTGCACGCCCAGGATGGCGCGCTGCACGGTGCCGTACACCTTCAGGTCGGCCACCACCTTGTTCATAATCGTGGTGGGGATGGCAAATCCGTATCCGGCGTACGAACCCGTCTGGCTGTATATCATCGAGTTGATGCCCACCAGTTCGCCCTGTTCGTTCACCAGCGCACCGCCCGAGTTACCGGCATTGATGGCAGCATCCGTCTGGATGAAGCTCTCCACGCCGTTGGCACCCAGCGAACGGGCCTTCGCACTCACGATACCCGCCGTCACGGTGCTGCTCAGGTTGAAGGGGTTACCCACGGCCAGTACCCACTGGCCCAGCTTCAAGGCGTCCGAGTTGCCAATCTTGATGGCAGGCAGCCCCTTGGCATCAATCTTCACCAGAGCCAGGTCCGTAGTCTCATCGGTACCGATGATGCGGCCCTTAAACTCGCGTCCGTCGTTCAGTTTCACCATGATGGCATCAGCCTGACCCACCACGTGGTTGTTCGTCACGATGTATCCGTCCTGCGAGATGATGACGCCCGAACCCGCACCCTTGCGGTCCGGCTGCTTATACTCGCGTTGCTGGGGCTGACGTCCGCGACCGCCAAAGCCGAAGAAGTCACCGAAGAAGTCCTCAAACGGGTCTATGGTCTGCACCCGCTGCGTCTTACCCTCAATAGTCACCGAGATGTACACCACACTGTTCACTGCCGATTCCGCAGCCGTCGTCAGGTCCACGTAAGCCGCAGGGGCAGCAGGAGCAGCCTGAGCCATAGCCGCGGGGGCCTGCCCAGCCTCAGGTTCGGGCACGGGAGCCCCCTTCTGGTTCACCACTGATGCCGTCACCACACTTGTGCCCAACACAAGTGCCACGGCACCCATCCAAGTCTTTGTTGTCTTTTTCATAATTCCAAATTTACTATTTTAAGATTTCACAATTACGTAATCCGACTCTTTTGCGATTAAACTGTTCAATTTTCTTGACACAAAGTTAATGCAAAAGTTTCATAGCAAGTCAACTTGTCAGCCGATTTTAAAAGTATTTAAGTCAACCATGACAACTTTTCACATTCGTTAACCCATTACCCCCTTAACCCGTTAAACCGTTAAACCGTTAAACTTTTACCCCCTTAAACTTTTAAACTTTTAAACTTTTATTGTATCTTTGTCCCGTGAAAGCGCGAGAGCTGGCCGGCTTGTCGCTGGCCTCCCCCTGGGGAGACGAGAGGAAAGTCCGGGCAACACAGAGCAATCCGCTTCCTAACGGGAAGTAGTCCGCGAGGATTAGTCAGTGCAGAAGAAAACAACCGCCCCCACCCCGGTGGAGGCAAGGGTGAGAAGGTGGGGTAAGAGCCCACCAGGCGCATGGCGACATGCGTGCTGTGCACACCGGATGTTGAAAGTTCATGTAAACCAGCGCCTGAGGGCTGCTCGTCCGAGCTGGAGGGTAGAACGATAGAGGCCGTTGGCGACAACGGCAGTGGATAAATGACAGGCCCCGACAGAACCCGGCTTACAGGCCAGCTCTCCACTTTCGCTTTTCAAACGACGACACGAACCTGAAGAACAAAACGAAATAAGAAAGACACCATGGCCAAATACTCCATCACCTGGAACCGCATCCGCCGCTTCTTCGTCCGCGACATCTGGCGCCTCGACGAGAGCGTCCTCCCCCTGGGCCGCCGCCTCGGCGTCGAACTCAGCCGCCGACTCATGATCACCGGCGAAGGCTTCCTCCAGAACAACCTCACCTCCTACGCCTCCGCCCTCACCTACAGTTGCATCCTCGCCGCCGTACCCGTCCTGGCCATCATCTTTGCCATCGCCCGCGGCTTCAACTTCGGCAACGTCATCGAGGAACAGCTCCGCTCCAACCTCTCCATCAGCCCCGACATCGCCGACACCCTCTTCGGCTTCATCGACTCCTACCTCGCCCACACCCACAGCGGCATCTTCCTCGGCGTAGGCCTCCTCGTCCTGCTCTACACCGTCGTCATGCTCACCTCCAACATCGAGACCGCCTTCAACACCATCTGGCACGTCCGCTCCTCCCGCAACATCTATCGCCGCACCATCGACTACGTCTCCGTCTTCCTCTTCCTCCCCATCCTCATCGTCGTCACCTCCGGCTTCTCCCTCTTCCTCATCACCCTCACCAGTCTCTTCGCCGACTATGTCATCCTCTCCTCCACCATGGAGTTCGTCATCAAACTCACCCCCATGGTCCTCTGGTGCATCGCCTTCATCGCCCTCTACAAGCTCATGCCCAACACCCACGTCCGCTGGCGCTCCGTACTCCTGCCCGGCCTCATCGTCGGCGCCATCTTCCAACTCCTCCAGTACATCTACATCCACTACCAGATCGTCCTCTCCAGCTACAACGCCATCTACGGCACCTTCGCCGCCCTCCCCATGTTCATGCTCTGGCTCAACATCTCCTGGATCATCATCCTCACCGGCGCCCAGCTCAGCTACGCCAACCAGTGCGTCCACGAGTACGCCTTCACCAAGGACTCCCAGCACATTTCCCGCTGCGACCACGACTCCCTCTGCATCCTCCTCCTCCACTGCATCGCCCATCGCTTTGCCGAGGGCATGCCCGCCTACACCACCCACACCCTCTCGCGAGAGACCCATCTCCCCCACTCCACCGTACAGGGCCTCCTCGACGAGCTCGTCACCGTAGGCCTCCTCAGCGAGACCCTCGACGACACCGGCACCCACCAGCACTACCTCCCCTGCCAGGACATCCATCGCATCACCATCGACAAGGTCATCCACCACCTCGACAACAACGGCCTCGGCCGCATCTCCCTCTCCTGGTCCCAGGGCAACACCGACTGGAACCGCATACGCCAGCTCCGCGCAAGCCTCACCACAAGAGACGGAAACACCTCCATTGCCGACCTCTGATACATCTTATATTATATAGTAACAAAAAATTGGTTAAGACATGAAAAAGACTTTCTTTCTCCTCGTAGCTGCAGCACTCATGATTTCGGCCTGCAGCAACAACAACGAACAACCGCAACCCGAAGGACAAGCCACCATCCGCTTTGAGGTGACGAACTACGAACAAGTGAGTCTGGACGAAGTAACTCGTGCAGCCGCAACGGCTTTGGCACACCTGGAAATGGCCATCTATGATGCCTCAACGCTTCAGTTGGTGGATAGTATAAAGACGAAATCGGGTGATAGTGGTTACGGTTCGTTTTCCGCCTCACTTCCTTTTGGTGACTATGTCGTGCTATTTCTGGGATTCGACGGTTCACGTCAGTCAATCTTGAAGAACATTCAGAGTATCGGCTTCACGGAAAACAACGTGCCTAATCTCTTTCACAAAGTCATCAACCTCACGGTTTCGCCCTCATCTGCCACCAGCCAGGACGTCACACTCAGCCGAGCCGTGGCAGCCTTTAGCATTAAAAGCCAAGGCTATATCCCCACCAACCTGCAAACACTGACAATTGTGGCAACAGGTGGAGGTTACAAACTGAACGGACAGACAGGATGGGCTGCAAATGTGGCGCAACGTACCACAAACTTCAATGTCTCTGCCTATGCTGGAAAAGAGTCTGTAGGCGTCAGTGTATATTCCTTCCTTCCCTCGGAAGAGGCAAATATGAATTTCAGCGTCACTGCCACGACGAGCAACGGTGAGGTGTTGGCACAGAAGGACTTTAGCAACGTACCCATGAAGATTAATCAGCGCACCATCTACACGGGCTCGCTCTTTGGCGATGGCACACAAGCACAAGACTTCAACCTTTCGCTGGAGAACGATGTGTGGAATGATGTAAACCTCGAATATTAAAATTCTGAACAGCTACATGAACACAACAGGATATATCTTGCTGGGATGGTTACTCTTTGATGTCGTAGTCTATCTTTATCTCATATACGACATCTTTGCGCCCAAAATCAACTTCCGCAAACGCCTGACCCAACTGCGCGACGCATTTACTGAGGAGGAATGAACCTGCACAGGGCTTACATTTGGCCTCTGCTTGCATGCTGTCTGCTGACTGGATGCGAGAAAATCGAAATCGACGACCCTGAAAACAATAGTGGGGATGCCGAACAAATCATCCCCACCTCATTGGGCATGGGTAGCCAGCTGTCGCCCTACACCGTGGAACAAGTAATGAATGGCGAAGTGGAAAGTGGCGAACGCTGGTTTGTTGGGTATGTTGTTGGAAGCACCCACACTACCATGAAGAATGCACTTTTCACGTCCCAAACGACCTACACCAGCAATATACTTATATCCATGGACTCCACTTGCCAGACAACAGATGATTGCATACCTGTGGAGCTCAAATCGGCTGTGCAAAAGCAACTAGCCCTTCCTTTTAATGCTGAGAATTTCCAGCAATGCGTAATGCTGAGGGGACAAATGTTACAATACTTTCGGACAAATGGCATCCGACAAGTGGAGCAAGGTTATTACCTCCCCCACTTTGATATATCTTTATTAAAAAGTGCCGCTCCTGCGGAATGGCAAGAGCGGCACGAGCGGTATTAGGGGACGAGAGAGACGTCGGGGGATTACTTGTCCTTGATGAGGAAGACGAGGGCAAGGGCGGACATGATGGCGCTGAGGATGCTGACACCTGCGGACATGAAGGTGTAGAAGGCGCTGGAACGGATGCTCTTGCTCTTGTTGGGCTCGACGTAGATCATGTCGTTTTGCTGGACATAGTAGGCGGGACTCTGGAAGACGTCGGACTTGGTCATGTCGAGGAGGTACTCGCGGCGGGTGCCGTTTTCCTCACGGAAGAGACGGACGTTGTAGCGATGGCCGACGTCGTCGATGTCGCCACACTGGGCGAGGACATCGACAATGGTGTTGCGCTCACTGGTGAGAGAGACGACTCCGGGGGACTTGACGGCACCGACTACGGCTACGCGGGCGTTGAGGAGACGGACAGTGACCTCAGGGTCGGTGATGAGTCCCTTGTCGATGATGTGCTGCTCGATGAGGGCGGCGCACTCCTCGGTGGTGAGTCCGGCGATGTGGAGCTTGCCAATGAGGGGAAGGACGATGTCGCCCTTGCTGTCGAGGGTGAAGCCATTGATGGAACCGAGCTGGGAGTTCATGCTCTGACCGGCTCCGGTGGCTGAACCTACGACTACGCCCTTGGAGAAGTCCTCGAGGAGTTTCTCGTCGGAACAGGTGAGCTTGATGTAAACCTGGTCGGCAGGCTTGAGGCGCATCTCGTACTGCTGGAGGACGCGCTGGGCCTGGGCGTAGGCATCATCGGCTCCCTGGAAATAGCGTATCTTCTTGGAGCTGACGCACCCGGTGAGACTGATCAGCAGGAGGCTGACGGTGAGGAGGGATAGGATTTTCTTCATGACTTTTGGTTTTAATTGTCGCACAAAAGTACAAAAAAAGCCGCGACGCACCAAAGACGTCGCGACTTTTTTATCATGGAGGGTGTGGTTTACTTCACCAGGAGTTTCTTACCGTTGATGATGAAGATGCCCTTCTGAGCCTTCTGAACGCGCTGACCAGCGAGGTTGTAGATGGCTGCGCCGGCGAGTGAGCGGGTGTCGGCCTCTACGCCCTGGATGGCATCGGGAGCAGTGGTGCCGATGTAGCTGAGGGCGAAGTTGTCGGCTGCTATCCAGCTGGCATTGGTGGCGACTACCTTGAGACCTACGGTGACGAGGTTGACACCGTCGGAATAGAAGGTGACGCTGAAGTGCTGGGGCAGACCTGAGGTCTCGGTGATGGCTATGCTGGTGAGATAGTCGGACTGACCGTTGTTGGCCATGAGGTAGGCACCCTGGATGCCGCCCTCGGGAATCTCGGTCTGGTTAGTGGCATAGGCATCGGCAGAGAGGGTGTAGTAGCCCTCGGGCAGAGCGGCCTGGATGGTCTGGGCGATGGTGCCGTCGTGGAGGGCTTCGCCGTTGGGACGCCATGCCTCGACGAACTTGGCGATGGTGATGTCGCCATTGGTGTAGCTGGCGCCCTGGTAGCCCTGGTTCTGACCGATGCGGTCCTTGGTGCCGTCCTCGAGGGTGTCAACAGCTGCGGTGATGACCCAGTTGTCGTAGTTGCCGGTCTCGAAGGCGGGGTTGAGGATGATGCCGGTAATGTCGATGGCTTCGTCCTGAGTGGCTCCGGAGAGGTCCTGACCAAGGACGTAGGCGGCCCAGAGGGCGGGCAGGCGGTCGATGGTCTGCTGGATCATCTCGTTGCTCTCCATGTAGTCCTCGATGGCGGCAAGGAGCGCTTCGAGCTGGGTGTCGCTGGAGTCATAGCCGTAGGTCTCCATGAGGCTGTTGTAGTGGTCGCGGGCGCTCATGAGCTTGTCGGTGAGGGTGAAGCCTTCCTGAGTGTAGGCGATGGCCTGCTTGAGGGTCTCGATGGCGGCTACCTTGGTGTCGCGGTCGGAAGAAGCGAGGGCTTCGTTGCCGGCGTCGGTGGCTGTGTCGAGCTCGTCGCTGGCCTTCGGGATGATGACTTCGTTGCGGAGGGCTTCAACCTCGTCGAGGAG
The DNA here is from genome assembly GCA_002395775.1 of Prevotellaceae bacterium UBA4301. Classification (GTDB taxonomy): domain Bacteria; phylum Bacteroidota; class Bacteroidia; order Bacteroidales; family Bacteroidaceae; genus Physcousia. Next base: position 12,828 of record DGUV01000090.1, read on the forward strand.
GCCCTGGATCTCAGCGTCGATGGTAGCATCGTCGATGGCGTTGTAGGCCACGGAGAAGGTGTACCATACGACCCAAGAGTTCTCGGCCATCTGGGTGGCCTTGATGCCGAACTTGAGGTCGCCCTCAGCGGTGAGGACGGTGGAGACGGACTTCTCGAGGGCGTCGGCGTACTGGTCGTCGTTGAAGATGAGGTAGGCGGTCTCCTGATTGTTGGGCACATAGAACTCACCGGCTACGGTAGCGGAATTCTTGAAGGTCTCGGGATCGTTGGAGGCGATGGCGGCTACGTTGGTGAGACCGGTCTTGGCATTGCCGGCGAAGACGGAGGCTTCGGGAGTGTTCTCTTCACTCCAGTTGACGAAGTTGGTCTCGTTGTCGGCATTGCGGAAGAAGGCGCGGGTGGTGATGGTGTACTTACCGGCGGGCATGTTGGCCAGGGTGCGGCTTACCTCGAAGGGGCTCTGGTTCCAGACCTCAGCGGTACCGTACTGGGTCTTGAAGTTGCTGGCAGAACCGTACTTCCATTCCTTGTCGGGAACAGAGGTATTGGAAACTGCTGTTGTGCTGTAGGTGTAGGCGAGCTGCTCGAAGAGGGGCGAAATGCCGAGGTCCTTTTCGAGGGTCTCGCCAGAGGCTACGGCTGCATCCCAGAGGCGCTGAATCTCGGCCTTGATGGTGGTGGTGAGGGAGGCGATAACTTCGTCGATCTGCTCGTTGTCCCAGTTGCAGTCGTTGAGGGCGTCCTGAACCTGGTCGTTCATGGCTGAGAGAGCCTCAGCGAGTTCGGGATAGGTCTCCTCGTCGTACTTCTCTGTGGCGGGAACGAGGTCGTTGTCATAGAACTTCTGGAGCTTGTCGTAGGCGGCAATGCTCTTGTTGACCTGGGCCATGAGCTCGGTAATGGCGTTCATGGCTGCGCGGTTGGCTTCCTCGTCAGAGCTGTAGGCATCAACGAGTTCCTGACCGGCGTCGATGGCGCTCTGGAGGGCTTCCTTGAGGTCTGCGTTGAAGGGGGTGTCGAGTACGTTGTTGGCAGAGGTGACTGCGGCCTGCAGACCAAGCAGGGAGGCATTGAGACCGGTGCCTACATAGTAAAGGGCGAAACCGTCGATGAAGAGGTGGGGCATGGAGCCGGAACCTGCGTTGGAGGCGGTGTAACCCATGGTGAAGTAACCAGAGGTCACCTCGTCGAGCTCGAACTCGATGGTTTCCTTGAGCCACTTGCCTTCGGCGAACTGGGTGGTTGTGCCGAGGTGCTCGGTGCCGTTGTCCTCGACGAAGCCCATGAGGTTCTTGGAGATGGTGCCAGTGCCGCCTACGTTGTAGTAGGATACCTCGATGGTGAACTTACCGGCGGGCAGAGAGGTCTGCTGGGTGTACTGCGACATGGCGCTCCAAACGCTGATGAAGCCGAGGAGCTTGCCTTCGGTGGTGCCGTCGGACATGGCCGTGGGGGGCAGGAAGGCCTTGCCGCCCAGGAAGGCGTCACTACCAAGGGCGAGCACGCCGCTGGCGCGTCCGTTGTTGATGCCCTCGACGGTGTTGGTGCTGGGGGCATTGGCGGTCCATCCGGTGACGGGCTGCATGCCGTAGTGGGCTACAGCCTTGCCGTTAGCGCCCTTGGGGTCTTCCATGTCATAGTCGTAGGTGGTGATACCATCCTCGATGGGGTCGTCCTGAGAGAAGTGGGGATTGTTGATGAAGAACTCGGAGAGGTCGGTGATGGCGGCCTCGTTCATGGCCTTCTGGTCCTCGATGGCCTTGAGCACTTGCTCGAGGGTGGCGTTGGGATTGTCGTAAACAGCCTGAGAAGCACTGGTGTCAACCTCGTGGGCATTGCCGGCCTCGATGAGGGTGATCAGCTCGGCCTTGGCTTCGTCGATGGCCATCTGGTCGATGACGTTGGTGTCGATGCGATAGAGCTTGACGTGGTCGATGAAGACGTGGGGGGCGGCGGCTGAACCGTAGTTGCCGGACTTGTAGCCGAGGGAGACGTTACCAGCCGTCTCTGCGGTGAGGCGGAAGACTACGGTGTCGTTCATCCACTCGCCTACGTAGTAGGTCTTGTTCTTGGACACGTGGTTCAGACCATCCTCTGTCACGAAGCCCATGAGAGAGTTGAGGGCATCGGAGGTACCAGAGGTGTTCTGCAGGGTGACTACGAGCATATAGTCACCTGCGGGCAGCGTGGCGGGCTGGAGATACTGAATCTCGGCACCCCAAACGGCTACCATGCCCAGACCTTGAGTGCCAGGAACGGCATCGGACTGATAGGGTGCGAAGTAGGTTGCAGAACCCAGACCAGGACCGTCAATGGCATCGGCGGCAAGGTAGGCATAGATGCCACCTGCCTTGGCATTCTTGCCATCGGAGCGGTTCTCGACGAGGGTGTTGTCGGAAAGCGATGCAGCTTCCCAACCCGTTACGGCCTGCTGGCCATAGAACGTGGTTCCGTTGTTGGCCATGTCGTAATCATAGGTGCAAATGAGACTCTCCATGGGAGCGTCAGCCGAGAAATCGGCATTCGTGAGCTTGGAGGTGATGTCCTCAAGCACCTTTACCTGACTCATGTCCTGGGCGTGGAGGCCAAGGGCCAGCATGCCGAGCATGAGGGTAAAAAAGAAACGATTTTTCATTTTTCCTTTGGTTTAAAATTAGTTGGTTAGTTATCTCGTTATATTTTGTTGCTTACTTCACCAGCAGTTTCTTACCGTTGATGATGTAGATGCCCTTCTGGGCCTTCTGGACGCGCTGACCGGCGAGGTTGTAGATGGCTGTCTTGTGGGCAGGGGTCTCAGACGCTACACCCTGGATGGCATCGACGGGAAGATCCTCGCGCGTATATACATCTATATAGAAGATGTGGATGCCGCCATTCTGGAGCTGGAAGGTGAGCAGACCGTCGGCGGGTACCTCATAGAGAGCGGGCCAACGGCTGGTGGTGTAGTTGGAACCACCTGCACCCTGATAGACCATGACGTACTCGCCCAAGGCTGCTGCCTCGCGAGAGAAGGTGAGGGTGGGACGCGACATGAAGTAGAAACCGAGGTCGCCGTTGCTGTACATGAGGATGGTGGAGTTGTTGTTGGCATTGGGAGCACACTCGAAGGTGATGCCACGGCACTCGGGATAGAAGCCAAGCTTGTCCTCGACATAGGAGGTGGCTACGGTGTACTCGGTGTCGCTGGTCCATGTGGTGTCACGAACCACGTCGAGGGTGCCACGGCTGCGGGAAGCATCCCATGTCCATCCGCTATAGATGGTGTCGCGGGTAACGGCTGCGCTCTCCAGGAGGGTGCCGTCCTCTACCATAGCTGCAAACTTGTCGAAAGCATAATCGACGGTGTCGCCAGTGGCTTCTTCAACCACGCCGATGGGGTCGCTGTAGATGCCTTTGAGAAGATACTTCTGACGGAGCGTGAGGTTGACGAAATCCCAGTCGTGCTGACCGGCTTCGGCCTTGGCAGCATCCTTACGGAAGAATTCCACGCCAGGCTCAAGAACGTCGGAAACTTCAAGGATACCGTCGTTGTAACCTTCGACGTGGACGCTGGCTCCAATCTCGGATTCGGCCTCGACATACTCGCCAACAGCTACAGGACGCTCGTCGCCATCAATGTTGGCCAGGATTTCAAACTCCTCGCCACAGAGGGTGTTGTTAGACCACCCTACCTGATACTGACGCTTTGCGCCTTCGAGGCCAGTGAGCGTCATGGTGGGGGTGTTGAGGGTGATTTCGTTGACGGAGACGTTCATATAGACGATGTCAGAGAAGGCGTAGGTGTCGCGGGAGACGGTGGCTGCGGCAATGGTGACATAACCGTCGCCGTCCTCGTCGTCCTCAGCGCTGACAACGATGTAGGAATCGTCATACTTGTTCTCGCCACACATGCCATTGGCTATCTCCTCGGGGTCGATGACCTGCTTGTAGGTGACACGGGTCTCGGTACCGATGACATTGCCTTCCTCGTCCTTGATTTCGACTTCCTCGGTGGAGGCCACTTCGTCGGTATCGATGAGGAAGAGAGCCTTCTCGCCACGATCGACGATGCCGTAGTAGGTGTCACACTCATAGCCCAAGGTGCTCTCGCCGGGAACGAGCTCGATGTGGCGCTCGCTCAGGTTGACGGCCTTGAGGTTCATGGTGGGAGCGGAAACTGCCTCGTCGGCTGCACCGTCAATCCAAATCTGGAGGCCCTGGATGCAGGCGTCGCGCTGTATCTCGATGACGAAATAGCCATCGGTCTCGGCCTTCCAGTAAGAGAAGGGGTCGGAGGTGGCGTCCTCGGTGCCTGCCATCTCAATCTGTGCAGCATGGATGGTCTCGGTGAGGTCGGTGAACTCACAGGCCGTGGCACCGCTGATGGCTGAAGCAGGCTTAACTACGCTGGCCCTGGACGATGAAACGCCCCACTGGCACACGATGATCTGGCCAGCCTTGACATCGCCAATGGCAATGTAGCGCGAACCGGAACCGTAGTTGTGGAGTCCGTCCTTGCCCACACCGGCACGCAGGTTGATGGCAGAGGTGCCTATCTGGAGGAAGAAGTTGGACATCTCAACGGGCTCGGTGACCTGATAGGTGTCGAAGCCGTTGAGCTTGAACGATGCCTTGTCCGTGGCCTGAGTGAAACAGCCGTCGCCATAGCAACGCTCGCCATTGAGACGAGTGAAGGCGTCGTTGATGTTGTAGTTGCCGTTGTAGAAGTCATAGTCCTTGTAGAGCATGTAACCATACTGCCCTGAAAGAACGTCGTTGCCGATGGAGAGATCGTAGCTCCAAGCCGCAACTGTAAGCGACGAACCTAACATCACCAGCACAAGAAGGAGTGAGTAGATTTTTCTCATGTTTTTATTATAGTTAATTAGTTAGTTAATCGGTCAGACGGGCAAATTTATAAAATAAATTTAAATCTGCCACCATTTTTTCTTAGGTTTTTCCTTCAACTTGCCCATATTCTCCAAAAGCAGGTCTTCAAAAGTTTTCTTATCGTGAATCATCTGATAGATTACCCCCCAGTCGGGCAGTCCTCCCACATTGCGGTCATCGATGAACATATCAACCTTGATTTTCCGACTATAGGAGGTGTTCTGGGTCTCGTCTTCCTCGGGGAAATCTTTGTTCACGGCATAGAACTCGACACCGCGCTTACGGCACCATTCAACGGCCTCGGCCAGCGTCTGGCCCTGGCGCACGGTCCAGAGCACAAGCTGGTGGCCTTCGCTGATGAGCATCTTCAGGGTCTGGGTGGCAAAGGGTTGCTCACTGCCTATCTCGGGATAGCGATCCTGAACGATGGTTCCATCAAAATCAACTGCTATTATCATGAATGTAATTTACGATTTATTTGACAATCTAACGATGCTTACTTGGCGTAGCTAACCGAACGGACCTCACGGATGACGGTAATCTTCACCTGACCGGGATAGGTCATCTCGTTCTGAATCTTGGTGGCAATCTCGTCGGAGAGTTTTTCGGTCTCCTGATCGGAAATCTTGTCGGCACCAACGATGACACGAAGCTCGCGACCAGCCTGGATGGCGTAGGTCTTGGTGACACCGGGATAGGACATGGCAATATTCTCGAGGTCTTTGAGACGCTTGATGTAGGCCTCGGCAATCTCACGACGTGCACCAGGACGCGCACCGCTGATGGCATCACACACCTGCACGATGGGGGCTATCAGGGTTTCCATCTCCATCTCTTCGTGGTGGGCACCAATGGCGTTGCAAATATCGGGTTTTTCCTTGTACATCTCGGCCAACTTGGCACCATAGAGGGCGTGAGGCGTCTCGGGATCCTCATCGGGCACCTTACCGATGTCGTGGAGCAGACCGGCACGCTTGGCTTTCTTGGGATTGAGACCCAGTTCACTGGCCATGACGGCACAGAGGTTTGCCGTCTCACGAGAGTGTTGCAACAGGTTCTGACCATAGGACGAGCGATACTTCATCTTACCCACCAGACGGATGAGTTCGGGATGCAGACCATGGACGCCCAGGTCGATGGCCGTGCGCTTTCCGGTCTCCATGATTTCCTCATCGACTTGCTTCTTCACCTTGGCAACCACCTCCTCGATGCGGGCGGGATGGATGCGGCCGTCAGCCACAAGCTGATGAAGCGAAAGGCGGGCTATCTCGCGACGGACAGGGTCGAAGCCGCTGATGACGATGCTCTCGGGGGTGTCATCGACCACAATCTCGGTACCGGTTGCGGCCTCGAGGGCACGGATGTTGCGACCCTCACGGCCGATGACACGTCCCTTGATGTCGTCGTTGTCGATATGGAACACGGTAACGCTGTTCTCTACTGCCGTCTCCGTGGCCACTCGCTGGATGGTCTGGATGACAATGCGCTTGGCTTCCTTGTTGGCTGTCATCTTTGCCTCATCCATTATGTCGTTGATGTAGGCCTGGGCCTGACTCTTAGCCTCGTCCTTGAGACCTTCCACCAGACGTTCGCGAGCCTCATCGACACTCAGTCCGGAGATTTCCTCCAGACGGGTGCGCTCCTGTTCTATGAGGTTGTCGTAACGTTCCTGCATCTCCTGTTCCTTGTGCTCAAGCAGGGTCTGCTGGTTTTCAAGGCGCTGGCGAGTGCTCTCCACCTCCTGTTTGCGACGGTTCAGTTCGTCCTGTCGCTGATTGAGGCTTTGCTCGCGTTGCTTCACACGATTCTCGCCCTGCTGGATTTGTTGGTTTCGCTGTTGCACTTCCTTCTCCAGCTCTGCCTTCTTGTTGAGGAACTTTTCCTTCACTTCCAGCATTTTCTTTTGTTTAATCACTTCTGCCTCCTGCTCAGCCTGCTGGCGGGCTTGGGTTTCGAGACTCTTCAATTTGTTTGGCAAGAGCGAGCGGAAGAAATAAATCGCCCATACTCCCACGATGACCAAAGCAATAACTACAGCTATGATGTAGGCCATGATGTACTTTTTTGTTTTAGTTTGTTTATAATTAATTAAAAAACGCCCCGCCTACTCGTGCAACGGGCATCAAAGGCCTGCTGCAACAAAGAAATGCGGTGCGCCATGTGTTTCGTACTTTTCTGCAGCACACGAGAGGGTGGCTGCACGACACGCAAGCGGGACATGCCCGCCCTCCCCTACTTCTTTTCGATGACCTGCTCCAGTTCGGCAATCATTGACTTCAGGGCATCCTCAACCGGCGCCGGGTCGGTCTCCGCCTCCATTCGCTTGAGACGGACGGCCACATCAAGTGCCATCATGAGCATGTACATGTCGTTACCTTGGTTCGGATACTGTGCCGCATAGTAATTGAAACGCCGGTTGATGAGCTTCTCCGCTTCGCGGTAGATGTACTCATCGTCCCTCGCCACCACCATGGGCAGGATACGATTACCGAACTTCAGGGTTATCGATAGTTTGTCGCTCTTGTTTTGCATGTCTTTTCCGTTTAACTACGTAGTGTTATGCCTTCAGCAGAGCGATACATTTATCCACATCTCGCACCAAGTGATTCAGACGCTGGCGTGCATTGCGCGTATCGCTATCGCTCAGCTCCAGCGTTCTGGCCACTTTCAGATTGTCGTATTGCGCCTTCACCGCTTTCACCTGAGCCTGGAGGTCAGTTATCTGACGATCACGCTCCGCTACGCTTGCCTCCAAGTCACGACACTGCTCACGCAGGCCCTTGTCCTGCTCCACGAGTTGTCGCACACGAGTGGCAAGCAACTCCATCAGTTCGTGTTCTTTAGCGGTCATTTTTGCAACAATTACTTCAATCTGCCCACAAAAATAGATAATTCTTCGTTTATGACAAAATTATTTTGCAAATAACTTGCTGATCAGGATTATTTTCGCCTCATACATCCTCAGCCTTGGTCAACATTGCTACGAGGTTCCTTCTTGGCAAGCATGAGCAATGTGTGAGCAAACTCCACCATCCATTGCTGGCTATAGCCAAGTGTACCCTGAGCACGCCGGATGGCCATAACACTGCGGCGCATGGCTTCGTCACTCCAGTCGTTCTTGGTGAGGATGTCGCTGACGGTCTTTTCCGTCATCTGACGCAGGGCTTTATGGAAAAACGAAGGCAGGCGCAACTTCCACTGCATCAGCTGGCCAAGTGCCATGAGCAGGTTCTGGCTGAAATCCTGGAACACAAGAAAATAGCTTTGTACCTCATTGACCGAACGACAGCGTTTCTTCAGGCTTTCGTCGATTTCATGGAAGAAATTATCACTCATCCCATACATCTCGGCAAGCATTTTCTGGCACTTCTTCTTTTCCGACACGCCCAGCTTGTTGTTGGCCGTTGGCACTTTCAGAGTCTGCTTGAACACACGCAGGTCAGGGAAAACGGCAAGATTGGAGATGCCGAGGCGAGAGGCCATGGAGGCCTGGTAATAGACACGAATGAGGGTCATGTAGTCTTCCATACCCCCGATTTTTACAGGTTCGGCCTTCTTATGGCCGAAAAGATTGCTTAGAAATGACATTTTTCGTTTATTGTCGATTTATTAATTCTAAAAAAGGATTCTCAGTATGCATTTTTATCCTTATGGAAAAGCATGTTGACAAGTGTGCGCCACAGGATGCGGATGTCGAGCCAAAAATTCCAGTTCTCGACATACCAGATGTCAGCCTTGATGCGGGCCTCCATATCTTCAAGGTCTCGCGTCTCGCCACGAAACCCATTGACCTGAGCCCAACCCGTGATGCCCGGCTTCACCCAATGGCGAACCATATACTTATTGATGATATGGCCATACTCCTCGGTGTGGGCCAACATGTGGGGACGAGGTCCCACGAGGCTCATGTTCCCGAGCAGGACATTGATGAACTGAGGAAGTTCATCAATGTTGGTGCGACGCATGAAATCGCCGAAGGGGAACTTCCTGACATCATGTTCTGTGGCCTGCAGGGTATCGGCTTGCGAATTGACGTGCATGGAACGAAACTTGAGACAATTGAATACCGTACCGTTGAGTCCGTTGCGCTTCTGCACAAAGATGACCGGCCCGGGGCTCTGGCGCTTGATGATGATGGCCACGACAACATAGATGACAGGGAAGAGCGTGACCAGGAAGAGGAAACTTACCGACACGTCGAGCAATCGCTTGACAAGCCGATTCTCAAAAAGGCGCAAGGGCTCGCGACGAGGATAGAGCATGATGGTGCTGCCGACGTGCATGACACGCATGTTGCGCCGCAAGAAACTCAGATAGACGGGCAGAGCATAGAAGCGAATAAGGTGGTTCTCACAATATTTGTAGAGTTCTACAAGACTCTCCTTCGACATGCGGGCCATGGTACAATACACACCGTCGATGTAAGCATGTTCCTGTAAGTAAGGGAGCACATCGTCGGTGTTGCCCAGCAGGGTCACGCCTTCGATGCTAACAGGCTCATCACTGAACATGCCTACAATATTGTAACCATATTCGCGATTCTGCATGTAACTGTAGAGGTCGCGCATTTCATCGACATGCCCCACAAACACGACATGGCGTCCATTACGTCCCTTGCTTCGGAAACGACGAATCGTGTAAAGCATTAGCATGCGCTCAAGCGTGAGCACTATCCAGAACACTCCTGCGAAAGTCAAGAGCAGTATGCGCGCAATGGCCTCGGTCTTCAGAAGGAAGAGGACGGCAAACAGGAGAACAATGTGGGCGACCACAATCTGGAAGGTGCGCTCAACCACTTTATCACCCTGAGCCGTGCGCTCAAAGAGCAAGATGGGGAAGAACATGGCCAAGGGCAGATAGCAAAGAACGGCCGAGACCAGATAGGTTTGCAAATCTACACCATTGTTTACCGAGTGGTCGGTTGCCTCATAAAAATAATAGCAGCCCGTAAGGCATAAGCACATAGTCAGGATGTCGCCTACAGAAGTCAACCCCTTAAGCAAACGCGATTCCTCAATGTCAAATTTCTTCATGCTACTATACAATTGTTCAAATTTACGCAAAATTAATTAATATCTTGCACTTCAGCAACTTTTTTAAACTAAAATCTTATGAAGAGTGGTGTTTTTTGTGCCAATATTTCCTAATTTGAAATAAAAGACGTACCTTTGCGCGAATATTCACAGTTAAAGATAATTAAATATTGTATAGTCATGGCTGAATATGTTCTGAATGACATCAACGAAGAAGAGGAGAGCTCAAGCTTTAACCTCCGTTCTATCATCACACTCATCTACCTCAATTGGTACTGGATTCTGCTATCGGCAATCGTGTGCTATGCAGGTGCCAAACTCTACCTGCGTTACACTCCGCCCACCTACTCTGCCGACATGAAGGTGTTCATCAAGGAGCAGGGCACCACGAAGAAGAGCAGCAGTGTAGCCACACTGGAGGAAATGGGCGTCATCTCCACCAGTAGCGGATTTGGCAATGAACTGGAGATTCTTTCCAGCACCGCCATCGCCGCCCGCACGGTGCAGACGCTCAAACTCTACACCTCTTACCGTATGGAAGGGCGCATCGTGGACCAAGAACTCTACAAGAACTCCCCCATCATTGTGGACTTGGCTGAAACCAACATGAAGGAACTGCGCACGAATGTCAACCTCATCATCACACGCAAGGACAAAGGTGTGCACGTCGAGGGAAACATTGGTGGCGAGAATGCCTTTGCGCATGACGTGAAGGAATTACCCGCAACCATCCCCACAGCCGTAGGCCCACTCATCATCCAGCGCAACGCTGGTTACAAGATGCCAAGCGACCAAAAGCTCTTTGTCACCATCGAGCCCATCATCAATGCCGGCCGACGCTTTGCTGCACGCGTGACTGCAACAGGGCAGAAGGAAGGCACGAGTGTGGCCACCGTCCGCATGGTTGACACACAACTGCAACGCGCCCTCGACTATCTGGGCGAAATCCTCAACAGCTACAACGACGATGCCAACGACGACAAGAACCTTGTGGCAGAAAAGACGCGCCAGTTCATCGACGACCGTATCAGCGTCATCCGTCGGGGACTTGACTCCACCGAGGCAAACCTCGAATCCTACAAGCGCAGTCACGACCTCATCAACCTGGCTAACAATGCCACATCGGCCCTTTCGGGAAGCCAAAGCTACCAGAAGGAACAGGTGGACATGCAAACCCAGCTGACCCTGCTGAAGTCACTCATCGACTATGCCAACAACCCCAGCAACATGAGGCAAATCATCCCCTCGAATCTGGGTCTGAGCAATGCACAGCTCTCGGCAAGCATCAATGAATACAACAACATCGTACTGGAACGCAACCGTCTGCTGAAAACCTCCACCGAATCCAACCCCACCGTGGCACGACTCACTGCCCAGCTCGAGGATCTCTGGCCCACCATCGGCACATCACTGCGTGCACTGTACCAAGACCTGATGGTGCAGAAGTCGAGCATCGACAACCAGTATGCCATGTACAGCAGCCGAGTTTCAAGCACACCCACCCAAGAGCGTGTGCTGGGCAACATCGACCGCCAGCAGGAAATCCAGTCGAGCCTCTACCTGATGCTCCTGCAGAAGCGTGAGCAGAACTACATCTCCATGGCTTCTGAGGCCTCAAAAGCACGTATCATCGATGAGCCAAAGCCCACGGGAAAAGTATCACCCGACAACCGCAAGATCATCATGGGAGCCGTGGCCTGCGGCATTCTGCTCCCCATCCTCTTGCTCTTTGCTCTGGGCCTGATGAGATACCGTATCGAAGGCCGCAACGACATCGAACAGCTGACCAAGCTCCCAATCCTTGCCGACATTCCTCTCGCAAAGATGGCAAAGGACAACACCGGCAGCATTGTCGTCAACAAGAACAAGAACGGCATGATGGAAGAAGCATTCCGCGGATTGCGCACCAACCTGCGATTCGTCCTGCCTGACCCCGAGAAGGTGGTTGCCGTCACCTCCTGCATCCCTGGCGAAGGAAAGACCTTCGTTGCCAGCAACCTGGCCATGTCACTGGCCTTGCTGGGCAAGCGGGTGCTCATCATCGGTCTCGACATCCGCAAACCCCGTCTGGCCGAGATGTTCAAGATGGAAGACCGCAAGAAGGGCATCACCTCTTTCCTGGTTTCCGAAACGCCCGACTACGAGCTACTGGAATCACAAATCTCAAACAGCGGTCTCGACAAGAACCTCGACATCCTGCCCGCCGGCATCATTCCTCCCAACCCCACGGAGCTTATCTCGCGTCATGTGCTTGACGACGGCATCAACTATCTGCGCACAAAATACGACTTCATCGTGCTCGACACGCCTCCTATCGGCCTCGTAAGCGATACGCTGGAATTGGGTCGCACAGCCGATGCCACCATCGTCGTAACACGTGCCGACTACAGTATCAAGGCTAACTTCGACATGATCAACGCCATCAGTCGCGACCAGAAACTCCCAAAGGTCAATCTCGTGCTCAACGGCATCGACCTCCACAAGAAGAAGTATGGTTACTACTATGGCTATGGCAAGTATGGTTCGTACGGAAAGAGTGGCAAGTACGGCTATTATGGCAAGTACAGCCATTACGGACATTACGGAGTTTACGGCAATTACAACGGCTACGGCAACGACGAAAAAGAATGAAAAGACCACTATTAGGGCTTGCATTGATGATGCTCTCATTAAGCACACAAGCCCAAATCGCCCGTTTGGGTGAAGATATTGAATACAAAGCCAGCCTCCAAGGCACGGCTGGCAAGGGCGACGTAGCACCGTTCTGGTTCACCAACAACCGCTATGGTCTGGGCACCACGGAGAAGAACAGCGTCCTGGTGCGTGCCGGCATTCGTCGCGATGTAGAAGCCGACAGTCTGCGCAATTGGCGCATAGGCTATGGGCTCGACATAGCAGGGCTTGCCAACTACAACAGCAACTTTGTACTTCAACAATTCTATGCCGACTTCCAATACAAAGCCATCAGGCTCTCCGTCGGACAGAAGGAACGTCCTCTGGAATTGAAGAACCAACGGCTCTCCAGCGGTGCCATGACGTCTGGCATCAATGCCCGTCCCCTGCCTCAGGTGAGACTCGAATTACCAGACTTCTGGGTTATCCCACGTACAAAGAACTGGCTGGCCCTAAAGGCCCATATAGCCTATGGAGCATACACCGACAACAAGTGGCAACGGGAATTTACCGAAGGGACGAACAACATCCGCACCGCGAACTCCTTCTATCACTCAAAGGCAGGTTTCCTGCGCATAGGGAATCTTGAAAAATTCCCCGTAACCCTGACCGGTGGTATAGAAATGAGTTGCCAGTTTGCCGGCGAAGCATGGAACCTGCAGGACCGTGAGGATCACACTGGAGAATTTGATTCACACCAGAAACTCTCACACGGAGTAAAGGCTTTCTGGCATGCCCTGATTCCAGGTGGCAGCGATGTCAATGATGGCGATTTCAGCAACATCGAAGGCAACCAACTGGGAAGCTGGCACCTACGCCTCGACTTCGAGAAGAAAGGATGGGGAGCCAGTTTCTATGCCGAGCACTTCTTCGACGACCACAGCCAGCTGGGACTCTTCATTTACGACTGGAAGGACATGCTCTACGGTACGGAGTTCAAGTTTCCCGAGAACCCCTTCGTGAAAGGCATCGTCTATGAACACCTGCGTACCACCTACCAGTCTGGTCCCATCTATCATGACAAAACTGATGTCATGCCCGATCGCATCGCAGGCAACGACAATTACTACAACCATCATGTCTATGGTGGATGGCAACATGCTGGTTTCGGCATGGGCCATGCCCTCGTCATCTCTCCTCTTTATAATACGAACGGACGCATTGATTTCCGCGACAATCGAGTTGTAGCCAACCACATTGGCATCGAAGGAGAACCCACTCCGGAAATCTCGTGGCGCCTGCTCTATACTCACGAGAAGAGCCTCGGGACCTACCCTGCCCCTCAAGTCAACCCTGTCAAGGGCAACTTCTTTATGATAGAGGCCTCGTACGCTCCCCGTCAGGTCAAGGGTCTCAGCCTCACGGCATCATACGGCCAAAACAGCGGCAAGTTGCTAGGCGACTCCAAGGGAGCCATGCTAACGATTGCCTACACTGGTTGGATTAACAAGAACAAGAAATGAAAAAGACTATTACCATACTGCTTTCCTGCGTCATACTATCCTCCTTCTTTGGATGCGAGAACTGGCGCGAAACGGCTGGCGACATTGCTGGCATGTGGCAAATGACCGAGATGCGTGACGCTGCAGAACAAGTCATGCCTATCAATGAAGGCGAGCTTTACTTTTGTTTCCAACTGAATCTGGTGAAGTTCCAACGGAAAGGCCACAACGACTATTACCTAAGCTACTTTACGCACTCTGGTGACAGCATCTTCGTCGGAAAGACCATCTATTGGCCCGCAGAGGAAGAACGTCCCCTCGATGAGCTCGCACCTTTTGGCGTACCCGCCGATGGTGGATTCCATATCGATATACTCAATGACGACCATTTGCGGCTAAGTAGCACAAAAGGGACTCTGCTCTTCCGAAGATACTGAGAAAACAATTAAAACCATTACTCAGAAAAGGCTACCCTTAAAGGTAGCCTTTTCTTCCTCCCCAACTGCAGGTAGTCCTACAGCAAGAGAAAATCATAGCACCAAGTCAATGATTAAGAATTCATGTATTACAAATACATCCATCCCTGAGAAGAACAATTTTATCTCATCCGTGCCCTTTCATCTTTTTCTCTTTTAACTCTTTAATTAATATACTGAATGGGACTTTCTCTTAGATTTTCCTAAAACGAGACAAAAATTCATGGTATTGCTACAATAAAAAGCGTTATTATTCGTTAATAAAATATAAATAAGAATAACGGAAACAGGATGCCTCCATACATATACCTTATATCTGCCATGCTAATATCGGCCGCCACGGCGCTGATAATCATGCCTTGGCTACTTCATCTTTGTTACAAGAAAGGCCTCTACGACCAACCTGACAATCGTAAGATACACAACAAAAACATTCCGAGGATGGGTGGCATCGTATTCGTTCCCGCCACTCTCATGGGCATCAGCGCCACGTTTGCCATCATGCTTGAGCGGGGCGGTATCGTGGAATCCATCCACACGTCCACCCTGCTTATTGGTATCGGGGTGGCTCTCATCTACTTCATCGGACTTATTGACGACCTCTTCGGTGTGCCCGCCAACCTCAAGTTCTTCATCCAGTTCATTGCCTCTCTCGCCTTCCCCATAAGTGGTCTGTACTTCAACAGCCTCTATGGTTTCTTGGGTATATATGATTTGCCTTTGTGGATTGGCTATGCGCTCACCATCTTTGTGACCCTACTGGTAGTCAACGCCATCAACCTCATCGACGGAATAGACGGTCTGGCATCCAGCATTACGCTTATTGCACTGGCAGTCTACAGTTTCCTTTTCTACCAGCAAGGGCACTACGTCTATTGTATTTTCGCCACGAGTCTGGCGGGGGCGTTGCTCGTCTTCATGTATTACAATATCTTCGGCAGTGTGCAGAAACAGCGGAAGACCTTCATGGGCGACAGCGGTTCACTCTTCCTCGGCTTTTCTCTCTGCTATCTGGGCATCAAGTATGCCATGGACAACCCCAACATCATGGCATCACGTCCCGACGGCATCCTGACGGCCTACACCGTGCTTATCATCCCTACCTTTGACCTTGTCAGGGTAGCCATAGCACGCAAGTTGAGGGGCGGAGACATGTTCGAGGCCGACAAGACACACATCCATCACAAACTTCTGAAAACCGGGCGCTCGTCATGCCTCACATTGCTAACCATTATCGGCATGGACCTGCTCTTCATTGGGCTTAACTTCGGTTTGTACCACGCAGGCCTGCAACTGACATGGGTGGTACTGGTTGACATTGTCCTGTTTGTTGGCTGGCAGATGCGCGTGAGCCACCTGATGAATGTCCACGAGAGAAGTCTGCTGGAACACAGCGATATCCGCGAACGCTATGAAGAACATGCTGCCAAGGCGAAGAAGATATGCATTCTGGCCCCCCGTTTCCCCCTACCTGAGAACGGAGGCGATGTGCTACGAATCAACAACGTGGCACGCCAATTGCGCCGACAGGGCTACAAACTGATTCTCGTCAGTTTCCACGACGAAGACAGTCCGCGCATGTACGAAGCACAACGCATCTATCACAGAATTTACACGATTCAGCGCAGCCGCCTGAGGTCTCTCGTGCATGCCTTCCTGTTCATGCTCAGTGGGCGTCCCATGCAGTGTGGCTACTATTATTCGAGTGATTTCAAAAAACTATTGCGCAAAGTCATTGACACGGAGAAGCCAGACATCTACATCTCGCACCTGCTGCGCATGACTCCTTATTTGGAAGAACTGAACCTGGAGGAACAATCCGTCATCGAGATGACCGATGCACTATCGAAGACTTACTCTATGTCATCTGGAGCCGAGGGGGGAAACTTCCTCCGCATCGCCTACACCTTCGAGCATAACCTCATCAAGAAGTACGAGTGCCATGTCATTGAGAAATTCCCGAAATGCATACTCGTATCGCAGGCCGATATCGACTACCTAAAAACACTCACACCCTGCCATGCCCCCCTGGAGTTGCACAGCAATGGAGTTGGATGGATGAAGAAGCTTCCCAGCCATTACCAAGACCATAAGATTTGTTTCGTGGGAAACATGCGTACCCTGCAGAACCAGGACGCCGTGTTCTTCTTTGTGAATGAAATCCTGCCACTCATACTGAAGCGTGAACCTGACACCATGTTCTACATTGTAGGCGCACAACCCCCGAAAGCCATCCAGCAACTCGCCAGCAACAACATCATTGTCACGGGTTTTGTCGATGATCTGGGTGAAACGATATCGGATGCATGCCTGACAGTGGCTCCCGTACGTGTGGCCTCTGGCATACAGAACAAGGTACTGGTTGCCATGGGATACGGGCTACCCGTTGTGCTGACCAGTCTTATCGCACAGGGCATTCCCGAATTGGTGAACGAAGAGAATGCCATAATCCGCGACGAGGCAGCCACAATTGCAGAAGCATGCCTGCGCATCATGCACAACCCCGAGCTACGCCAGAAACTTTCACAAGAAGGACATCAGACAATCATGGATCACTATTCGTGGAAGGAGAAAATCAAAGGCTATATTGCATAATTACGCCCTCTTACCCCTATTGTTTCACGTTACGCAAACGGCGAATGCAACCCATGATGGTTGCCAGGATGTATTTTACGTAAAACAAGAACGAATAGTGGGACGGATGTGCCCAGTAGATGCACGTTGCCTTATGCTGGCAAGCCAGCATATTTGAAAGATAATACGAAGCGGGGCGCTTGGCATTGAAAGCACTGGTAGGACGTTGGCGATAACGATATTCAACAGTCTTCTCGGCAAATCGTACCCAACGGAAGCGGTCTGAAATCAAGAACATGAAAAGGGCATCCTCGCCATTCTTCAAGCTTTTATCATAACGTCGTGTCCCGATGATGTCCCTGTGTATCAACTTGCAATAGGGCACGTAGAAATACCGCCGTACATCCTTGTAGGAAACCCGTTCGCGATGGTCTTGATAATTCTCCGTAATATAGATGGGGCGATAAAGTTCCGTCCCATCGTCGAAGGCGGTGATATAGGACAGGGCAATTGTATCTTTGGAAGCTAAGCGGAAGAGTTGCTCCAAATAGGTTTCCGTAATGAGGTCGTCATCATCCATAAAGCAGATGTAAGTTCCCTTTGCTTCGTCGAGCCCAAGATTCCGGGCGGCACTCACCCCCCGCTCTTCACAATACAACACGCGACACGGAAGACCCGACCGTTGGGCCAGGAAAGCCTTTATCTGATTCTCATAAGGCAAGCGTTCACCATTAAGGACTATCAGCACTTCGAACCTGTCGTGCGGGATTGTCTGGCAATCTATGGCATCAAGGCACTCCCATAGATATTCCTTCGGGCGGAATGTAGGTATGATAATACTTATATCCATCATTTCATCACGTCTTTTATCGCATCTAACCATCCGTGGCCGAACTCCTGGTCAGGTTCTACATAATTGCCCTCGCCCCATTCGTTCCAAGATTTAAGAACAAGTATCTGATGTTCGGGTTCCTTGTCCTTTATCATGTCCATGGCCTGCCGAATGTGCTTGCGGAAAGCCTCAGGCGTGGCATCCACATAGATGCCGTCCCACGATACAGCACGGGGACTGCGGTCCCAGTTAGGCATGATGGTGGGAATGACATTCTCCCACTTATCCTCAGGAGCAAAGAACCCACGGACAGTCTTAGCATAGTCATAACATGCGCCAACTGGCAAACCCACCTTGCGGAGCACGGTTTGCATGAGGTCACGGTACTTACCCTTGGTAAGCATCTCCCCCCTCCTACGTCCGAAGGAGTTGACGGCATCGAAACCCATATCGAGCACCGACTGGAAGAGGGCTGCACTGCTCTCGAGATTGGGCATCGACGGAGTCCGCGTTCCATCGGCATTCTGCTTAAACGACAGGGTGGAATCGCACATAGCCACAAGGTACAAGCCCGGCAGTCCATATTCCTCGGCAAGTCTCCGCCAACATGCTATCCACTCGCGCACACGCGTGTGTGTCCACGGATTAAAGAGGAAGAATACAGGCTTTCCGTCAACCGTAATATAACGATGGTCCCTGAATGCCGGCAAGAGTGAACGGAAATGTGCCATGTCATCCTCCTCGCCCGGATAGGTCTGTTCCATCAGCATCGAGTTGGCTTGCAGGTTCGACTTCCGGTTCCAGGTCTTGTTGCTCCACGAGTGATTGGCCCAACAGAGGCAGAAAGGGAAATCAGGTTTTCCACTGGCAAGCACCTCGTTGAAGGGGCGCTCCAACAATTGCTTTCCGCCAAACCAGTAATGATAGTAGCAGAACCCTTCAATGCCAGCTTCTCGCGCCAACAGGGCCTGCGCCTCACGGGTCTCTGGCAAGCGAAGGTCGTAGAAGCCAAGGTCTGCCGGCAACTTGGGTTGCACATGGCCGCGAAAGAGAGGCTTAGCCTTCACGACGTTCATCCATTCCGTGAAGCCAGGTCCCCACCATCGGTCATTCTCTGGGATGGGATGGAACTGGGGTAGATATAGGGCTATGATTCTCGGAGTCTTCATTCGTATTTCTATTTAAGTTGGGCCAGATGCTCACGAATCTGGTAGGTTCTTTGTTTATATTCAGGCATAATGGTTTGCAAATGTTCGCGAATAGCCTCCTTGTTCTCTGCAAGATACAAGAAGGAACGAAGCAAATCTCCCTCGGCGAAGTCCTTACTATTGACCACCAAACGTTCGTCGAGACCCAAGTCCTTCGCTATGCCCCGCGACTTTATCGAGTAGCCGAGGGCTATGGTGGGCACACACATGGAATAGGCCGAGATGACGGCATGAGTGCGGGCCCCAACGAACATGCTGCACTTCGATATGGCATGGCGTATCTGGCAATAGTTGAGTTGGTCGATATCAAGGATGTGCAGGCGTTCGTGCCCAGCATAATACTCACTGATGAGCTTTGCCATCTCTCGGTCGTCCTGATTCTCCCCGCCCACCTTCCATGTTACATGAGGAATGAGCATGAGCTGCTGATTGGTTTTCGTCAGGATGTAACTGATAAGGTCCAGAACCTCCTTTGCGAACTGTCCGTCCAACGTCATGCCGCCCATGACATAGTTACTGACATTCAGTCCTACGACATCGCCCTTCTGAAGGAAATCGGGCAACGGACACTGCTGAGCCTCAAGGACAAAAGCCGGGTCGGGAAAAAGGCAGACGTTCTGCAGGCCCAAGGACATGAAGTAGTCGTATGTCATGGACTCACGAGTGTATATCAACGAGAAGCGCGACAGGGTCTCCCGTTTTTCCTTGGTTTGGTTCTCTGGCCCCATGGAGCATCCCCAAAGTACAGTCTTAATGCCTCGCCGATGTAACCAGTTGTTGAGGTAAATGAGTTCGTTGTTCCCATAGCAAAGCATGTCTCCGCCGGTAAAGAGCACCACATCGTCCTCCCCCACCATGCGCAACATGGTCCGGAAGGGATAGGTCTGACGCCACTCCATCGTCTTGGGAGTATGAAGTACCTTGTTTAGGGCGCCAAGGAATTTATCGAAGACGAATGAATCCCGCCGACAAGGAACCAGTGTCACATAATCGGCCACGCCTAATCGGGTGTCTAACTCTACATCACGGCAATAGCCCCAAAGACGGTCTGCCGACTCGCCTATCAGCATGGCAGACCCTCGGGCTATCGCTTCGCATCCGCGATTGCCACCGTCGAGATGTATGGGAAAGTAGTATTTCATGCCGTTTCAGTTTTTTCTTTCTCTTCTGTGTCATCCGTGCCCCACACAAATATGAACTTTGAGCACAAGTATAGTATTCCTGCCGCCACATAGACAAAGGCAGTGGCCACTGTATAATATCTGTAATAGAATATGCCGAATGTTGGCACTGCCCCCAAGGCGAACAGCATGAGCACGTCGGAAATGTCAAACTCAGTCCGATTGTATCTATTGATGACCAGACAGCATAGAAAAGCGAATAATAGACTGATGAGTATGGCTCCGACAACCCCTGTATCCAACAACCACGAACCGATGTGCGAGGCAAAGACACCGATGAAGAAGCCCTCCCTGGCAGTTCGTTCGTCCTTTGTATCCACATACTGGTTCTTATAAACGAAATAAGAAGTCACGGGGAACTCACGCTCTAAATAGTAAAGATTAGGGTTATGATTGTCGTAGAAGTAACAAAAGTTTACATACGACTGGCCTGCATACTCCAGCATACTGCCACTGGCACCCTCGTCCTCGTTCTCGAAACGAGACGATGACACGGCGATGATATAGGTCATTCCCACCGCCAGTACGGGCAGGCTGACCACTAGCAGAAAGTTTCGCACACGGTGAGTGATGAACTTCTGAAAGAATACAAGGCAGAAGAAAAACATGAGTCCGTAATGGATGATCTCCGTTCGGTCGGCCATCAGAATGCCTCTCAGTATAGGACTAATGGATATGGCCAGAAGGGGAAAGGTTTTCCATAGACTGCGCTTCTCCACACATGTATAATAGAAGAACAGCGGCAAAGCCAGCAAGGTCATGAAACTTAGCAGATACATGAACTGAATGGGCATAGGCATGGTCAGCATCTTGGCATCGGCTGGCGATATGTTGCCCGCATAGTGGGATTCCTTCAGAAACTTGAAGTCGCCATGCAACAAGTCGGATATGGAACCTCCTACAAGGTAGTACATGATGATGCCCTGAAGCACTATCAGCAACGTAAAGGCATAGATGAGATAGCGATGGACGTTGGATATCCGCTCCAGTTTCTCGGGACGGATGAAGGAGAAGGGAACGATGGTCAGCGTGATGAGACCACAATATAGCACCGTAGGTACAACACCAAGTTCGGGTTCGTAGCCATCGACCAGCACACCACCGCCTTGCTGATTCAGGAATCCCCCCATCACCATCAACACACTGCACAACGACGTAATCGTATAAAGCATGGACATGTATGTAGCCACGTCATACGTTCTGTGCTTTTGCCAGAAGTAATAGGTGAGTCCTGCGAAATACACGAGTGGTACGAAGTGCATAAGAACCTTTCTGCTTGGTTAATGATAAATGTTTGTAGTAGCTACTGGGCGACGGGTTGACAGGGCTATCTTCATCTCGTCTTGCATCACGCCTGTCCCTATGATGACCACCATCACCTCGTTTTCGGGGATGCCAAAGTGCTTCTGCATGGCCAGCAGCTTGTCGCTCATGAATCCACACGAAAGCGGAATGGCCCCCAGACCTTCATAATGGAGGGCATTGATGAGGTTCTGGGCATAGAGACCGCCATCGACGAAGCACTGGAATGGTTCGTGGCCGAGGAAGCCCTTCATGTCGGCTGTCACAACAATGGAGCAATGGATGTCGTCGCAGAAGCCCTTGCACCCGTCCTGCATGCGCAGCAGTT
Organism: Prevotellaceae bacterium UBA4301; assembly: GCA_002395775.1. GTDB lineage: Bacteria > Bacteroidota > Bacteroidia > Bacteroidales > Bacteroidaceae > Physcousia. Next base: position 34,748 of record DGUV01000090.1, read on the forward strand.
CGTGGGAATCCTCTCCAAAGTAGATGTGGGTATGCCATGCCTGTCGGTTGCAGGCAGAGGGGGTCCGCGAAGCCAACGTCAAAGCCTTCTCAAGTATCTCCTTCGAGGGAAGTTCCTCCTTGAAGTAACGGATGGAATGGCGACTATAGAGCAACGAGTGATAGTCGCCCTTTGCCTGTTCTTGCAGATAATCGGCCCGAAGCATTTCTATGCCAGCCGGCATCTTGAGCGATGCCTCCTCTATGCCAGCCTCCTCACAAAGCACCCTGAATGCACGCTCTATCTCTGGTATCTCCACCCCGTCGCGATGCTGATAAGCGATGTATTCCTTGATGGTTGACAAGGGATAGACAAGGAACGTGTTGTCCTTACCTCCATACAGCCGATTGTACTTTCGGAGGCGTTCGATGAGTGCCGTCACCTTGGCCTGTCCGAAGCCTCGACGGGTGTTACGCATCGACATGCCTTTCTCTATGATGTGATTCTCGCGCAGCAGTGTGTACTGCATCTTCTGCTGGTCGCGGTCGGTGTTGATGCATGCATTGTAGCGCCGCAGACGTTTCCAATAGTTGAGCATCTCGATGAGAAACTGCATCGATAATGGCAGTCGAGCCTTTATTCCTTTATATATGCGTGACCAAGTCATCGGAGTAGGGATTTAATGTGAATGATGTCTGTCCACCCAATACCGATGGCCTTCATCTGCTTGGTGAAGATGTGTCGGTATGAGGGTATGATGAAGTTTGCCAGCGTCCCGGAGACAAAGATGGTGATGATGGCCACATAGGCTGCGCCATGGATGCCATATTGGCGAATGAAGACAAGGTTGAGCAGAACACACGTCACACAACCTATGACGTTGCGTATGGAGGCATACTTCTGTATGCCCTCGATTATCATCATCTGGCCCGATGTCTGCGATAGTGCGTCACCAATCACCTTGAAAGCCAGGATGGAGAGCACCGAGGCAGCCTCAATGTACATGAGTCCGAAGGTGAAACGCACGATGAAATAAGAGAAGAAACTGGTGGCAAGAGCCAGAATCACGCACACCCAAAGGGTGACGTTCATGAACACGGAGGAGAGACGTTCGTAGTTCTCCACACTGTGCTCCCGGGCCTCAACCAGCATGGGGCTTATGGTCTGCGAAATGATGGTGGGGACGAAGACCAGCAGTTCTGCGAACCTGACAGCAACGCTATAGACTCCCAGGTGACTCTGGTCTATCATATTTGCAATCATCATCTGGTCGATGCGATTATAGACAATGATGGCCGCTCCTGACAACAGAAGGGGGAAGGACTGGCGGAGCATGAAGCGGGCCAGTCCCCGATCGAAATGCCACTTGCGTACGGAGTCAATCTTCCTGATGTAAGAAGTTGTGTAGCCCACTGCCAGCAACAGGGAATCGATGAGCAGCGAGACGATGAACCAGACAAGGGGAAGGTGCAAAAGCACGAAAGCAACCTTGATGGCTACACCTATGAGTGTGCGGGATATCTCGGTCTTCACCACATATTCGTTCCACACGATGGAAGTGAAGTGGTTGCGCGAGACCCAAGTGGTGTTCAGCACCACCGAGAAGGCGTACATCATGATGTAGAAACGGATGCGCATGTCGCTCTCAAACAAGGCTGCCGTCACGAAGATGGCCACCAGCGTGATGGCGGCAAAGAAGAGTTTCAGGGTAAAGGTGGTTCCGATGATTTTGTCCCGAAGCGCCGGGGCCTTCGATTCTTCACGAATCTGTATGAAATCGAGCCCGAAGTCGGCAAACACCTGAAATATGGCCACATAGCTGACCACATAGTTCATGATGCCGTATTGTTCCTTCCCAAGATACCTCGCTACAATGATGCCCACGACAAGAACGCTCGTCAGGCTTACAATCTTGCCGCTAATGGCCCAAGCTATATTCGTGAGGGCTTTTTTCTTCTTTTCTGATATACCTGTGCTTTTCACAAACGGGCAGACACTAAAGGGACTCTTTACGAAATACGTACCCCGCCGTAATGATGGATGTCAGGACGAGCATACCCAGGACAAACAGCATGCGCTTGGGCCCTGCAGGGCGGATGGGCACTATGGCGCTCTTCAGTGTGGTGAAGGCCGGAGTCTTCTCCTGCAACTTCACTTTCGTGGCCTGCAGCTGGGTCTCCATGGCCGTGAGGGAGTTTTGCTTCAGGGCCAGTTCGCTCTCCAGCTTGTCCCGCTCGCTCTGGTAACTTTGCAGAATGACGTTGGTGTGTGCGTCACAGAATCGGCTGTAGGCTCGCATGGCCACGTCGTATTCGTGTTCGGCATCGTCCCTCATTTGCTGATAGTGTGCCACATCCTCCTTCACCTTACTGGTGCGATAGCGGATGATGAACTCCTGCAAGTGGCTCTTCACGCTGTCGGCCAGCGTGGCACAGATGAGGGGATCTTGGTCTATGACACTGATGGTGATGACGCTCGTCTTCTTGTCCACAGCGCAACTGATGTTCTCCATCACTCCCTTCATCAGTTCATAGTCCTTCTTGTTCATCCGGAAGGGGTTGACACCACCCTCTGCCGTTCCTCTCGGGGTCTTATCTTCCTCCTCAAACCATCCCTTCACGGTTCTCATCATTGTGCGGAAGGGGCGCGTGAGGGCGTTTTGCTTTTGGTGCGACTTCAGGTAGTCGAAATAGGTGGTGGTGAGGCTGCCGTCCTTGGTGGTCACCTTTATGCCATAGAGGCCGACCACGAACTCGGGACTCTGAAAGAGGTCGGGATAGAGCTCAGGATAGATGGCATCCTGACCGCCGATGCCGCCGATGTTGAAACCAAACGACGAGGCAATGGACGAGAGACCGCCCGCATCCTCACCGCTCATTTCAGGGGCCAGCTTCACTTCGCTGTTGTAGAAACGCGGTTGGGGAAGTATCCAGATGCAGGAAAGGATGAAGGTCACTAACCATACCTTGAAGAAGAGTTTCTTCTTGGCCCATAGGGCATGGAACACCTTTCCCAAGTCAATAATCTTCTGGTCGCTTTTGTTTCTTTCTTCCATGACAAGACCTCCCTTAAGTTAGTTCTTCTTCAAAATACTTATCAAGGCCACAACTACGCTTGCCAACGAAGCACCACCACTTGAGATGGCCATAACCTCGCCCGTCGTCATGCGGTTCTTCTGCTTTTTGGTCGGAATCACGATTTCGCAACCCGGCTCAATGTCCTTGTGACCCCACGAGTGTCGATTGATTTTCTCTGCCGAGCCGTTCATGTAGATGGCATAGGCTCCCTTCTTGTTGGCACGGGATCCATAGCCTCCGGCACGCTTGATGTAGTACTTTAGGGGCTTGTTCTTCATGTAGCCCATGCTGACAGGATAGAGCACCTCGCCACTTACCTTCACCGTGTTCGAGTACTGCGGGATGGTGAGCAGGTCGCCCTCGCGCAGGACGATGTCGGCAGGACTGCCGGGGTTGTCGATGGCCTCTTGCAAGTTGATGCTCAGGGGATAGGTCTCACCCATGTCCAGTTTCAGCGACATCAGGGAGTCGGCCTGATCCATGTCGTAGCGTTTCTCGCTCTGCATGGCTTCCTCGTACATCTGTATCTGGGCGGCACGCAGCGAGTTCTCGCGCTGAATCTTTTCTTCCTCGGTCATCTGACGTGTCAGTCGGGCACCCTTGGCATAGCCGAGCTTGGTCAGTCCGCCGGCGTCGCGCACGAGGTCGGAGAGGCGATAGTTCTTGGTGCTCATGGCGTAGTCGCCCTCAAAGTTGATACAACCCTCCACACGCACCGTCTGCTGCTCGTTGTAGGCTGGACTCTTACGTACCACCACCACATCGAAGGGCATCAGCACGCAGGTGCTGTCCGACGAGCGGAACCCATCGTTAAGGGCCACGCTGAAGACCTCGGCACTCACCTCGCTGCTGTTCACTGCCTTGAAGTCCTGGATGCGCCGATAGACATCCACCTTGGCCATTGAGGCCGCAGGAGTAAGTCCACCTGCCATCAGTATGAGGTCTTCCACCGTGGTGTTCTCGGCATACTGGTATTCGCCTGGATAGAGCACCTCGCCAGAGATGGTAAGCGTCTGTTCGCCCTTCATGTCGATGGTGCTGGGCACATAGAGCACGTCGCCCTTCCTCAAGGGAATGTCGGCCACGGTGCCATCCATGATGCCTTCGATGTCAACGGAAATCATCTCCAGCGACAGGTCGTCCTTTTCGCGATGCATGACTGCGCGGCTCAGGAAGGCATCCTCCCTCAGGCCATCGGCCACCTGCAGCAGTCCTTTCACGGTCTGCACCTCGCCGCCGAGCTCAAACTGTCCGGCATGCTTCACGGCACCGCGCACCTCCACCATGTTGCTGAAGCGGGCCAGCACACTGTCCACAAAGATGCTGTCGCCGTCCTTCAGCAGGAAACTCGACATTTTGAACTCGTCCACCGTGTGCATGCTGTATTCGTTGCCAGCCTTGCGAGTCAGGCGCACGTTCTTGGTGAAGGCGTCGCCTGCGAATCCGCCTGCATCGCGAATGACCTGCATGACACTCTCCGTGGATTTCATCTCGTAGAACATGGGGCGCTTCACCTTACCCCTGACGTTGACAAGGCATTCGTAGGGGTCAACCGAGATGACATCGTTGTCCTGCAGACGCACGTCGCCCTTCGTGTTGCCATTGAGCAGATAGTCATAGACGTCGATGGTGGCTATCTGCCTGCCGTTACGATATACCTTGATGTTACGCAACGTACCGATGTCGTTGATACCTCCTGCGGCATACAGGGCATTGAAGGCGGACGAGAGGCTCGAGAGGGTGTAGGTGCCGGGCATGCGCACTTCGCCGATGACCTGCACTTGTATGCTTCGTGTCTCGCCCACGGCCAGGTTGAAGCTGCATCCCTGATAATACTGCCCCAGACGGCTCTTCACCGTGGCCGTGGCCTGGCTCACACTCAGCCCGCCCAGCTTGATGGGGCCAATGCCCTCAATCACCACATAGCCGTCGGGCGATACGGTGCCCTCGAAACTCTCCTGGCTGGCGCCCCAGACGTCGATGATGACGTTGTCGCCTGCCCCAAGCCGGTAATTGGCCGGAGTGGCCATATTCTGGTTGGGTTCGAAGGTAAGGTATTCGTTGTTGAAGATGTTGCGACCGAAGACTTGGTTCTCGTCCTCACGGCCAAACATGTTCTGGTAATAGACCAGCGAGTCGATGTCCATGAAACCTATCTCCTCGTTCAGTGCCTCCTGACGTTCCTTGCGGGGCAGGTAGCGTTGCTCTTCCTTCTCGCGCTGGGAACGCACCATGTAGCCCTGCTTCTGCCGATACAGGTCCTCGGCCTTCTCCTTGTTGGTGCGTAGGCGGTTTTCGGTCTGGTTCTTCGACTTGCCCGTCAGGTCCACTGCACCCATCTGGCCCTGTTCGGCCTCCACCTTGCGACGTATGCGCCGCAACTGTTCGGGTGTCACGCCCTTACGCAAGAGTTTCTGCACTATCGACTGCTGGTTCGACCCTGCAGCCTGTTCCTTCTGCACGAACTGGATGACCTGTTCGTCGTTCATCGACTGGGAATAAGCACAAGCGGCGCTCATCATGAGCACCAGTGCAAGGAGGTATCTTTGCATAGCATTAAATTTTCTTTCCATAACCTATAAGACGGACTGTAGTGAGAATGATTTTCAGGTCGAGCCACAGGCTGCGCTTCTGCAGATACTCGAGGTCCATCTGCAACCGGATGAGCATCTTCTCCATCGTGTCGGTGTAACCGTTGTAGATGGTGGCCATTGAGGTGATGCCCGGCCTGATTTGGTAAAGGTATTCGTAATCGGGATTTTCCTTCATAATCTGGTCGATGAAGTACTTGCGCTCGGGACGGGGACCCACAAACGACATATCGCCCACAAGCACGTTCCACAACTGGGGCAGTTCGTCGAAGTGATGCTCGCGCAGGAACTTGCCTACGGGTGTAAGATGATCGTCACACTTCTCAGCCAGCTGGGGCACGCCGTCCTTCTCGCTGTCCATGCGCATTGTCCGGTACTTCAGAATCTGAAAGGGGCGTCCACCCAGTCCGATACGTTCCTGACGGAAGATTACGGGACCGTCGCCCTGATGGCGCAGACGCAGATATATGTAAAGATAAGCAGGCGAGAGAACAATCATCCCACAAAACGATGCAGCAATGTCGAACGCACGCTTAACCAGCCGTTCGGCACCATTCATACCATCAACAAACTTATTTTCAGAGGGTATCACTTGGTTCACTATGTTTAGGTCTTTCTCGGGTTCTTACATATAATTTATCATATATATAACTCCCAAATGCCCGTTTTATTGTGAAAAGATGTGAAAAAAAGTGTCCTATGGCCGCAAAGCCCCGTTTTCTCACTCCCGTCCCTGCCATCCTGCTATGGCAATCGCCTGTCCCCTCCCCTCTCGCCTCCTATACTGCATGTGCATCACGCCTAAGCTCAGAAGGCATTCCACCTAAGGATATAGCACATTTTGCTTAGGTTTATGAAATGAAAGACTTAAGTCTTATAGCAAAAAGACTTAGGTCTTGCAGCTGAAAGACTTAGGTCTTGTTGAATAAAGACTTAAGTCTTAATGACGAAAGACTTAAGTCTTACAAGCTAGAAGCCTAAGCAAATTGGGGAAGACTCCCAAGCAAATGAGGGAAAGCGCCCAAGCAAATGAGGGAAAGCGCCCAAGCAAATGGGAGAAAGCACTAAGGGAAGCCATAAAAAAGAGGCGTCATCCTTGCTCAAGTCAGGAAAAAGTTGTACCTTCGCGGCATCTTATCACTGGGGTCGACATGGATTTGACAGCAGGATGGGGTGCTCGGTAAGCACGCAGAGAGTTGGTGGCCGCTCTCTTTAATCAATGACTATCAGACAATTAACTGGCGAAAACAACTACGCTCTCGCTGCTTGATCGAAGTACAGTAGATCTGAAGCTTAATCGCGGCACCAGGTGCTGCGACGAGATGTCACCCGGAGGCTAACGCCCCGAAGCGCTCCGAACCGGTGGCACAGCAAAATCGGGGATCGTCGGCGAGTGGCCTCGCACTCTCGATTAAAAAACAGAGGATAAGGCACTGATTGGTGGTCCAGGTCTTGTCAGTGCTCGAAAACCGAAGGCTGGAATAAGCGTGTAGAAAGCTCAGGACTTCCCTGTTTGGACGAGGGTTCAATCCCCTCCGGCTCCACTAACATTACGCCGTAGGGGCATTTCACCCTCGTGAGGGTTCTTGCTCCTCTGCGCTACGCAAGCGGCAAAGCCGAGCGCAATCCCCTCCGGCTCCACCAACTTGGGCCCTTAAGGACCTTAAGGTCATTAAGGACTTTAAGGATTTTTAGGGACCTAAATTTTATAACCTCATGACTGAACTGCAACTTAAGTACGGGTGCAACCCGAATCAGAAGCCCTCACGCATCTTCATGGAGGAGGGAGAGTTACCAATCACAGTGCTGAATGGCCGACCGGGCTACATCAACCTGCTGGACGCGCTGAACTCGTGGCAGTTGGTGAGCGAACTGAAGCGTGCCACGGGCCTGCCTGCCGCAGCATCGTTTAAGCACGTGAGCCCTGCCGGTGCCGCCGTGGGACTGCCGCTGA
>DGUV01000023.1:0-128 GCA_002395775.1 Prevotellaceae bacterium UBA4301
GCTTGTTTTCGTCATGTCAACCCCTTTGACAGGGTGTCCATATCGGGCTTCGGCCCGGCAATGCTCAAGTGCGCTTGGCATTGCGCTCACCTTGCACCGACATTTAAGGTGGTTACAGTGGCGGGGTT
>DGUV01000023.1:191-24810 GCA_002395775.1 Prevotellaceae bacterium UBA4301
CTTCCCATTCCGAACAGAGAAGTTAAGCCCGCCCGCGCCGATGGTACTGCGTAAGTGGGAGAGTAGGTAGCCGCCGTTTTTCTACGAAGGAAGCCCCTCCGTCCGTAACAGGATGGAGGGGTTTTCTGCGTATATGTATGCTTCGGCTACCAACTCTCCCACTTAGTGGGCGAGGCGGGTCTTCAGAGCAGTGACTGAATGTCACTGCGGCCCGCTGAGGGGAGCCATATCTCCTATGGCGACGGTGGGGTGTAGGTAGCCGCCGTTTTTCTTGAAGCCTCTGGGAGCAATCCCGGAGGCTTTTTTCGTATATTATACCTTCGGCTGCCTGCTTTCCCAATTATCATAGGCCGGGCTCCCAATGATCAGAAAATAGACTGCCAATCATCGCGAATTTACTTACCAATGATGGGGCGATGATTGGTAAGTGATTTTTCGATGATTGGGTAGTGATTCGTCGATGATTGGGAGATGATTCGTCGACGATTGCAAGGTGCGGTTGCAAAAGGTTGGCATTTAGCACGAAAAATATGGCCGGGAGTGGGGGGTATTTCGGAATTTTATGTATATTTGTGGCGTAAACCCAACTCTTTCCCTGTGGCAGTGCCATAGATTAATGGACAAGTTAACCGTATCCTCTTTAATAACGAACGCCCGCGGCCTGAATGAGGTTGCGGGCGTTTCCTGTCTTGGGTTATCCTTGTGGCAGACGGAAGTGCTGATTGGCATCGAGCATGATTTCCTCCTGGCGGCACATGTCCTGCGCCACGGCCATGAAGCGGTCGCGATTGAAACCGGTGAAGTCGATGTCTCGTGGTGCTACGGGGCCTTTCTGCAGTTGGCGGATGAGGGAGGCCCGGATGGCTGCAGTGTCGTCGTGGTGGTGGTCGGTCAGGCAGATGTCGCATCGGCCGCAGGGGTTGGTGTCATACTCGCCGAAGTAGCGCAATAGGAACTGACTGTGGCAGAGGTCGGCGTCGGAGACGTACTGAATCATGGACTGGATGCGGCGCTCATATTGTTTCTTCCTATCGACATAGACCTGGGGCGGGAGGACGACTTCGTCCAGTTCCACGCGGCGGGTGACGAAGGTGATGTAGTTGGTGCGCTTGCGGGGTATGTAGTGGACGAGTCCTGCGTGGTCCAGTTCCTTCAGGGCCAGATAGACTTGGTTGTAGTCGAGCCCGGTGTCCATGGCCAGTTGGTACTCGTCGATGTAGATGAACTCGGAGAAGAGCCCGCTGTACTTGCGCAGCATGGCGTGGATGACGCGCTCCTGGCGTTTGGGGCGCTCGTCGATTTCGTAGAGCTGGTCCCTGTTCAGCGTGAACATGATGCGGCTGGTCACTTCCTCGTCCTCGGTGTAGCGGATGTAGCCGGCCTTGTCGAGCAGCAGCAGGGCGCTGTGGGCCTGGACGGGGAAGTGCTTGTACTGGTAGCAGAACTCCTGGAGGCGGAACTCGCGGGTGACATTGGTGCCGTCGCCCATGGCCATCTCAAAGAAGCAGCACATGTCCTCATAGACCTTGCGCACATACTGTGGTTCGGGGTAGGTCTCGCCCACGCGGTTGAGCAGTTTGCGCCGGTCGGTGGGGTCGTGGAGGAGCACGGCATAGGCCAGTTGGCCGTCGCGTCCGGCGCGTCCGGCCTCTTGGAAGTAGGCTTCCGGCGAATCGGGCATCTCGAAGTGGAGGACCAGCCGGACGTCGGGTTTGTCGATGCCCATGCCAAAGGCGTTGGTGGCCACCATGACGCGGTGGCGGCCCTGCTGCCAGGCCACTTGGCGTTCGTCTTTCCTCACCTGGGGCAGTCCGGCATGGTAGTTTGTGGCGGTGATGCCGTTGGCGATGAGGTATTCGGCCAGTTCCTGTGTCTGTTGCCGGTTGCGGGTGTAGATGATGGCCGAGCCGGGCAGGCTGTGCAGGATGTGGAGCATTTCGCGCAGCTTATCGCTGGTGTGCCTGACGCAGTAAACCAGATTCTTGCGTTCGAAGCTCATGCGGTGGACTCTCCCTTGCCGGAACTGCAGTTGCAGCTGTATGTCGTCCACCACCTCGGGAGTGGCCGAGGCGGTGAGGGCCAGCACGGGTGCGTCGGGCACGATGCGGCGGATCTCGGCAATCTGCAGGTAGCTGGGGCGGAAGTCGTAGCCCCATTGCGAGATGCAGTGGGCCTCGTCAACCGTGATGATGTTCACCCGCATGTGGCGCAGCTTGGTTTGGAAGAGTGCGCTGCCGATGCGTTCGGGTGAGATGTAGAGAAACTTGAAGTTGCCCAGGATGCAGTTTTCCAGTGCGGTCACAATCTCGGCATGTGTCATGCCAGTGTGCACGGCCGTGGCCTTGATGCCTCGGCGCCGCAGGCTGTGGACCTGGTCCTTCATGAGCGCAATGAGGGGCGTGATGACGATGCAGATGCCCTCCGAGGCCATGGCTGGCACCTGGAAGGTGATGCTCTTGCCGCCTCCCGTGGGCATCAGGCCCAGGGTGTCGTGGCCCGAACCTATGCTTTCGATGATGTCCTGCTGTATGCCCCGGAAGTCACTGTATCCCCAGTACCTCCGAAGGATTTTCTTATACTTTTCGCTGCTCATCCTTCCCCGTTGGCCGTATGTCCTCGATTTGCAGCTGCACCTCGCCGCGCTTGTGGGTGTTCTCCTCAATGGCATAGACGATGTCGAACGACTGCTTCGTCTTGATGTACCGGGCCTGACTGCTCTGGCCGAAGGCGATGCCGTTCATCACATTGTTGCTCTTGTTGTCAACGAGTTCCAGCTTGATGTGTTCCTGTTCCCGGCCCACCACCTTGCTGGTGCCGTAGTCATAGACCTGGCGTGTGCAGAAGATGGGGCGTGGATTGTCGGGACCGAAGGGATTGAAGCGCTTCAGGTCGGTGAAGAAACGGTGGGTGATGTCGCGGAAGTTGATGGTGGCCTCGATGTCGATTTGGGCCAGTGTCAGCGTGGGGTCGAGGTTCTCTTCGACATAAGCTTCGAAGCGCCGTTTGAATTCCTCCACGTTCTCCACCTTCATCGTAAGGCCTGCGGCATAGGTGTGTCCGCCAAAGTTTTCTAGCAGGTCGCGGCAGCTCTCCACGGCCTTATAGACATCGAACCCGCCCACGGAGCGTGCCGAGCCGGTGGCAAAGTCATCGCTGCGGGTGAGCACCACGGCCGGGCGGCAATAGACCTCGGTCAGGCGGGAGGCCACGATGCCTATGATGCCCTTGTGCCACTCCTCGTTGTAGATGACGATGGCCTTGCTCTCGTGTTCGTGGTCGAGGGTCTCCACGATGCGGTTGGCTTCCTCGGTCATGCTCTTGTCCAGGTCCTTGCGCTGGTCGTTGTAGTGGTTGATGAGGTTGGCCTGCATGTGGGCCACCTTCTCGTTCTTCTCCACGAGCAGGGTCACCGTCTCCTTGCCGTTTTGCATGCGGCCGGAGGCGTTGATGCGCGGTCCTATCTTGAAGATGATGTCGCTCATGGAGATTTCCTTGCCGGTGAGTCCGCAGATGTCCATGATGGCCTTCAGTCCTACGCTAGGGCTGGCATTCAGCTGTCGCAGTCCGTGGTAGGCCAGCACGCGGTTTTCGCCCATGATGGGGACGATGTCGGAGGCAATGCTGACGGCACACAGGTCGAGCAGGGGGATGAGTTTCGAGAATTCGATGCCGTTGCTCTGTGCGAAGGCCTGCATGAACTTGAATCCCACGCCGCAGCCCGAGAGGTCGGTGTAGGGGTAGGTGGCATCGCGCCGCTTGGCATTGAGGATGGCCACGGCTGGCGGTAGCACGTCGTCGGGCACATGGTGGTCGCAGATGATGAAGTCGATGCCCTTCTGTTTGGCATAGGAGATGGTTTCGACGGCCTTAATGCCACAGTCGAGCACGATGACGAGTTTCACACCCGTCTCGTAGGCATAGTCGATGCCTTGGACGGAGACTCCGTAGCCCTCCTCGTAGCGGTCGGGGATGTAGTAGTCGAGGTTGGAATAGTATTGTTCCAGAAACTTATAGACAAGGGCCACGGCTGTGCAGCCATCGACGTCGTAGTCGCCATAGACCATGATGCGTTCCTTCTGGGCCAGGGCGCGGTTGAGACGTTCGACGGCCTTGTCCATGTCGCGGAACAGAAAGGGGTCGAGGAGTTCGTTGAGTTGGGGGTGGAAGAAACGTCGAGCCTCCCAGACATCGGTGATGCCACGGTTGACGAGCAACTGACCAAGAATGGGGCTTATGTTGAGCCCTTTGGCCAGTTCCTGAGCCTGTTGTTCTTGCTCTTTAGTAGGTTCGGCAAAGTTCCACTTGTAATTCATGCCCACAAATATACAAATAAAAAAGCAAAAACGTGTCATGTGCGGCACGTTTTTGCTTTTTTTAATAAAATCGTATGGCCGTGTGGTCAGATGCCCAGTTTCTTGCGAATCTGCTTGGGGATGGCATTCTTGTTGACCAGATAGTCCATGGTGTTGGCAGCAATGAAGGCCTTTGTCATGTACCATGTGCCCTTGTAGTCGCCGGTCTCGCCCCAGGAGTTCTTCACCAGATAGTATTCGCGTCCGTTCTGGTCCTTGGCGGTGCCGTAGATGAGCATGCCGTGGTCGTCGGTCAGTTCCCAGTTGTCGAAGCGTTCCTGGCGCAGTTCCTGAGTGGGCACGATTTCGGGCACGGTGCAGCCCAGTGAGTCGATGAGATTCTTCTTCTTGGCAGCGGTCATCTTCAGCCAGCGGGCCATGTCGCTTCCGGCCAGGCTTTCGGTGGCCTTGGTGTCGATGGCATAGGCCAGTCCCTGACGGGTGAAGCCTTCCTCTGATACGTCGCCGCCCCAGGCTACGGTGTAGCCTTGCTCGATGGCATTGTCAATGACCTGCATCATCTCGTCGATGGGCAGATTGTAGGAGAGGGGGAAGCGCCAGTTGTCCTGCACCTCGACGGCAAAGGCCGAGTAGAAGGGGTGATGGGTGTAGGAGGTGATGGAGACGTAGTCGTCGAGGTTGATGCCCAGGCTCTGTACGAAGGTCTTGGGAGTGTACTTCTTGCCCTCGTAGGTGAACTCCTCGGGGCACTTGCCCAGATAGGCGTCCAGGATGCCCTGCATGCCCACCTTCCACTGGTTCGAAATCTTCTTGGCCGTGCTCTTTGATACGGCTGCCACGTAGGGCTCAAGCAGGGAGAAGAACTCGTTGAAGTTGTTCAGCGAGTCGCCATAGAGCGAGCCGGGGAAGGGCATGGCATTCTCAGGACAGATGCCGTGGGTCTTCAGTGTGGCCAGCACGTCCTCGGCCGAGCCGCCTTGCGAGAACTGGCAGTCGCCGTGGTAGCGCACGACTTGGATGGCGCGTTCCATGTAGGTCTTGTTGGCAACGAACGACTCGCACAGGTCCATGTCTTTGCCTGTGGCCTTCAGGATTTCGGCCTCGAAGAAGGAGAGGGTCGAGTAGTCCCAGCACGTGCCCGAGCGGTTTTGGTCCTTCACCGAGGTGATGGGGTTTTGCTTCACGATGGTGAACACGGGTTTGTTGCTCTTCACAGAGTCTTTGGCTTCGTCAGCCTGTGCACCGATGGCCATGAATGCCAGCAGTGCGAGAGAGAGGATTTTTTTCATTATTATTGTGTTTGTGTTTGAGGTTTCGGGGTAATCGGAGGTATCAGAAGGGGAGCATGAACTCCTCCACGTCGTTGATGTGATAGGGGATGATCTTCTCGCCCAGCATGCGGCAACCGTCGTGGGTGATGAGGATGTCGTTCTCGATGCGTATGCCGCCGAAGTCTTTGTAGGTCTCCAGGAGGTCGAAGTTGAGGAACTCGCTGCAGTGGCCCGTCTGGCGCCATTCGTCGATGAGCGCGGGAATGAAGTAGATGCCGGGTTCGTCGGTCATCACCCAGCCTTCCTGCAGGCGGCGGCCACAGCGCAGGGCGTTGGTGCCGAACTGGTCGAGCCGGGGCTGCACCTCTTCGTCGAATCCCACATAGTTCTGTCCCAGACCTTCCATGTCGTGGACGTCCATGCCCATCATGTGGCCCAGTCCGTGGGGGAAGAACATGGCGTGGGCTCCGGCTTCAACGGCCGCATCCACGTCGCCCTTCATCAGGCCCAGTTCCTTCAGCCGCTCGGTCATGAGTCGGGCCACGCCGAAGTGCACGTCCCACCACTTCACGCCGGGGGCGGCAAGCGTGAGGGCATGGTCGTGGCAGTCAACCACAATCTGGTATATCTCCTTCTGCCGCTGGGTGAACTTGCCGGTGATGGGCGAGGTGCGGGTGTTGTCGGAACAGTAGTTCTCGTTGGTCTCGGCTCCGGCATCGCAAAGCATCAGCCTTCCGGCTTCCAGGGGACGGGGAGAGGGATAGCCGTGCATGATTTCGCCATGCATGGAGAGGATGCTGGGGAAGGAGACGATGCACCCCTTTGACGAGGCGATGCCCGAGATGCGGCCGGCAATCTCCTGCTCGGTGACGCCAGGGGCACACATGTGCATGGCGGTGGTGTGCATCTCGTAACCAATGGCGCAGGCGCGCTCAATCTCGGCCACCTCGCCTGCCGACTTCACGGCACGTTGGTCGATGACGGCCTTGATGAGTTCCACCGATGCCTCGGCACGTTGTCTTGAGGGATGGATGCCCGTGAGGTCCATGAGCTGAATCATCAGGTCGTGGCGATAGGGGGGCAGGAAGTGGATGCGGCGGCCCTGCTTGCGAGCCGATTCCACGAGTTGCTGCAGTTGCTTCATCGGTGCGCTCTTGGCCACTCCGCTTTGTGCAGCCATGTCGGCCACGGAATCGACCTGGCCAAACCATACGATGTCTTCGATGTCGATGTCGTTGCCCAGGAGCCACTCCTCGCCGCTGTCGGCATCGATGACACCCACCAGCCCTTCGCGGTGCTGTCCGAAATAGTAGAGAAAGGAGGAATCCTGACGGAACTTGTATCCGTTGGAGGGATAGTTGACAGGCGAATCGTTGTTACCAAAAAGAAGGATGAGCCCGTTGGCAATGCGCTTGCGCAATACATTGCGGCGCTCCACATAAGTTTGTTTGTCAAATAACATAGTCAGTGGCGTGATAAGTTGAAACTTGTGACCACAAAGTTAGTGATTTTTATCCGATGATTCAAGGGAAAGAAGAAAAACTTTTCGGGCCGTGTCTTCTTGTTTGTTCCTCAGCATCTTAGAGCTTGGATATTTGGAGGTGAAATATTTTTTTTGTAATTTCGCACCGCAATAATTAATATAGGTATGATGAACAAGATTGTTTCTGTTTTGGCTCTCTTGATGCCAACATTGCTTAGTGCACAGTCCAAGGTGTTTGTAACACGCGACATCACCCCCGAGTCGCTGGTCAGAATCTATAAGGCGCTGGGGCGCGAGGCCACAGGCCGCGTGGCAGTGAAGATATCGACAGGCGAAAAGGGTAATCCCAATTATCTGAAGCCCACGCTCATCTGCGACCTGGTCAATGAGGTGAACGGTACTATCGTGGAGTGCAACACGGCCTATGGGGGCGCGCGTGCCAGCTTTGCCGAGCACTGGCAGACGATTCACGAGCATGGCTTCGACTCGCTCTTTGTCGTTGACCTGATGGATGAGGAGGGCGAGATGAAGATTCCCGTGCGCGACCGCAAGCACATCAAGTACGACATTGTGGGCAACCACCTGGCACGATATGATTTCATGATCAATCTGGCTCATTTCAAGGGTCATCCCATGGGCGGATTCGGAGGTGTGCTGAAGAATTCCTCCATCGGTGTGGCATCGGCCAACGGTAAGGCAAACATCCACACGGCCGGATATCAGGAAGTGGTGGAAGGCCTGTGGGACCATGTCGAGAATCAGGAGGGTTTCCTGGAGTCGATGGCTGCGGCTGCGCAGGCCGTGCACGAGTATTTCAATCGTGGGCGCAACATCCTCTACATCGCAGTCATGAACAACATGACCGTCGATTGCGACTGCGTGTCGGAGCCCGAGCCCGTGAAGATGAAGGACTATGGCATCCTGGCCAGTCTCGACCCCGTGGCACTCGACCAGGCCTGTCTGGACATCGTCTTTGGTATGACCGCCTCGGAGGGCAACGACAACGAACCCCTGAAGGAGCGCATCAGCAGCCGCCACGGCACTCACACTGTGGACTATGCCGAGCAGATAGGTCTGGGCAGCAAGAAATACAAACTCATCAGCATTGACAAGAAATGAAAAAGACGGTCCTCTTACTCCTGTTCCTGTCAGCGGCTGGCGTCCGGGCCAGCGAGAGTGAGGTGCAGGACACCGTAAGGATGCGCGAGGTGGTCATTGACGACCGCCATGAATATGGCGAAGCTCAGAACCTGCCTCAGACTGTAATCTCGCCTTGGCATGAAGTCCTGACAGAGGAACATCAGCCCTCCGTCATGCCCACGCTCAGTCGTCTGGTGCCGGGATTGTTTGTCCCCAGTCGCGGCATGATGGGCTATGGCGTGAACTCGGGCGGTGCGGGCGGCATTGTGGTGCGTGGCCTGTCGAGTGGAGTGGGGCAGATGCTTGTGCTCATCGACGGCGAGCCACAGTATAGCGGCATCTATGGCCATTCGGTGGCCGATTTCCTGCAGACCCATGCTGTCGAGCGTGTGGAGGTGTTGCGCGGTCCGGCCTCGGCCTTGTACGGGTCGAATGCCATGGGCGGTGCATTGAACATCGTCACGCGCGAAATCAGTCTGCCCTACAATCGTAAGACGGCTTCAAACGTCACCCTGGGGGCTGGCAGCTATGGCACCGTGCAGGCCGAAGCTACTAATCAGGTAAGTAACGGCCGCTTCTCCAGCACCGTCAGTGCCCAATATAACCGCACCGACAACCACCGGCCCAACATGGGCTTCCAGCAAGTGGGGGGGATGGTGAAGCTGGGCTATCGGTTCAGCCAGCACTGGCGTGCCACGGCTATGGCCGATGTCAACCACTTCTATACGGAACTGCCCGGCACCGTGACCAATCCCATGTTCAGCAACGAGCAGTGGATAACACGCGGCAATGCCTCGATTGTCCTTCGTAACAGCTATCGCTGGAAGAATGCAACGGGCACCCTTCGTGCCTACACCAACTTTGGCAAGCACAAGATTGACGATGGGACGACGGACCCCGTGAACAACCCCACAACCCAGTATTTCCAGAGCCACGACAATGTGGCTGGCGTGTCCTATCAGGAGGCGTTCGACTTCTTCCGCGGCAACCGCACGACTTTCGGCATCGACTATCAGCACATCTACGGCTGGGCCTACTACACCTCGAAGGAGACGGGTGAGGAACTGCCGCCCTCCATGGCCTCGGGAAAGAGTCATCGCAACGAGGTGGCCGGATATGTGGATTTCCGGCAAGTGGCCACCGACTGGCTGACGCTGCAAGCCACCTTGCGTGTTGACCACCATTCTGTGGTCGGAACCGAACTGGTGCCTCAGGGAGCCCTGCTCTTCAAGCCCATGCGGGATGGCGAGTTGAAGGTGGCTGTGGCAAAGGGTTTCAGAAACCCCACCATGCGCGAACTCTACCTCTATCGTGTGGCCAACGATGCACTGGGCCCCGAACGGCTGATGAACTACGAGCTTTCGTGGAAGCACTGGGTAATGGCCGGTCGCCTGTCGTATGGCGTGAATGTCTTCTACATGAAGGGCAAGGACATCATACAGACAGCCATGCTGAACGGTGCCATGCTGAATAGGAACGTAGGTAAGGTGGAGAATTGCGGTCTGGAACTGTCCCTCGACTATCATATCGGCAGTCGTTGGGAACTGAGCACCAACCATTCGTATCTGCACATGGAGAATCCCGTGCTCTCGGCTCCTGCCTACAAGGGCTACCTCGGGACCCGTTTCCATGAGGGACGCTGGACGGCGCAGGCCGGACTGCAGTATGTGGCTGGCCTCTACACGGCAGTCGGAGCCAACGAGCAGAAGGAGAACTACTGTCTGTTCTCGGCCTCGGTCAACCATCGTGTCTGGAAGGGGCTGAGCCTGTGGCTGCGCGGCGAGACGCTCATTGGCGAACGCTCGTATGAGACCCTGCTGGGCTATCCCCTGCCCCACGCAACCATTATGGCTGGTGTGAGCTGGGATTTCTGAGTAATCCGAGTGATTTGAGTAATCTATGTAATCCGAATATTCCGAGTAATCCGAAAAGATGATGAGAAAATACAAAGCAAACTATACGGAAGCCTTTTGTAACGAGCAGCTGAAGTGGTTCGAGGAACGCATGGACCGTCTGCCCGCGTCGATGGAAATCAGTGCCTCCACAAGGACATCTGACTTGCCGCTTACGGTGAGAAGCTTGATGCAGACACTGCGCAGCAACAAACCCAGTGTGACCTTCTCTGGCTACATGGAGACGCTGCTGAAGATAAAAGACCGACTGCAGGAGGAAGGCATGAAGTAGGCCCGCTCAGATGACGCGCCTGACGCCAATGAAACGACGGGCATAGTAGCCTTCGGTTGAACGGCTGACGATGACTCCGTATCTGGTGCTGGCGTGGATGAAGGAGAAACTGCCGTCCCCGACATTGACATCCACTACGATGCCAACGTGTCCCACGTTGCGCCCAGAACGCGAACTGGTGAAGAACACCAGGTCGCCCCGCCGCATGTCGTTGCGGTTGACGGGTGTGTTGCGGGCATACTGGTCGCGCGAGGAGGCACCGATTTCGTAGCTGTGCTTGCGGAAGACATAGCCCGTGAACCCCGAGCAGTCAAACACTGTCGGTCCCTTGCCCCCGCTGCGATAGCGCTTGCCCAGATGGCGGAAGGCCTCTGTCATGATGCTTTCCACCAGTTCCGTTCCCCCTCCAAAGACTTTGCCATACGACCCGTCCGTGGGGATGAGCATGCGAATGGCCACGGTGTCGGGCCTGTGCATGATGCCGCCCGTGGGAGCCTTGTTGGCAAACGGGTCCTGGGCACCCGCGGATGCCGGAATCAGCAGGAGGAGGATAATCAATAGCTTGTCCATCTTATGGCTTGGTTCCAACGGGTTTGGGTAAATGACTTGAGCAGTTGGTCGTTCTCGATGGGCACATACATGGACATGCCCAGAACGTGGTCGGCATCGGTGAGCACGGGGGTGACGAAGTCGTAGCCCGTGTACCACGTTCCTGATGCATAGCAATGGGGCACGGCACGGCGTGCGGCGCTGAGCCACGTCTGGTAGTCCTCCTCGTCGAGCCATTTGTGCATGGCACTGCCCATGTCGAAGAACTCGGGCAGCCATTGGCCTTCGTAATCCAAGGCGAAATACCGCTGTATGCCATCGGTCGGTGGGAACTTGGGCAGTTGCCTGATAATCGGTGCTGTGGCCTGGGCCAATGGTTCCAGTTCGCTGCATCGGATGGCGGAAATCACTACGCCGCCCCGCTCATCGTAGTATTCGTGATACTGCTGGACTATGCGCCAGGCCTCTTCGACAGGTGAGAAGAGTGTGGGCATCAGCACGTCGTAGGGAGCTCCCTCGCCGGGAATTTCGGCAGGCGACCCCATGCACCATTCCGTTGCCGAGCGCAGTTCGTAGGCCGTCTCCACCGATTGCATGAAGCAGGCATCAAACAATACGTAGTCCCACTTCCGCCCTGTTTGCTGCAGCACGTGGGCCAGCGTCCTGACCTCCATTTCCATGCCTGTGTCGGAAAGTGAGTTGCGACCGTTGTCCACACCGATGGTGTAGCGCGGAGTTTGTGGCAGCCATCCGCTTCCGTGCGACCACATCACCAGGCTGTAATGGTCGGCCGGCAGCTCGCGCATGACGATGTTCAGCGCCTGTGCCAGTGTGGCGCTGTCGGTGGCGACGGGGTCGTTGGGATAGGTGAAGAGGGACTGTTCGCCTTCGTTGCGGCTGAGGCTCAGGATCTTGGGGCGCTCGTCGGCCCGACTGTTGTCGAAGCACACGGCCAGTTGGCAACTGTCGGGGATGAGTCTTGAGGCACGGCGCATCTCGTTGAGGTCCCGCTGGGCAAAGGTGGAAAGTGAGTTTTCGCCCATCACATACACCACCACCACGTGCTTCCACTGCCTGCGAGGCTTTGCAGGTTCGTCGTGGCAGGCCGTCAGCATGAAAAGAACCAAAAGAAGTGTCAGCGCGTGTTTCATTTTGCAAAGATAGCTATTTTCGAGCAATAAACCGCCATTTCGCGCGTTATAATTAATGTATGGTATGGACCGACAGAGTTCGGCAGGTGAAAATCCTGCTTGTGGTGAGTGCTGTGCTCATAGCCGTGGCGTCGCTTGCCATCTCCCACTTCCTGGTGCGCGACCTCCTTCAGGAGGAACGAAACAATGTGGAGGTCTGGGCAGAGGCTTTGCGTTCGCTCAACAATGCCGATGAGCAGACCGACCTCGCGCTTGTGCTGAAGGTCATCGGTGGCAACGAGAATATCCCCGTCATCGTTATGGACGACCAAGGCAATGTGCAGCAATACCGCAATCTCAAGGTCCGTGGGAAGTCGGCCATCGACTCGCTCCACTACATAGCCCGGCGGGCGCATAGCATGAAGTCGCGGGGCAACGTGGTGCGTGTCTATCTCGACAACTCCACGCTTCAGGCCGGTCAGGAGTATATGGACGTTTGCTTTGACGAGAGCCTGATGCTGCGTCGCCTCACCTACTATCCCTATGTGCAGTTGGGCGTGGTGCTGACGTTCGTGGTGGTGGCCATCTTTGCCTTGCTCAGCAGCAAGCGCGCCGAACAGAACAAGGTGTGGGTGGGGTTGTCGAAGGAGACTGCCCACCAGCTCGGGACACCCATCTCCAGCCTTATGGCCTGGGTGGAGGTTCTGAGAGAGACCTATCCCGAAGACGAACTCATCCCCGAGATGGACAAGGATGTCAAGCGCCTGCAGCGCATAGCCGAGCGTTTCTCCAAGATAGGTTCTTTGCCCGAGCCCAAGCCCGAGAACCTTAACGACGTTGTGGCTAACGTGGTTCAGTACATAGGGCGCCGCACCTCGAACAAGGTGCAGTTGCACGTTGACATGCCCAGCCATCCGCTCATCGTCAGCATGTCGGCCCCTTTGTTTGAGTGGGTCATCGAGAACCTCTGTAAGAATGCCATCGACGCCATGGAAGGCCGTGGGAGCATCACCCTCACTGCGCGCGACGAGGCCGATTGTTTCTCCGTTGAGGTCAGGGACACAGGCAAGGGCATTGCCAGCAAGAACTTCCGCAACGTGTTCATGCCGGGCTTCACCACCAAGAATCGTGGCTGGGGGCTGGGCCTGTCGCTGGCCAAGCGCATCGTGGAGGAGTATCATCGGGGCCGCATCTTTGTCAAGGCTTCGGAAATCGGGAAGGGTACAACTTTCCGCATCGAACTTCCCAAGAAAGGGTGAGAATGTACCCTTGAACAATGTTCTAAGGTACTCTCGCTCGAAAATACCCAAATAAATTTGGTATTTTGCTCGCTTATTCGTACCTTTGCAGTCCGAAAGGTGCAATGCGCCCCAATTTGTCATGGAAAAGAGCGAACAATTCGTCATTAATCTGAGAGACCAGAAGGCCGATGTGGCCGAGTATGGTTGGACGGTGGACGATGCTTTCTTTCAGGCGGTAGGGGCTACCGAAGTCCAGCGGGGCAGGGTAGAGGTTGTGCTCAAGGTGCGTCGTACGTCGGGACGTTACGAACTGACGTTTGACATCCAAGGCACGCTGACCATTCCCTGCGACCACTGTTCTGAGGATATGCAGCTGCCCATCGAGACCGAGCAGATGATGAAGGCGAAGCTCGGCGACGAGTATGACGATGACGGCGAGATGCTGACGGTGCCCATCACCGAGGGGACACTGGATGTGAGCTGGCTCGTGTATGAGTTGATAGCCTTGCAGATTCCTATGCGCCATGTCCATGCAGAGTGCGAAGAGGAAAGTGATGAAGTGAAAATGTATAATAATTAAATATAGTAGAAAGAAATGGCACATCCTAAAAGAAGACAGTCCAAGACCCGGACTCGCAAAAGAAGAACTCACGACGGAGCCGTAGCTCCCACGCTGGCCGTATGCCCCAACTGCGGTGAGTATTACATCTACCACACCGTTTGCCCCGCTTGCGGTTACTATCGGGGTAAGGTTGCTATCGAGAAGGAAGCATAATCAAGAGATTATCAGTAGAGATTAGAGAGAATGAGAGAATGAGAGAGGGGGACGTGTGTTCCCGGTTCTTCTCATTTTCTCATTTTCTCGTTTTCGGAATGTCAAGATATGGAAAAGATAAATGCAGTGATTACTGGAGTCGGCGGCTATGTGCCTGACTACATCCTCGACAACGAGGAGATGTCGCACATCGTTGACACCAGCGATGAGTGGATTATGGAACGTATCGGCGTGAAGACGCGCCACATCCTGCGTCCTGAACAAGGCAGTGGCACAAGCTACCTGATGACGCGTGCCGTCAGTCAGTTGCTACTGAAGACTCAGGTGGACCCCGATTCGGTGGAGATGCTGATTTGTGCCACCACCACGCCCGACTACCACTTCCCCTCCACGGCCTCCATCGTGATTGGCAACACAGGGCTGCACAACGCCTTCGGCTTCGACATGGAGGCTGCCTGTGCCGGATTCCTCTATGCCATGGAACTGGCCGCCAACTACATCCGCTCGGGACGCTACCAGCGCATCATCGTGTGTGGCGGCGACCACATGTCCAGCATGACCAACTATCAGGACCGCAACACCTGCCCCATCTTTGGCGACGGAGCAGGTTGCGTGCTGATGGAAGCCACCCGTGAGGAGGTGGGACTCATGGACGGATACTACCGCGTCGAGGCCAGCTACGACCACCTGCACATGGCTGCCGGCGGTTCGGCCCGCATGCCGTCGCACGAGACCGTCGATGCCCGCGAGCACTTTGTCTATCAGGAAGGGCGTCCCGTCTTCAAGCATGCCGTCACAAAGATGTCGGATGCCGTGGAGACCATAGCCCAGCGAAACGGACTCACCAAGGACAACATCACCTGGGTGGTTCCTCACCAAGCCAATGTGCGCATCGAGAGCGCCGTGGCCCGTCGCATAGGCGTGAGCGAGGACCATGTGATGATAAACATCGACCACATGGCCAACACCTCGGGTGGCACACTGCCCCTGTGCCTCTGGGAGTACGAACCCCAGCTCCGCAAGGGCGACAAACTGGTGTTCACAGCCTTTGGCGCAGGCTTCAGTTGGGGCGCTTCCTACATGGTCTGGGGCTACGATGGCGCTTCGGAAGCCGCAAAGTCACCTGCCCAGTTCTACAAGGAAGGCACCATGACCCGCGAGGAGTGGTACCAGCTGAGAAAGTCGGAGTAATCTGCGGAAAGCCAAATGCACAAGTCAGGATTCGTAAACATTGTCGGGAACCCCAACGTGGGTAAGAGCACGCTCATGAACCTGTTGGTGGGCGAGCGCATATCCATTGCCACCTTCAAGGCACAGACCACGCGCCACCGCATCATGGGCATACTGAACACCCCCGAGATGCAAATCTGCTTCTCCGACACGCCCGGCGTGCTCAAGCCCAACTACAAGTTGCAGCAGCAGATGCTGCAGTTCTCCGAGAGTGCCTTGGTGGACGCCGACGTGCTGCTCTATGTGACCGACATGGTGGAGACACCCGACAAGAACGAGGACTTCCTCACCAAGGTGGGCAGGCTCAACGTGCCCATCCTGGTGCTCATCAACAAGATCGACCTCTCCAACCAGCAAGAGCTTGAGGAGAAGGTGACCCTCTGGCGCGAGGCATTGCCCAAGGCCGAGGTCTATCCCATCTCCGCCCTCCACCGCTTCAATGTCGATACCGTGCTACGCCGCATCCAGGAGCTCCTGCCCGAGGGGCCAGCCTACTTCGACAAGGACCAGTGGACCGACAAGCCCGCCCGCTTCTTCGTCACCGAAATCATGCGCGAGAAGATACTCCTCTACTATGACAAGGAGATTCCCTATGCCTGCGAGGTGGTGGTGGAGCAGTTCAAGGAGACCCCGCACAACATCCACATCTCCTGCGTCATCTATGTCGAGCGTGACAGCCAGAAGGGCATCATCATCGGCCACCAGGGCGTGGCACTGAAAAGAGTGTCCACCGAGGCGCGGAAGAGTCTGGAGAAGTTCTTCGGGAAGAGCATCTACCTCGACGTCTTTGTCAAGGTCGATAAGGACTGGCGCAACAGCGAGCGCTCGCTCAGGCTCTATGGCTATGACCAGCGCGACTGAAAGAAACCCATAAAACCATTAAACGATAAAGCAAGATGAGTAACTTAGTAGCCATTGTCGGACGCCCCAACGTGGGCAAGTCCACCCTCTTCAACCGCCTCACGCAGACGCGCCACGCCATTGTCAGCGACGAGGCAGGCACCACGCGCGACCGCCAGTACGGCCACTGCGACTGGGCGGGCCGAGTGTTCTCCGTCGTCGATACTGGCGGCTGGGTAGTCAACTCCGACGACATTTTCGAGGAGGAAATCCGTAAACAAGTGGTTGTGGCCACCGAGGAGGCCGACCTCATCCTGTTTCTTGTCGATGTGAACAACGGCATCACTGACCTCGATGCCGAAGTCGCAACCATCCTGCGCCGCTCCGACAAACCCGTCATCCTGGTCTGCAACAAGACCGACAACACCGACCAGCAGTATCTCTCTGCCGAGTTCTACAGTCTGGGTCTTGGCGACCCCTGGTGCATCTCCTCCGCTACGGGCAGCGGCACCGGCGACCTGCTCGACGAAGTAGTCCGCCTCCTGCCTCGCCCCACCGACGCAGATGCCGGCACCGAGCTTCCCCGCTTTGCCGTTGTGGGCCGGCCCAACGTGGGTAAGAGTTCGCTTGTCAACGCCTTCATCGGCGAGGACCGCCACATCGTCACCGACATTGCCGGCACCACGCGCGACTCCATCTACACCCGCTTCAACAAGTTCGGACTCGACTTCCTCCTCGTCGATACCGCAGGCATCCGTCGCAAGAACCGCGTGTCGGAGGACCTCGAGTTCTACAGCGTCATGCGCTCCATCCGCGCCATCGAGAACAGCGATGTCTGCATCCTCATGATAGACGCCACCCGTGGCATCGAGGGGCAGGACATGAACATCTTCCAGCTCATCCAGCGCAACCAGAAGAGCCTCGTCGTTGTCGTCAACAAGTGGGACCTCGTGCCCGACAAGAACCAGCGCGTGATGGACACCTTCACCGATGCCATTCGCAATCGCATGGCTCCCTTCACCGATTTCCCCATCATCTTTGCCTCAGCCCTCACCAAGCAGCGCATCCTCAAGATTCTGGAAGAGGCCAAGCAAGTCTATGACAACCGTGTGCGTCGCGTCTCCACTGCCAAGCTCAACGAGGAGATGCTGCCCCTCATCGAGGCCTTCCCCCCACCAAGCATCAAGGGCAAGTACATCAAGATCAAGTACTGCATGCAAGTGCCCGAGACCCGCGTCCCCACGTTCGTCTTCTATGCCAACCTGCCGCAGTATGTGCGTGAGCCCTATCGCCGCTTCCTCGAAAACAAGATTCGCGAGCGCTGGCAGTTCACTGGTTGCCCCATCAACATCTTCATCCGTCAGAAATGAGAAACTCAGCCCACTTCCCCCTCCTCCTTGCCATCGCCCTTCTGGCAGTGGTCTTGGTGTCATGCCGTCACGAACCCACTCCGCGCCAGGCAGCCGAGCAGTTCTACGGCTATCTCTGCAAAGGCGATGTCGATGCCTACATGCAGTCCATGGCCGACTACGACAGCCTGCCCGCTCCCTATCGCTCAGAGCTTCGTGACATGTTCCTGCAATATCTCCAGCGCGAGCAACAGCTCCGCCAGGGCATCCTGTCGGCCCAGGCCGTGCGCGACACCCTTGTTTCCGACCGCCTCTGCCACGTCTTCCTGCTGGTTACCTATGGCGACAGCACTCAGGAGCAAGTTTCCCTCCCCCTCGTCCTCACCGACCGCGGTTGGCGCATGAAGTAGTCCCTTTCTGCCGCCCTGCTTGTCACGCAGGCACAGCCATTCGCCTCACTTCTTCAGTTTGAAGTCAGCCTTCAGCTGCCATGTGCCGCTGTCCCATTCGTCGGCACCTTCGCCCACCTTCTTCTTTTCCATGTCGGTGAGACGTATGGTGTCCGGCCTGAACAGGCCACCATTCTCCTGGCCGTCGGTGTCCTCGGCTATCAGCACCAGACCGTCGCGAATACCCGTGTCATTGACAAAGTTTGTGATGTATTCCCCCTTCTCGTCAGTGCCCACGCTGTCCAGTTGCATATAGGGGTCCTTGAAGGCGGGGTTCATGAAGTTGTCCTTCAGCCTTACGGCAATGCCCTTCAGCGGGTTGCCAGCCTCGTCGGTCACAGAGCCCGTCACCTGATAGCGTATGCTGGGCGTCCCGTGTTCGGGAGCTGCTTCGGGTTCATCGTCCTTGCACGATACCACGAAGGTCGTGCTCAAAAGTAGAAAGAAAAGATATTTTTTCATAGTTCATATTATTGATTTAGATTATTCGTCCACGACGTGCGCTACTTCAAGTTTGAAGCCCTTTAACTTGTTCTCCTTGATTATTTGCATCATACGGTTGGAGCAGAAGAGCAGGTGGAAGGGACGGAAAAGATTTTTTTTTCAAACCTATGGTTTGAGTGCTGGCAAAATAATCCAGATCCTTCAGAATAGGGCTGTCCTTGATATAAGCTTCAGATAAAATATTCAATCCGAGATTGTCCCCATTAGGGCATTTGTATACTTCAGGTGGATTAAATGGACGATAGAATCCTCCTTTTCCATCTGGTAAAGGAAAGCCGTAGCAACCTTCAGATCTTTCACTATAATCAAAGGGTCTACAACCGAATACTGTCTTTTTTGACATATCAATGTATTGCTCTGGTAAAAGCTGGAAATAATCAATTTGTTTCCGCCCAGAATAGACTGGCTCAAACCGCAGTCCTCTCATGTGATTATCCTCCATGACTTGCCTGAACCTTTCCGAGACAAGGATTTCTTCTCCTCGCGCCAATGTTATACTGATATCCGTCTTGGGTATACGGCTCCTCCTTATTTTTAAAGGGGGTATTATCTTTCCGCCGGAACCGCAGATAGGGCAAGCACAAGAATCGTCGTATTTTGTTCCACACTCCTCACCTGCGAGAGTGAACAATTTGGGGATAATTTGGAAGAAACGAGCTTCAAGTAATTCTTTCTCGGTGTATTCCCTAATGTAATCCCAACCCATAAAGAAATACCTACCGTATTTTTCATTTATCATTTTTTGTGTTTTTCCAATCTCCTCATAAATAGGATCACTTGTATCAATCCGAACAAGCTTTACGGAACCAAGGTTTTTTCCCTCGTCTTCCCTGAAAAGGATATGGGCGAAATCCATATCGACACGTAGCTCTAATATTTCCTTCATATATAAATTATCTTAGGAATTTCCACAAAGTTAATACATTTATCTATTATAATTAATAATCCTTGCATTAATTTGAGGAAAAAAGGGGACATCAACAGGAAGTGTCTTGAATCCGTTAATAAACAATGCTGGTTCAGCAGGTGGAAGTGCAAATGTTGCTAATGCTCTTTTCATTACGTTTAAAGTATAACACCGACCTCATTAAAATATATACCCCTTTGTAGACATTCTTTATAAATTGCTCTTTTCAACTCTTGGGAAATATAGATGGAATTTGGCACTTGCCAATTAAAACGCGTGCGGATGGTGAACATAGTGTATGCTTTGGCTTTTTCCTCATCAAGGAAACGATTATCCTTATCCATCACGTCAAACTCTTTTGTAAATATTGGGAAATAGTAGTTCCTTTTCTCTTCCTGGTAAGTGATTTTACATGAGGCCCACTCAACTCCTTCACATCCCTTGAGATGATCATTTATAACATTGCGGAGCTTCTCAGAGCACAGGAACAAGAGCAGACTGTTCTTTTGGCAATCGCACCAGATAGTTTTAAGTTTGGAGCAATCGTCATATTCATATTTCTTTCCATTCCTGTAAACGATTCTTTTTAGCGTAAGGTCGAAAGGTAGTTTGCCATACTCTCTTATTTCCTTATAAGATTGATATAAGAAGAGTCCATCTTGGGGACCTACTGCACATGCAGCACTCCGCATATCGGCTCCTGCCATAAAATAGTATTTGCTCATGTGAATAGCATTTTATATTAATAACGATATTCCTCAAGTTTTAGTATATTACTATTTTCTTTCCACCAGCTTTTGTCCAACATGTTAGGGTTCATACGCACGGGTATCTCTACTCTGTTCAGATAATTCTGCATTCCTGCCTTTTATAATTTCTCACCCACAAAGTTCTAAATAAAGCCTTAAACTACCAAACAATTTGACTGCTTAAAAGTGACAAAAAGTGACAGGATGAATCAACTCGCTAATATACAGCGCATTGTATTCCCTGCCAATTAAGTGAAAAGAAGTGAAAAAGGGCCGTCAGAGGCTAAATGTTGCGTATCTTCTGGTCAAATTCCGCACCGCTGCCCTCTATGCCAAAGACCTTCTTATGAAGCCTCTTGCGAGTGTTGCTGGCATAGGTGTGCTTCTTATCCATCAGGATATCGATATCAAAAGGTTCAAATCCTGCCTTGACAAGCAGGCAGACGCGATATTCATTCTCCTGTAACTCTTGGCGCTCATTCAGTACCTGATAGAAAGACGGGTAGAGACTTTCCACCGCTTCTTTCAGTTCCTGCCAATGCGAATCCTGAACCTTGTCCTGCTCGCTAATGTGAGTTAGGGAATATCTGAACCGATTTACGATCTTCGTCTCTACGAGATTCACGTCTTTCCTTCTCTTATCAATTTTACTAAGAGCTTTCTGATAATAAACTACTTCCTCCCTCAGCTGGTCTGCCTTTTTGACGTATGCAGCAATGCGGTTGTCGTTTGTTGCTTTTTCCCTCTCCAAGGCCATAATAGTCTCTTCGGCACAAAGTAATTCAGTGTATGCCTTATCATATCTTTGTTCCAGCTCCCCTATTTTGCGTTTCCTCTTTTCATTCCGATATCGGGCATAGATGGCAATGAGAATGGCTATAAGCAGGAAGGTTATAAGGGCCTGGACCAGCCAACTGACCTCACGTGCCTTCTTTTCTGCCAGATTCCTTTCCGTCGAATAGTCATACATGGCCTTTGCTTGTGTAAGGGCTTCGCTTTGCGCCTCGTTGAAGCTCTTTTCTTTGGCATCGGAGTAAAGTCGAGTGTACTTGAGTACGGAATCGGCATTGTGTTTTAACTCGTAAATCTGATAAAGACCTTTCGTAGCAAGAAGCTGATTATTCTCAAAATCTGGTTGCTGAAGTAATTTCCGAAAATAATACTCTGCAGAGTCTGTTGCCCCTACTCCCGCATAATATTGCCCTTTTAAGAGGTAGAGGGAGCTCATACCCCCATGAATCTTCTGGGGAGAATCTTTGAAGTAGGAACATGTTTGATATAAATCGAGATATTCTTTTGCATGAGGATAGTCCTTAAGTGCCAGATAGGACTTCACACAGTTTGCATATACGGCAAGTGCCCTCTCCCTATAGCCATATTCCATGAACTTGGCATGAAGTTCCAGTGCTTCCTTTATACATTCTTCATACATCCCGTCTGAATACAGCGCATGACAATAGTCACTTTCCAGAATGAGCGCCGACTCTGAATCACCGGTTTTCCATGCGAAGCGCGCTGCAATCTCAGATTCCGTTAACATTTCCTTTTTTAGTCTCTGTTGGGCGTAAAGGCCACACATCTGTGAGTGTATGCGCATGAGAGCGGGAAGGAACCTCCCTTCTGTGGAATCTGCCAAAGATGCAGCTTTTTGATAGTTCTCCAAGGCACGAGGGGCATTTCCCATGTCGCGATAGGCACAGCCGAGCATGTAGTAGGCGCGCATGCGGTGGTAGGGGGAGTGCCACCAGTGGTCATAATACTCTACAACTTCCCTTATCAGAGAGTCGGAACGGATGGGCTGGAATTTTTGGTTCATCTCCTCGAACCTTTCCAGTTGTCGTTCATGGTCGTCGCCACCCGAACAGGCAGTGAACAGGAAAAGACCGAAAATGCAGTAAAGTATCCGTTCCACCTTCATGATTTCTTTGTTATGTGACTGCAAAGATACGATTAAGTGAGCGAAAACACAAATTTCGGAGTAGCGAACGTAGAATTTGATGTTTTCCGAACGTGAGTATTTTCAATCGAGGAGCAAAGGCGGCATCTCTCAAGAGCAAAGGCAAATCCTTGACGGAGAACGAATGTTCGCCGCCCTGAAAGAAATGTGAGGTCGTGTCTGTTACTTTTGACACGACCTCTTGTGCAGGAAGAAGAAACTAAATTTATTTTTTATAGCCGCGTAAAACTAACTTTACTGTGAGAAAACTTTTCACTGTGGTTGAAAACGAAGGATTATCATTTGCTGCGTTCGAGAATCTTATCCAACCGTTCCTCGAAGGGAGTGTCTGAAAAAGCCTGCGTACTTATGTCGCCTGGCATGGAAGAGAAGTCTACGAGGTGCAAGTTCTTGCAATGGGTGAAGGCGTACTTCTCAATGCTCGGGCTGCACCTCGACATGTCGACGTAAGACAACACGTTACAACCCATGAAGGCGTAGCTCTTTATGTGTTTGAGCGAGGAGGGCAACTGCACTCGCTCTATGCCACAGAAGCGTGAAAAGACATGCTCACCGATGACTTCCACACCTTCCGGTATGACCAGGCATGGGGGCAGAATCATACGCCAGAAAGAATAATCACCCAGCTCCTTCACACTGCCGGGAATGCTGGTCACGCTGCATCCCTGCACCAGTTTGTCCGTAGCCGTCTCAATGATGGCGTTGCAGTTGTCGCGCGAGTCATACACGGGATTCTTGGGATGAACATTTATGGTGTTGCAGAACTGGCAGCCGGAGAAAGCCATTTCGCCAATCTTCCGCACGCTCTTGGGGATGTATATGCTACGGACATCGGTATTGGAAAACGCCTCTGCGCCTATGCCCTTGATGCCCTCCAGAATGACAGAAGCCCCACAGCCTGCCACGATGGTGTCCTGGGCCGAATCAATGATGGCATTGCAGTGGTGGCGTGAGTCGAACGTGCGGTTCCGCTCATCGACCACTACTTCCTTCAGGCTGTAGCAACCCTGGAACACCCTGCTGCTAACCTTCGTGACATTCCTGGGAATCCTTATCGACTCCAGACTTGCACAACCCTCAAACAGGCTTCCTCCGATGCTGTCGAGCGTGCTGGGCAGTACAACCTCCTTCAGGTTGGTACAGTTCCTGAAGGCACAATACTCAATCCTCCTCACCCCCTCGGGCAGGACGATACGCTCCAGATTATGGCTACTCTCGAAAGCCCTCGGCCCTATGGTCGTGACCGACGAGGGAATCTCCGTGCCCCGACAGCCCAGAAAGAGGGTATTGCTCTCCGTTACGATAAGCCCGTTGCAGCCGTCCCGCGAGTCGAACTCCCTGTTGCGCTCGTCCACCGTAATGCGGCGAAGATTGCTGCAACCGAGGAAAATTCCATAACTGTCGTAGCACGGCGCGCACTCAAACGTGGAAGGAAAATGAATGCTCTCCAGCCCTGAACAGCGATAGAAGGCATAAGGTTCGATGTCGGTCACGCCCTCGCCGATAACGAGATGCTTGATTTCCCCCCGTCCGGCAAACGCATACTTTCCTATTCGCTCCACCAGATAGGTCTTACCCTCGAACGTCACCGATGTCGGAAGCACCAGCGTACCATCCTCTGTCAGGGGTATGGATTCCCCTAAATCAGCATCCGAAATAACGACAGAGGTGTCGGTCCAAAGTGTAAACTCATAGCCGTCTTGCTTGAAACTCTCTTCATCCCTGCCGTATGCAGGAGAGAGAAGCAGAAAAAGCAGGACTGCGGTCAGAAATGTTTTCATAAGGATAGATTTAATATAAAACGCCTTTAATTTCATTTAGTCTACGCCATAAACTAAGGTCTTACTCACGTCCTCCCTGCATAATTCTGACGATGCCAAAATAGTTTACGCCCTGGATTTTCTGGCCGATGCAAACAGAGGCCCCTCGCTTTTCCGAAGTTTCGTTTTCCTTGACTATGACTTGCAGTAGCGTCTTTCCTTCCTTTTGAATCTTCTTAAGTTCTGCCCAGTCAAGTTCTGTCTCAGTAATACTCTTGGAAAAGTCGTATCCTCCGATTTCATTATTCCAGATGTAGATATCCTGTACGTCCCATCCGGTGTCGGTAAGGAGTTCCTTGTACTTCACTGCGGGAGAAATACGTATCTCAAGGGCGTGGTCTGACATGGAGAGCGTAGTGTCTTGTATGTCGGTGATAAACCCAGAGATGTCACCTTCATTGATTACAGGGTGTACGTCATCGTCACAACCCACTAAACATGTTCCCGACAGAATGGCAAAGAGCCAGATGTAAAAATAGTTTTTCTTCATTTTTTAGAATTATTTGTTTTTTATTATTGTTCAATGGAGCAATAGAAACAGGTATTTTGTGTTCATGCTTTGTCTCGAATAATAATATATTCTCGACCACAAAGTTCTAAATAAAGTCTTAAACTACCAAACAATTTGACTGCTTAAAAGTGACAAAAAGTGACAGGATGAATCAACTCGCTAATATACAGCGCATTGTATTCCCTGCCAATTAAGTGAAAAAGGGCCGTCAGAGGCT
>DGUV01000021.1 GCA_002395775.1 Prevotellaceae bacterium UBA4301
GCGGTACCCGTAAATTGCCGTATGCATTTACAGAACAAGGTCTCGCCATGTTGTCAGGACTGCTTAATAGTGATATAGCCATCAATGTGAATATATCTATTATGCGCGCTTCGTTGCCATGCGTCAAATGGCTGTATCCCTCCCCTTGCCTGACACAGCTACTGACGTAGCCCAACTCCGCAAGGACTTCGAAGAACTCAAACTCGACATCGAGGACATCTTGCATGACCAAAACGACATCAACGAGAGCACCCGCGCCCAGTTGGCAGCCATCAACGACGCCCTTCTTGAACTCCAGACTAAGCCCGCTGACAGCAAGCCTCGACGCCCCATCGGCTTCATACAGCCAGATGATGATGAAGATGACAATGGAGGTCGCCATCCGTGACTCCCATTACTTCCAAGCATTGTGCCACTAAGTCAAAGGTCTTGAGCACACGGGGTCTGGAAGGATGTGCTTTTTGGGCGAGTACCCAGGGTGGTTACTCCACTGCCGGGGTTTCCGTGGTGGAGTACCCACCCTGGGTACTCCACCATCCGGAGTCTCAGCGGAGCCTTACCACTGGTAGGGCGAGGGTGTCGGGCTTGTGGGCAGCGACGCCTGCAGCAACTGCTGGCGGTGCTGCAGAAGGACTACCTTCATCTCGGGTTTCTCGTATGCGCGCTTCATATTCATATTATTCTGTGTCATAGCTGTGTCCTCCTTCTCTTTTATCTGATGATATACTTCTGTCCGTTTCTCACATAGATACCCTTGCGTGCGGGCTTTCCGCTCAGCCTCCGTCCTTCGAGCGAGTACCACTCTGCGGCCTCGTCGTCAGCCAGTGCCGGGAGTTCGATGGCCGTCGTGTTGTCGTCGCCGAAGCCGATGAAGCCGCGGCTTCCTGCCGATGTCGGAATCTCCAGATGTGCCTTGCTGTCGTCAAGCGAGCCGCTGAACTTGTAGAAGCCCACAGCGCCCGTACCGTCGTTGCCGCGAGAGAGCGTGTAGGCATCGTTGCCGCTGGCGACCGTCGTGCCGCCCTTCAGGTCATTGCCCGAGAGCGTTGCTGTCGTCGTGGCGGGAGTCAGCGTGATGGATGCTGCCGATGATTTCAGGATGACGGCCTGGCCAGCAGGGATTTCTCTGCCTGCGACTTCCGTCAGCGTCACACTGCTCGTACCATTCAGCGCAGCCTTATACACTGTCGTGTTTGCATCGGCCGTAAAGCCCTGCGTGGCAGAAGCGTTGTAGAAGGTAGACCAGTAGTTGCCGTTGCCGTCGCTGTTAGTGGTTACAGCAAAAGGAGCATAACCATACACCTCAATTTTTGTAATACCTTTAGACGTATATGCCAAAATGGGTGTGCCATTTACTTTCGGTGTCTTATCCTCTTCTGTGGTTTCTACAACAAATGGGGCTTCGCTGTCTGTAGCAGTACGATTGGCATCGTCATAGAATATACATTTGGTGATGGTGTATCCTTCGGCAGGGGTGACAGTTGCTGTCCAGCCGTATCCCCACCATCCCCAGGCAGCGAGGTATGCTGAGCTCCCTCCTGCAGTATAACTGAATGAAACGGTTGCCACATTCGCCGTACTGTAGTTTGCTTGCTCTTTGCCTGTTGCTGTAATCGTGGTCAGCAGCGTTTCCGTCTGAGCCATTGCGCCCGTCACTGCCATCAGCAGGAGGGCGAGGATTGATAGAATTCTTGTTTTCATCATTGTTTTGTTTTTAAATGATTAAACTTATTTGTTAATGATAAATGTTTGTTTCCTAATGTTTGTCCCCCGCCGCAGTTGTTCGACGGGGACAAAAAAAAGCCGACTTCTCTTGCATGGACGCAAGAAAAGCCGTATATTGACGCGGGCGACCCGCGCGTAAAGTAAGAGGTGTTATTTATATAGGCGAGCGCCTGAGAGAGAGAGAGAGAGAGAGAGAGAGAGTAATCAAATCTTTGGAATGACCAAAGGCTTCGGTCATTCTTTTCGCCGTGTTATGATTATTTAACTCTCTGAGGTGGGGCATGGGGATTAGTATTCTATCAGTTCAAGACCCTGATTGCGGTAGAATGGAAACTTTTGGTCGCTGGAAAGGAGTGTGATATGCTCGGTGATGGCATGGGCAATAATGACGTGGTCACTGGGGTCGCGGTGGTCCATCGCCTCGTTGAGCGTGAGACGGGAGTAGGTGAACATGGTACGCTCTGAAATGGGGAGGATATCAACCATTGCCTCTTCCTTCATCGCAAGAAGCATTTCCTCGGCAGTCTTCCAATACTTCGACAATAGTTTCTTGTTGTTGAAGGATACTATCAGTTCCCGAGCCGTTTCTGCACTGACATAGAGTTTCGTGCCAGGATCATTCAAAATGTCCCAGACGCTTTGTTCGAACGGGTCGGCATCTGTCAACCAGTCGATAATTACGCAAGTGTCAAGCAGTAACCGCATAAGTCTTATTCGCTGTATGCCATTTGCGCTCTCAACTCGGGGTCATTGATGATAAATGCCCCCTTGTGTGTTCTGGCCCACCTCATGAATGCACTCCTTGCAGGCTTCTTCGAGTTGACGGCTCTGTTTTCAGCCATCTTGGCTTTTCTTTCTTCGTGTGACATAATTGTGATGTTTGAAACGTTTCGGCTGCAAATTTACAAAAAGTTTGCGAATTATGAGCGGTTTGTGCGTTAAAAGTGCAAAAAGGCCGGGCGAAGATGCGTCATTCCGTCACCTTCGCCCGGCTTTAAGAGGAACAATGTGTAAACAAATCAAACTCTGGCATAATCACCTCACTTCCTTTGTTGGTTTGTATCTTCTTTGTTGATAGATGGCTCGTCGCCACCTTATATGTGTACCTTTGAACCGTAGCCAGTTCGTCGCTCGGCTTTGCCGCTTGCCTATGCAAG
>DGUV01000048.1 GCA_002395775.1 Prevotellaceae bacterium UBA4301
GAAGTAGGTACCATGATCGAGATCCCGCGTGCAGCTCTGACCGCAGACCGCATTGCTACGGAAGCTCAGTACTTCAGCTTCGGTACCAACGACCTCACCCAGATGACCTTCGGTTACAGCCGCGACGACATCGCCAGCTTCCTCCCCGTATATCTCGAGAAGAAGATTCTGAAGGTTGACCCCTTCCAGGTGCTCGACCAGAACGGTGTCGGCAAGCTCGTGAAGTACGCCGTCGAGAAGGGCCGCAGCGTTCGTCCCAGCCTCCGTTGCGGTATCTGCGGTGAGCATGGTGGTGAGCCCACCAGCGTCAAGTTCTGCGCCAAGATTGGCCTCAACTACGCTTCTTGCTCGCCCTTCCGCGTGCCCATCGCCCGTCTAGCCGCCGCGCAGGCAGCCGTCGAAGAATGATTATAATTTATTGATAGACAAATAGTTAATTACAAGGAGTTAAAGTGATTCTATAACACTTTAACTCCTTGTTTTTTTTATTATAAGCCTATAAAAATAGCCGCTATTCCGTGCAACAATCGCAAATAATTGCAAACGGGATAACTTTTTTAAGAGCAACTGTTTTACATTATAAGAGTATATAAGAGTAGTTTCTTATAAAAATTATAATTATGAAAACAGTATCAATGAAACCTGTAGTTCAGAGTCCTCGAAAAGATGGTTTCTGGGCAGTGTACATCCGATTCACGTATGATGGTAGGTGTCAATTTTGGAAGACATCAAAGGTTGTCTCATCACAAAAGGTTAAGTCAAAATCTGAGATTACAGATCCCCACGTTCTGAGTTTTTGCAGTTCGCTAATTCTTCAATGGATGGAGAAACTCAATCATGTAGATTATTCTGCATGGAACCTAAAGGACATTGTCGAGTATGTTACAAATGATGATTCTCAAGTTTCTTTCAGTAGTTATGCACGTACTTACATTGAAAAAATAGATAAGCCAAGAACTGCCAAGAACTACACCCTTGCCCTAAAGCATCTTGAAAAATATATGGGAACCCGTGAACTAATGTTTCAGTCTCTGACAGGAAGTAGCCTTAATGCATGGATAAACACGATGGTTAGGGATGGGAAAAAGAGAGCGAAGGAGATGTACCCTGTATGCATACGTCATATATGGCGAAATGCCATGAAAGAGCTGAATGTTCCTGAGCAGGGAATTGTAAGGATCAAGTACAATCCATGGGAAAGAATAACTATTCCACAATCGGACGACACGGTAAAACAGGCAAAAAGTCCTAATGCTATACGTACATTTTTCTCATGCCCAATACCTACGAAGCCTTTTGCCATGTCCCTAATGGAGTTTGGTCGCGATGTAGCAAAAATGGCTTTTTGCCTCGGTGGAATGTATTGTGCAGATCTTTATGCACTGAAGAAAGAAGATTACCATGATGGAATCATACATTATAACAGGGCAAAGACGAAACATTGCAGAAAAGACAGTGCCTATATGGAGATGCGCGTACCGGATATTATTAAGCCATTGTTCAAGAAGTA
Source organism: Prevotellaceae bacterium UBA4301 (assembly GCA_002395775.1). Lineage (GTDB taxonomy): Bacteria > Bacteroidota > Bacteroidia > Bacteroidales > Bacteroidaceae > Physcousia. The sequence goes on from DGUV01000048.1 coordinate 1,511, forward strand.
CCGTTCCTCGCAAAATAAAGGTCCCTTGTTTTGTTTTCATGAAATGTACACAACTGAAGAAAGTTTCAGTTCAAATGTAAATAGCGGTATCAGGCAAATCTGTCAGAAAATAATGGGACTAAGCAAGGAGGAAGACTATAGCATTCTAACTTTTCGTCACACCTGGGCAACTATTGCATTCAACGAACTTGGGTTGGATTGGCAAGCAGTTGCTTTCGCAATGAATCATGGTTCTGCCCATCGTGTCACTCAAACATATGTGAAAAAGGATTTTAGTCCTGCTTGGGAATTGAATGACAAGGTTGTAGAGTTTATATTCTTCAGTGATAATCCAGGAAAGGAAGAGTTGCGCCGGGAAGAAAAGAAGTTAGAAACTGATCGAATTTCCAAAAACAATCTACTTCGAGGAACAGCATTTTACAAAGGAAAAGTTGTTGCAGAAGAAGAAAAGACAGGATTCACCAATAAAGGCCAGCTTGTCGCATTACTCATAAAGAGATTGCCGAAGGACATTCCTACGGGAGCAATAGTGCAATTTGTGATAGAAAACATGGACAAGGGTGGTAAATGGATGTATGAACACCAAAAAGGGAAAGGATTTCACTAAATGCAGTCAATGACTCTCTGATGACGCTGTTTAGCTTAAAAACATTTAAGATTGATATTATTTTTGCTCTTTCTCTTATGAATTGGTACGGATTCTCACAAAAAAGCTGTACCTTTGTGGCGTGAACGAACGTAGAGACATCATAGTATCAAATACATTAACCGGCATCGGCAAAGGTGAAGTTGCTGGTTATCTTTGTCATGCTTATTGCCATAAGGGTTTCTGTGAATTCAAATATAATAACAATGTTTATAGGCTGAAGGTTGGTGAATGCCTTATCATCAGACGTGGCGACTTGGTGGAACGTGTCAACGAAAGCGATGACTTCCATGTAGATGTGGTTTATGTCACTCCGGAGTTTATTGAGGTTTCCACACCACATAGTAACTATGGCATGAAAGGGTCGATGGCTTTGTTCAATGACCCTATTTTACACCTTAACCCTGAACAGCAGAAAGTGTGCGCACTCGACTTTGACTATATCAAACGGCGTTTGGCTTTGACAACTCACAACTTCCACCGTGATGCCATGATCAATGCAATCCAGTGCATGATTATCGATTTCTTCGACTTCCATGCATCACTATATGGGAATGAGAAGATAACTTCGCAATATGCTGATTTGATGGAGCGTTTCTTGGCATTGCTGGAACGTGGAGATTTCCGCAAGAACCGCGACATCGGCTACTATGCTGACAAGCTTTGCGTCACCACGAAATATTTGTCGGAAGTGTGCAAGAAGGTAAGCGGTTTTCCTGCCAACTACTGGATTAACCGATACACGGTGCTTGATATTAGTCGTCAGTTACGAGACAAGAAACGCTCATTCACCGAACTCACCTACCTATACGGTTTCTCATCTCCTAGCTACTTCAGCCGCTATGTGCAGAAGTATCTCGGTGCTTCGCCTACTGACTTTAGGGAGTAAAAAACATGCTTTTGACCTTCGGTCGAAATCGCTCTCGCTCGGCAGAATGAGCAAGTTCTTCTGCACTCGCTTAATCGCGATTTTCGGTAAAAAGTGAATGAAGACCCGTAATTATTATCAAAATAGTTACGGGTTTTCTGTGTAATTTTGCACCCAGTTAATAGCTGGTTTAAGATATGAAGAAATTGATGATTCTCGCAATGTTGGTCATGGGTAGTATGACGGCATTTACACAGGTAAGTAAGGAAGAACAGGAGTTGATAGACCTCTCGAATCAGAAGTGGGTTTGGATGGCGGAGAAAAATGCCAACCGTCTGGCGGAGTTGTTCTTGGACAATGCGCAGTTCGTCCACATGGGTGGCGGCTGGGGCAAGCAACAGGAAGTGGATATCATTCGTGGTGGCATGATCTGGTACAAACACGCTGACATCCATTCGCAGGAGGTGAAGTTTACGGACAAGAACGTCGGCACAGTGTATAGCAACATTCATCTGACCTCTGAGGTGGGCGGCCATCAGGTGCGTTTCCCGTTCATGGTGAGCGAGGTGTATATCCGTCAGCCGAAGGGCTGGGGACTGTCGGCACTCATCTTCACGAAGTTGGCAGAGCCCGACCCGCGATTCGAGCCTGCACTGACTTTGGGTGAGGGACTGCGGATGCCACAGTTCGGTCTCGGCACCTATCAGATGAGCAACGAACAGGCTAAGGCAAGTGTGCTGGCTGCCCTGCGCATGGGCTATCGTCATATTGACACGGCTCATGCCTATCAGGACGAGCGCGGTGTGGGCGAGGCCGTCAAGGAGAGCGGCATCCCCCGTCAGGACCTCTGGATTACGAGCAAACTCTGGCCTTCGGAGTATGGCGAGGGTAAGACCGGCGAGGCTATCGACAAGATGCTGGAGCGATTGCAGACGGACTACATCGACCTGCTCTACGTGCATCAGCCAATGGGTGATTTCGTCGGGGCGTGGAAGGATATGGAGAAGGCCGTCCGTGCTGGGAAGGTTCGTGCGCTGGGCATCTCCAACTTCGATGCCAACGACTCGGTGTTCAACTTTATCATGACCAATGCAGAGATTAAGCCCGTCGCCCTCCAGATAGAGTGTCACCCCTACGCTCAGCGCCTCGACATCCGCAAGAAGGCGGCAGAGCACGGCTTGCAGGTAGAGTGTTGGTTCCCACTGGGTGGTGCCATGAGTCAAGGGGCATTGCTGAAAGACCCCGTCATCGTGAAGATTGCCGAGCGTCACCACAAGTCGCCCGCACAGGTCATTCTCCGCTGGCACTTGCAGGAAGGTCTCTCCGTCATCCCCGGCTCGCGCAACCCGCAGCACATCATGGAGAATGCCCAGATATTCGACTTCGCCCTCTCCGATGCCGACATGCAGGCCATCCGCTCGCTGAACAAGGAGCAGCGTTTCTTCAACATGGACTACAAACAGGCAGAGCAGTTTATGCTGAATTGGCGAATCGAAGACTAATCAGATAACATCTAAAACAATAACATAGAGGTTACAATCATGAAGAATGTAGAAAACAAGGTAATCATCATCACGGGAGCATCTTCGGGTATCGGAGAGGAAACGGCGAGGGTGATGGCAAGAGAGGGCGCGAAAGTGGTACTTTCCGCAAGACGCGAAGACAGGCTGAACAAACTGGCAAGCGAAATCGGCGAGAATGTAGCTTGTATGAAGTCTGACGTAGTAAACGCGGACGAAATGAAGGCTTTGGTCGCTTTGGCGAAGGAAAAGTTCGGGAAGGTTGATGCTGTCTTTGCCAATGCGGGAATTATGCCTGCCGGAAATATGTCGGAACTGAAAACGGATGACTGGAACGCCATGATAGAAGTCAACATTAAGGGCGTCTTGAATACGATAGCCGCCGTTTTGCCGGAGTTTATTGCACAGAAGAAGGGACACATCATTGTTACTTCTTCGAGGGCAGGTACGATGTCGGTTCCGGGAAACGCTGTGTACTGCGGCACCAAGCACTTTGTAAGAGCCATGCTGGATTCCTTCCGTAGTGAATCCGTAAGGGAAGGTACGAACATCCGTACTACGACAATCTATCCCGGTGCCATCAAGACGGAACTTCTTAACACGGTCAGGGAATCCGAAGCCAAGAACATGGTGTCTCAGTTCTATGAGAACGTCGGGCTGACACCGGACGTTATTGCAAATGCAGTTCTTTATGCTGTATCCCAACCTGACAACGTGGCTGTGACAGATTTAGTAGTATGCCCATCAAAGGAAGGATAATAAGAAAGTAAATAACAATGAAAGACTTTGTATTCAGAAACGACACACGACTGCATTTTGTCGGAGACATCAGGCCGACAATTTCGACAATTACCTGCGGACAAAAGGTGATGCTGGTATATGGCGGCGGTTCCATCAAACGAAACGGCTGCTATGACGACATTGTGGAGGTGCTACTGGGAGATGGTACGGAATTAGTGGAATACGGCGGCTCTTCGCGTGAGTTTGAGAAGATTTTGGCGGGCATACAGGTGGCTCGTGAGAATGGTGTGACCATGATCATCGGCGTGGGCGGTGCCAGCGTGATGGACTCTGCCAAACTGATGGCTTTCGGCTACTACCACGAGGCCGACCTGTGGGAATATGTGAAATCGCAGAAAAATCCTTATGGTTTGGAGCGGATGCCGCTGGTACTTATCCCAACTTATCCGTCGAGTGGCTCGGAGAATGGGCTGGGCGCGGTGTCTGTGGACGCTCGCACGGGCGACTTCGGCACGGCCTACGGCATTGCTGCAGACCATGCCATCCTCTGCCCCCGCTATTCACTGACGTTGAGCCGCGAGATGACCGCCTATACTGGACTGGTGACGCTGGTGCAGTTGTCCGCCTGTGTACTGGGCGACCGCAACCGTATGTCATACGACGCAGGTATCTCTTACATCAGAAACGTGCTGAAAGCCACCCATACGCTTATGCAGACTCCCGAAGACCTCGAGGCACGGGGCATTGTCATGCTGGGTGCATCGCTCTCAACCTCGTCGCGCCTCGGCATAGGCAAGGTTGAGCCTTTCGCCTACGATATCTACGAACTGGAGTTCCTGCCTGAGCAGCTTTTTGGCAGCAGTTACCGACGCAGCCTGACAACTGTATTCCCACGATTCCTCACGGTGATGGGCCGCCGTCATGAAGATGACGTGCGCCGATTCCTGCATGATGCTTTCGGATTCGATGATGCAATAGAGGATGCAACCCATCGTGTGACGGAACTTTTTGAGAGTCTTGGCATACCTATGTACTTTGAGGGCACCGTTGTCCGCGAGGCAGTGAATGCCATTCCCCGTCAGACTGAACTGACAGACGAAGAAGTGTTTGAGATGATAGAATCGATGATGAAGAAATAAATTAAGTTCGATATGAAAAAGGTAATAACAATCGCAGCCATGATGCTGCTGGCCGTGATGGGACTGAGTGCCTGTACGGGTTCAAAGAAAGAGGCCAAGGTGGCCGATGAGAGTGAAACAACGAAAGAAGAAACAATCGACATGAAGGGAAAGAAAGTCTTGGTTGCCTACTTCTCATGGAGCGGCAACACACGCGAGGCGGCACAGTACATTGCCCAGAAGACAGGTGCCGACGAGTTTGAAATCATCCGAGAGAAAGCCTATCCAACGGAGTACACGCCCTGCACCGAGGATGCCAAGGCCGAGAAAGAAGCAGGCGAGCGTCCTGCAATCAAAGGAAAGGTGGAGAACATGGCACAGTATGACGTGGTGTTTGTCTGCGTCCCCGTATGGTGGTACACGGCTCCGATGCCCGTCTATACATTTCTGGAACAGTACGATCTGAGTGGCAAGACGGTCATCCCGTTCTGCACGGCTTACAGTGGTCCGTCATCGACACTGCGCGATATCGTGAGTGCCACACCTAAGAGCGACCATCGCGACGGAATCTGTGTGGTGACCAAGGAACAGGGTGGCAAGGATATGGACAAGAAGCATGGCAAGATTGACAAGTGGCTCACCGAAATAGGATTCTAAGCGTATGAAGAAACTGTTTGCATTCATAATGAGCAGTCTGCTGCTGGCATCGTGCGCCGAGCATAAGCAGACCACTGTGGGTATTACGAAGGAACAGATATCCTTTCCCATCGGTGAGCGGATAAACAATCCCGCGTTTACAGGCGAGGCTTATCTGAAGCCGCTGATTAGCGTAGATTCTGTGTTTAATTTTCCACAAACCAATGTCGTGACGTTCGGCCCTGCGGCACACAGCAGTTGGCATCGTCATGGTGGTATGGTTGTGCTGGTGACTGACGGTGTAGGACTCTATCAGGAGGAGGGCAAGCCTGCACAGATTCTGCGTCGCGGTGACGTATTGCAGATTCCTGCAGGAGTGCGCCATTGGCACGGAGCCACAAAGGACAACTGGTTCTCTCAGGTAGTGATTTATGATTCGGCTTGGAAACCTGCAGAAACATACAATGACAGCGACAATTCCATTTCGGATGAGTATTACAATGGATTAGAGATGGAGGAGTATGCGCACCAGACCACAACTGACAGCCTGATGTTTGCAGCCCCTGACTCCACGCTGTCACTGCCGACATTCAACGGGCCGATTCGTCTGGAAAATACGGTGGATGCTCCAAATGTGGCAGGTTCTCCAGGACTTCACTACGTCGTGTTCGAGCCCGGTGTCATTAATGCCTGGCACACCCATCCCGGAGGCCAGATACTGATAGCAACCGACGGCATCGGATACCATCAGATAGAAGGTCTGCCTGTAGAGGTGTTGCATCCAGGCGATGTCGTGATGTGTCCGCCCAATGTGAAGCATTGGCACGGTGCCTCACCCAATTCGCGCTTCGCCCACCTGGCTGTAGGTACCAATCCAGATCGTCCAGCCGTAGTGTGGACTGACGAGATGCTGAGTAAAGAGGAATACGAGCGACTTCCAAAGGAATAGGAATATGAGAAAATCAATGACTACAATGATGATGCTGATGACTTCGATGTTGGGTTGTGCAGCCTGTTCATCGGACGGTGCTTCAAAAGAGGCAGCAGACGTTTCGGAAAATGACAACGTGCCGACAGATTTCCAGATACAGTACACCACACCCGTGCCGTCGGAGTTCTTTCAGGCTGCAACGCAGCAGGGAACGATTGAGTTGGTTGAGTATGATTCAAAGGACTACACGCAAAGCAGCCGTCCCGCAACGAGGAAACCTGCCTACGTATATGTGCCATACGGCTATGACCCGTCGAAGCAGTACGACGTTATCTACCTGCTACACGGCTGGACAGGAGTGGCCGAGGAGTATTTCCTGGGGCGCAGCGGTAGCAGCCGCACAGGGTTGGTACACATCTTCGACAACCTGATTCAGCGTGGACTCTGCCGTCCGTTCATCGCCGTATCGCCCACATGGGATAAGGATAACCGTTCTAAGGACTGGGGTGAATCGACTCGTGAGGCTGCCGTGTTCTCACAGGAGTATGTGAACGATCTCATCCCTGCCGTTGAAACGCGCTATTCCACCTATCTGGCAGAAGCGACACCCGAAGGCATCCTTGCCTCGCGTGCCCATCGTGCCATCGGCGGTTTCTCGCTGGGCAGCATCACGACGTGGTATGTCTTCGAGCAGGCTTTCCCCTACAGCCGTATGTATCTGCCCATGAGCGGTGACAACTGGAGTCAGGGTATGTATGGCGGAGCCTACTATCCTGATGCAACTGCAAAGTTCCTGGCAGACCTTGTGAATGCCTCAAACTACAAGAACGACTTCTACGTGTGGTATGCCGTGGGCACCGAGGATGTGCGCATTGACCAGACCCACAACCAAGCACTGGCGATGGCAAAACTCACCGGCACATTTAACAGCTCGAACTTCTCCTACCACATGAAGGAGGGTGGCCGTCACGACTTCTATGCCGTATGGGAATTCTGCTACCATGCCTTGCAGTTCTTCTTTCCTGCCAATGAGGCGAGTGCCGTTCGTAGTGTAAAACGTGAAAGCGTAGCCACAGGAAGAGCATATACACTGGGCGGGATGCTGGCCAGTGGAGGACGAGGCATACAAATTATCGACGGTAAAAAGATAATCAAATAACCAATACATTATTTATTATATGCAGAAGATTCTATTTACAGCAGTAATAATGACGGCCTTGCTGACCGCTTGTTCGAGTGACGACGACAACAACACAAACGCTCCAATCGAGCCTATCGACAATCCGAACGGGAAAACGTTAGTGGTCTATTTCTCTAAGACCGTTCCCGATGGCGTGGATGCTTCGACGGGAGCAACACAGGTCTTCAATTACAAAGATCGTGAGTTGGGTGCAACCCAATGGGTGGCACAGCAGATTGCAGACCGCACAGGAGCCGACATGCACCGCATCACCGTGGCCGACGGCTATTATCCCGTGACTTACAATGAACTGGCCGATTTTGCACGCAACGAAAAGGAGACTGGCACTCATCCTGTACTGACTTCGACGCTGACAAACCTCGCCAACTATCAGAACATCATCATCGGCACACCGGTATGGTGGTACACCGTGCCGATGCCCATCTACAGTTTCCTCGACACCTACGACCTGAGCGGCAAGAATGTAATGGTGTTCACCACCCATGAGGGCAGTGGATTGGCCGATGCCATCAGTGTCATTCGTCAGCAGGAACCACAAGCCAACGTCAATGCCACAGGATTCCAAACCCGTGGTGCAAGTGCCGGCAGTCAGTCCAATGCCATCAACGAGTGGCTGAATGGACTTGGATACAAATAATCAAAAACGTAATCAGAATATGGAACAGAGAACTTTAGGACAGGATTTACGGGTATCAGCCCTGGGGCTGGGCTGCATGGGTATGAGCCACGGCTACGGGCCGGCGCGAGACAAACAGGAGATGATCAAGTTTATTCGACGTACGCACGACGAACTGGGTGTGACGTTCTTCGACACGGCAGAATGCTACGGGCCCTACACCAACGAAGAACTTGTGGGCGAGGCACTGGAACCTATACGAAACGAGGTAAAAATCGCCACGAAGTTCGGCATCGCGCTGAAGGACTTCAAGCAGGCACTCGACTCGCGGCCAGAGACCATCCGGCAGTCGGTGGAGGGGTCGCTGAAGCGGTTGCGCACCGACCACATCGACCTCTACTACCAGCATCGCGTGGATAAACAGACGGCTCCCGAGGAGGTGGCCGAGACCATCGCGCAGTTGATGAAGGAGGGCAAGGTGCTGCACTGGGGTATGTCGGAGGCAGGTGCCGAGACCATCCGCCGGGCGCACAAGGTTTGTCCGCTAACGGCTGTGCAGAGCGAATACTCGATGTTCTGGCAACTGCCGGAGCGTGAAATCATCCCAACCCTTGAGGAACTTGGCATCGGACTTGTGCCGTTCTCGCCACTTGGCAAGGGTTTTCTCACTGGAGCCGTGAAGCGCGGTCAGACATTCGGTGCTGATGACTTCCGCTCGAAGGTGCCCCGCTTTGAGCAGGAGAATATCGCCAAGAACATGGTGCTGGTGGACTTCGTGACCGAGATTGCCCAGTGCAAGCAGTGTACGCCTGCACAGGTCGCCCTCTCGTGGGTTATGGCGCAAAAGCCGTGGATAGTAGCCATTCCTGGCAGCACGTCGTGGGGACATCTGTCGGAGAACTTTGCTGCTGCTGACATCACCTACACCGACGAGGAGATGCGCGAAATTAACCGCCGTCTCTCAGAAATCACCCTCTCAGGCCATCGATATAACGCAGATAGTCAGAAGAATATTGACAGTGGATATTAATACAATCAGAGAAGACAGATGGTCATAAAGAAAGCATTGGTTAGTATGCTTTGGATGACTCTGCTGGCCTGTTCTGGCCATGCGGAGGAGCCTCAGAAAGAACCAGAGACAATGACAATTTACTATACACGCCAGACGCGCATCAATGATGTGATGAACGATGCAGCCTTTGGCGATTACGGACGACTGATATTCCCTGTGAATACTGGATACTGGAACGGCACGACGCTGGAACAACTCGCCTTGACGTGGTATAACTACATCGACCCCGACAAGACGGTGGAGGTGTGCAACTATCTCCGCGCTCATGCCGACAATTGTTTCATCGACATCTATACCGAGGCGGAAAAGCAGACTAATCCAGATTTGCGCAACACAGGGCTGTTCTTCTTTCGGGGCAACAGCAATGCCCCCTTCGCCATTTGCAACGCAGGCGGCGGATTTTCCTATGTGGGAGCCATGCACGACTCATTCCCCCATGCCCTCGAACTCTCGAAGTTGGGCTACAACGCCTTTGCGCTCATCTATCGTCCCGGCGATGCCTACGAGGACTTGGCCCGTGCCATCACTTACATCTGTGACCATGCCGACGAGTTGGGTGTCAGTCGCACAGACTACTCACTCTGGGGCGGTTCGGCTGGTGCACGTATGGCTGCCACGTTGGGAAACAGCTCCTACTTGCGTCAGTTGACAGGTCGCACGGACATCCCCCAGGCCTCGGCAGTCATCATGCAATACACGGGCTACACCACCGTTTCACCATACGACGGCCCCACCTACGCCTGCTGCGGCACCAGCGACGGCATTGCCTCGTGGCGCACCATGCAGAGCCGTCTCGAAAGCCTCTCAGCCCTCGGCATCCCTACTGAGTTCCATTCTTACAGTGGTCTGCCCCACGGCTTCGGCCTCGGCATAGGCACCGTCGCTGAAGGCTGGCTAAACGATGCCGTCCGCTTCTGGCAGAGTCAGTCAGGTGCAACCGCAATCCACTCAGCAAAAGCCAACGCAGGACGATCAGAGGCCATCTATTCCCTCAACGGCACACGGCGAAAAACAATACTAAAAGGTATAAACATTATAGTTGGCAAGAAATTTATCAAATAAATGATTGGTATGAGAAGGCTATTTTCAAATCTATTGGCTTTTATAAACACGATGTCAATGAGAAAACTGATGGGATTCATAGCAACTCTGCTGATGACGGCCTGCATGGACGCAAGTGAAGTGAGTGCTCAGACAGCAGGCGGAGGGACTGTTGTCCGCGATGTGAGCATACAGAGCACGGTACTGGGGCGCGAGATGCTCTACTCGGTGTATCTGCCCGCAGGCTACACGTCGTCGAAGCAGTACCCCGTGCTTTACCTGCTGCACGGCTACGGTGGCGACCAGAACGACTGGTGGGTGTTCGACGATATGGCCGACGATGCTGATGCTATGATTTCGTCGGGTGAGATACCAGAAATGATTATCGTCACACCCGACGGCGGTACGTGGATGTATATCGACAACTGTTACGGCAACGGCATCAACTACGAGCAGTATTTCTTCCAAGATCTGATGACTGATGTCGAGTCACGCTACAGCATACGGCGAGAGCGTGGGTCGCGGGCCATCGGCGGTTTCTCGATGGGCGGCTACGGAGCCTTGCGCTATGGTGTGATGCGCCACGACCTGTTCTGCCATGTCTATGCCATGAGTTCGGTAATCGGCGGTTATGGGGCTACGGACATGGCCGACATCATTACCAGTTACAGCCCGTCTGAACTGCCCGGTATCACGCTGGAGTGCGGTGACCGTGACTACTTCACCTACGACAATCGTGAGTTCTCCGCTCTGCTCACCCGGCTCGGCATCAATCACGAACACATTGAGCGCAGTGGCGGTCACGACTGGACGTTTTGGAGCGCATGCACGCCAAAGATTCTGCGCAAGGTGGGCGCACTGTTTCGTGAAGGAACCACAAGCTTAGATAACGTCCGCACCACAGTCCGCAAGCCGCAAGGTATTTATTCACTCGATGGTCGCCGGCACAATAGTTTGAAACGTGGAGTGAACATCGTGGACGGCAGGAAGGTCGTGATTCGGTAAAAAGTGAAAGAATC
>DGUV01000038.1 GCA_002395775.1 Prevotellaceae bacterium UBA4301
TGAGGTTGTCAGATGAGCCTGTAGAGACGTTGGGTGCGTAGGCTCATTTGTCTTGCAAATTTACATAAAAACCTTGAGTTGCAAGCCTCTTTGCTCAAAAAACTTCAGTTTTTGGTGTGAAATGACTGAAAAAATCCTGTCGAAGAGGGGAAAAAGGGAGAGAGACCCCTCTGTGCGAGTCAGCACTTGCGCCGATACTCTGCCACTCGAATCTGGTAGGTGGCCTGGGCAGTGACCAGTTGGCTCTGGGCCTGGGTGTAGAGGGTGACGGCATCGAGCAGGTCGGTCAGCGTGGTGGTGCCGGCACTGTAGAAGATGCGGTGCATGCGCAGGTTCTCCTGGGCCGATGCCACCGAAGCCTTGGCGATGTCTATCTGCTGATAAGCCTCGTTGAGGTTGTTCCAGGCCGACTGGATGTCGATGGCCAGTTTCTCGCGAGCCTCCATGCGGTCGTTCTCGGCCTGCATGCGTTGCAGTTTGGCCTTCTTGATGGCATGGCTGCCGCCCCACCAGTCGCTGATGGGCACGGAGAGTGTAGCAAAAACGAGTCCGTTGGTGTGGTCGTTGCTGTCGATGGTCTGATAGTGTCCGTTCACCCCCACAGCCAGCGAGGGGAGCAACTTGCCGCGCTCCATCCTGACGTTCAGGCGTTGTGCCTCCTCATTCTTTTGGGCCAGCGCCAACTCCTCACGGTTCTGCACGGCTGTCTCCTTGTCTTTCAGCAAGGTGGCAGGGAGTGAAGGCGACAGAAGGGAAGCAGGACTCACGATGCTGATGTCGCCTTCGCCTGTCCCTGCCAGTTGTGCCAGCAGGAGTTTCACGATGCTGATGCCGTTCTCCAGTTCCAGACGTCTGGAGGCCACCTCCTGCTGTTTCAGTTCTACTCGCAAGAGGTCGTTGTGGGTGGTCATGCCAGCATCCACATACTGCTGGGTGAGGCGGTGCACCTCGTCGAGTTGCACCTTCACCGAGTCGAGTGTGGCCACGTTGGCTTGCAGGGAGACGAGTTGCCAGTAGTATTGTGCCACCTGCAGTTCTGTGTCCTTCTCGGTCATCTGCAGTTGCAGACGTTTCACCTCCTCCTGCAGGTCGGCCAGTTTGTTGCCATTGATGATTTGTCCACCCTGGAAGAGAGGCTGCACAGCCATCACGCTGCCCACAAAGCCCTTCTTCACCATGCCGATGGGCATCACAGCCTCGCCAGCCGGCATGCTGCCCTGCACGAGGTCGTCGAAACCACGGAATCCCACTGCCGTGCCGCTCACCTTGGGGAAGTAGTTGGTGCGCGCTTTGGCCTTGTCCTCTTTGGCGGCCTCCACGTCGAGACGTGCGTTTTTCAGCACCCGATTGTTCTGCACAGCCATCTCCTGCAACTGTTGCAAGGTGTACTCCTGGGCATTCAAGCCGCAGGACACCACCATACTCAATATAAAGAGCGTCTTTTTCATTGTCTATGTTGTCTTTTGATTGAAAGCGTCGTTTAATCTGTTTACATTTTGAGTTTACCTCTGATGTGCTCCTTCCACACCCTCTGAACCGACGTCGGGGACATCGACTTAGGGGCTACGGAAGGACATGGCTCTCACTTATCGAAGATTTTCCAATACACCACAGGCAGGACGGTGACCACCATGATGAGCGAGCCGATGCCTCCAGCAAAGATGGACACGCCCACGGGCATCCACAGGTTGGTGGCGGCCACTATCATGGGCACCACACCTACAGCCGTGGTGGCGGTGGTGAGGAAGATGGGCACCATGCGCCGACGCCCTGCATCGTAGGCGGCATCGCGCACCGACCATCCCTGCCGCACCAGTCCGTTGGCATGCTCGAAGATGAGGATTCCGTTTCTCATAATCATGCCCATCAGCGTGACGAAGCCCATCACGGCGGTGATGCCGACAGCGCGGTTCATCAGTGCCAGACCCAAGATGGCACCGGGCAGACAGAGGGCGATGGAGAGCACACAGACGAAGGTGATTTTGTAGTTCTTGAAGTTGAACAGGATGAAGAAGAAGATGATGACAACTCCGATGGCCAGTCCTTCGCCCAAGGGGAGGAGGTTCTCAGCATCGTCCTCAGGTTCGCCGCCCACCTCAAAGCGCACTCCCTCGGGCAGATGCAACTTGGTGGTGGCCACTTGCTGCAACTCCTTATGGATGGGGGTGGGAAGCACGTTGCGCCTCAAGTCGCAGGTGACGGTGATGCACCTTTCGCCCCCACGGTGCAGAATCTCATCGGCTGTCCAGGCGGGATGGGCATCGCCTATCTGTCGGAGAGGCACCGTGGCTCCGACCGACGAGAGGTAAAGGTCGTTCACGTCGTCGCAGTCGAGGTCGCCCCGATGGACATCCTTCAGCATGAGTGGCACCTCGTAGTCGCCTTCCCACACCTGCCCCACCTTGGCAGTGCCAGTGGAGAGCGCCAGTTGCAGTTCGGCAGTGGTGCGGTTGATGCCCAACTGACTGGTGGCCACGGGGTCGAGCGTCACCTCGATGAGCGGACGTGGCTCTTGCCAGTCGGTGTGCACGTTCATCAGGTTGGGGTTCTTCCGCATGTAGGCAGCCATCTGTTCGGCCACGGTGCGCAGACTGTCCATGTCGTCGCCATAGAAGCGGTATTCGAAGGGGTTGTAGTTCTGGAAGTCCAACTGCTTGAACTTCACGAAGGCGTTGGGGTAGCGTTCGGAGTAGAGCGGTTCATACTCGTCAAGCATCTCCACGGTGGCTTTCTGCGAGGTGGTGTTGACGATGAACTGGGCATAGTTCCGCCCCGCCATCTTCGGAGCATAGGCCGTGTGGAATCGGGGCGAGGAACAGCCGATGAAACTCGTCACGCTCACGGTGCGCTCGTCGAGCATCAGCACCTCATAGATGGAATCGGCAATGGCTTGGGTATCGGACAGACCAGACCCTTCGGGCAAGAATATCTCCACGGCAAACTGGTCGCGGTCGGCAGTAGGCATCAGTCGGGTCTTCAGCGTAGAGGCCAGCACCAGGCTCAGTACCACCAATGCCACAGCACTGCCAATGGTGAGCCACGGGTTGCGGAACGTCCAGTCCAGCACCTTCTCGTAGCCCTGCTGCACATAGTCGGTGATGCTCTTCTTCTGCGGCTGCTCCTCAATGTCTTCTTCGGTCACATCGCCCACACGGCTGGTGGGCTTCGACACCTCCACGTGCTTGTTCTGGGTCTTCTTGCGCTTCTTAATCATGAAGTACTCCATCACGGGGATGGCCACCACAGCCAGAACCAACGACACCATCAGGTTGATGAGGATGGTCCACGGGAACCACTGCAGAAAGTCGCCCTTCATGCCGAAGAGCAGAAAGAGGAAGGGAAAGAAGATGACCGAAATGCACAGGGTGGCGAGCATCATGGGCATAAAGTAGTGCTGTGCCGACTCGGCTGCCGCATGCCAGCGCGACATGCCCTTGTTCAGATACTCCAAGTAGCCGTCGAGCACCACGATGGCATTATCCACCACCATGCCCAGCACGATGATGAGGGCCGCCAAGGTCACGGTGTTCAGGGGGATGCCCAGCATGTACATCACACCGATGGAGATGAACGTGCTCAGCGGCACCGTCACACCTGCCACCACGGCGGTGCGCCAGGGGAAAAGTATCAGCATGACAACGACGATGATGGCCATCGACTCCAGCAGATTCACCATGAACTCGTTCACGCTCCCTTCCACCACCTTGCACTGGTCGGCTATGCGGCTCACGGTCACATCCTTGGGCAGTTCGCTGGCCATATAGTCGTCCAGCACTTCCTGCACATCCTCGCCATACTGCACGATGTTGTTGCCTTCCATCATCTCCAGCGAAATCAGCACACAGGGGTGACCGTTATACTCGATGTAACTCTCCGTGCGGTCATACTCACGCTTCACGGTGGCCACGTCCTTCACCCTCACCACGTGGTTCTGCGGGTCGGTGTAGATAATCTGATTCTCAATCTCCTGCTCGCTGGCCACGGTGGGCTTCACATGGATGGGTACATCCTTCTGTGTGCCACTACTGATGCTGCCTGCCATCGTGGTCATGCCAGCCGACTGCAGAGCCTGCATCACTGCCATACGTCCGATGCCGTAGGCTGCCAGTCGCTGCTGGTCCACATAGATGGTGATTTGTTCCTTCAGGTCGCCATACAGCACCACGTTGCTCACAGAGGGAATGCGGCGCAAACGGTCGGCCAAGTCATCGCTGTACTTCTTCAGTTCCCTCGGACTCCTGTCTTCGCTCTCGATGGCGATGAGCAGTGCCGAGGCACTGCCAAAGTCGTCGTTCACAGCCAAAGCCAGCACACCGCTTGGCAGACTTTGACTCTTGAAGGTGTTGAGTCCATGCTTGATTTTCGACCACACCTCATCCTTGTTGTTCACACGGTCTTGCAATTCCACCTGGCACACACACATGCCATTGCTGCTCGTCGTGGTGGTCTTTGAGCGTTTCACCTCGTCGAAAGTGAACAGATACCGCTCTAACGGCTTGGCTACTTGCTCCTCCACCTCTTCGGCTGTGGCACCCGGATAGACTGCCACCACCACGCCCTGACGTATCACGAAGTCGGGAAACTCAGCCTTGGCCATCTTGTCGAAACCGAAGAGGCCAAAGATGAACAGCAACACTATCAACAGGAAGGTGATGCGGTAGTTGTGCATCAGCCATCCCACCCAATTATTCTTGCTCATAACTTCAATTTTTCAATCCTTTTCAAATCTCCTCCACTTCACTTCCTTCGCTCACTTTCTGATACCCTTTCACTATCAACTTCTCTCCCTTCTTCACTCCGCTCGTCACCTCAATGCGATTGCCTGAAGCCTCGCCCAGCGTCACCTTCGCCCGATGCGCCTTGCCGCCTTCTGCCTTCCACACAAACATGCTCCCATCGGCCGAACGCTGCACCGCCGTGATGGGCACCATCACCGTCGTGTTCCCCGTCTCGTATGCAGCGACGGTGTCACCGTCTCTCACTTTCACCTCACACACCATTCCTGCCAGCAATTTCTCCCCCGGGTTCTTCACATTGATTCTCACCTCGTATGTCCTGCTCACAGGGTCGGCCTGCACCCCCTTCTCAATGGCTCCACCCATGAACGTCTCGCCCAGTGCCTCCACCCGAATCTCCGTAGGAGTCGATGCCGAGAACCTTCCAATCTCCTTCTCTGGCACAGCCACTTTCACCTTCACATTATTTATATTAAGGATGGTACACACGGGCTGGCTGGGCAGAGCCGTCTCACCGGAACTCATCATCTTTTGGCCAATGACACCGCTCACGGGAGCGTAGATGCGGCAGTCGGCCAGCGACTTCCGTGCCATGTCCAGTTGCGCCTTGGCCTGAGCCACCTGACTCTGGGTTTCCACCCACTTCACTTCGGGCAGGGCATTCTGGTCGTGCAACTGTTTCATGCGCTCCAAAGCATCGTTGGCCTGACGCATCTGTGCCTCACAGTTGGCCAGCATGTTGCGAGCCTGAGTGGCATCCATCTCGGCGATGAACTGCCCCTTCTGCACATGTTGTCCTTCCTCCACAGCCACACGGAGCACCGTGCCGCTGCCTGTGAAACTCACCGACGTGCTCGACTCGGCCTCTACCTCACCCACATAAGTTCGTGCGTTCCCTTCGGTCTGCGAGCCGACCACTTCGGTCATTACCCTCACTGGAGCCACCTCCTGCTCCTGCTTGTTGCCGCTGCATGCTGCCAGTGTCGTGGTCAGTATCACGGCTGAAAGAAAATCTCTCATTTTCATGTTCTGTTACACTTTTTGTTTCAAATTTTGTGCAAAGTAACGAGAAAAAAGAGAAAAGGAGAACAAACAAATCACCTCTCATTTGTTCTGATTGTCGCATTGGACAAGCAGGGGAGTGTAATTAAAGAAAGAAAAGGAGGAATAGAACAAGTGTGTTCCACGAAAAAGCCGTACTTTTGCAGCAGGAAACGAAAAATGGAACAACCAATGGAAAAAGCAGGATTGGACACTCTCAGGAAAAAGGCTATAGCCGACTATCAGGACAATGCCATTGCCCTGGTGCGCGATGCCGTCAGGGTGAGAGAGATGGCGCGTGAGCCTCTCGTCATGGAGAGTTTTGTGGTGGTTATCATGCTGAAGGGAACAGCCACCATCTATATGGAAGAATGTGAGATGCGTCTCAGTGCTGGCGACATCTTTATGTGCCGTCCCAACAGTATTCTGGAGAAGTCGATGATTAGCATGGACTTGGAGATAAGGGCTTTTGTGCTTTCGGAGGAAAAAGTGGAGGACTTGCTGCACGAGACAGGCATGCGGTGGAACTTCCGCATCACAGCATCAAACCATGAGGTGCTGCATGCGGAGGAAGAGGAGGTGAGGAGGCTCTGTATGTACTACGACCTGTTGAACGACAAACTGAACACACCTGCTTCGCAGAGCAAGCAACCTGCACTGGATGCTCTTTTCAAGGCATTGGTGTATGAGTTTTACGACCTTCGGGAACGGGAAAGTGAGGACGAATCGTTGGCGCCTGTCAACTATTCATCAGGCGAAAACATTTTCCGGCAGTTCGTTCGTCTGCTCGAAGACCCTCGGCAGCCTTTCGTCAGTGTGAACGACTATGCCACCATGCTTCACGTCACTCCTAAGTACTTCTCTTCTGTGTGCAAACGGCTCTCAGGAAAGACTGCAGGCGAAATCATCCGCGATGAAATCATCAAGCAGGCCAAACTCCTGCTGCGCGACAACACCCTTGGCATCAAGCAGATTGCCGCTCGGCTCAACTTTGCCAATCAGTCGCACTTCGGCACTTATTTCCATCGTTATGTGGGCCTGTCGCCCCAGCAGTTCAGACAAAGCAGTTTCAATTAACAATTGACAATTAACAATCTCCATGATTCGGAGGGCAATGAATTGTTAATTGTTTCTTTCAATCTTCTCCTTTGCCTCGTCGAGCAGGGTAAAGAGTTCCTCTTGGGTGGTGGCT
>DGUV01000055.1:0-2052 GCA_002395775.1 Prevotellaceae bacterium UBA4301
CACGGGTTCGCAGGAATGGCTCGAAGCTACTCTCGCTTCCCTCCTGACAGACATTGCCAATGCACAAGCCAGCAATACCCTCTACACGGGTGCCATCCTCGCTGCTGTCAACGGCATGAAGGCACAATCGGCGAGCGAAAGCGTGAAGGAAACCTTGCAAGCGAAGTACGACAATGGTGAATACACAACTGTTAGTGATGTCTATGCCACCTACCAGCCATTGGAGATTGCAGCGCTGACTCCCGAAGTGGATGTATCCTATACCTCTGCCATCATCAACCCAAGTTTCGAGTTGGGCAACCTGGACGGTTGGGACTGCAAGAAGACGGGTGATGACACGGGCGTGTTCCTCACAGACAACGCCACTTATTCCTACTCGGGCACTGTTGGCAACTACCTCTTCAACACATGGGCAAAGAGTGTGCAGACGCTCGATGTGGGACAAACCATCACGGGCTTGCCTCTCGGTTACTACACCCTCAAGGCAATCGTGGCTACATTCGGCGACGGTGCACCTGTGACGCTGACAGCCAATGGCGTTTCGGCTTCTGTGGCACCGACAGCTGAGGATGCGGATGCAGAGAAGGTGAATGGTCACGAACTTACGGTTGAGAACATCTTCGTCAGCAACGGTACACTCACGTTCCGCATACAGAACACAGGAAAGGGACAGACCTTGCTGAAGTGCGACGACTTCCAACTGACCTACACTGCTGACTACGTGGCACCGACGGAATACACTGACCTTAGTTTCAATATCAGCATTGAGAACGACGAGGTGGCTCGCTACCTTGCCAACACCACCTACACGGAGACGACGGCAAGCGAAATCGGAAACTACGCCACGGATGCAGCCTTGCGCAACGACCAGCCTGCAGCGGTGAGTGTTCCTCTGCCTATTCAGACAAGTGATGCTACACTCAGTCTCGCACTCAACAGCAGTTTCGAGGATGCCGTGACATTCACGGTGGGTGCAGGTAGTGTGATTTACGATGTCACGAATCTGTTGCCAGAAAAGACCTATTATTATAAGATTGAGGCAGACGGCTCTATCATTGCCAACGGCACCATCACTACCACGGGGCAGCTACGCATGATGAAGGCTGACGGCATTGCCAATATGCGCGACCTTGGTGGTTGGACAAACAGCGATGGCAACCGCATTCGGTATGGCAAGATTTTCCGCGGCACAGAACTGGCTGGTGGCAATAGTTATACGGCTTCGGATGCCGACCTTGCCATGCTGAAGGAACAGCTCAACATTGGTGCGGAAGTGGATTTGCGTATGAACGGCGACTTGGCATCGGGTTCGATGAGTGCATCTGCTATCGATGGTGCATCCTACTACTATGCCAACCTCAGTCGCTGGAGCGAAGATGCGCTGAACTTCGATACGGCCAAGTTCAAGGGTGCTTTCGACCTCGTTCTCTCTGCGCTCAAGGCTGACAAGGCTGCTTACTTCCACTGCATCTTCGGTGCCGACCGCACAGGTTGCTTTGCCATGCTGCTCGAAGGTCTGCTCGGTTTGCCAGTGGATTTGATTTACAAGGACTACGAGTTGACATCATTCTCCAGTGCAGGACTGCGAGAAAAGACGGGTATCGACCACAAGTTGCAGTATATCAATGCGCTGCAAGGTATATCGCTGCAAGAGAAGTTCTACAACTACTGGCGAGGAGCTGTGGGTGTGAGTGAGGCAGACCTCAACGAATTCATCAATATCATGGTGGATGGAACCAGTCCTATCACCACAGCAACACTTGCCGACTTGCCTACACCTGTGGTGGCTGACGGCGAGTACTACATCTATATTCCTTCGATTAGCCAGTTCCTCGGTCGTGGAGAAGCATACGGTGCTCGCGGAGTGGGCGACAACTACGGCGTGCCTGTTCAAATCGCAACCAACGGTGTGAACGTCTCGACCATCAAGTTCCTGGACAGCAATCTCTTCTTCGGCAGCGACTGCTACACGGATAAGGTTGCCAGCTACAACACCGATTCGTGGTTCATCGAGCAGAGTGGGGAAGAACTGATTCTGCATTCTCACAACGG
>DGUV01000055.1:2212-8386 GCA_002395775.1 Prevotellaceae bacterium UBA4301
AGCAGAAGGCCATCGTGGCAGCTACTCAACAGGCAAACATTCTTGCTGCTGCCGCTGCTGCTGGTATCGAAGCTACTGACCTCTCAACGCTCAACGCTCAACTTGAGGCGTACTATACAACCGTTGCTTCTACCGCCACCATCAAGAGCGCTACCGCTGGAAATACTGAAGATTGGGTGCTCACACAGCCTGAAAAGATTACCGAAACGAAGGACTACGGAGGCAATGCATACAATGTAGGTGCATACGGTGGCGAACTCTATCAGCGTCATGGCACTGTGAGCCAAACCGTCACCGTACCTCATGCAGGTCTCTATAAGTTGACACTGAATGCTCTCTACCGCCAAGGTAGCAGAGAAAACTGCTATGCGCTTGGTCAGAAAGGATACGAACTGAGCAATGCCTATGTCAGCGTGAACGACACCTATTTTGCTCAAATCCCATCATGGTACAGCGGTTGTGCTTCCGCCAGCGACCCTGACAACACCGACCAAGCTACCGCACGAATCAACGCTGGGCAATACAAGATGGAAATCTATGCTTATATCGATGACTCCAAAACAGCAACCATCAAGGTGAATGTGCCTGGATTTGTGCCACTTGGCTGGTGTCTCTTCAACAAATTCACCCTGACGGAATATGCCAAGAATATGACCATCGATGAATCGGAGGCGGAGGCTCCTGAAATCTGCGACTGTGCTCAAGTGACACTGATTCGCACACTCAAAGGCGGTCAATGGAACGGTTTCAGTTTGCCTTTCAGCCTAAGCGCTCAGCAACTTGCATCTTCTCCTCTCAACGGTGCTTCCATCAAGCAGTTCGTTGCAGCCAACGACAACGTCATCACCTTGACAGATGCTACCGAGATGGTAGCTGGCGAACCATACTTCATCAAACCAGAAGCCGACATCTCGAATCCTGTTTTCTCTGCTGTTACTGTCATGAATCCTGAAGAGGGTGTGAAGGGTGACGGCGAATATAAAGTGGCTACCCACCTCTACAACACAGAACTTGCCACCGACGGTAGTGTAGCTTACGTATCCACCATTGACAGCCACATCAAGAAACTGACCTCTGGTGGCATCAAGGGACTGCGCTCTTACTTCCAAATTCCTACAGGCAACGAAGTGAAGCCGCTCGTTCTGAAGTTTGACGATACCACCGACATTGTGGAAGTGACAAAGGACGGACTTGAGACGAAGAATACTGTCATCTACAATCCTGCTGGTCAACGTTTGCAACAGCTACAGCGCGGCGTGAATATCGTCGATGGCAATAAGATTGTTGTTAAATAATTTGTTCAATCACTCATTCATAAGATAAACATTATGAGAAAGATATATCAGTACCCTACGCTAAGGGTCATTAGCATTATCGATGAACAGCCCATTGCACTTTCCAACGTCATTGAGGAGGACGATGTCTATATCAACCCAGAGACCATGGAGGAAGGCGATGGCAGCGAAGCCGTGAAATCAAATCCATACTCTTTATGGTAAAAATCAAAAAGTTTAACGTTTAACGTTTAGCGTTTAACGAAGTTACATTTCTCTGCGAAAAATGAAACTTGAAACCTGAAACTTGAAACTCAATCAGGTAACATTTCTCCGCTAAAACTTAAAAACTTAAAAACTTAAAAACTCAATGCATGCGTAGAACACTTTCCTTTATCATATTCATCTTCAGCGCGGTATTTGTCTCGGCGCAAGTAACGTTCAACTTCTCTACTGCCCAGCGCGGTCCTGTTATCGGTCCGTTACACTACGGCATCTTCTATGAGGAGATTAACCATGCAGGTGATGGCGGTATCTATGCCGAACTCATCCGCAATGGCTCGATGGAAGAAAACAGTAACAACCCCGACCACTGGTGGACAATCGGCAATGCCACCTTCAGCATTTCTTCGCAAAACCTGATTAATGCTGCACAGAAACGTGCCATGCACCTCAACCTCAACAAGGCGGGCGATGGAACGCGTAACATCGGCTACTGGGGTATCAATATCGTCAAAGGACAGAAGTACCGTGCCTCGTTCTGGCTGCGTACTGTCAATCACTGGGCAGGCGACATCACTCTGACTCTCGAAAGCTACGAAGGTGCCGACCTCGGTCATGCAGTGGTGAAGGTGGAAGAGGACACCCAATGGAAGAAATACACTGCTGAAATCACCGCAACAGGCTCCTATCAACTCGGTTGGTTCGCCATACGTGGATCGCAGGCAGGTACGATATACTTGGATTGTGTGAGTTTGATGCCACCTACCTTCAAGGACCGAGAAAATGGTATGCGTCCCGATCTTGCCGAGAAGCTGGCAGCACTGCACCCCAAGTTCATGCGCTTCCCTGGAGGTTGCTACGTAGAGGGTGGCAACCGCTATCAGTGGCGTCACACCGTCGGTCCCGTTGAGGAACGCCTGGGCATCTACAATAGTCATTGGGGCTATCCTGTTTCGAACGGAATGGGCTATCACGAGTTCCTGCAGCTGGCAGAAGACCTTGGTGCAGAGCCTCTCTTTGTGGTCAATGTGGGAATGGGACACGGCTGGTGTCAGGACTATCAACACATCGAAGGTTTTATTCAGGAGGCGTTGGACGCTATTGAATATGCCAACGGCGACGTCACCACCTATTGGGGAGCCAAACGTGCCGCAGCTGGTCATCCCGAACCTTTCAATCTGCGCTTGATGGAGATAGGCAACGAGAACTATAACTACACATCCACCGACAACAGCGACCAGAGCGACCACTATGCAGAGCGCTACTATCAATTCTATCAGGCCATCAAGGCACGCTATCCCGAGATGACGCTGATCGGTAACAGCGACTGGGGTTCGGACTATCCTACGTGGCGCAATCCATATCCTTTGGAAGTCATCGATGAGCACTTCTATCGCTCCCCCGACTGGTTTGCGTCGATGTACCATAAGTACGACAACTACAGCCGTAGCAGCAACAAGGTTTATAACGGAGAGTATGCTGTGACACAGGATTTTGGCACCAATGGCACCTTGAAAGCTGCTCTAGGTGAAGCTATCTATATGGCAGGACTGGAGCGCAACTCCGATGTCTGTGTGATGGCAAGTTATGCTCCCATCTTCATGAACGAGAACGAGTCGCAATGGCGCCCCGATATGATACACTACAACGCCCACTCATCCTTCGGCACTCCTTCCTACTGGACGCAGCAGATGATGTCCTCAACCGTTGGTCATCAGAACATCACATGGACAGAAACAGGCAACTCGGTCAGTCTCGCCCAAGGTGCACGGCTCGGACTGGGTTCGTGGGCAACGGATGCCACTTATAGCAATATCCGCATCACCGATGCAGATGGCAAGGAAATCTATAACTCTCAACTCTCCACATTCAACTCGCCAGCCTCTACTCGTGGAACAGCACACGTTATCGATGTTATCACCGACAACTGTACCATCGAATTGGATGCCGTGAAGAACAGTGGTGACGAGGGCTTCCTCGTTTGCTTTGCCTACGCCGACGGCAACAACTATGCTTGGTGGAATCTTGGTGGTTGGGGTAACGTGCGACACGGTATAGAACAGGCAATCAGTGGTACAAAATCAACCCTCGCAACGGCTGACGGTACCATCGAGAAGGGTAAGACCTACCATCTCAAGATGATTCGCAACGGACTGAACACACGCTGCTATATTGATGATAAGCTCATTCACAATGTTACGCTTTCTACTTCCGGAGGACAGAGCCTCTATCTCTGTGCTTCCCTGAACGAGGCCGAGGATGCTGCCATCGTCAAGGTCATCAATTACAATGGCACGGACGTTCCAACGACATTCCGTTTCAGCGATGCCACCATCGGCGGAGAGGCAAAACTGCGCGTGATGAGCAATCCCGACAACTATGCAGAGAACTCGATGGACGACCCGATGAAGGTCAGTCCAAAGGAACGTACCCTCTCGGTGACAAAGCTGGAGGACTCTCCTGAAGAAACGGCTATCTCCTACATGGTCCCTGCCTATTCACTCTCGGTCATAACCATTCCGCTTTCCCATGTCAGTGCCGATGCTGGTGGAACGACAGCCACACCTCCAACACCTGCTATCAGCTATAGCTTCGATTCCGGAAAGCCAGAGGACGATGCGGGAACACTCAGCGGTTCGTTGGAAAATGATGCCACCATCCTGCAACTCTCTGACGGTGGCACAGCGCTTTACACAGGCACTGCTTCTGCGTCCTTGAATAACCAAGGCTATTTCGACCTTGGTTATGATGCTGCGGCAGCTATCTGCAGGGTCATCAACGGAGAAGCCTACAGTGTCAGTCTCAACATCATGCTCGCAGGGCCAGGTCACCTGAACGACTTCTGCTGGGCGTGGAACGTGAACAACGGCACATCGAGCTACGTTGGACTGATTAACCAGGCTGGCAACCGAAACTGGTACTTCGAAAAGTTGCGCTCAGGTACTTGCAAGGCAAGTTCCAACGCAGGACTCAACCAACAGCAGTGGCACAATATCACCGTCAGTGCCGATGCCACAGCCGTACGCCTTTACATCGATGGTCAGTTGCGTGCCACAGCCAATCCTGTCACCACGCCGCTTTCCCTTCTGAATTCCACCCAAGCATGGTTGGGTCGTAGTCCATTTGCTGGCGATGCTCGCATGACCGATACCTTCTTCGACGACCTGCGCTTCTACGACTGTGCACTGACTCCAGAACACATACGTGCCCTCTTTGCCGAAGCCACAGAGAAGAGCACCGATTGTCCTGCCTTGCAACCTGAGCCCGACACCGAAGCTAATGCTGAAGCCATCGCCCTCATTAATGGTGGCACGGAAGTAGATATTACCGCACTGCTCAAGAATCCTGATTTCGCAGATGGAAGCATGGGTTGGGAAGGAACGTCCTTCAGCGCTGCTCCTGGTACCGTGGCAGAGCACTTCTACCAACTTTTCGACAGCTATCAGATACTGAAGAACATGCCTGCCGGACAATATCGCTTGGAATGGCAGGGCTTCTATCGCAACGGCAATATCCAGAACGCATGGCAGCGACACACGAAGGGGACTGAGGACTATGCCGAGGTCTATGCATCCCACGCTTCGACGCCTATGCTCTCGTTGTTCGATGCATCCGCACCTTACACTTACAATCCTTATACTTATCCTGACAACGTTGCTACAGCGGAAGAGGCTTTCGCTGCCGGACACTATGCCCAACACCTCGACTTCGAGCTGTCCGAAACGAGTGATTTGCGCATCGGTTTGCGTCATTTCACGCCTTCGGTATATGACTGGACTTGTTTCGACAACTTCCGACTCATCTACGTCAACGATGCCAATGGCATGGAAGAGGTGCTAAGTGATGAAGCGAAACATCCTTCCGACGCTATCTATGACCTAAGCGGACGGAAAGTGAAACCTACCGCCCAAGGACTCTACATTCGCAACGGAAAGCTTTTCTTCGTGAAATAGGTGATACTTATTCATGTCCTTCGGGGGGGGGGACATGAATTCACTCATTGTTAATTAGGTAGATTACTTTCAACAAAAGAAGATATTTCAATAAGATTACCTTCAGGATCTGCTACATAGCACGTCCGTTGGCCCCATGGCTCGGTGGTTGGAGGAAAGATGGCTTTGGCACCTTTCCTCAATGCAGCTGCATATTCTTTATCTACATCGGCAAAGGTCGGCACATCGAACGAGAGTTCCATGGTGCCATTGACACCCCGTGGATAGGCATATTGCTGTGAGGTCATCTGTTCAAAGTCCGTGCGTGGGAACAGGATGATGCGACTTCCTGCAAGATGCAATTCCACATTTGGCTCCTTACCATTCCATCCTGTCTGGAATCCGAACACATCACGATAGAAAGCTACCATCTTGGAGTTATCTGTCGTGAAGAGACCAACAGTATTGAATGTGAATCGAGGGCGTGGAGAGGTGAGAGCAACAAGACCATGTCCCTCGTGTATGGCGGCAAACGTGGCAACGATTGCAGCGATTGAGATGGGAATGATTGACCATACTATTGTTGGGACAGTAATGAATAGCAGAAATCCTGTTGCCTTGTTCGCGAGGGTGTGAGGGAAGCAGAAGCGCTTGTACATCGCGAGTGACAAAAGCTGATTCACGACTTTTATGGCGACAATTACTCCTGTCCACAGCCATAACCATTGCGGCAGTTCGAGTATCGG
>DGUV01000049.1 GCA_002395775.1 Prevotellaceae bacterium UBA4301
GATGGTAGTCAGTGAAATAGTTAAAAATAATCTTCTCATAATTCTTGTATTGTTTGCTTTGTGATAATTTTCGGTTTATCTTCCTCATTATATTCATGTTATTTCCCTCTACTTATTCCACCTACTTCGTCGCTGTTCTCGATGGTGGTCTCTGTCTTCTTCACGCCTGCCTTCAGTTTGCCGAAGCGGTAGGAGACGGTGATACGGAAGTAACGACTGTTCCGGACATTGATGTTGTCACCCCAGCCAAGAATGTCACCCTGAACGGTGCGCGTTTCACGGTGTTGATTCTTTGGGAAGGGAGTGTCGGCCATCAGTCCGATTGTCAGCCTGTCATTGCTGAGGAATGAGCGTTGCAGGGAAATTCCGTAGAAATTCCATGAACGATTGTAGGCATATACATCGATAGGACTATGCCCCATCTGGCCGTAAGTGTAGGCCGTGGCAAGCAGTTTCCATGGTAGACGCTGACTGACGTAGAAGTAGTAGTTCAGGGGATGGCAAGTCAGTTGCAGGTTAAGGTCTGAATTCTTGTGGACGACGTGGCGATAGTTCAGGTTAGCCACAAAGGTAGTGCCGTTGAAGGGTTTCCACTGGGCATAGCCCTCCACCTGCATGCGGCGATAGCGCATGACGTTGCCGTAGGTGCCGTGGCGAATGTCATTCAGGGCATAGACTACGGAGCCAACGGCATTGTTGCTGAACTGGTATTGCGGAACAATCTGCAGCGTCAGTCGCGGGCCTACATACATATAGGTGAGACTGACGGCATGGGTGCTGGCACTGACGAGACGAGCGTTACCGAAGTCCACACGATTAGGACTATTGACGACGGCAGGATTCAAGTAAGTGATACCAGGACGGCTGATGCTGGTGGTGTAGGCGAGTTTTAGTGAATGGCGGTCGTTTACTTGGTATTTCACACTGGCCTGTGGCACCCAGTCGTTCAGCCGCTTGCTGAAATCGCCTGAGTCGCCGAGGGGATAATGGCCTTTCATATAACTATATTCGTAACGAAGGCCCGCCCGTGCCGACCACCGCCCGACATTATACATATAGTCGGCGTATGCTGCCGCAATCTGCGTACGGTGTTCAAACTCGTAGGGGATGGATGGGGTTTCGCTTGCCTTATAGTAGTCCTGACTGTTCCGGCTGTTGTTGCTGCGATAGATGTATTTGGCACCGGCCTCCAGTTTATGACCTGCCCACAGCGGACGTACGTAGTCAGCCTGAAAGGTGTGCTCGGTAAAGTGCTCGCGTGTTTTCAAGAGGAATCCCGTATAATTGAAAGGCACGTTCTGCATATTGCTGTAGGTGTCTTCCTGCTCAGAGTGTTGACGCGTCAGGGCGAGCATGTACGAGAGAGTGAACATCTCGCCCTTTCGGCGCGTCTTATGCTCATAGTCCAACCGTCCGTTCCACGAATGGTGGTTATAATTGGGCAACCAATAGTGGTCGCTGTAGTGATAGATGGGGGTGTTTGCAGCATTGAGCATAGTCATACTGTTATCGCCCTGCACGTTTATTTTGTAGAAGTAGCCGCCAAACGAGGCTGAGAGCAGGTTGAGCGTGTCGATGTCGTAACTGGCATTGATGTCGGCATAGTGGATATAGCCGGGGTTAGAACTCGTCTGGCTGACTTTCTGCGTGTTGCCCGACTCCACAAATGTACGTTCTACGAAGCCTTCACTGGCCGTCGATTTCTTAGTCATGCGGTTATAGCCGTAGTCCACTGACACGATGGCTTTGCCCAACTGGGTAGCCAGATAGGCACCAAGCCCAGCACTGTTGAGCGAACTGTAATAGCCAGACACCGAACCTGTCACACTGTCCATCCGTCTGCCATCCATCATAACGATGTTCAGTATGGCGTTTACACCTTCGGCATCCTCGCGGGCCCCTGGGTCGGTGATGACCTCGATGCGCTTGACGCTATTGGCGGGCATGGCCTTTAGAATCTCCTTGGCGTTCTTAGAGAGCGACGGGTCCAAATGCCCGTTCTTATATATCTTGTAGTCCGAGTTACCTTTCACCAATATGTTTTCATTGCCGTCAATCGTCACCATCGGCACCTTGCGCAGCATGTCGAGCACGTTCTCCGTCCGCGAGTCCTCGTCGGCCTGTACGTCGTAGCCGATGCGGTCAATGTCCTGTTTGATAAGTTGTCGCTGTGCTGTGACGGTCACACCGTCGAGCGACTGGTTCCATGTCACGGAGTCTTTTCTCACAGCCGTGCTGTCAGTCTGTGCTTCTGCCTCCATCAATACATTGGCAGCAAGCAAAAGTGATACTAATCTTAACTTTTTCATCAGTTGTTTATAAAATTTAGGTGCAAAGGTACAGAAATAGCGCGAGGCATCCAACGATTTTATCAGAATGGAAGGCTATAGGGGCGTTTTGTGAAGAAACGGGGTTATTGTACTGAATTTCAGATGCTTTGCTTCTGCAGGGGAAAAAGTTTCGCAGAAAAAACAACGGTTTTGCAAGGCGATGAAACGGTTAAAACGGGCGGAAAAGTGGCTTTTATTGGCGAAATCTTCATAACTTTGCAAGCAAAAACCGACGTTATGACAGGAATGAGATTTGTGTGGCTTTTGCCCCTTGTGGCACTGCTCATAGGCTGTGGCGGAAAGTCGACGGCACAGGAACTGGCAGAAATTGACTCTCTGCTGTGGGCAGAGAAGAACGACTCGGCCTACCAAATTATATCCTCATACGACGCGGCTTCGTTCAAGAAAGAGGCCGACCGCGCCTATTACAATCTGCTGATGACCCATGCTGCCGTCGTGTCGTACCACTGGCCCGCGTCAGACTCGCTGATTAACGAGGCCATCCGCTATTACAAACGGACGGGCGACAAGGAACGGCTGACCGACAGTTATTACTATCTGGCCAATCAGTACATGCACCAGGAGGATTGGCAAAAGTCGATAGAGACACTGAAACTGGCCGAGGAACAGGTGGAACAGACGGGGAGCGACTGGCTGAAATGTAAGGTGTACGATGCCTTAGCACTTGTAAACGAAAGGACTGCCAACTATCAACTGACGCTGGACTACGAAAAGAAAGCCCTCGGCTATGCCCTGCGTGTTGGCAGAAGGAGTACGATAGGTTATGCCTATTCGGAAATAGCCCAGGCGTTTGCTTTTATGGAGCAGGTGGATAGTGCCGCCTACTATACCGATCAGATAATTCCCTATTTGGATGACCTCATCAGAGTGGAAGGCGAGAATTTTAGTTCCATCTTCCTGTCGAACATCGGCTACAACTATATGTCCGTGGGGCGTTACGAGGAAGCCGAGGATTATCTGGCACAGTCGCTGAAGATAAGGGAGACCGCTGCCGCTTACGAGGACTTGGCATGGATTTATCATAAGAAAGGTGACGAGGAGTATGCTAATTTGCTCAGATTGAAAGCGAACGCGATAAACGACAACTGGCCGAAGCATAAAATCCTGTATCATCTGCTGCAATATGACATTGAGCATCAGAATCTGGAGGGTGCCGAGAAGAAACTGTATCGCATGATGGCCATTTCTGACAGCTTACATAAGGCCCAGATGGATCGCACGGTGCTGGAATATCAACGGCAGTTTGACGAGCAGATAGTGCAGGAGGCTCACCACCAGCAACTGCTAAAGTTGATTATATTGGCGGGCGGTCTGCTTTTTGTCATTCTGCTATTGGTTTTATATATCCGTTATCGCCATGCAAAAGAACGGTTGGTGCTCACCGAACAGCAGATGCTCATTAGTGGCTATGTGAATGAGATTGCCCAACTGAAGAACCAGCAAACTGATGACGATACGACGCAACAGATAGAGGAACTGAACAGCAGGATTCGGGAACTGGTGGAACAGGAATCGCCGCGACTAGTTAAGGGCAAGATGCTCTACGACGAAATAAAGCGAGACGGCACGACATCGGGCTGGTCTAACGACGACTATAAATGCTTCATCGACTACTACAAGGCCATCGACTTCGCCGCCTTCTGTCGCATCCAAAAGAGATACTCACCCAAGACCGCCCACAACACCTTCTTCCTCATCCTCTACGAAATGGGCCTTGAAGACAAGGACGTGCGCCGCATCATGGGTGTCACTCAAGAGGCCATCCGCTCCACAAGGCACAGAATTCAGCAGAATACAAAGAAGAAGAGATCACCGGGGACAGTTCCTTGATTCACTTCGCTTCAACAACTTTCAAATCACTAAGGGTAGGAGAGTGTTTCACTCCTTCATTCTATACCTTATATTATATAAGAGAGGACAAAACGCCTTTTCTTTACGATAATACCAATCGCGTTTGTTTTCTCTATCCATTGGGTGGCTGAAAGGGTAAAGGCATTTAATCCTGCCTGATTTCTAAACCTGCAATGACACAACTGGAATTACTCTCTCTTGTCTTTCTTTGAACGTTTCTTCTTCTCCTCTTCGGGAGTAATGGTGATGCGGCGGTTGCTGGGATCGCTGATGACATCGTGAACAATCGCAGTAACCTGGTCTTTCAACTCCTGGATGAACTGAGCGGCATCGTATTTCTTGGCTTCTATGTCGCGTAGTTTCTTCTCCCAGATGCCCGTCAACTCACAGCTCTTCAGCAATTCCTCG
>DGUV01000078.1 GCA_002395775.1 Prevotellaceae bacterium UBA4301
TCGACATCCGCTCGAACCTCAACCGACCACTGGGTATGACGATTATGCACGAAGGAGTAACATCCCGCTTCGCTCAAATTAAAAATGAAAAATTAAAGATTAAAAATGAGGAGTTAAAAGGAGGAATCAATCAGGTTACCATCTTCGATGAGGAGGGTCGCGTGTGGGCCGACCGCCTGTTCTTCGTCATCAAGCCGGAGCTGACGCAGGTGACCATCGGCATATCAGGACTGAAAGACGAATACCAGCCCTACGAGCTCATTACGCTCGATGTCAAATGTCAAGAGGAAAATGTAAATACTCCCCTCCTTAACAGGGAGGGGCCGGGGGTGAGTCTTGCCGTCCGCGACGCCGTACGTCAGGACAATACGTTCGACTCTGGCAACATCATGACGGAGATGCTCTTGGCCTCAGAGATAAAAGGTTTCGTCCCCCAGCCTGAATGGTTCTTCGAACGGGACGACGAGGAACACCGCCGCGGGCTCGACCTGCTGATGATGACACAGGGATGGAGGCGATTCGCATGGCAGGACATGGCACTGCCTGGAGCATGGGAAATTACTCATCCTGCCGAACACACCCAAATGGTAACTGGCAGCGTACACAACTACGATATCGACACCCCTAACGAAACAGAGGAAAGTGACAATTCCCCCAAACAGGATAAAATGACAAAGCGCGACTATCGCGACTTCAGCGCAGCCGGGAGCGACAAGGTGGTGGGGAACTTCGACAAGACGGTGGAAGCAAGTAGGGGCTTTGCCACTGACAATCGGAACCCGTATCGCGACCCGCAATTCCTCCGACAAAACAACCTGAAACGTGAGGTGACCGTCCATGCCGAGTTTGTACCCATCGAAGGAGGACCGGGCATAGAGGGCGAGACCACGACACAAAACGGGCAATTCAAGATAGACCTTCCCCGCTTCTATGGCGACTGTGTGTTCTTCCTCACCGCTGCCGATACCACAACATGGACCAAGAAACACCCCCTATGGCTGAAGAAATACAAAACCCACACATGGATAAAGCTGGAAGATGACGAATATGAGCGTATTCACGAAGATGCTGAGTTTTATGTCCGACTCAACTTCGTGTATCCCCGATGGGTGAAACCCTACACCTACTATCAGGTACACAATGCAGCTATGGCCAAAGGAAAACCCGATGACAACCTGCTCACCGACAACACCCACTTGCTGAACGAAATTACCATCCGCGCCCGTCGCAACCGCCTCAACCGCATCGACCTCTCAAAACCAGTCTATGTCGTTGATGCCTACGAAGCAGGCAACATTGCCATGGATGCCGGACTCATTACTACCCTGCACCGGGGGAAACATGACGCTACAGGTCGTTGGGGACTGGGCAACACACCCGAAATCGCGTATGCCGTCATTCGCAACTACATCAGCGACATGAATTTAAACCGCCATTTCGACACGGCCCTTTATTATGACAGCATCAAAGCCGAAACTTTGTCTCCTAACCAATACGGCGAGGCATCCTCTTGGTCCAATAACATGATTCCCCCTGGTGAATATCGGCGATACAGTCGCTTGGAATATATCGATAAGATATACCTCTACAGCGACTATTCACCACGACGGGAAGGAGACGAACGTTTCAGCCAAGCCAATCAACCCAGCGTACAGGTTTCCCTGCACAAATATCCCGACAACAGCCGCCGCGTCACCTATCGCGACCGCCGTTACATTCTTCATGGCTTTGCCTATCAGGAGGACTTCTACCATCCCGACTACAAGCGC
Source organism: Prevotellaceae bacterium UBA4301 (assembly GCA_002395775.1). GTDB lineage: Bacteria > Bacteroidota > Bacteroidia > Bacteroidales > Bacteroidaceae > Physcousia. The sequence goes on from DGUV01000078.1 coordinate 1,770, forward strand.
AACCCGCCCAAGGAGGGACAGAAAGACTATCGCCGCACGCTCTACTGGAATCCCGACCTGAAGCTCGACGAGAACGGCGAGGCCCATGTCACCCTCTACAATAACAGTCAAAAGACTCAAATCAAAGTCGAGGCCAACGGCTTGACCAGCGAGGGAGGTTTTTTGTATAGCAAATAAGGTAGTACTCAGCCTTTGTTCATGGAATATGGAACTGAAAGTGAGATGACAACATTGGACATTCGCGACATTTTTCGTAGCACCTCCTTCCTGGGGTGGAGGATACTATGAGTTAGAGCCAGCCAGCGGACTTGTACCACTGGACTGAGCGGCGCACTCCCTCCTCGAGGGGGACTTGGGGCTCGTAGCCCAGGTCGCGACGGGCGGGCTGAATGTCACACTGCCAGTTGCGCTGGCTGAGGATGTGGTACTTGTCGAGGTTGAGGGTCGTGAGTTTTCCGAACCAACGGCAGACGGTGCCGTTGACTGCACACACGAGCCAGAGGAACCACAGGGGAGCCTTGATGTGGAGAACCCAGGGATTGCCCATCTCCTGTTGCAAGAGGTCGCTGAAGGTGCGGCTGTTATAGACCAGCCCGTCACTTAGGAAATAGGCACGGCCCACCACCGTGTCGGGGGCTTCCATGGCCTTGAAGACGGCCTGCACGACGTCGGTGACATAGACGAAGGTGATGTCCTGGGGACGGTAGCCTACGGCAAAATCGACGTGCTGGCGGATGCTCTTGGCCATGATGTAGTAGTCGCGCTCGCGGGGACCATAGACGCCTGTGGGGCGCAGGATGACGTAGGGGAAGCCTGTCTGCGTGCCCAGGAATTGCTCAGCCTCCCACTTGCTCTCGCCATAGGCGGTGTTGGGACGGGGCGTGTCGGTGTCACGGATGGGCTGGTAGGGGTAGGGCTTCTCGCGGATGGCTCCGAAGATGCTGAGCGAGGAGACGAAGACGAAGCGCTGGGGGACCATGTCCTCGGCTATGAGGGCGCGGACAAGGTTGCGAGTGCCTTCGGTGTTGGTCTTGAAGAAACCTTCGCGGCGGAGACTCTTGGTGGCGCCTGCGGCATGGACGATGTAGTCCCATCCGCGTCCGCCCATCTCTTGCTTGTAGGCACGGAGCTGGCGGCAAAGGGTCTCGTAATTGCCTAGGTCCAGTTGGGCAAACTTCAGTCGCGGGTCTTTGAGATATTGGCTGCTGCTGGTGCTGCGCATGCCGGCCCACACTTGCATGTTGCGGTCGAGGCCCTCGCTGCAGATGAAACTGCCGATGAAGCCTGAGGCTCCGGTGACGAGGACCGAGGGGGCGGCGGAGTGGTGGAGTGATGTCATGAGTTGTGAATTATTTTGTGCAAAATTAAGAAAATGTTCGCAATAATCATTATATTTGCATGACGAAATACTATGAACTATGGCAAAAGGTAAAGGACGGGGCGCCAAGCGCGTCACAAGGAAACAGATGGTGGCCATGCTGGAACAGTTGTTTGAGCGCAATGCCACGGAACGCTATCCCCTGAAAGAAATCTTCCGCACGCTGGGCCTGGACACGCATCCGGCCAAGATGTTGTGCATGGACGTGCTGGACGCACTGCTCCTGGACGACTTCATCACGGAGAAACCACGCTACACCTACGGACTGAAGCAACAGAGCCAGACGCTGGAGGGCACCTTCAACCGCAAGGCCAACGGCAAGAATACCTTCACGCCCGACGGAGGCGGACAACCGCTGCTGGTGGCCGAGCGCAACTCGCAGCATGCCATGGACGGAGACCGTGTGCGCGTGACCATGATGGCCAGACGCCGGAACCATGTGCGCGAGGGCATGGTGACGGAAATCCTGCAGCGGGCCGACCGTCAGTTTGTGGGCCGACTGCAGGTTCACCGCGACCTGGCCTACCTGCTCACCGAGGACCGCACGCTGGCCAACGACATTCTCATCCCGCGCCGCGCACTCAAAGGGGCCAAGGACGGCGACAAGGTGGTGGTGAAGATTGTCGAGTGGCCCATGTATGCCAAGAACCCCATCGGAAAGGTGGTGGACGTGCTGGGACAGTCGGGCGAGAACGAGACCGAGATGCATGCCATACTGGCGGAGTTCGGACTGCCCTACACCTATCCCAAGCAGGTGGAGGAGGCTGCCAACCGCCTTTCGGACCAGATAACGGAGGAGGAGATACGCCGCCGCGAGGATATGCGCGACGTGATGACCTTTACCATCGACCCGCGCGATGCCAAGGACTTTGACGATGCCCTCTCGATACGCAAGGTGAGCACGCGCATGTATGAGGTGGGCGTTCATATTGCCGACGTGTCGCACTATGTCACCGAGGGCAGCATCATCGACAAGGAGGCCCAGAAGCGCGGCACCAGCGTCTATCTCGTGGACCGCACCATACCCATGTTGCCCGAGCGGCTGTGCAACAACATCTGTTCGCTGCGCCCCGACGAGGACAAACTGACCTACAGCGTGGTCTTCCTCATGGACGAGGAGGCCAACATCCATGACTGGCACCTGGCCAAGACGGTGACGCGGAGCAACCGCCGATTCATCTACGAGGAGGTGCAGCAGGTGTTGGAGGCCCACGGCGAGGCCAGCCCCGAGGACTATCAGAACCCCGGCGACCACGTGGACCCCGAACGGCCTGAATACGAACCGGCCGAGCACTTTGCCTCGGAACTCATCACCCTGAACCGCATGGCCAAGAAGTTGCGCGAGCGGCGCTTCCAGCAGGGAGCCGTGGACTTCGACCGTCAGGAGACGCGCTTCGACATCGACGCGGAGGGAAAGCCGCTGGGTGTCTATTTCAAGGTGGCCAAGGATGCCAACAAACTGGTGGAAGAGTTCATGCTCTTGGCCAACCGGACAGTAGCCGAAAGCATTGGTAAGGTGGGAAAGAACAAGACTTCGAAGGTGTTTGTTTACCGAATCCACGACCAGCCCGACCAGAACAAATTGATGAACCTCTCGGAGTTTGTCACCCGATTCGGCCTGAAGCTGAAGCCCACGGGTTCGCCCACCGCGGTGAGCCAGAGCATCAACAAGATGCTGCACGATGCCCAGCAGACCAAAGCCAAGAATCTGGTGGAGATGGTGACGCTGAGGGCCATGATGAAGGCCAAGTACAGCACCGAGAACATCGGACACTACGGACTTGCCTTCGACTACTACACCCACTTCACCAGCCCCATCCGCCGCTATCCCGACCTGATGGTCCACCGCCTGCTGTTGCGCTATGCCGAGGGAGGGCGCAGTGTGATGAAGCGTACTTATGAGGACTTGTGCGAACATGCCAGCCAGATGGAGCAGACGGCAGCTTTGGCCGAGCGTGCCAGCATCAAGTACAAGGAGGTGGAGTTCATGCAGGACCGCATCGGGCAGGAGTACGACGGTGTCATCTCAGGTGTCACCGAGTATGGGCTCTATGTGGAGTTGAACGAGAACAAGTGTGAGGGCATGGTGCCCCTGCGCGACCTGGACGACGACTACTATGAGTTTGACGAGAAGCAGTATTGCCTCTGGGGCCGCCGCAGCCACCGCCGCTATTCGCTGGGCGATGAGGTGCGTGTGAAGATTGCCTCCGCCAACCTGGACAAGAAACAACTCAATTTCACGTTAGTTAAGTAAGCAAAGACCTTTGTAACAATGAAGCGAGACCCGATGCAATTGCATCGGGTCTCATTCTATTAGGGAAGTCTTTAAATGAGCTATAGGTCTTCGGCAATCGTGCCTATGCCCTCTTATTGTTGCTCCACTCTGCTCCTTCCCTTAAATACATATTTGTAGTTCTGCTCGATGACAGCCTTCAACAAGGTCTGACCACCATAGCTGCTACTGCCCATGAAGTCGGCATAGACGTAACAAAGAGGCCCCGTAAGGTTAGCAATTATCGAAACCGTGGCGGGATTCATCGTGGCAGCATACGTAGCAGGAGAATTGGCGATACTCGTATAGGTGTAATTGTAGTGGAAATGGTCGGTGTTGCTGCTGGCCAGTTCAAGTTGTGTCTGCACCTGTGTCTTCTTCTTATCGGTATTGCTATTATAAGCATCTTCCACGCTGGCTCGGCAATCGGTCCAGTTCCAGGCCTGCGTCATATTACAAGAGTAATCCGTAACTACACCGTTGTCAGGCCAATTCTCGATGATGGCTCCATACACCACATCGCGGTAACCATTACTACTGTTTCCATAAGGATTACGACTGACGATGCTGACTTTTCCACGTACATCATCGAGTGTGTGGTAACCACGGACAGAGCCCATCAAGTAGGGACTTCGGGATGCATCGGAGAAACATTCACGTATCGATGCACGCCACGTCTCACTCTGGTCGGTCGGTTCTGTTATAAGCTTGGTGCTTTCCTTATTCATGATGACGGAAACGGCCTCACTCGGATTTTCCTTGACAAAATTGATGAGAATGTCAATGGCATCCTTAAATTTCACTCCCGTGGATACATAGCCGTGATAGATAGTCAAATTGTCAAGTTCAATATCACTTTGCGTGTTGCTCGTATATCGCGGACGCAGGTCAAAGGCTCGGACGCCATTGGCCAAAAGCTCGGCAATGGTTTCGCTCTGGCATTTTGCTATGGACGTATAGTCCGTCACACTGCTTGTAGCTGCATCATGTGCCCCAGGCGTACTGAGCATCGAGAAATATGTGTTACCCGGCAGGGTGGACATCCATAGATTCGAAGCCGAGGTCTCGGTGAAGGTCAGGTCATTCACGGTGCCTGCGGTTACGTCGAAATCCTGACTATAGAACTTCCCATTATTGTCGCGCACTGTCACGGTCACACCATTGCTCAGACTCACGGGCAGGAGATAGGCCACATAGGTGCCGGCATCGCTTCCCGTTACAGTCACTACATCACTGTACATATTCTTGTTGGCCTGATCGTTGGATGCATAGACTGAAGGGGAATCGCCAGCCGAGCAGTTGGCAGTCTTCGAAATCGTGTTGTAATCCATCAGGCCGGCGATGTTCTCCTTGCCTTTAGCATAGACACTGACGCTCACTACATTCGGAAGAGAGGTCATGATGTTCAATGTGGTCAGATAGTCCTTGATATCCGTGTACTTGCCACTTACGTCTTCATCGGTTAGGGTGCAGGTGGCAGAATTCATGGCATAGTTTGCTCCACTGGCATTCTCCGAAGCCGATTGTTCGGCATAGACGGTGGCATTGATGTCGGCGTACGTCCATGTGTCATCCACCACCTTTGCCTCTTGCTTACCCAGGATGATGTTTACGAGACTTGTCACGTCGGCGATGGAGATGCCACCGTCTTCGTTCACGTCGGCCAACTCCTGGCGATAGCCTGCCTGCTTGCCAAGGATGATGTTGACCAACGAGGTCACGTCGGCAATGGAGATGCTGCCATCTTCGTTCACGTCGCCGATGGTGTAGCGGAGGGATTCGATGAGTTGGTCCTCTTCGTCCAGCCCGTCGGTCTCAGGGTCATAATAGCGTGTAATCTCTATGCCATCGGGGGCCCATATAGTCCAACGGCCAGTTGCCGTTGACTTTCCTTGGTACTGAATGCCATAGCTGATGGTGGCCTCTTCCTCCACGCGAAGCCAGATGGTGTTCTGGTACATACCTTCTTGGAAAGCGGTGAGAGCCGCTTTCGTGCCATTGGGATAGTTATTCCCATCTTTTTCGTAATTCATCCAGTCGTTGGTGTAAGCCGAAGAACGACTCTCGTCAAATACGCTCTTCAACTGCACCTTGGCATCACCAAAGAAAGCATACATGGGCGGACAATCGGCCCCCTCTGTGTGGAGGGAGAAAGTGGCATCGTTCTCGCCCATACGATGGAACGCTGCAATGGAGAACTTATAGATGCCAGGATAGACCTTGATGCGCTCACTGAAGGCAGCAGGAGCCGGATTCTCACTGATTGTGCGCTGATACTGTTCGGTTACGTCCGTTGGCTGATTAGTCAGATAGGTCTTACTCGTTAGTCCTTCAGCCTCACTGCTCAGTGCTGTCATAGCCGTCCGAAGGGCAGCCATCGTGGCGGGGTGCTCGCTGGTGGGTTCCAATGTCCATTTGGTTGCCACAGAAGTGTCTCCGTCGGTCCATATCTTCTCATTGCCGGAGTCCGTCTTCACGAACTTTCCCTCCTGCTCCAAACTGCTCAGGCGATACTTGCCATCAGAGAGCGTAAACTTCCATTTCGTATTATTGTTTGTGGGGTCTGTGCCGTCGCACCAAGCATTATAACTGCTGTTATATAGGTATATGCCCGTGTCGGCAAACTTCAGGGTGCTGTTGCCTTCGTTGTCGGTAGCCACTACGATAGGCAAACCCCAATCGTCCACAATGGCCCGCGTGCCCCAGTCCGCTCCGCGGCTCAGATACTGTCCGGCCTCATTCTTCAGGAAATACGTTCCGTCATACACGGCAGGAGTCGTCAGCGTCAGCGTCTGTGCCACGTTGCCAACATGGTCTGCATAGGCGATGGCATTCGCAGGAATACTTAGCGTGTAAACTCCCCCGGCGTCCAATGCAGGCACCGTAAAGGTAAAGCCCTTTGCATCCGTGGTCACCGACAGTTCCGAACCGTCCAGGGTCACGCCATTGTAGTCCTGTGTCAGGCTCGCACTTGGGTCGTTGCTGTTGGCATCCGGGAACGTGACGGTCACCGTCTGACCTGGCTGGACATAGACCTTATCAAGGGTGGCATCGCCAATGTTGTATCCGTATGACGCTGCTTCCAAGGCAATGGCCGTGGACGCACTTGATTTCAGATAGAGCTTGCCCGCCGTCAGTGTAAGATTCCCGCCAGTGGTAGTGTCAAAGGTGGACGTAGTCAATGCAGAAGCATCCTGCGTGTATGAAATCGTGGTCGAACCACCTGGCGTAAGATTGTAGGTCCCTGCCAAAGGTACATCGACTTGATACCAGTAGCCCGCTGTCACAGCTGTTGCGGGCAAGGGGAAGGCTCCATAGCTGACAAAGGGCGTAGTCATCTGGGTTATTTTCTCCGTCTTCACGGTCAGCCAGTTTCCACCCTCTGCACTGTTGCCTACTTTGATGACGAGACTGCCATCCGTGACCTTGATGTCATCGAGATGATAAAGCGTAGGTTCGTAGGCTGCGAAGCCGGTATTGTTCACGATTCCTACCTGGCGTGTTACGTCATTGGCTGTGATGTAGGCATTCAGGTCGCCGTCATTGGCCACCTTTGTAATCCATGCCATGTGAGAATGGAAATACACATCGGCCGAATAAGTGCCATTTTCCACCGCAGTGGTACTCGTCATGGCATCCCCCGTATAGTGGTTGCCCTTGTAGTGTTCGGGATAGGTATTACTGTATGTTCCCGTGTTTCCTGTCCACGAGCCGGGAGTCACCGTCGTACCTGGCATCATCGTCTCTGCAGCATTGTATGCCTCTATCTTCACATAATCTACAAACAACTTCGCATTTTTCCCCGAGCCCTCACTGACTGCGCCAATGCCCACGCTTATCACGCCGGAGGCGGATTCCTTCAGTTCCACGGTCACGGATTCTTCCATCCAAGTGTTAGGGATGAAATTGTTAATCACGCCATAGTGAGTGGTTCCTCCGTCTTCGACAAAACCAATGAAGTTAAATGCCTGGGTTGCGTCGGCATTGGCGTTATATGCCTTATAGGAGATGCGATAGCGACCGGGGGCGAATGTTACCGGTTGTGTGTAGCGGACAGTACATCCCCATCCGGCAGATAGGGCCAAAGCACCACCCGATGTCGAACCATCGGGACCTGCACTCAAGGTTGCGCTGTTTACCTTCACTCCGGAAGCATAACCAATGGCACCACCATAGTACCACTTGTCTCCTGAGGACGTACCACTCCATCCTTCGACATTGCCGACTGTGCCGGCATCTATGTCGGATGTAGTCCATCCGGCATCAAACCCGGCATTGGTAAGATACTGGTCGGTGACATCGGTCTGGGCCGATGCTCCGAGGAGCATGGACAGCATGCTCAATAGTAAGAAGATTCGTTTCATGGTATGGTCTTTGCTTGTTACTTTTCTTCTGCTTCCCACAACTGCATGGCACGTTCGATGGTGGGGGCCATGTCGTAGTAGCGATATTCGGCCAGGCGGCCGGCAAAGATGACGTTCGTCTCGGCCTGGGCCAGCTCCTGATATTGGGCCAGCAGGCGGGTGTTGCGCTCGTCGTTCACGGGATAGTAGGGTTCCATGCCGGGCGTCCATTCGGTGCTGTATTCGCGGCTGATGACGGTCTTGGGCGCTTTCTCCACCTCGGCCCCGAACATTTCGAAGTGCTTGTGCTCGATGATGCGTGTCCAGGGCACTTGGCGTTCGGTGTAGTTCACCACGGCATTGCCCTGATAGTTGGGGGTGTCGAGCACCTCGGTCTCGAAGCGCACGGTGCGGTAGGCCAGGTGGCCCAGCTGATAGTGGAAGTAGGCATCGATGGGACCCGTGTAGAGGATGCGCGGGGCCAGCGAGGCAAGTTCGTCGCGATGCTTAAGGAAATCGGTCTCCAGTCGCACTTCCACTCCCTCGAGCAGTCCGTCGATGAGGCGGTTGTATCCGCCGACGGGTATGCCCTGATGGGGGTCGTTGAAGTAGTTGTTGTCGAACACCATTCTCACGGGCAGTCGCTTGATGATGAAGGCAGGCAGCTCGGTGCATGGGCGTCCCCACTGCTTCTCGGTGTAGCCCTTGATGAGGCGTTCGTAGATGTCGCGGCCCACCAGCGTCAGTGCCTGTTCTTCCAGGTTCTGGGGTTCGCGTCCGTTGAGTTTGCTCAGCGCCTCGGCCCGCTGCTCGTCAATCTTTGCCTGCGCCTCGGCGGGAGTCGTCACGCCCCACATCTGGTAGAAGGTGTTCATGTTGAAGGGCAGGTTGTAGAGACTGTCGCCGTAGCGGGCCACGGGGCAGTTGGTGTAGCGGTTGCAGGGTGCAATGCGGTTGACAAACTCCCACACGCGTTCGTTGGCGGTGTGCAGGATGTGGGCACCATATTGGTGAACGTTGATGCCTTCCATCTCCTGACAATGCACGTTGCCGCCAGTGTGCGGGCGGCGTTCCACTACGAGGCACTTCTTGCCGGCCTTCGTGGCCAGGTGGGCAAACGTGGCGCCCATCAGTCCTGAGCCCACTATGAGATAGTCATATCTTTCATTTACCATTTTACAATTTACCATTTACAATTTGATGTTAAAGCGAAGCAATTGGGAGTCAAAAGCCAGATGCCGACTTGGGAAGAAGCGTGGCAGTTCGCTTGCCAATTCGCGAGGCGTGCCTACGGCAAAGAGGTTCTCGTCCTTTCCCATCAGCCACAGGCGGTCGGCCGTCTGCAGGGCCAGGTCGAGGTCGTGGGTGGAGAGGAATATGCTCTTCCCCATCTCGTGTGCCAGTCTGCCGAGCAGCAGCATTACCTCCACCTTGCTGGGGAAGTCGAGGAAGGCCGTAGGTTCGTCGAGCAGGATGATGGGTGTGCCCTGGGCCAGGGCCTTGGCAATCATCACCTTCTGCCGTTCGCCGTCGCTCAGCGTGGAGATTTGTCGGTCGGCAAAGGCCGTGATTCCCACCTGCTCCATGGCAAGGTCTATCTCCTGATGGTCCTCGCTGGTCAGTCGGCCCCAGAAGTTGGTGTATGGGCTGCGCCCCATGGCCACCATGTCGCGCACGGTGATGCCCCCTGTGCGTATGCGTTCGGTCAGCACGATGCCAATCATGGTGCTCAGTCTGCGGGGCGGGATGGTCTCCAACCGTTCCCCGTCAATCGTCATCTCGCCGCTCAGCGTGGGCTGGAAGGCGGCCAGCGTCCTCAGCAGTGTGCTCTTGCCGGCGCCGTTGGCTCCCAGCAGACAGCAAAGTTCTCCTGCGTGCAATGCCACGGTCATGGGGCCTGCCACCTTGTGGTCAGGGTATCCGATGACTACATTCTTCAGTTCAAATTCCAAGGGTCGAAAGTTCTGTGTTGGTCTTTATTATTCAATGCGGTAGCAATACTTGTACCCCAGCTTGTTATACAGGTCCTGCATGCGTCCCAGACGCACCTTGAAGGCCTCGTAGTCCTTCTGCTCAGGCTGCATCCATTGCACCTCGCTGATGGCATCCAGACGGGGCAGCAACATGTACATGGCATGTTCGGGATAGGCCACATATTCGGTCCACAGGTTCACCTGGGCGCCCATGATGTACTGGGCTTCGTCCTTGCTCAGTTCGGCGGGCACGGGTTCCATGCTATATACCTTCGACACGGGCAGGTAGCCGCCGATGCCGTGGGGCTGTGCCCAGTCTTCCTTCAGCTGGTAGTAGTCGATGTAGCAGTAGTCGGTCGGGGTCATGATGACGCGGTGGTGCTGGCGTGCTGCTGCAATGCCGCCCTTCATGCCGCGCCACGACATGACGATGCCGTTCTCGCTCAGCCCGCCTTCCAGGGTCTCGTCCCATCCGATGAGGGTGCGGCCCTTGGCACTCAGGTGCTTGTCCATCTCCTTATTGATGTAGGTCTGCAGCTCGGCCTCCTTCGTCAGGCCCAGTTCCTTCATCTTGGCCTGGCACTTGGGACAGTTCTTCCAGCGCACGCGGGGACTCTCGTCGCCTCCGATGTGGATGTATTTCGAGGGGAACACGTCGCACAGTTCGTCATACACCTTCTTCAGGAAGTCCAGTGTCTTGGGGTTGCCCGCACAGAGCACGTCCTCCGACACGCCCCAGATGGGCCACACCTCGTAGGGGCCTCCTGTGCATCCCAGTTCGGGATAGACGTGCAGCGCTCCCAACATGTGGCCGGGGAGGTCGATTTCGGGGATGACGTTGATGAATCGCTTGGCGGCGTAGGCCACAATCTCGCGGCACTCCTGCTGTGTGTAGTAGCCGCCGTAGGGCTGACCGTCGTAGATGCCAGAGTTGCGTCCCACCACGGTCTTCTGCCTGACGCTGCCCTTCTTGGCCAGTTCGGGCATCGACTTCACTTCGAATCGCCAGCCCTGGTCCTCGGTCAGGTGCCAGTGGAACTGGTTGCATCCGTGCAGGGCCATGATGTCGAGATAGGTCTTGATGAAATCGACGGGGAAGTAGTGGCGTGCCGTGTCGAAGTGCACACCGCGGTAGCTGAATCGTGGTTCGTCGTTGATGGTCACGTAGGGCAAGTCGATTTGTTCCCCGCCGTCCGTACCGATGGCCTTACGCAAGGTCTGGATGCCACGGAAGACCCCTTCCTCCGTTGCGCCCTCGATGGTAATCCCCCCACGATTCACCGTCAACCGATAAGCCTCAGGGTTCTCGCTTTCACCTTTCACCTTTTCGTTCCTGATTTTCAATACGATGGCAGCGCCCTTCTTCACGTCGGCCTCCGCTTTCAGTTGGAAGTTCGCATCGGCGCGCAAGTATTCCACCAGCAGACGAGCGTTCGAGGCCATCTTCTCGTTGCCCGAAGCCCACGTCACCGTTGCCCCTTTGGTCAGTGCAAACACCTCACCCTTCTTGCTCAGTTCGATGCTGCGCGGCAGGGGGATGACGTCGTAACTCACTTCCGCCCAGGCAAGGGCGGCCATCAGGGTCACACAAACAAATGACAAGATTCTTTTCATAGTATTATGAGATTAATTCATACTCGGGAGACAAAGTTAGTGAAATCCGACGAACGGAGCAAGTGCAAAGGCAAATTAATTGCGCGTCGGGGTCATTACCTAAGGGAATAATCAAATTTTACTTCGTTGGTAATCGTATTACACTTACCATGTAAAACGATTACCAGGACTGTGTAATTGGTTGGTAAAACCATCTCTGCCCCGAATGGTCTCCATTATCTTACGCCCGAGTGGAAAAAGGTGTGGGGTGGAGAAGGGGAGTATGCTTACTTCTCGAGCCGAAGGATGACCCACAGCACCACGGGAGCACCGATGACGGGAGTGATGACATTGATGGGGATGACTCCTCTCTCGCCGGGCAGGGTGCTGATGAGGTTGCAGGCCAGGGTCAGCGAGGCACCGGTGAGCAGGGTGGCAGGCAGCAGGGTGCGGTGGTTGGCACTGCCCAGGAACAGGCGCGCCAGATGGGGCACTGCCAGGCCCACGAAGGCGATGGGGCCGCAAAAGGCGGTGCTGGCAGCCGTGAGCAGTCCGGTGGTGAAGAGCAGCAGCGTGCGTGTGCGCCGGATGTGGATGCCCAGGTTGCGGGCATAGTTGTCGCCCAGCAGCAGGGCATTGAGGGGTTTGATGAGCAGGATGGAAAGCACCAGCCCCGTCAGGCAGATGCCAGCCATGTAGGGCAACCTGTCGAGCGAGACACTGGAGAACGAACCCATGCCCCAGAGCGTCATGGCATGCACGCCCTCGGCCGTGGCCTTGAAGTTGAGCAGGCTGATCATGCTGCTGGCGATGTAGCCCACCATCATGCCCGCAATGAGCAGCATGACATTGTTCTGCAGCAGTCGGCTCAGCACGAGCAGGATGCCCATCACGGCAAGGGCGCCGGCAAGGGCTGCCATGATGACGAGGGCAAAGCCGCCCAGGGTGAGTGTGCCCGTGGTCATGGTGCCTCCCGCTGCGAGTATGATGAGTGCCACGCCCAGATGGGCACCGCTGTCGATGCCCAGCACCGAGGGACCTGCCAGCGGATTGCGGAAGGCTGTCTGCAGGAGCAGGCCGCTCACTGCCAGCGATGCACCGCAGAGCAGGGCCGTGACGGACTGTGGCAGGCGGTTCTCGAGCACGATGTATTGCCACGAAGGGTGGTCGGCCGACCCGCGTCCCATGAGTATGTCGGTGATGGCCGGGACGGGAATGCTGACGCTGCCCGAATAGAGCGACATCACGAACAGCACCAGGGTGCAGACGGTGAGGGCGATGAGGGTGAGGTGGGCTTTCATTAGGGTTCTAACTTATAGAAGTACTGTTTCTCTCCCTGGATGCCGAGCTCGGGATGGATGATGCGCACGAGGTCGGCAAGCAGGCGGTCGGGGTGGTAGGGTGTCTCTTCGTAGAAGCGGGAATTCTCTTGGTTGCAGCCATAGACGCGTCCCGACTGGAACGAACGGAAGTGGGCAAAGGGCGGATAGTCGGTTCGCAGCTGCTTCAGGGTGAGGGGTGTGGCCTGGTTGTACTTGATGAGCCAGATGTCGGCCTGCTGGCCCACCTCGAACACGGTCTCCACCGACAGGGCCAGCGACCCGTTCTTCTTGCGGTCATAGAAGAGGTAGTTGGCACCGGCATCGTGGTAGAGCACACCCATGGCACTGGTGCCTCCTGGCACATACCATACGCCCGAATAGGGTTTCTCGGCAATCAGTGTGGGACGTGACTCCGACTTCGCGGCCTGTTCCTTCAGGGCCAGGTAGCGCTTCTCGATTTCGGCAAAAAGACTGTCGGCCCGTTCGCCTTGGCCAAACAGCCGGCCGTAGAAGCGCATCCATTCGGCACGCGCCAGCGGACTGTATTCCATGTAGTCGGCACATTCGATGATGGGTATGCCCAGACGTTCCACACGTCCGTAGCCGCCCGAGTTCTCGAAGGGGGAGATGAGCAGCGCATCGGGCTGGGCGTCCATGATGACCTCGATGGTGGGTTCCATGGCACTGCCGAAGTTTGCCACCCGCCCTTCGCTCACCGCCTTGCGGATGGAGGGGATGTTGATGTATTCTATTTCGCAGATGCCCCGGATGGCTGGCTCGCATCCCAGTTCCTTCACCAAGCCACAATGGACAGCCGTGAAGATGCCGGCACGCTTAAGGGGGATGACCAACCTCCCCCCACCCCCTCCCAAGGAGGGGGCATGAACCTTGCCGCCTGTTTCTTGTATCAAGGTGTACTGATGCAGCACCTTGGTTGTGTCCCAAGGATTGCGGATGAATACCTCGGTGTAGTCCTCATGCTCCACCATGGTCAGGTTGCGAGCATACCGCATCGGTATGGTGTCGCCCGCGCCGGTCTGCTTCCGCGTATGACGACCCGTGCAAGATGCAAAACCTAATAATAAACAGAAGAGGAAAAAGACTCTCCCCCAGCCCCTCCCTGTTAAGGAGGGGGGCATATACTTTTGTAATTTGCTAATATAGTTCTTCATAATCATCTCTTTATCTTCCCTCCCTCGGGAGGGGAAAGGGGTGGGGCTTTATTTCCACTGGGGCTTCAGCTCCAGAAAGATTTCGAAGTTGCGCCCGGCCATGGGGCGGGAGAGGACGGTGACGTATTCCGAGTTGAACAGGTTGTTGACCACCCCCTTGAGCGAGGCATGCACGCGGCGCCACCGGAACGTCTTCTCCAGTGCGATGTCGTTCATGAAGTAAGGCTTCAGTCGTCCCGTGATGTACGAGACCTCGTTGCTGGTGGTGGTGAAGCGTTCGCTGTAGTGCGTCCACTGGTAGCGCAACGACCACGTCCGCCACATGAGGCAGCCCGACAGGTTGGTGGAGTGGCGCGGCACATACACGAGCTGTTTCCCATACGAGGCATCGTTGTCCTCCAGCTGGTCGCTCTTGTTGATGGAGGGCGTGAAGGCATAGTTGCCCGTCAGGGAGAGGCGCCATTGGTGTTTCATCTTCACCTCGGCCGAGGCCATCATCTCCACGCCGTAGTTGTGCACCTTCTTCAGGTTCGAGGGTTGCCAGTAGCCCTTGGCGTTGGGAGTCCACAGAATCCAGTCGGAGATGTGCGAGTCGAAGGCCGAAAGATTGCCTTTCAGCATGTAGCGCTTGTGCTGGATGCTGAACTCCACGCCGCCGTCGTAGGTGATGCCCTTCTCGGGTTTCAGGTCGGGATTGCCCCCGGGCTTGTAGTAGAGGTCGTCCATCGACGGATAGCGATAGTTGCGGGCCACCGATGCCTTCACCACCAGGTTCCACGGGCGGTGAATCATGTATTCGACAAAGAGGGCAGGGATGACGGGCACGAAGTCGCGCCGGTAGCATTCCTCGCGCACGATGGCCGAGAGCGACAGATTGCGCACGGGGCGATACTTGGCCGAGAGCGACAGATTGTATTCGGGCCGTCCCAGGTTGTAGTTGTCGCCGATGTGGAAGGGGCTCTTGTCCGAACTGCGCACATGGTTGTAATAGACCGTGGCGTCGGCCGTGAGCAGCCAGTTGGCGCGGGGCATCCAGTCGGCCTCGGCCTGCACATACACCTGCTGGCTGCGGGTGCGCGAGTGGGTGATGTCGGTGTTCACCGTCTCGCGGGTGGTGTAGTAGTCATAGGCAATGTTGTGCCAGGCATATCCCGTGCGCACTCCCATGTTCCAGCGGTCGAATGTCTTGTCCCACGACAGCACGGCGCGCAGGGCATCCTGTCCGTGTTCGTTGCGGAAGTCGGTGTTGTCCTTGTAGTCCACACTCAGGAAGGGCAGTCCGCGCAGGCTGTGGCTGTACCAGAGCATGGTGCCCACCCTGTTGTTGCGGGGAGCGTTGTAATAGACATCCTGCATGACATGCACGTCGTCGAAGTATCCGCTCCGGTTGCGCTCCTTGGGGTGGCCTATCTTGTCGTAGTTGGTGTACTTGAAGTCGTTGTCCGAGGTCGAATATGCCACGCGCGTGCTGGTGCTCCATCGTTCGTTGCCATAGGTGAAGCGCAGAAACTGGTCGTAGGTCTTGAACGACCCTATGCCCTGAATGTACTGCAGGGCATAGCCTTGGTTGAAGAGGGGCTGGGTGTGGAGATCCACGGCCCCGCCCAGTCCGCCGCCCGTGAGGGTCAGCGACGAGGCACCGTGGAGCAGGTTGGCCTGATCGACGAAGTACGAGGGGATGGTGCTGAAGTCCACCGTGCCCAGCATGGGGGAGTTTATCTTCATGCCGTTCCACATCACCTGCGTGTGGCTGGGTGATGTGCCGCGGAACTCCGCCGTCGATTCGGTGGCCCGGCCATAGCTTTTGATGAAGAGGGTGGAGTGTTGGGTAAGGATGTCGGACATCGAGAGGGCCACGTTCTGGTGCAGAATGGCTGTGTCGAGCACTGTTTGCTGCAGCCCCGTGTCGCGCAGTCGGCGAGGAGCAGTGACTTGGACCTCGTCCATGTCCATTGACAGTTGACAATGGACAAAGGACAATTGAGCTCCGCCACAGAGCAGCAAAAACAGCAGTATGAACCTCCTCATTATCAATTATCAATTGTCAATTATCAATTGCCAATTTTGAATTTTGAATTATCCATTCCATTATCAATTCTTAATTGACACTGTCCATTCATTGGAGATGGCAATCGCCAATGTAGTACACTTCCGTACTGATTTCCCCCAGGTTGGGGGTCGAACCCGTCTGTGCCGTCTGAATCTTCACGAAGTCGATGTATTCCAGGTTCACCGGTTGGCCGTCCCATGTGCGCGCGTTCGATATCTTGTAGTAGCCCATCTTGCCGGCAGGTCCGTCCGTGAAGTCGATGTCGCTCAGGTTGTCGGCATAGCCCCAGTCGTAGGGTGGGATGTCGGAGATGCCCGACTCGTAGGTGCTGCGGTCGCGCAGTCGCGAGCCGAAGTAGGTGTGCTTCGTGCCCTCAATCCATGGTTGCCAGTAGTAGTCCGACGGGTTCCAGTAGCTCATGTAGGGGATGTAGCCCGTGTCGCCGTTCGTGTCGCGCCAGCCAGTGTACGACTTAGGTTTCTCGGGACGGAAGTAGGTGATGGCATACTCCACGCTATGGTTGTCGGTGCCATATTCCGAACCGGCCAGCTCGAACCACTGGTCGTTGGGCAGGCCGTCGCCGTTGTCGTCCTGGCTCACCCAGATGATGCCCGGCTCAGACTGGTAGCTGAAGGGGTTGCCCTTGATGCAGAGGTCGTAAGCGGATTGGCCATTAACCAATTCGTTGTTGACCACGCTGTGGTCGAAACCCGCTATCAAATAGCCGCCCTGTCCGCCCAGGCTCACCGACCACTTGCGGCTGAAGTGGGCCAGCACCGAGTCGCAGGCCTGCTCGTGGGTGCAGCCGTCGGGATAGCTCTTGCCCGTGATGATGTAGCCGTTCACCTGATGGCCCGGCGCAGGCATGTAGGCATATACCTTGTTGACCATGGCCTGCCCCTTCGAACTGCGGCGATACGTGCCGGCAGGCGGACACACCGTGATGAAGAACTCCTGCGAGCGTCCGCTCTCCTCGTCGCGAAGCACCACGCTGTGGCGTCCCTCGGTCGCAGCCGTGAACACCGTTGCCACCTCCCGTTCCGTGCCAGTCATGTAGGCCTTCACCTTGATGGTCCTGCCCTGGGCCACATTGATTTCGGTCCATGGCACTTGCCATCCGCTGTGCTCGGGAATCTCGGGCAGTTCCACGTTGGTGTTCTCCGTGACGGTAATCTTCACCTCGTCCTCCACCTTGCCGAAGCGGTTGTTGATGGTCAGCTTCACGAAGTATTCGCCCGGGGTGTCGGTCGTGAAGGTGTAGTAGTTGTCGTGCCCCACCACCTTGCCCTCTATGGTCCACACATAGACCGATGTCTCGTCCAGGTTCTCGATGTCGGGCACCAGTTGGATGCTCTCGCCCGTCTGTATGCGGAATCGACCCGACGACATCACCCACGTAATCTCAGGCAGGGGCCCTGTCACCTCGGGGTCGTCGTTACAGGCAACAAGCATGAGCAGGGGAGCCAGCAAAAGGAAAAATCTTTTCATTTGAATGCAAAACAGTTTGGAGTTATGCCCACGCGGAACTGGTCCAGGAGCGTACCGTCCTCGTCATAGCGATAGACCACGCCCGACTGACGATAGTCCACAGCGTCGGCCACATAAAGGTCGCCATTGTGCGGGTTGACCCCGATGGCATAGAGGTAGTGGCGCCGTCCGTTGGCATTGCGCGGGGCTTCAATGAAGGGGCGCACGGGAACGTGCGAGGCCGTGATGTCCATGCGATAGACATCGTTGTTTATCAGGTAGAGCACCGTGCCCGCGGGGTTCATGGCCACCACCACGTTGCCCTCGTCCGTGTCTAGAGCCTGGTCCATCTCCACGGTCAGCGTCTCGGCATCGATGCGGTAGAGGTGGGGGATGTTGTCGCCGAAGCTCTCGGCATCCATTTCGTATCCCCCGTCGGTAATCACCCACAGCTTGCCCCGTGCGTCCACGGCCATGCTCTTGGGCTGCCACGAACTCAGCACAATGCTGTCGCACACCTCGTCGCGCTCCGTGTCGATGACCAGAATCTTGTTCGAGTAGCTCCAGCAGTTGGTGAACACGCGCTTGCCCCACTGCACCATCTGCTCCGTGCTGTTGTAGCCGAACGACGCCTCCTGTCGGGTCGAGATGCTGCCGCGGTATGCCATGGTGCGCGGGTTGAACACGGTGATGTAGGGCGAATAGAGGTCGGTGACGTAGGCTTTCTCGTCACTGAGGAAGTGGATGTAGCGCGGGTTGATCATGTGTTCCGTCTGACCCGTGGTGAGCTGGCCGCGCACCTTGAACGATGCCGTGTCCAGTGCCCAGATGATGCCGCTGTTCTCCACGGCCACATAGGCCAGTCCGCCATGCAGCTGGATGGACTGGCCTGTGTCGCCCAACTTGGCACCTCCGTTGGCCCGCTGGAACACACCGTTCCTCACCTCCTTGCTCACGGGGTTGTAGTACGACAGTGTGCTGTTGCCCGCATTGAAGTTGCCCTCACACAGGACGAACACCCCCTTTCCCGTCCCCTCAAAGTCCTCGGTGGGGATGCCAGGGTCGGAATTGGAACATGCCGCCGTCAGCACGAGGGCCGACAGCAGCATGTTCACCTTATTATATAGATAGAGAGAGAGTTTCACGCAGTTAGTCCATTACGACTCTTACGTTGTCAAACGCAAAGTATTTGGGATGCTTCACGCCCCAGTTCGACTTGTCGCTGCCGTCCATCGTGAAGGTCAGGCTGTTCACCTTGCCCAGGCTGGAGAGGTCGATGCGCTTCCAAGTCTTCAGGATGTTGCCGTCGCGGGCAAAGTCCACGTCCATCTTCGCACCATTGTCGGCCGTGATGGTCAGCACCATGTTGTCGCCAGCCTCGGTCAGGGCCTTGGCATAGCCGTCGCCATAGGTCTCCACGCCCAGCAGGTAGGTGGTGGGGCATACGTCCATCGAGCGAATCATGCGCTTCACGCCCTTGGCAAAGTGCAGGGTGGCGTCGCAATACACCACGGCAAAGTTCTGGCTGCCGTTCGACACGGGCACTTCCAGCTGGTAGTTGTAGTTGCTGTGCTTCTCCAGGCTGTCACAAACATAGTTCGAAACGGCAATGCCACCCTCGCTGTAGCCATACGTTCCGCCCCAGGCACGGGTCAGTCCACCCTGCAGACCGGTGATATGGTCGCTCCAGTCATAGGTGTCCTTGCCCTCGCCATAGAGCAGGGGACCGTTGTACTGAGGATTGTCCACCAGAGCCGTCCACTGGTCGCCCTCAAAGGTCAGGATGGTCATGTTCTCTTCGTCGCTTTCGCACGATGTCATAGCAAAGCCCGCACACAGAGCCACTGCCAAATAAAGAAACTTTTTCATTTGGGTATAATTTATAGAATTAAACATTAAAATAGTTCCATACGTTCTGTCCTCGCAGCGTTTTGTTGGATGGAAAAGGCGGCAGGTCTTCTGACTCGTCGCTCGGGGCAAACGTCTTCCCAAGGGGGTTGCACCTCAGTGACTTCATTGTTTGCACCATGACATGGCGACTCACAGCAGCGGGACTGTCCGGGACTTTCACCCGATTCCCTTATCCGCTTTCCGTGGGTGCAAAGTTACGCAAAGTTGAGAGAAGTTCCAAATTTTAGAGCAGCGAATGCAGAGTTATGCTTGCATAAACTTTGCTGAGTCGCGATAAAATAAGGGCGAAGCCCAAATTTTAGAGCAGCGAATGCAGAGCTATGCTTGCATATTACAAAAAACTCCCTCCCAACCACGTGGGTAGGGAGGGAGTGAAATGAGTTTATCCTAATGACAAAGGCTTTACAATGTCTATACGAAACCCTAAAGCCGAGATGATACGATAGAACATGGCAACACTTGGTTCCACATAGCCATTCTCAATGCGAGAAATATAACTCTTAGTTGTATGAACACGACGAGCCAATTCCGACTGAGTCACCTTTGCCTCTCGTCGGGCATCTTGTAATACCTGGCTGGTATAGAAAGTATAAGCCTCGTCGTCGAATGCTTCTCTCTCTGCTGTTCCATGCTCGCCATACTTCTGAGCCAACACGGCACTATAGTCTTTTACCTGATGATTGTTTGTCTGCATAATATGCCTCCTTTATTTTTAAAGCTTTCTCAATTTCCGACTTTGGTGTTTTTTGTGACTTCTTTTCAAAACCATTGAACAATACAACAATCTGCCCTTCGTCAAAGATAAAAAACACGCGATAGATGTTCCCTGCAAATGACATCCTCAGTTCATACAAACCGTCGCGTATTAATTTAATAAACTTGACGGGCAGGCGGTCCTCTGTTTCCAATAAGGATAATATGTAATCAATTTTACGAATTTCCCCAGGTGTAAGAGTCTGCAGAAATTTTTCAAAGTATCCACCGTATGTCTTAATGGTTCGTTTCATGTCGCAAAGTTACGAAATAGTTTTAATATATGGAAACTTTTCTACAAAAAACTCCCTCCCAACCATTGCGGTCGGGAGGGAGCATTCTATGGATAGGCTCGCCCCGTTAAACAGTTAAACTCTTAAACAGGGCGAAGCCCGATTAAACTTTTACTCAGCCTCGTTTTCACCCCAGATGTCCCAGGTGTTGTTCTCTTCTTTTACCCAGCCGCCATCGTCGCCTTCGACAGTGGAACCGCTGATTTTAATAAGGAGCTGGCTTTCGAGGTGCAGGTTCTCGATACAGGTTTCGGGTTGCAAATATGACTTTTTCATAGCTAATATCAATTATGAATTATGAATTACGAATTATGAATTACTTTACAACCACCTTTCGTCCGTTCTTGACGTAGATGCCGCGAGTGGCCTTGCTTACGCGCTGGCCAGCCAGGTTGTAGATGGCTTCATTGCCCGTTGTCAACTGTCCATTCTCAATGGCCTCGATGGCATCGGTGTCGCCGAAGTTCAGCTTCAGACCCTTCACCTCAACTGCAACGGCACTGGCGGGCAGATAAGCACGATTGGCCTTCAGCGTGGTGCCGGTCCATTTGTAGAAACCAACTTCACCGTCTTTCTGGCCCAGGAAGTAGTCGGTCTCGGCAGCAACGGTCGTGGCGTAGAACACACCGGTAAGCGTGCTTGCGACAGGAGCGTTAACATAGTCGGTGCCCAGCGTTGCAGTGGCAGTGGCAGCAGTGCCCTTCAGCATGACGGGAGTACCTGCGGGAACCGTGGTCAGGGCTTCGCTCAGGTCGAGCTCGGTCTTGTCAGTGTTGATTGTGAGCGTATAAGCCTCAGCACCATCGAGTGTCACGTCGTAGGGAACGCACAGCGTTGCATAGTAGTCGCTACCTACAGCATTGAGGGAGAGGGGCAGGGCGCTGACTTTCTCCAGAGCCCAACTGGTGTAGCGTGTGTTGGTGGAGGCGTTGATGGGAACATTGCCGCCACGGTCTGCACTTGCTGAGACGTCGCCGTTGTCGTAGAAGTTGGCTGTGGCAGATTTGATGGCGTAACCGCCATTGGTCAAACCATCCTGGAATACAACGGCAGAGGCAGCATCGCCGGTTACCCATGCCCATGCGTTTGCTGTCATGCCGTTGGACATGCCTGAACCGAAGTTGACGAGCGTGTTGCCGTCGAAGTAGAAGATGGTGGATGCGTCGGTAGCGGTGCTCATGGCAAACTTGTTGTTGCTGGCCAGGCCTGCAGCCAGATACATGCCGCTGGTCTTGCCCTTGATGCGATAGTAGCCTGCACCGGGCATGTTGAGGGAGACACCCTCCAGCATCAGCTGAACCATAGCCAGGTTCTCGTCGGAATATCCTTGTGTCTTCATTCCACTGATGATAGTGGCAACTTGCGTTGTATAATCAGTACCTTCTACCGTAAGGTTATACTGGCCGGGTTCTGTACCAAAGTTAATGGCTTCGAGTTGGGCTATTAAGTCGTAGTATAACATCTCACCCTCATGAATCTCGGTAGCCACGAACGTCGATCCTAAGTCATAGCCGCCTGTCCAGTAGGCCAGATTGGCAGTAGAGCGCTGGTTCATGGCATAACCTTCTTCGTTGAAGAGGAAGAAACCGTTGGTCAGCAGACCGCTGTGGTATGCATAGAATTTCTCGTAGGTCTGTGTGCCGGGAGCGGCCAGGGTTACATAGGTATTGCCACCATTGTTGCCACCGCTGGCTGCACTTGCAGAACCCAGCACGAGACCGGTGCCTGCGGCACGGTTGATAATCTGGAACCCAGCATAGGGGTTGCCGATGAAGGCCCATTGTACGGTCTCATCGTTGGCGTCTGTTGTAGGCAGGGTGACATTGGGTGTACCATCGGCCACGTAGGTGGGATAGTTGGCATCCTTAATTCTCAGCTTGTACCAAATGGGTTCGGTCGTGTCAGCTGTGAACTTGAAGTTGGGATTCTCCTTCAGCGTCGCGGTGAACTCAATGGTAGTGTTCGTCTCACTAATAGTTACGTCAACGGTGTTGTAGTCGTAGAAGTTAGTCAGCTGATACTCTGCGGGCAGGCTGGTGATGTTGGCTCCCATCGTTGTGCCTTGGGGCTCGGAGGTGAAAAGAACGTTGTTATCTACATCTTTCACCACATAGGTAACGGTAATAGAGGGGTGGAAGTACTCTTCCAGTGCAGCCAAAGCTTCGGTCGGGTCGAAGTCGGCGGCCTCCTCGATAATGTATTGGTTACCGTCATCATGCGTGGTCCAGTTGTTAACTACGATACCTGTAGCATAGCTGCTGACATTTACGCCATTGCTGCCCATACCAGCATAGTGGTAGGGTAATGTGGTTGCAGTAAAGCTAATGGGTGTCACGTTACTCAAGTCATCAGTCAGTATGGGTTGATTCGCAACGTTATTTATAGTTTGAGGTTTACCTACAAACTTGCTATCAGCGACACTATAGAGATAATATTTGTCCTCATAACTGATGATGGCGAAATTGCCGGCCGTGTAGCTGGTGCCAAAGGTGGATACCATTTGAGTGCCATTGGTGCCAAGTGAACCTCGGACAGTAGTCAGTGTATATGCTTTATTGTTGCTCAGTTTTGTAATAGGATAGACTATACTGCTCTTGAGCGTGCGAACGACCTTGATGGTACAGTCGGTTGTACCGATAGTTCCTTCGGTGGTGTAGTCATAGTAGGTGTAGCCCGTCAGCGAACTGGGAATAGCCACTTCACTGTTCTTGTTCTGGACGGTTGTCACGGAGGAGACCAGCGTGGTGCCGTCGCTCTCGTAGAGTTCGTAGGTGACATTGACCGTGGTGCTGGTCAGAGCCGTGTTGATCTCGTTAATCTGTGCCACCTGTGCATCCGTCAGCGCATCTGCATTTGCGGGCAATGTATTGTATATGGAAACAGCTGCATCAATGTCCTCGTTGGCAGGCATAATGTAGAACTCCGAGAAGGTGAAGAAAACATGACCGGCGTTATTCTGGGCATTGTTATTTGTAGCAGTCACGGTGAAACGGACATACTTATAGGAGGCACCCAGAGAAATCTTATCGGAAGCATATTCAATGACGGCTGCATTCGTGGGCAGTCCGCTATTGATGGTCGTAATCTCTGTGAAAGTGGTACCGTCGTTGCTACCAGAGATGGTGATGCTCGTCGGGCGGTTGTTGTTGTTCTGGCTGCGCTTCTTGTAGTAGAAGTGAATGGCATCTACAGCCTCAGTCAGTTCTGCCTGCAGGTACTGGTCTTCATCGGGGCCTTCATTGCCATAGGCTCCATGGAAATACGTTGTATATTCACCATCAAGCAATGCCTCGTAAGAACCCTCAGCCGATGATTTGGCGTTGGAAATGTATTTCGTGGCATCCTTCACCAGACCGTTAGCCGACTGGATGGCATTTATCCAACCCTTAGCCGTGTTGTAAGCAGCTACCTTTTCTGCGGGGATATCCTCAACAAAAATCTTGAAGGAACCACCATCGCTGGAGGCAGCTTGAATGCGACCGGAGTTGAGACCAGAATAAACGAAGGAGGTGGCGGAAGAGGTTACAACAATGTTCTCACCAGTAGCGGCAACGACAGCAGCTTCACCATTAGGTGTAACCGTTACTTGTGCTCCAAAGGTGGGGCAATTGAGTTCAAAACCTGTAATCTTGTAGCCATCTTCAACAGAAAGAGAATAAGTACAGCTTGTGGATGTTCCAGGGGCCATGCGACCATTATCGGCATTAATGTTGTTGGCTGAGGCTGTCAACGTAACAGCAGGCTTGCCGGCTTCATTGGACACCCATTTAGCAATCCAACCAGTGGTCACAACAGCGTTGCTCCCATTGTAGAAAGAACCTGTTGATTTGTCAAACGTAATGGTGTACGTTTCTGCCCAAGCCCCTGCAGTCGTCAGCAGGGCAAAGAGCATAAGTAAAAGTTTTTTCATAGTTTTTATTGGTTATATAATTAATAGTGTTTCCTCTTTCGCGTGCGTGTATTATTAAATATGGTATATAGATTGAACATGAATCGGGGCAAAGATATGAAATAAAGTTTAATATTTAAAGTTTAACGCTCTTTTTTTTGTTTTTTTTCGAGTTATCGACATAAATGAGGGGCTATAATGCAAAAAAACTCCCTCCCAACCATTGCGGTCGGGAGGGAGCACTCTATGGATAGGCTCGCCCCGTTAAACTGTTAAACTTTTAAACAGGGCGAAGCCCGATTAAACTTTTACTCAGCCTCGTTATCACCCCAGATGTCCCAGGCGTTGTTTTCCTCGCGAACGAGGGCATCATCACCTGTAGCGGGGTCTTCATACATAGACAGGGCAATCATGTCCATGTTACGGAGATAGAGAATCTCAGTCTCGGGTTGCAAATATGACTTTTTCATAGCTAATATCAATTATGTATTATTAATGTTTTCCATCCCCTTCGCCCCTCCCATTCGGGGGAGGGGACGGGGGAGAGGGGCTTTACTTCACAACCACCTTCTTGCCATTTACAATGTAAACATTGCCCTTCTGCATGCGCTGAACCTTGCGACCAGCCAGGTCGTAGATGTCACCGTTCTGCAGGTCGTTGACGAGACTGTTGATGCCGTCGGTATCACCACCCAGGTCAAAGGCCTTAATCTCACTGCCTGCGGGTGCAGTCAGGTAAGCGCGGTTAGCACCAACGTTGGGAGTAGCCTTAGAGGTATCAACCTTGAAGAAACCAACCTTCTCGCCCTGCTTCTGCAGAATGTACCAACCATCCTGAGCAGCAATCTTTGCGTAAGTACCAGTCAGCATACCTTCGGTGTACTGGAGCTGAGTACCCTGAGCGTCACCGGTCAGTGTCTCATTCCAAGCACCTTCGATGATGTAAGGCTTGTTGGCCTCCAGAGTCTCAACCTCTTCGAGAGTCAGCGTAGCACCCTCAGCCTTAGCGCAGCTGTAAACCTTCACGCCTTCGGGAACAGAAGCAACAGCGAAGGGCAGCATGGTGGTACCCCAACCAGCAGCAGTGGTGTTGATGGTGATAGAGGGCTTCTGAGTCTCAGCGAGAACGAAGTCGATGTGAGAGTTCACAGTGTAAACGCCAGCATCCTGAGAACCGATATACTGATTAGCCTCAGTGTTACGCAGGTTCCACTTGCCTTCGGTAGCTGTCGGGATAACGGTTACAACCAAAGCCTGATCAGCGTTGGTGGTAGTACGAATCTGAGAAGTATTTCCGCTGTAGGGAACGCCAGTAGAGATGTAGCGAGCAACGCCGTCGGCATCAATCTGAGACATCTTGTAATTGTTGCCCTCAACCTTGGTGAAGGTGAATGCCTGAGCCAAGTTCTGGTTGGCAACTTCCTTATACTGGATGTTGTAGTTACCACCATCTGTGCGGCCATTTGCGATATAGGTCATAGCCTTGTTGTCGTAAGTCCAGCCACCATAGGTAAGAACTACATTGAACAACTGGCCTTCGGCGGGAGCGTTTACAGTAGTCAAAGCAGCATAGGTAGCCTCAACCTCAGCAACGGTAGCAGTACCCTGTACCAGAGCATTGGCAGCATCGATTGCATCCTGACTGTACTGGAAGGCGCCAGTACCGATGTTAGCGGTAGGAATAGCATTAGTTGCGTATTCTACATTACCAACAGTGGTCTCAGAAGTTACCTCTACCAAATAGAAAGCATCGAATGATTTGTTGTCACCCAGCCAACGAGCGTTAAACACAAGATACTTAAAGTTCTCGTCGTTTGTGAACTTGTACTTCACGTCTGTCCAATCTGTTCCGTAAGTAGGAGCATCAAATTTCTTATTTGCATTTTCCTGACCCTTGGTATTGTTGAGTGATGTACCAATGTATGTGTTAGCAGTTGCTCCAGCATTTGCCTTTATCTTATAACCAAACACATAAGTTTTTCCGTCCTCAAGTTCCCAAGAAGTATTAAGTGAACCGGCTGCGGCACCACCTTCATTTGTCTTAGCCTTAAGATATTGATTACCATCGGCAGCTCCCTCGGTTACAATGTCAAACTTCTCTGAAGTGATAGGAGTCGTAGAACCTGTACCATATGTCCAGCCATAGTAAGCATTGGGATACTCAAACGAACCATTCTTGATGAGGTTTGGACCATAAGTAACAGTTGAGAGGGCGGGACCATCAATAACTACATCCTCAGAAGCCACCTCGGTTTCGGGGAAGCTAACGGTTACAGTAGCCTCAGCCTTCACGTTCTCATCCAATGTACTGGTAACAGTGATTGTAGCCGTACCAGAAGAGATAGCAGTTACAACGCCATTGGCCACGGTAGCCACGCTCTCGTCACTGCTGGTCCATGTAACCGTGTTGGTTGCATCCTCGGGAGTGAAGGTCAGTTCGAAAGTCTTGGTTTGAGCATCTGCAGTGAGGGTGACCTCAGTTTCATCAAGAGCAATTGCAGTGGGAATAACAGCCATTTCCTCTTCTGTCAGTTCGCGGTTCTTCACGAGACGGAAGTTATCGGCCTTGTACCACCAGTAACCTTCTTCCACATAATCCTTGTGTACGCCAGCATCACCACCAGCACCACCGACAACTCCAATAGTAGCCTTGCCATCCTTTACAAGGAAAGTAAACGTTGCATCTTGGAAGGTGTCCTTTGTAGGATAAGTAGTAACTTCTTCATTTCCAGTTTCGGTACCATCGTTATGTTCGCCATTTGCCAACAGATAGATGGTAGCACCATCAGATGCGACGGAAGCCGTCAGTGTGTATTCACCAGTGGGAAGTCCCTCAAGAGCTTGAGTTAAGGGTACACCCTGCCACCATGTGTTAAAGAGATAGGAACCATCTGAACCTGTTGCAGCGTATGTTGCATTCGAGGCTTCACGAACACCTGTGTCAGAAGAGGCTGTAGCCGTCCAACCTGTCATGTTGCCATATTCGAATGATTGGTTCCGAATAGCCAATGTGAAGTCGGCATTGGCCGCAGTCTGAGACTTGATAACGGGAATCACTGCATCGTAAGCGGCAGCAACTTGATCCATAATGTCGGCATCGGCAATCGTGGCCTCAGTGTAGGCAGCCTTGATAGTATTGTAGGCATCTGCACTTCCCGTGGCTGAAGTTGCAGCTGCGAGGGCAGCATCAATCTTATCAACAGCTGCTGTCATGGGAGCATATGCCTTAATTGAAGCCTCGGCAGCAGCAATAGCATTGAGGACAGCCATATAGGTTGTGGGTGAAGGCGTTGCTTGGAACGCAGCATCAGCCTGAGTCTGGGCTGCAGCAACATCCTTATTCATCTTGCCCTCAGCAAGAGTATAGGGTTCAAAAACATCGCCATAGACAAGGCTGAAACTACGCCAGCACATCCATTTGTCACCATTGTTAGAAGCCGTTAATCCAATCTCTAAGTTAGCCGTGGCTTCTGAAAGATTGAAGACAAGGTCTGTTACACCATTACCATTGCCTTCAGCAATCCAATTGTTACCTTGGTTGCGGTTATTTACGGTTCCAGACGCAACCTGAGCTATGTTGGTGCTATTTTCTCCAGCATTCAGTTTTGCCTCATAACCGGTACGTGTGAATGCAATGGCTGTAAGCTTGTAATTGCCAGCAGGAAGAGATGTTGCGATAGTTTGCTTGGTGGTAGCCCCAGCTTGGTTATAGAATTCATACAGATTAAATTCCAGACCAGGATTAACACTATTTGTCCAATAGTCCGTGTTTCCACTCATGCCAGGAGCGGCATTGTCAATAAGAGCAGCTGTGAGGTCGATAGTCTGGCCAGTAGTCAAAGTTACGGTAGGCAAGTAATCAGCAAGTGCCTGACGAACAGTAGCTACGGCTACATCGATGCCGGCATTATCCGTAGCAGCCTCGACTTGAGCATCAGCAGTTGCAGTTTCAATACCATTGTTGATAGCCAGCACGGCTGCCTTTACATTCTTGTAGCGCGTATAATTGAGCTGCAATGCCTTTGCAGTATTGGTAGCGTTCACAATAGCTTCTGTAGCAGCAGTATATTCTGCAGCAGATGTATAAGTTTTATTCTGTTCTGCAACAACACCAGCAAGCACATCGTATGCGGCAGCGGGAACTGTACCTTCTACAGCCTCGGCTGCAGCTACGGCAGCTGCCAGAGCACTTTCAAATTCCGAAAGGTCAAGTCCGTAATAAATTAATTCTGCATTATCGAATACAGCCCAATCTGCACTCTTGTTCGTAGCGCGTTTTACACCTACTTTGAGGGTTCCGCCTATTAAGTTGAAGCGTCCAGTCGTGTTACCTGCAAACTGCCCATCGGCAATGTTGTCAAGGGCTGTTCCAAAGTTTGCAGCACTAGTCTGATTGGCGAAAACGACCTCAGTGGTATTACCATAGATATAAGTCGTTCCGTTGGTGCCATAGCCAGCAATCTTGAATTCATAAGTACCATCAGGCATATCGGTGAGCGTCTGGTTAATATCAAAAGTATTGTTCCAGAATTCGCAGCCAAAAGTGCCACGATTAGCGTTAGGACCAGCTACTGTAACATTACCGTTAGCATTTGTCCATGCCCAAGATTTGCCGTTCTGGGCGCGTGTGTCATTACGGTTAAAGTCAGGGGCACCCAGCAGGAAACTAATATTCATCGGGGAGTCTTTCGTGGCAGAAGCCATTGCCGCAATTACGTTTTCACGGCTTACCAATATCCACTGGGCATTGGCTCCGTCACCAGAGCTCACAAGTTCAACGTCATCACCTGCTGAAGTAGCTACAAGGTAGCTTCCACCATTGGAAATGTTGTAAACCTTGTCGCCAACACTTGCAAAAGTCCAAGGTGTTGCTGCGCCGTCTGTCCATAAGCTAGTAGCCAAGTAGTTATTATCTCCACCATTAGAGTTTTTGGAATTGAGGTTGTAGTCAGTTCCGTTAGCCTCAAGGGTGAAGTCAAGGCCATAGTTCGCAGAGAGGCAAGCATTTGTACCCCAATTTGCTGCGCGGTCACCAGCATTCAGAAATTTTCCTGCACCTACGTTATAGAGATAAAAATCTCCTTCAGCAGGTTCACTGCCAGTCCACGTTTGTGCCCTCATTCCGAGTGCACTTACGATGCATAGCATCGCGAAAAGTAGTCTTTTCATTTGTTTTTTGTTTAGGTTAAGTTAATAATGATATAAAAGTTTAATAGTTTAACAGATTAACAGGTTAACAGTTTAACAGTTTCTTTCAGTCGCTTCGCTTGGTGAAAGCGTCTCCCCCGTCGCCGAGCGAACAGGTTAACAGCGCTTCGCGCTGGTTAGGGGTTACACGGGTGTTCCGTGCTCGTAGAGGTATTCGGGGGCGAAACCTATCTCGTTGGACCAATCGACGGAGAAGGGGTCGAGGCGGAAGTTGCGGAAATAATTTTTGTCCTGCAATTTTACACAAATGCCTTTTTGAGACATGGGCAGGAAATCCACCTTTCGGACTTCTCCATTGCTGAATGTGAGGAGCAACACATAGTCGTGCATGTACTCAGCCTTTGTAACTTTGAGAATCTGTTCCATAGTGTTTTAGTCAAGTGGTGATATCTTGACGGGAGCTTTGCTCTCGGATAAGCGTTGCCAGTTGTCCATCAGCTCGTCCTTGTGTAGGTCGAGCCACTCGTAAACGAGGCTTAATGCTCTGCGAGGCATACTACCTCTTACAATGCCCTCCTTTATTGTTATGATGGCTTCATAACCTTGGTATTTAACATGGAAATGAGGAGGATTGTGCTCGCTCAAGTACATGTAAATTGCAATACCGTAGAATGAACTTATTTCTGGCATAGCTTTGGTTAGTTAGGTTCGTTTTTTTGTCTCTCTTATGTGCGCGCGATACACTAATTTCGTGTGCGTGTGAGCACAAATCGGGGCAAAGATACGAATAAATGAGAGAAATGCAAAAGAAATAATCGATTTTCTGATTTCTTTTGTCACAAATGGGGTAGATAAGGGATAATAATCCCTCCCTGCCGCGAGGGGGCAGGGAGGGAGTGTGGTGTTCCCCAAGGGAGGGCTACTTGGCTGTGAAGCTGGTGACGCTGGTGGTGCCGGTGTGGCTGCTG
This sequence comes from Prevotellaceae bacterium UBA4301, assembly GCA_002395775.1. GTDB lineage: Bacteria > Bacteroidota > Bacteroidia > Bacteroidales > Bacteroidaceae > Physcousia. Next base: position 32,302 of record DGUV01000078.1, read on the forward strand.
CCCAGATAGAGGCCTTGGAACTGGGTGGTGGCGTCGGTGGGGGCAGTGGTGCTGTACTTGATGGTGTAGGTGCTGCCCGACTTCATGCCCGTGGCGGTGAGCAGCGAGAGACTGCTGCTGAGGGAGGTGGGGAAGGAATAGGTGAAGAGGTTGTTGCCTGAAGCGTCGGCCACGGTGTAGTAGCGACCGCTCTGGTAGCTGACGGAGTTGGTGATGAAGGTGTAGCCCTGCTTGGCTCCGGAGATGGTGGAACTGCTGCCGCCACCGCCCTGTGAGGCTCCGGCGGAGAGTCCGATGCCCGTGCCGGTTATCTGGATGTAGGAGTTGTTGTCGCAGTCGAACCCTTCCTCGGGGGCTCCCTTTGAGGTGTAGGCGAAGGCTGTGCCGTTGCCAATGACGATGGCGCCAGTGCGGCCGTAGTTGCTATCGACGGCGTCGTTGCCAGTGGACCAGCAGACGGTGATGCCACCGTTGAACTGTATGGGGCCGGCGGAGTTGATGCAGTCGTCGTAGGCCTTGATGTAGTGTTGTCCGCCTTGAATATCGACACTGGTCTTGGACTCCAGTCCCTCGGCTCCGTCGGTGGCAGTGGTGATGGTGAGTGCTCCGCCGTAGAGGGTGACGGCACCTTGGGCCTTGATGGCCTTGGCACTGCTGCCGCTGCTCGTCTGCTGGCCTCCCCAACCTCCGCCGCCTTGGCTGCTGCTGCCCAGCTTGCTGCCCGTGGTGGAGACGGTGAGCGTGGGACCTGAGCCACCGGAACGACCCATGAGGAAGGCTTGGTCGGCCTTGATGCCCTTGCCGCCCTGTCCGCTCATGGCAATGGTGATGGTGCCGGTCTCGAGCAGCACGTTGCTGTCGCCCGAAATGCCTTTGGCGGTGACGTAGTCGTCACTCGAGGAGGTTCCGGCCGAGATGGTGGCGCTGGCATAGGTTTGGGTGGCATCGGTGAGGGTGTAGGTGCGGGTGGTGCCGCTGGTGGAGTAGTTGGAACTCATGGTGTAGAAGTAGGCCGAGCCCGAGGTGGGGCCTGGGAAGGTGGTGCTCTTCAGCGTGTAGGTGGTGCCGCCTCCCCAACCGCCTCCGCTGGTGTAGGTGGAGCCGAAGTAGTAGGTGCCCGTGTTGCTCTTCTTGAAGTCGTAGTAATAGAAGGTGCGCGAGGTGTAGCCCGTGGTGACGGTGACGGTGGAGGTGAGTTGGGCCACCTGCGAATCGTCGGAGGCATCGTAGAGATAGACTGTTGACCAGGCACGGTTCGTGCTGCCGCCAGGACCACCGCCCGAGCTGGTGGGCACATAGACATAGACGCGGTAGGTCTCTTCGGTGGTGCCGGTGTCGTCGCTTTCTACGGTCTTGGAGGTGTCCAGGGCCTCGCCCTTGCCGGTGTTGGTGATGTTGAGCAAGGTGGATGCGTTGTCTTCGTTGACGGTGATGACGCCATCGGCCGAGAGTCCGCGACCTGCCACGGCAGAGTTGGTGATGGTGAATTGTCCGCCCGAGATGGTGAGGTTGCCCGAGGCCTTGATGGCTGTGGTGTAGCTGGGACTGCCGTCCTCGATGATGTAGTCGCCGCTCTGCTTGATGACGAAGGTGCCGCCGGTGATGTTGAGGTCGGTCTTCGACTTCATGCCTTTTGCGGCCGAGCCGGTGCTTTGCAGGGTGATGGCGCCGTCGGCGATGGTCATCAGGGAGTCGCTCTTGAGGGCTGCAACGTCCTGTCCGGTGAGGGAGAGGTTGATGGTGCCGCCATTAATAATCATTTGTCCGTCGAGTTCGTCGCCCTCGTCACCCGTGGCTTCGGCCTGTATGCCGTCGCCCTTGACGTTGGTGGCGCGGATGGTGCCTCCGTTCATCTTGAAGTACTGCCCGGCATGGATGGCATCGGCGGCTGAAGAGGTGACGACGATGGTGCCTGCGGTGCGCTTCACAAGCATATATTCTTTCGATGAAATGGCGTGTTTTATGTTCCCGGTGAGGTTGAGCGTGCCGCCTCCGCTAATCTCCAGATGGCCCTTGGTGTAGAAGGCTGCTTTCTGTCCGCCGTCGGACGATGCATCGGCCAGGGTGTTCTCAGTGCCGTCGGCCAATTCCAAGGCGATGCGCTTGCCACACTGGATGTTGATGGCCTCGGCCGAGGAGCCCGTGAGGGTGAGTCCTGCCAAGCGGATGGTGGTCTTGAGCGAACCGCTGTAGAGGAACGAACCCGACGATGAGGCTCCGCTGAGCACGAAGCACATCTCGCGGTCGGTGTTGGCATTGACGAGGGTGACATCGGCTCCGCTGACGGAGGTGGTGATGCCCGAGACGGAGGGGGTGACGGTGGCCGATGTCTGGGAGTAGGTGACATAGACCGTGTCGGCTACGACCTGTTCGGTAGTGTCCTCTTCGGCAGCGGGCAGGGCAAAGGTGATGCTGTCGATGTCGGCCAGCTGGTAGGTGGTGCCCTTGATGGTGATGGTGCCATCGGCGTAGGACATCTCGTCGGCATCGATCTCGTAGGCAGTGTAGTTGCCGCCAATCCAGACGTAGAACTTAGTAGGAAGGGCATGGGCCACGAAGAGAGTGGCAATGACTAATGCTAATAATATGGCAGAAAACCGTTTCATTGGGTAATAATTTATCAATTGTTCGGGCGACAAAGTTAGTAAATTATCACTAAACTGTCAAAAAAAAGCATAAAAAATGCTCCAGGCCGTGTTCGGTCCGGAGCATTGGGAATGTAATATTTGACAAAAGGAAAGGAGAGGCTATTTGACTACCACTTTCTTGCCTTGTCGGATGTAGATACCTTTCTTCAGGTTTGCATCGGTCATCTGCCGCCCGCTGAGATCATAACATTTGTCGTTTAGCCGTTCGCCATTTGCCACGTCTTCAGTAGCGATGTCCTGGATGCCGTCGGTGGCGGGGTCGTAGAGATAGAACATGCCATCGGTGATTTCCTCCAGCGAGAGGGGAACATAGACCATGCAGTACTCGTTGGGACCTTCCTCGAAGAAGAAACCAATCTTGCCGTCGGGCTGCACGCACATGGTGCTGTAGGCCGATGAGGTGTGGCTCACCTGCAGGCCCTGGTTCCAGTTGCGGGAGAAGAGTTCGGGCGTGTAGTTGTAGGCGGTGTTGTAGCTGAGTTGCTTCCACCAGATGGTGACGTCGGTGCGGCTGTCGCCCATGGGCAGGCTCTGGAGCATGATGGGATAGACGTTGTCGTACTTGCCATCGACACGCTTGCCATAGACGCATAGGATTTCACCGTTGCAGGCGTTGCGGCCTGTGGTGATGCCGTTGTCTTGTTGGTTGCTCTGGAGCACGGTGCCCCACTGGCCGTCGGTGAAGGTGTCGTCGGAGAACTGGAAGACGTTGAAGTAGCGACCATAGCTCTTGCGGCTGCTGATGACGATGTTGCCGTTGGGCAACTCTTCACACTTGGGCTCGTCGCCGTTGGGCACGGGGTGGGCACTGACGCCACCGAGCACATGCCAGGTCATTCCGAAGTCGTCGCTATAGACCACGCGGTTGCCATTGGGACGGGCGGCCAGGGCGGCATAGAGGCGATAGTACTGGCCCTTCTTCACGATGCGGCTCTGGAAGATGCGTCCGCTGGCAAAGAACAGACCTTGGACCTGACCGCTGGGGTCGTCGTCGAAGAGACCGTAAATCTGCTCGGTGATGTCCTCGGCAGGCGTCCATGTGGCACCGTTGTCGTCGCTGTAGAAGCGGCAGACGTAGTTGCTGTTGCTGCGGGTGCTGACGGTATAGACCACGCTGCCTGCCACGCAGATGAGCAGCATGCGGTCGCTCTCGCAGTCGGCCACGAGGGCTGCATCGCCAAAGCCGCAGTCGATGGTGCCCTTGATGCCAGTGCCGTCGGCAATCTTCTCAGGGGCACTCCAAGTCTGGCCGTTGTCGGAGGAGCGGCGCATCATGAGATCGACCTCGCCATAACCGATGTCCATCTTGCAGGGACGATAGTCGTTGATGGCCACCAGCGTGCCGTCGTGTGCGGTGGCAATGGCGGGAATGCGATAGGGGATGCCTTCGGGCGTGTTGCTATAGAAGAGGTACTGGAACTTGTTGTTGGGGTCAACCTCGGCATTGACGTTTATGATGCCGTTCTCGTCGGTGGTGATGCCACGGAAGATGTAGCCGTGGTAGGCCTGCTTGAGCTTGACACTGAGTTCCTTGCCATAGGGCAGGTAGTAGGTGTCGGCCTTGCCGGCATACTCGGTGGTGACGATGGCCGAAGCCGTGGTGTTGCCATAGCTGACCTCGATGTCGGCCACGCGTGTGTTGGTGTCGGGGAAGGGATTGTCGCCCGAGATGTTGTAGATGACGGGTGTGCCGTCGCCGATGCGCTCAAAGTTCCAGTGCGTACCGGCTCCGCTGGCTTTCCAGAACTTCAGGGGGAAGCCTGTGGGGCCACCATAGCAGTTGATGCCTTGCGACTCGGAGCCCGGCAGGGTGATGACGTAACCCGCCCCGCTGCTGGCGGTGGCGTAGTCGTCGAGGAGTGTCCAGTGGGCGGCCTGGTCGGCTGCGGTGAAGTAGGTGGCGGTGCCCTGTTCTGCGTTATCGGCAGTGAGGGCCACGTCGGTGCCCAGAGCGCGGTTGTAGATGGTGAAGCTGTTGGCGTCGCCCACGAAGCACCACAGGTAGTCCTGACTGCCAACGTCAATCTTCGTGTTTATGGGCGTTTCGTTGAGGCCGCTGCTGCGTGCAGCGCTGTTGACGTCCTCGGGTGTGCCGAAGCGTAGCCACTTCTCGCCATAGGTCTGGCTGAAGATGTCGAGTGAGAAACGTGCCTCGAGGGTGTTGGTTCCCAGACCATCGACATTGACCTCGGTGCCCAGGTTCTCGCCATTGTAGAAGAATCCGTCGAAATGGTAGGCTTTGTTACCAGCCTCGCCGGTGAGCAGGACGGTCTCGGCATCGCCCATGGTGTAGTAGAGCGTGCAGTTGCCCGTCTTGGTCTTGCCCTGGAGGGTGAAGGTTCCCTGTGCCTGTGGCAGGTTGCACTGAATGCTGATGGGGATGACAGTCTGTTCCTGGTTGTATTCCACGAAGCAGAAATCGCTGCTGTATTCAGTGGTGGCCTTGTTGAAGGGCGCACCGGCCTGGTCGAACGCTCCTGTGTTCTTGATTACGAAATAGATGTTGCGCCCGTCGTCGTACTGGCCAAAGAGCGTTACGTTGCCCTCGGCATAGGCCTTGGCTGTGTCGATGGTCCAGGCAAAGGGGCTGGTGGCCATCTTCTTGAATGCCAGATAGCACGATGCGTCGCTGGCACTCTGGATGTAATAGGCATCGCCAGCCTGGATGACCTTCCAGAGATAGGTGAGGTCGTCGGCCTGATAAGACCCGTTGAGGGCCAGTGCTCCGTTGTTGTTGTAGAAGTACAACGGATTGTCGTTGTCGTTGTAGATGTAATAGGTCTTGCCGTCCTGCGGCATTCCCTGCGCCCATGTGATGCAGGTCATCAGTGTCAGACAGAGCATCGTAAACAATCTTTTCATAGTGGTATGAGTTTAGGGGTTAGTAAAAAGTCGGTTCGTGGGGCTATTCTATGCCCAGCTGGGTTTGTGCCTCGGTCATCATGCGTCGCATGGTGGCGGCGTTGTTCTTGGGACAAATCATCAGCACGTCGCCCTCCTCGACAATCACATAGTCCTGCAGCCCGTCGATGAGGGCGGTGTGGCCCTTCTCCAGGCGGATGACGTTGCCCCGGGAGTTGGTGAGCAGGGCGCGCGTGTCGAGTATGATATTGCCCTCGGCATCGGTGACATGGTTTTCGCTGAGGGTGCCCCAGGTGCCCAGGTCGGCCCATCCGAAGTGACATTCATAGACATAGACGTTCTGACTCTTCTCCATGATGTTCATGTCAACACTCAGTTTGGGCAGGACACTGAAGAACTCGGGAAGGAACTTGGGGTCGGCCGTCTCGGCATCGGCCATCATTTTGGGAATCTCCACCTGATACTCGGGAACCAGCTGGTAGATGTTGCTCAGCATGGCATCGACGCCGAAGACAAAGATACCTGTGTTCCAGAGGAAACTGCCGTCCTGCAAGAACACCTCGGCATACTTCAGTTCGGGCTTCTCGGTGAAGGTCTTCAGGCGGGAAATGTTGGGATAGTCGGTCTCGTCGCCCATCTGCACATAGCCGTATCCCGTCTCGGGACGGGTGGGGCGCAGGCCCATGACCATGAGGCGATTGCCTTGCGAGACGAAATCGAGTGCGGCATTGACATCCTGCTGGAAATGGGTCTCGTTGAGGATGAGCTGATCGACGGGCGACACGATGAGGGAGGCCTGTGGGTCGGCCTTCTTGATGACCACTGTGCCCCAGGCCACACTGGCCAGTGTGCCACGGTGAAGAGGTTCCTCCAGAATGTGGGTATCATCGACCATGGGCAACTGCTCATAGACGAAGGGGAGATAGTCCACATTTGTGGAGATGTAGATGTGGTCGGCAGGCATGAAGCGTGCAAAGCGGTCATAGGTTTCCTGCAAGAGTGTCTTCCCCGTGCCGAATATGTCGATAAACTGCTTGGGGAAGCTCTTGCGACTCATGGGCCAGAGACGGCTGCCGATGCCTCCGGCCAGTATAAGGCAATAGTTGTGGTTTTCCATGGAGTAATAGGAGTGTTCTCGGAGTGATAGGAGTGCTCGGAATAATCCGAGTGTTCGGATTACTCCGATTATTCTGAGATTGTTATTGCTTCTCGAAGGCTTCGCGGATGGCATTGGCCACCTGCTGCATCTCTTCGGGGGTGAATGACTTCTTTGCGTTGGCAAAGTTCAGGTCGCCCTCATTCTGCATAGGCACGAGGTGGATGTGGGCATGGGGAACTTCCAGTCCGAGCACGGCCTGTCCCACCTTGCGACAGGGCAACACCTTCTGGATGGCCTGTGCCACATGCTTGGCAAACACCTGCATGTCGGCAATTTCCTGATCGGTGAGGTCGAAGAAATAGTCAACCTCACGCTTGGGAATGACCAGCGTGTGGCCCTTGGCCAGCGGCGCAATGTCGAGGAATGCCAGGAAGTGGTCGTTCTCGGCACACTTGTAGCAGGGGATTTCGCCAGCTACGATTCGTGAGAAGATGGTCATGAGCTTATTCTTTTAGAAGTTGTTAAAGTCGTTAAGGTCTATAAGGTCTTTGAGGCCCTTAAGGTTGAGGGGGGGAGGTTAGAGGTCGAAGGTGATGCTGGTGATTTCCAGTTCTACCATGCCGGCGGGAACCTTGATGGTGGCCACGTCGCCCACATGCTTGCCCAAGAGACCCTGGGCGATGGGGGTGCCCACGCTGATTTTGCCTTCACGCAGGTTGGCTTCGCTCTCACTGACGATGGTGTACTTCATCTGCATACCGTTCTTGCGGTTCTTGAGTCCCACGGTGGCCAGAATCTGCACGCTGCTGGTGTCCAGTGTCTTGGTGTCGATGATTTTGGCTTCCAGAATGGTCTGCTTCAGCAGTGCAATCTTGGTTTCCAACTTAGCCTGAGCCTCTTTGGCTGCATCGTATTCGGCGTTCTCACTGAGGTCACCCTTGTCGCGAGCCTCGGCGATGGCAGCACTGGCGGCGAGGCGTTCCACGCTCTCCATGTGCTGTAGTTCGGCTACCAGTTTGTCGTAGCCCTGTTGTGACATGTATGCCATTGTTTCTTCTTTTTTAGTTTTACGATCATTGTTTTTCGAAGAATCAAAAGAAGAATCCCGACGAAGTGAATCGTCGGAATCCTGTCTTTGATAATTCTTGCTGGACAAAGTTAGGAACAAAAAACGTATGTTCCAAACTTTTAACTCTTTTTTTAACTATTTTTTAGCCTTGAAGACTACAAATGTCTTGGCAGGGATGGTGGTTTCGATGGTGTTGCCCTGAGTTTTGACCTCCGATTCCTTAGGTTCGATGAGGTTGGGCTGCTCCACGGTGTTCTCCTGGTCGTAGTTGCTCAGGTCGAGGGTGATGGCGCTTGCTGAAGCAATTGACTTCAGACCGGCGAGCTGAATCTTGACCGTCTTGGCCTGCTCGAGTGTATTGGCCACTTTGACGATGACCTCGCCCTTGTCCTTGTCCCATACGGCTGATGTGAGGACACCATCCTCGCCCTTCTTGGGGAAGTTGGTTTGCTGGATGGGCAGCACGTTGGTGCCCTTGTTCTGGGCAAAGAGGGCCTGCACCCAGTAGCTGGCCGACTTGGCCACACGCAGGTTGTCGTACCAAATCATGTCGGGACGCCACTGCCAGCCATCGACATGGCTGAAGAGGGGAGCGTAGGTGGCCATGTGCACGATGTCGGCGTTGCGCTCGATGCCCGTGATGAAGGCAGCCTCATAGATGCTGGCACCGGCGTGGTTGTACTTCTTACCCCGGTCGTGGCAGGCATATTCACCGGCAAATACCTTTGGTCCCTTGCGGTCGTATTTGTCATAACGGTTCCATTCGTTCTTGAACCAAGAGATGGGACGATAGAAGTGCTCATCGACGAGGTCGGCCTTCTGGCGCTTCATGGCTTCCCAGCCAATCTCGAAGTTGTGGCCTTCGGCATCGGGGCCGCTGGTGCCAATGATCTTAATTTCGGGATGAGCCTTGCGCACAGCATCGGCCACAATCTTTACGCGCTTGAAATAGGGCTCGGCCCATTGTTCGTTACCAATGGCTAATAACTTCATGTTGAAGGGGGCGGGGTGGCCCATTTCGGCACGCAGCTTGCCCCATTTGGTGTCGGTGGTGCCGTTGGCAAACTCAATGAGATCGAGGCAGTCGTCGATGAACTCTTTCAGGCCCTCCTCGGTGGCAGGGGCATGGGCGTCCTCACCATTCTGGAACTGGCAGGCCATGCCCACGTTGAGTACGGGAAGGGGTTCGGCGCCAATCTCCTCGCTCAGGAGGAAGAATTCATAGAAGCCAAGGCCGTAGCTCTGGAAGTAGTCGGGATAGTAGCGATAGGTGAAGGTGCATTCCCAGCGGTTTTTGTTCAGAGGACGATTCTCGACGGGACCCACTGAGTTCTTCCAGTTGTAGCGGTTGTCCAAGGTGACACCCTCGACAATGCAACCACCGGGGAAGCGGAAAACACCGGGTTTCATGTCTGCCAGAGCCTGAGCCAGGTCCTTGCGCATACCGTTCTCGTGTCCTTTCCAGGTATCGACGGGGAACAGGCTGATGTGTTCGACATCGACGGTGCCGCGTCCGCTGCGTCCATTCTCTTCGCACATGAGCAATCGCAGCTGGGCTTTGTCGGCAGTGTGATTGGGCTTCAGAATGACGGTGTATTTCTGCCAGTCGGTAGAGGTGACCTTGATGTCCTGCTGACAGAACTCCTGATGTTCGCGGTTGGTGTAGGGTTCCACAAGCTGCACGCGCAACATCTGTGTCTTGCCGTCCGGCACGCGGGCGTAAAGACTAAAACGGTATTCGTGGTCACGTTCCACGCCGATGCCGAAGTAACCCTCGTTTTGCAGACCTGTCCACCAGTCGTTGTGGTTCATGGTGGTCAGGCGAGCATAGTGAGGATTGCGGTCAAAGGGGCCGTCGTTCTTGATTTCTACCTTACCGAAGGCTTGCCATCCCATCAGGTGGTCGGGGGTGAACTCGAACGAGCGATTCTTCAACAGCTCACCATAGAGGCCACCGTCGGCGGCAAAGTTAATGTCCTCGAAAAAGATGCCGTACATTGTGGGTTGAACAACTGCTCCCGGTTTGTTGGCCTGAACGGTCACGGTGTAGTCCTGAGCCATGGCAGCAGAACCCGTGGAAAAAGCCATTGCCAATAGTAGATTTCTTAGTTTCATAGTTTTAAGTTTTTGTAGTAAGATTGTTATTGGTGTCAAAGATACAAAAAACCTGAGAGATGGACAAAGTTTGATTAAATAATATTTATGGTCATGTTCGAAAGAATCGAAAGAAATACCAACAATCTTGCACGGGAAAGGAAAAAAGTGTATCTTTGCAGGACGGTTAACTAAACTCTAATTCTATGACACTTGTAAAATCTATTTCCGGCATCCGCGGTACCATCGGTGGCCGGACAGGTGATACCCTGAATCCCCTGGACATTGTGAAATTTACTACGGCCTATGCCACCATCATCCGTCGCACCACGAAGGTGACCACGAACAAGATTGTGGTGGGTCGCGACGCTCGCATTTCGGGTGAAATGGTGAAGAATGTGGTTTGCGGAACACTCATGGGCATGGGCTTCGATGTGGTTTACATCGGACTGGCCACCACCCCTACGACAGAGATAGCTGTCACCATGGAGAAGGCTTGCGGAGGTATTATCCTGACCGCCAGTCACAATCCGCGACAGTGGAATGCCTTGAAGCTGCTGAATGAGAAGGGTGAGTTCCTGAACAAGGCAGAGGGCGAAGAGGTGTTGCGCATAGCCGAGGAGGAGGACTTTGAGTATGCCGATGTTGATCACCTGGGACACCTCATCGAAGACAACTCCTACGACCAGAAACATATCGACTTGGTGCTGGGGCTGGACCTCGTGGACGTTGAGGCCATCCGAAAGGCCAACTTCCGCGTGGCCTTTGACTCAGTGAACTCCGTGGGAGGTGTCATCCTGCCCAAACTGTTCAAGGCACTGGGCGTGGAGCATGTCACGGGATTGTTTACCGAACCTACGGGCGACTTCCAGCACAATCCCGAACCTCTGGAGAAGAACCTATCCGACATTAAGGCCCTGATGCAGAAGGGCGAGCATGACATAGCCTTTGTGGTTGATCCTGACGTGGACCGCCTGGCCCTCTTCTGCGAAGATGGCACCATGTATGGCGAAGAGTACACGCTGGTGACCGTGGCCGACTATATCCTGCAACACACGCCGGGAAACACCGTTTCGAATCTCTCATCGACCCGTGCCCTGCGCGATGTTACCCGCAAGTATGGTTGTGCGTACAATGCAGCCGCTGTGGGTGAGGTGAATGTGGTGGCAAAGATGAAGGAGACCAACGCCGTTATTGGCGGTGAGGGCAATGGCGGAGTCATCTATCCCGCAGCCCACTACGGCCGCGATGCACTTGTAGGCATCGCGCTCATCCTGACCTATCTGGCCAAGCGCGGCATGAAGACGAGTGAACTCCGTGCCACCTATCCTCCCTATCAGATAGCCAAAAACCGAATCGACCTGACCCCTGACACGGACGTTGATGCCATTCTTGCACGTGTCAAAGAGATGTATAAGAACGAAGAGGTGAACGACATTGACGGTGTGAAGATAGACTTCCCCGACAAGTGGGTACACCTGCGTAAGTCCAACACGGAACCCATTGTCCGCGTCTATAGCGAGGCTGCCACCATGGAGGAGGCCGATCAGTTGGGGAAGCAGATTATGGATGTAGTTTATAGTATGGTAAAATAAGAGGACTATGTTAACACAAATTATCAATGGTCGCATACTGACCCCACAGGGATGGCTGAAGGACGGCAGTATCATCCTTCGCGACAACAAGATACTGGAAGTAACGAACTGTGACCTTGCCATCATTGGGGCAAACATCATTGATGCCAAGGGTATGTATGTGGTGCCTGGTGGCATAGAGATGCATGTGCATGGTGGCGGCGGACGTGATTTCCAGGAGGGTACCGAGGAGGCCTTCCGTACGGCCGTTGAGGCTCATGCCAAACATGGTACCACGAGCATCTTCCCCACGCTGTCGAGCAGCACTGTGCCCATGATAGAACAGGCCGTGGAGACATGCACAAAACTGATGAAGGAGGAGGACAGCCCCATCCTGGGTCTGCACCTCGAGGGACATTACCTTAATCCCCTTAAGGCTGGTGCCCAAATCCCAGAGTGGATTAAGGATCCCGACCCCAACGAATACATCCCCATCGTGGAGAATAGTCCCTGCCTGCGCCGCTGGGACGCCGCACCAGAGTTGCCCGGAGCCATCCAGTTCGGCAAATTCTGTGCAGAGAAGGGCATTTTGCCCAGTATTGCCCACACGCATGCTGAATTCAGTGATGTGAAGACTGCATTCGAAGCCGGATTTACCCATGTTACCCATTTCTACAATGCCATGCCTGGATTCCATAACAAGCAGGGCTACAAGTATGAGGGAACGGTGGAGAGTGTCTATCTCATCGATGACATGACCATTGAGTGTGTGGCTGACGGCATACATGTGCCGCCCACCATCCTGCGCATGGCCTACAAGATTAAGGGCGTGGAGCGCATGGCCCTCATCACCGATGCTCTGGCTGTGGCCGCCGCGCCAGCCGATGCCGTGGCCTTTGACCCTCGTGTCATTGTGGAGGACGGCGTGGCTAAACTCTCTGACCGTTCGGCCTTGGCAGGCAGCATTGCCACCACCGACCGTCTGATTCGCGTGGCAGTGCAGCAAGCCGAGATTCCTCTGGAGGATGCAGTGCGCATGGTTAGTGAGACTCCGTCGCTCATCATGAAGGTCAACGACCGCAAGGGTACTCTGCAGCGTGGGAAGGATGCCGATGTCATGATTCTTGACGACAAACTGGAGATTCGCTGTATCTGGCAAATGGGCAAGATTATTGAGAATACATTGTTTTGAGATACAATTTTCAATAAAAGTGTAAAATAATTGCCTAAATATTTGTCAGTTTGAAAGTTACTCGTTAACTTTGCTGTCGAATTGAAAGAAATGTTGTATTGTTTTATGGTTAGAACTGCAAACTTTTGGTGGTGGCCAAACTCAAGGTTCGAAAAATCGTGAGAAGATAGCCGCATACCTGAAAGTGAGCAAAAGCAAAGAGGCCTGTCATTCTTACGACGGGCCTCTTTCTTAATTAAAAATGATGTATAAATAAAATATTATATTAACCTCTAAAAAAGCTTTAGTTATGAAAGAAAGACAAAAGCGGTTTTTCTTGCCAGAGAGCGAGATTCCGACACAGTGGTACAACATCCAGGCCGACATGGTGAACAAACCACTGCCGCCCCTCAATCCAGCGACGAAGGAACCACTGAAAGCCGAAGACCTGTATCCCATCTTCGCCGAAGAACTGGCTCGTCAGGAACTGAATCAGACGGATGCCTGGATTGACATCCCAGAGGAAGTCCGTGAGATGTATAAGTACTATCGTTCTACTCCCCTTGTCCGTGCCTATGGACTGGAGAAAGCTCTGGGCACACCTGCTCACATCTATTTCAAGAACGAGAGTGTGAGCCCGGTTGGTAGCCATAAGTTGAACTCGGCACTGGCTCAGGCCTACTACAACAAGATGCAGGGTGTGACTAACATCACCACAGAAACGGGTGCCGGACAGTGGGGTGCAGCTCTGTCGTATGCCGCCAAGGTGTTCGGCTTGGAGTGTGCCGTATATCAGGTGAAGATCAGCTACAACCAGAAGCCCTATCGCCGTAGCATCATGCAGACATTTGGAGCCACGGTTGAGGCATCACCTTCAATGTCAACCCGTGCGGGTAAGAATATCATCACTCGCGACCCCATGAACCAGGGTTCGCTTGGGACAGCCATCAGTGAGGCCATTGAATTGGCCATGTCCACGCCCAATTGTAAGTACACACTGGGTTCGGTGCTCAACCATGTGGCTTTGCATCAGAGTGTCATTGGTCTGGAGGCCGAGAAGCAGATGGCCATGGCAGGTGAGTATCCCGATGTCGTGATTGCTTGTTTTGGCGGTGGTTCGAACTTCGGCGGCGTTGCATTCCCCTTCATGCGCCATAATATTTTGGATGGGAAAAAGACCCAGTTCATCGCTGCAGAACCTGCTTCGTGTCCGAAGCTGACGCGTGGTGTGTTCCAGTATGACTTTGGTGACGAAGCTGGTTACACCCCCCTGCTGCCCATGTTCACGTTGGGACACAACTTCATGCCGGCCAACATCCATGCCGGTGGTTTGCGCTATCATGGTGCTGGCGTCATTGTCAGTCAGTTGCTGAAGGACGGACTGATGAGTGCAGTAGATATTCCGCAGCTTGAGACCTTTGAGGCAGGTACGTTGTTTGCCCGTTGCGAGGGTATCATCCCTGCTCCCGAGTCGAGCCATGCCATTGCCGCCACCATCCGCGAGGCGCTGAAGTGCAAGGAAACGGGTGAGGAAAAAGTCATTCTGTTCAATCTTTCGGGCCACGGACTCATAGACATGAGTGCCTATGACCAGTACCTCTCGGGTAACCTGCAGAACTACGAGGTCACCGACGAACAAGTGGCCGAGAACATTGCCAAGCTTGAGAAGGTTATTTAATGGGCTAAACTTGAATGTAAAAGAAATGTCCCCTGCTTCACGATGCTGAGGCAGGGGACATTTGTTATCAGGCTTCCAGATGATGGATTAAAGGTTGTCCTTCTCAATGTCTTTGAAATATTTGTAGGTGCCATGCTTCAGCTCGTCGGTGGCAGCCTCGTCGCAGACGATGATGGCATGGGGGTGCATCTGCAAGGCGCTGATGGTCCACTCGTGACTGACAGCGCACTCGATGGCATGGTGCAGGGCGCGTGCCTTGCCATGTCCGTTTGCCACGATGAGCACTTCCTTGGCATCCATCACGGTGCCAACACCCACGGTCAGTGCCGTTTTGGGAACCTTGTTGACATCGCCTTCGAAGAAGCGGCTGTTGGCAATGATGGTGTCGGTGGTGAGACTCTTCACGCGAGTGCGGCTTGTCAGTGAACTGAAGGGCTCGTTGAATGCAATGTGTCCGTCGGGACCAATTCCACCCATGAAGAGGTCGATGCCGCCAGCCTCCTCAATGGCACGTTCGTAAGCTGCACACTCAGCTGCCAAGTCGGGAGCGTTGCCATTGAGAATGTGGACGTTTTCCTTCTTGATGTCGATGTGAGAGAAGAAATTGGTCCACATGAAGCTGTGGTAGCTTTCGGGGTGTTCCTCGGGGAGTCCTACGTATTCGTCCATGTTGAAGGTGATGACGTTCTGGAACGACACCTTGCCAGCCTTGTTCATTTTGATGAGATGTTTGTACAAGCCCAGTGGCGAGGAGCCTGTGGGGCACCCCAACTTGAAGGGTTTCTCGGCTGTGGGTTGAGCTTCATTGATGCGGGCGGCAACATATTCTGCAGCCCAGCGTGACAGTTCATTGTAGTCAGGTTCGATAATTACTCTCATAATATAAAGGTTTAATGTTTAATGTTTAATGTTTAAGGGTTAACGGGTTAATGGGTTACGCGCTTTAGTGCGTGGTATGTGGCCATTGTCCCTTCTGTTTCGTAGATGCACTGACGCAGTTCGCGCTCACTGATTCGGACGGCATCGCGAGTAAGTTCTGGCACATTGTAGCTCTTCAGGAGTAAGATGTTGTGGTCGGGGTCGTGTTGAGGCAGGCAGAACGCTTTGTGGGCATGGCCCTGACGGTCGAAATAAGTGATGAAGGGACGTGTGTAGTTTCCGTCCATGCGTCGGCTGCTGAAGACAATCCAGCGACCATTGGAGCTCCATGTGTGATACGAATCAACGTCGTCGGAGTTGGCCTCTGTGAGTGGATAGATGGAGTCGGTCTGCAAGTCCTTGACAAACAGGTCGCTCGACTTATGCCAGATGTGGAACTGCCCGTAGTCTCCCTCGGCAAAGAGCAGGTAGCGGCCATCGGGACTCACACGAGGGAATGATGCGCTGCGCTCGCGACTGCTGCAATCCACCACCATTTCCGATGGACCGAACAGCCCCGTTTGTTCGTTATATGGCAGACGGCGGATGTCGTAGTGAAATTTGTTGTAGAGCAGCACACGTCGCATCTCGGCCATGCTGTCGGGCAGATTAAGGGTTTCGGCCGACTGAGGTTCGTTGGCGGTGCAATAGTATAGCCACAGCCCGTCAGGAGACCAGCAGGGGAAGGTTTCAAACTTTGTAGTGTCGCCCAGGACTCGGCTCACCTCATGTGTGTCGGCATTGTAGAGAAGCAGGTCGCTGGCTTCGTCCAGAACCTCAATTTTCTCATTGTGATAGAGATGGAATGCCTGCCCCGTCTTGTTGGTGGAGAAGGCGATGAGGTTTTTCTTTGGGTGCCACGAAGGATAGACTCCGGCCGTCAGGATGCTGTCGCCCTTGATTTGCACTTTTTCAGCCTTACCATTGCGAACGATGATGGTTCCCCCGTGATTGGCTCGCACATGGAAAAGCATCTGTCGGGTCGAGTAGTTTTGATAGTTGTGACAGTTGACACAGTGGTTGTGTTCGTCGCTATAAGCACGGTTGTTTTCGTAGATGGGCCGTTCGTCAAAATTGGTCAAGTTACGTTGGTATAGACCCACTTGGCGATAGAGCTCATAACCAGGCTCGATGAGGCGATAGGAGAGGTAGGGATCGATATCTTCCTCAGCAACCTCGAGCGAATGTGGTTGGAAGCGCACCCAGCCTTGAGGCATGCAGGCAAAGATGCTTACGCGGATTCCGGCTCCTCGGTTTTGTTCCAGCAGACGGTGCCACTCAGCGCTGTCGATGTCCACTTTCAGTTCCTTTCCTGCGCCGGCGACCAGTTTCCCCTCTTTCTCGCCCTCGAACAGGACTGCCATTTCCGTGGCCCCAGTTACAGGCAGGGCGAAGTTGAGCGGAGCGATGTTGGGCGGGACAACGATGTCGGTGTAATCGGGATAGATGGGTGCTATGGAGTCGATTTGGGCAAAATCAGTGGGGACCACGTATTTATGCTTGCCACAGGAGACGAGCACCGCAGCAAGTGTGGCTATCACGATTGTCCTTCCCAAAACATTTAAATAATTCATAATTCACAATTCATAATTCACAACTGCCACGCGAAGCGTTCTCCACGTGCCGATGCGTGTAATTTAGTTCACACCCTGGTTGCTGCTTCCCACGTTGCTCTTGTCCTTACGCTTGGTGGCTTTCAGGTTGCCGAAGAAGTAGTAATAGGGATAGTAGCCCTTCCATTTTGGGAAGAGTTCGCGTGCATGTTCGGCACGCAATTCATGACTGCCCATGTAGGGGCGCACCTCCTGCATGAACGTCAGCAGGCGTCCTTGGTTGAAATTCAGTCCGGGGAAAGCCTTCATGACATCGGGATATTTAGTGGACATCAGCAGCAGCGCCTCGGCAATGGTTTGTGGCGGAGTGGCCCCCTGAATGGGCCGACAGCGAGCTATGAATTGGGGCATCGTCTTCGTGTAGATGTGCACCAACAGGCTGTTCCACAGCGCATTCACGCTGCGCCCCTCGTTCAGCGCTGCGTTGTAGCCCAGAAAGACGGGCTGTGTCAGCAGATTCTCAAAATTGTCGTGTATGGGCTCCGTCAGCCTCACCCTACTGAATTCTGCATCCTGGGCCACGAGGTCGGGCCGACGGAGCATGGGGCGATACTTTGCCACGAAGTCGCCTTCGAAGGGGACATGTTCCATGATGCGAAGGTACTTCTCGGCCACCACCCATTCGCCTGTGAGCAGCGCACACTTTGTCAGTGTCTTCAGTGCGCGTAGCGTAGGCCCGTTCATGGTCATGTGTTCCATGGCATGGTGGATGGCGGTCTGCACCAGTCCTGCTGCCAGGTCGCAGTCCATCAGGTAATAGTTCATGGCATCGCTCCCCGTGCCGTTGAAGCCCAGGATGTGCGGGTCGTCATAGTCCATGCGAATGTCAAACAGACGCGTAGCCTGTTCGCCTGTCATCACCAATGCTATGGCATAATAGGCCGCAATGGGGCGGTACGACAGTTCCGCGTTTTCGCGGGCCGTTTCGGCCATTCCTCGCCAGTCCTGTTCCAACATCTGCCGCTGCATGCGTGCCGTCACTCTCACATAGGGGCGCATCCAGTGGCTCACCCCTATGGCCAGGGCAACTATAGCCACTGCCACGATGGACTGGACACGATTCTGGACCAGCGTCCCCCCCCTTGTGCCCTTCAGCGGATTGGGAAAACGATGGGTGTGACTGAACGAGCGGATGATGAGAGCCACCGTCAGCAATACCACCACAGCCAGCAGAGGGATGCCCATGATGAGTCCTGTCTCGGTCTCAAAGTAGAGGTTGAATCCCAGATAGCTGACATAGCAAAGCCAAACGCCGGCCGGCACAAACTGCAGCATTTGCCACCAGCCCCTCAGCCGCAGGCAATAGCCCATCAGCCATGTGGCCTTCGACAGGAGCACGGCCATCAACAATCCTCCCAGCCACGGCCAGCGGTACGCCGTCAGCAACATGCGTCCTGCACGGGAAATTGCCTCCCACGGGCGTCCGTCCATGAACTGCATCAGCAGCCCCTCGGCCGACCAGAAGGAACTCTCTCGGGCCACGCGCATCACATCGCCCATCCACAGCCATGCCCACAGCCACGTTGCCGTAAAGAAGACAACAATCACTGGCAGCCTCACAGCCTCAGTCCGTTTCCTTTGTTCTTGTTTAGCCATTACACCCGCAAAGATACGAATAAAAGTTGAAAGTTGATAGCTGAAAGATGAAAAATTAACCCTTAACCCTTTAGCCTTAACTGTTAACCGTTAACCCTTTAACCCGTTAACCCTTACCTCCCCAGAATAATATTCACCAAGGTCGTCACGTCGGCAATTGTCACTTCGCCGTCCTCATTGACATCGGCCATGCCGAATTCGTCCTCCTCCTTGCCCAGGATGATGTTGACCAACGCAGTGACATCCCCTATCGACACACTACCGTCAATGTTCACATCTCCTTGCAGACGTGCCCTTAGCAATATGCGTTCCATCGCGCTGGGCCCGCCAATTGTGCTGTATGGGGAGAATCGGATGGGTTGGTTCGCAGCCAGGCGGTAGTATTCCCCCGTGCTGAAGTCATATCCACGGAAGGTGACGATGTCGTCCTCCGTTGTCAGGTTGTGGATGCGCAGGTAGCCATCCGTGGCTACTCCCACGCATTTCCCCTGTATGAAAGCTCCGATGGCAAGGTTCTTGGAGACGAGAATCGGGAGGCCGGAGAAAAGAACAGCTGAGACGTGGGCCGTCATGCTGTGTTCGAACTCGCCATGATAAAACGGCCATGGTGCCCGGTGTATGGTCAGCGTGCCTCCCGTTACAACCTCCGTGGAATCCGTGTGATAAGGAGAATGGACGGACCCGTAGGCAAATATCTCGATGTCGCCAGCCGAGCGAGTGATGGTGCGGTCGGCACTAATGGCTCGAATCTTGGTTTCCGTGGAGTCGGCATTCATCAGGTCGCTGCCATAGCTGTAAATCGTGATGTTGGATCCTCCTAAGGTGAGTCGCCCCCCATCGTGCACCATCCCGTTGGCCTTGTCCTTGCTCTTGATGCCTTTCGACCCGCTGCCTGAGACCACGATATCCATCTGTCCGCCCAACAGGTGGGCGTCGTAGTTGGTTCGCACTCCCTCACTGTCATTCCCATCAACCATTATGTTCATGTGTCCTCCGCTAATGGTCATTGTACTGTCGCTTTTCAGTCCCGACACACTCTCGCCACTCACATTGACGTTCACGGAACCACCCGTGATGGACATCGTTCCGAAATCGTCGCTGTCGATACCGTCTCCTCCAATGTTGGTGATGTTCACGACCCCGCCATTCATTTCGAAGTAGTTGTGCTCGTTCAGTGCCTTTCCCTTGCCGCAATGGATGCCGTCGCCCACTGCCCCCAGCACATTGATGGTGCCTGCCGAGCGCTTGATTTTCAGTTCCTCCTTGGCAGCGATGGCGTGTTTGACCAGCCCCGTTACGTTCAGTGTACCATTCCCCTCAAACTCGGGATGACCTGTGAAATAGAGTGCAGCCTTTTGCACCCCCGTCGGACAGTCGGTCAGCCAGTTCTCCGTACCATTGGCGACAATCACGGCAATGCGTTTCCCACATTCCACATCAATGGCTGCTCCCCGTCCGCTTGTAATGTTGACTCCCTGCAGGAGGAGGGTCAGTTTGTACGTCCCCGTGATTGTCAGTGACCCATCAGGGGTAGAGCCTGAGAGCGCATAGACATACTCCTCGATAGAGGTGGTAGAAGTCAGGCTGACATGAGCCCCCTCGACGTTGGCCACGACCTGCGCCGAACTGGGGATGCTCACCTGTGCTTCGCCGCCGTTGAATGTCACTCTGATGGTGTCGCCTTCGTCTGCTCTGGATGCGCATATGCAAAGCATCAGGAGCAGGGTAAGAATATATCTCAGTTTCATTTTATGCAAATTTTCTTTATATGTCCATCGCTTAGGCGCACGATGTAGAGTCCGCTTCTCAACGATGTCATGTCATTACCGACATATGTTCCATTCAGGTTATAGATGGCACTCACTCTTGCCCGTTCGTCCGTCAGGGTTACCTTTGTGGTGTTTTTGGTGAGATGCAGCATGTATGGCGAGGAAAGGTCGCCCACGACATTGCTGTCGAATGGGATTTGTTCGGTGGCCATCCAGGTGTTGCCATTCGTGTCTTGTGCCATGAATTTGATGGTCTCTCCACCCTGACCATAAAGTGTGACGAACAGTTTTCCGTCCACCCACATGCCACAGCCCCGGCATTCATCTTCGGCCCAGGCCGTCAGTCTAAGCGTCTGCTTAAGCAAATCGGAGTCATCCATCGTTACATCTGCCACTATACCCATCACATTGGGATATGCTGTCCGACTGAATCCGAATTCGTTTTCGGTTGCAGTCTTACGTCGGGGCATACGTATTTGCGGTGCATTCTGGGGCTTCTGGAATTGGAGGGATTTTGCATTGGCAGAGTGATACATGTATCCATAGCCTGGCATCAGGCTACTCAATGTTCCCACCCATCCCTTTTCTTTACTGAAGACCGAGAATCCTCCTTGGCCAACAACAATGTCTCCCTCCTCGGAGAGCATTCCTGCCGTGGCCGCTGCCAGAGTTTGAGAAGCGCGGAAGGGATAGCCAATCCAGTTCCATCCGCGGCGAAGGGGAATGGGGCTTACATTGTTAGGCGATTTCTTGCTGAACTCCATCACGCAGTTGTGTGAGGTCTCCATCTTGTAGAGTGTTCCCGTCTGAAGAGTCTTCAAAGGTCCCTCCATGCTTTGTGAGTCATCGTTGTACCATGATTCCAATGTCTGACCCATGATGCGGTCAACATGTTCCTTGAAGTCATTGACATTTAGCGCCTCGCTGAAGGGGTGCGAAACCCAGTTCCACCCCTCGCCAAGGGCAAGGCTGAAGACAGATGTCTCTTCCATTATTCCCTCGTCGGTAGCGGTCATCTTGTCGGATGATAAGAGGGAATTATGCTTGTCGATGGTAGGCCGGTTCATTAGGAAGATGCTCTTTCCTCCATCGGGGTAGCGCCCAATGGTTTGGTTCCCTTGGTGGCTGTCATAGGGCAATCCGTCCACGAAACTCTTTAGCGCGGGGTGTGACTCAAAGAATGAGGCGTTGTTCTCTACAAATTCATTGGAGGATGTCAGCATCACGATTTGGTCGTCAACATTCGACAAACTGAAGGTGGTGTGAAGTTGGGTTACGGGTTCCAGATTGTCGGCCCAGATGATTCTGTGACCGTGTGCCGGAATGATGGTGTTGAGGACACTGCCTGATGGAATCTGATATTTCAGAACATCGTCAGGGTCGTCACTGATATAGAGCCCGGCAAGGTCGAGGTCGTGGTCAGTGTTGTTGTAGAGTTCTATCCAGTCGTTCCTGTTGAAGGTGTCGTTGGCGAAGATGGTGTTTCCGGCACTAACCTCGTTTACTTTGACGGGCATACCCAGTTGGGGTATCTGTTCCTCATCGGGCACAAGTTCGTATTCGGCAGTGATGGTGTAGGCATTGGCATTGCTAAAGTTGGAAAGTGTGAAATCCTCGTCTGTGCTGATGTAATAGACATCACTCTTGGCGACATGTGTGAGTTTTGCACTCCAATAGATATCAGATGATGTGGCAGAGGTGTTGTGGACTTCTACGGAAATAACGTTCTCTCCCTGCTTTAGGATGGAATTGTCGATGGTGATGGTGGCTGTGGCAGCGGTACTACCCACATAGCTGGTGGAGTATTGGCTGTAGCTTGCATTGCCATCGCTCATGAGATAGCGTCCCACTTCGATGCCATTGACATAAGCAATGAAGCCGTCGTCAACATAATAGGTCAGCATGTACTGGTCATCGTCTGTCGGAGCCTGATCTAAATTGAAGGTTTTCCGGAAATAGTATGTCGGATACTTGTTGCTGCTGTCATTTCCATAGCTGAGCGTTGTGTTGTAATCTGCACTTCCGGAGAGTCCCACATTGCCATAGCCAAGTGGAGCGGAGCCGGTTTTCCAATTGGTATCGCTATATGATGCACTTTTCCATTCGCTGTTGTCCAGAGAACCCTGATCGTAATATTTCCAGGTGTCGGATGTGGAGAACAGGGGTTCACCTTCGGATGTTGCCCCATCCATGTGCCATCCTTTAAACCGGTATCCGCTTGGCGCCTTGGCAGTGAAGGTGATGGGGGCAAAGAGTTGTCCCGTGAATTTGTTTGTGGGAATCTCTTGTCCATTGAGAAGCAACCGGCCAACCTCCATGTTACAATCTAGACTGACATTGTAGGAGTCGGACAGCCCAAAGTAGTTGGACATGTTGTTGATGCGTGCCGTGCGTTCGCTGGAGTTGCTAATTGTGTTTATCAAATTGTTTGATGATTCCCACAATTTATTAGAATTTCCTTCATATCCCAGTGCTTTGTCCACTTTGTTGGCCATGGCAGTAATGATTTCGGTGGAACGCTGTGGCTCAAAGACGCTGCCGTTTACGAGACAGAAGGCATCAATGAAACGCTTGCGGAAGGTGGAGTTCTGCAGCATGTTGAGGAAAATGTCGATGAGGAAGTTCTTCCCTGTGTCGTACCTTGAATCTTCAAGGCTGCTGGACAGCCGATTTATCATATTTGTGTAACTGAAACCGGCATCCACGTCCATCAGCACGAGGTGGAACTTGCTCCCATTTTTCTTTTCGCGGAATCCTTTGGCATTGTTGCTGTTCGTCAGCCAGTCGCTACTTCCGATGTAACATTCGGCAGCCATGTAGTTGATGTATTCGTCCATGTCAACCATGTCGCAAATCTGACGATAGAGCTCTTCGTTCTCTGGGTCCTGGGCCAGTTGTTCTGTGAGTGCCATCCAACGGCGGAAAGCTCCGTCATCGCCAGCCTTTTGCTCATAGCCTTTCGTGCCATTGATCTCGAACTGGTCCATTAGGTCGGTGTCGATTCCGTAGTTGCTGTATCCGTGGTTTTTGTTATTGGGCTCACGTATGTTGAACATGAACTTGTATTCTCCATTGATGAATACATGGGCGGGTTGGTAGGTCTGGCAATCGACGTAGAAATCACTCGTGAGCAATATCTGATGGATGGCTGCATCTTTGATGCGGGCATTGTTGTCGTTTCCTCCGTTACGGATTTGCAAGGTCTTGTTTTTGATGTAGGGCTTGTCCTTAAAGACAGTGTAGGGGAAATGGTTTTGTCCCAAATAGTATTTCCCGGCTTTAAGGCGGAAGGAACTGGCAGGAGCGAAGTGGCGGCTCCATCCACCGCATACTTCAAAGTCGCATTCCTGATTGAGCGACATGAGGAAGGGTTCCCCTTCTTGATTCTGCGTGAGCAGTTCAAAGTTGACAGGGCGTTCCCAGTTTCGGTTTTTGTTGCTGAAACTCTTGTTATTCCCCGATGTCCCGTTGGTGCCATCGACGTAGATTCCGATGGTGTCGTCGAACAGATTCTTGGGGTCGGCAACGATGGAGACAATGGGCAAATAGTAGTCGCGATCGGCCAGGATGTAGCTGCGCGTGACAACGCTGCTGGGCAACATGCCCTCTTTGAAGAGCCGGAATCGGAGAACCGTAGTTTGTGTGATGGGGAAGACTCCGTCGGAACTGGTTGTTCCATTGGAGAGGGTAGGGGTGCTTCCGTCGGTGGTGTAGCGGAGCGTGGCCCCTGCTGGGATGGTGACGTTTGCCGTGAAGGATGAGGAGAAGAGGCAGGCATCGCGGTCAACTTCCGGTGCACTCAGTTGTTGGGAGGCAAAGTCGCTCCCGTTGTTGCTCCTGCCCGGAGTGGGCGTGGAACAATACATCAGTGTGGCTCCCCCGTCGGTGGTGCGGCCATGGCTGGTGCGCTGGATGGCAGGAGGATACTCGTGAGTGAGGAAGGGCGTGCCGGAGGCTGTGCTGAAGTAGAGTGTGCCTCCCTCATAGTCGAGTTTGAAGGGCACCTGCTTGTAGGCCTCGTTGCTTTGGCTGTCGTCTGTGGCGTAGTGGTCGAACCAAATGACGCGGAACCCGTGGGCGGGTACAAATCCGAAATCCGCGGGTAGCTGGTGTTTGAGCGGAGTCAGTGGTTCGTTGCTCACATAGGTGCCACTTAGATTGATGTGGCGGGAGGTGGGGTTATAGAGTTCCACCCATCCGCCATAGTTGTAGGATGGGTCGATGAACATGTCGATGTTGGCCGTTTGCAGTTCGTTGACGATGAGGGGAGTGGGGTCGTCGGTTGTGGTCAGCGGCTCAATTCCATAGTAGATGAGTCGCACATTGTCGATGGCCACCCAATTGGCTGTGGTGGAAGCGAGGGTAAGCAGTCCGAGTGTCAGGTCACTTCCGTCGTGGGTGAAGGAGAGACTAAAATGCTGTGGCTTACCGCTCAGGGTGCTTATGGGCTGTGTGTTTTCTGTCTGATTGCGGGCGAAGAGCACAGCCCCGTCAATTGTCTCACTTCCATTCTGATTGCATGCAATGACGTCTGCCTCCAACACATACTGTCCTTCGGGCAGCCCTGTGATGGTTTGACTGATTTCGCCTGCTCCCAAAGTCCGACCCGCTGGAATCCAAGCTTCGGCAAACTGAGAGATGGTGACGTCTTCGTTTGTGTAGGATGTGCCTCGGTATCCCTTGTTTTGGGCACCAGGAGCGTTGATGGTCCAACCGTTGACGTTGCCGTTGAACTTAGGATTGACAATGTACGACGAGATGTCGGACATCAGGCTTCCGCGGGCTTGCTCGATAGCCAACTGAAGGTGGACTGAGGCAAAGCGGACTTGGGGGAGCGTGGAGGAGGGGTCCTCATAGACCGCGCTGGCGGCATCGGTGTCGATATTTAGGGATGTGGCCTGCTCAAGAAGGTCCTCAAGGATGCAGCGTTGCTTGTACAGTTGGAGTTGCTCGGCGGTGAGGTATGTCCACTCTGTCTCGTAACTGCTGTCTGAGGGGCTGAGTGCAAAGATTCCTATGTTTGTGCCGAGGCTGCTTCCGTTTTGGTCTTTGTCGATGTTGGAGGGGTTCCATCCCAATAGAAATCCCGATTGCGAGCTGCTCCATCCGTTTTCAGGTGCTACGGCGATGTGAAAGTGGCCGTTGCTCAACTCTTGCAGTTGCCAGTAGGAATAGCTTGCGCTCTGTGTGTTGAGGTCGGTGTAGGGGTCACCGGAACTGTTGGAAAGGAACAGGTAGCCGGTATTGCCTGCACTGGATGAGTGCAGCCGCTGGTAGTTTCCCAAATCATAGACGACATAGGGCAGCGCTGACTCGAAGTCACTTGTCAGTGCGGTATGGGTGTCCCAGGTGGTGCCTTTGGTGAGAAACTTTTGTTGGCCTGTGTGGTAGAAATAGACAGTGGTTCCTGTTGGAGGGATTCCAGTACTGGTTGCTGTGGGGGCTGTCCAGGTTGCCCCTTGGATGTCGAGTATGGTGAACAGGGCAATAAAAAGCTGCAAGAGGGCGGCTCGTTTCATTTGTTAGATGTCAAATGTCAAATGGCGAATGTCAAATGTTAAATGTTAAATGTCAAATTGTCGCTCGGCTCTGCCGCTTGCGTAGCTTTGCGGAGCGAGAAATTCCCCCGATTCCGTATGTTGGGAATCGGGGGTAAGAAGGGCGGGGAAAAGCCCGAGTATTAGGCTTGGCTAAATTCGTCTTTTCCTACTCCGCACAGGGGGCACACCCAGTCTTCGGGCAGTTCTTCGAATGGCGTGCCGGGGGCAATGCCGTTGTCGGGGTCTCCTACTGCGGGGTCGTACTCGTAGCCGCAAACGTCGCAAATGTACTTCATGATGGGAAATGTTTAATGTTTAACGTTTAATGTTTAAGGGTTTTAGGGTTTAATGTATTTCTTTCCGTTGCGGATGTAAACTCCCTTCGGGAGCACGGAGGACGTAGAGATGCGTCGGCCGCTGAGGTCATACACTGCGCCATCCTCATTCTCCATTATCGATTGTCCATTGTCGATTACCTTAATGCCTGTGGCCTCGCCCATGTTGAAGGTGAAGGGGGAGGCGGTTGCTACGGGCACTACGCTCTTGCCATCGGAGGCGAGAACCTTGACGGCTTGGAGTTCCTGATGGCTGCCTGCGCGTACTACGGCATTGGTGAGCATGAGTCCGACACTGCCGTTGACCACGGCTGGCTGGCCTGCGGCGACATTGGTGGCAGCAGTGAGGTTGAGCACCTCATTGTCATACGAGGCGGTCTGCAGGCCAGGGATGTCGGCGTCGGTGACGTCGAAGGGCAGGTCGAGGGCAGCCATGCCGTCGATGGTCTTTGTGAAGCGGACGCGGCGCGAGGTGACATCGACGGGGATGTAGGTGGCCTGGTCGCCATCTATCTCGATGCTGGTGGCAGTGTTGTCAGGAGCAATGACGTTGGGGGCGGAGAGAATGTTTTCCGTGGGGTCAGCGCTGGTGACTTGTGCAATGGCGTTGGCGGGGAGGTGACGGGTGAGGTCGGTGTTGACGTCGGCCCACCATTTCTTGGTGTCCTCTTCGTTGCCGAAATAGACTTGCATGCCATAGACCTTGTTCGTGCCGTTCTTGTAGAAGGGGCAGGGAATGTCGGTCATGTTGGGCTCGGCAGCGACGATGTTGAGGTTCTCGAGTCCCATCGAACGGATAGCGGCGGGGACGGTTGTGCTCTTGGCGTTGGTAGCCCAGACGAGATTGCCGTCCTTGTCGTAGAACTTGTGACCCAGATAGCCAGAGCCCTTGAAGGTGATGGTAGAGCCGGAGAGGGTGCAGTAGTCGTTGTTATCAACGTATTCTGTGCGACCATCATAGTCTTCGTAATCGCCCGCATCGCCAATGGGCAGTCCGTTGCCCAGTTCGTCGTGCTGGCCGGTGTCGTTTACCTTCTTGCCACCAGAGTTGGGCAGGCCCAGGAAGATGTTGTTGGGGTCGGCATCCTTCATGGGCAGGATGTGGTCGTCGATGAACATGATGTTACCCAGTTTCTTGGGATACTTCTGCATGTAGGCTTTGGCATCGTCGATGTCCTTCTGGGTGGTGGTTACCAGATAGTTGGCATAGTCGCCGACATGGAACTTATCGACGGGGACGAACATACCGTAGGCTTCGAAGAACTCTGAGAGGTCGGCCTGAGCCACGTCGCAGATGGTCTTGGCCAGGTGGAGGTAGTCGTACTTGCCGTAAGTGATGTGGGCGCCAGTCTTCATCTCGCCACCGTCCTCAAACTGTGTGGTACTGTCCCAACCGGAGGTCTTGGTGAAGGGGTTCTTGCGCATGGCGCGGAAGAGGTTGGGCAGGAACTGGTCGTCGTGGTGCATGGCATGGAAATAGAGGTAGAGCTGGAAGAACATACTGGTGGTGTTCCAGATGTTGCGGCCCACCCATGGGGTGCCCTTGGCCAGTGCGTCGAAGACGTCGGGAGGCAACTGGCGACGACTGGTCTGTATGCCTTGTTCGAAGCGGTTGATGTTGGAGAACAGGTTGTTAGAGCTCTCCGTGGTGCCGCAGACGTTGATGCTACCCTGGTGGTTGTGCCCGATTTCGTGGCTGGGTCCCCAGATGCTGCCGGGCTTGCGCATGTTGGCATAGTTCATGACGGTGGACAGGGTGCTTTCGGTGTACCATGTGCCTCGGGTGGTGGAATGCATGTAGCTGGAGGCTCCGGAGAATACGTTCCAAATGTTATTGTAGCGGCCTTCAAAGTCTTCGACACCCATGTATCGGTCTTCGTTGGTGGGTATGGCTTCCCAGATGCGCATCAGGCCTTCCATCTCCTTGGGCTCACTTTGCTTCACCAGTTCGGCATCCATCTGGAACACCAGATGCTTGGTCTTCAGATTGAGGAAGGGGGCTTTCAGCAGGTCTTGCTGCAGCAGGGCCCAGTCGGCATTGGTCATACCGCGGGTGGCATCCCAGTAGCCATTGAGCTGCCCGCCTTCGATGTGAATTTTCATCGTGGGATAGTCGGCCAGATACTTTTTGGTGTTGTTGAGCTGATAGAAGATGTAGAGCAGGACTTGCTGAGTGGAGGTATAGACGTTGAGTCCCTTCTTCAGGGCGGTTTGTGTGCCAGTGGGGTGATTGCCGGCAACTCCTTCGGTGCTCACGGCTTCCAACTTCAGAGTGCAATCACTATTCACGTCGTCGTTGACATAAATATAGACGATGTCGCCTGGGTCGGCCACGATGCCAGTGGGGTTGGACAAGCGTCCAAAGGCATTAGACATGGTGAAGTTCTGGCTGTTGCCCATCTCGTCGCAGTTGCTGTAAATCTGATAGTCGGTCACGCGGAAGAACTTCTCGTAGTCTGCCGAATAGCTGGTCTTCGTGTTGGTGAACTGCTGCCAGGTGTTGTTCTTCACCTTCATCACCATTTGCTGCATGGCAGCATTGAGGGCGGCATAGTCGGCATTCTGTGCCAACTGCTCGTCGCTGAGGGCTTGGATGTCGGCCTTCAGTGTGGTGCAGGCCTTGTCCTCAAACAGGTTGTCGAGGTGGGACTGATAGGTGGCGAGGTTCTTCACCAGTTCGTCGTACTCCTTCTGCGAGCCGCGGGCAGCCTCGATGTCTTCCTCGGAAAGTTCCACTTCTTGGAATGCCCACACACTGGCGTCGGCGTTGGTGCTCCAGTTCACTACGTTGTAGCCTTGTGAGTTGGCCGTGTGAAGACCCACGCTACCATTGTTGGCGTTGGCGATGACCCACTTGTATTCCCACTTGTCACTGGTGCGGCGGGGGAAGAGGGTGGCCTTGGTGGTGCCGGTCTTGTAGGTGTTGCTGGTGGCAGACTGAATCTGGACGTATTTCTGAGAGACCACATTCTGTATGGCCCATCCCGTGCCGCTCTTCACCAGTTGCCAGTATTGCGAGAAGTTGTCCTCGTTCAGGGCAATGGACTGCAACTCACCGTTGACCTCGGTCATGTAGCGGTTGTAGGTGGTGCTCACAAGACGGTAGTAAGCACCGTCGGTAATCTCGCCTACGTAGCCGTTGGCCTTGTTCAGATGGGTGCGCACTTCTTCCTCTGTGACGTTGGTCACCAGTTCAATGGCCCAGTCGCTGCCCGCGTCATTGGCATACGCCCACTTGTACAGCGTGCGACCGTCGTTGCCCAGGTTCAGACACGTGTTGCCGCTGAAGTCGTCGGACGAGGACAGGTTGCAGTAGGATTGAGTGCCTGTGTTGTTGGGGCTGAACTGGAAATAGAGTGTGGCTGCGCTGCCCGATGGGGTAGAGAAGGTGCTCTGCAGATACTGACCCGTGTTGGCCGAGCGCAGGGTGTAGCCTGTTCCCTTCTTCTCCACAATCCACACCTGGCTCAGCCCGGTCGATGCCTTGCTGGCGCCTACGGCGCTCCCGGCAGCGGTCGTGGTCAGATAGGCAGTGGAGGTGCGTTTGTTGTGCAGCCGGATGAGACTCATCTGGCTAATCTGGTAGTTGTAAAGGTCGCGGCCCGTGAGCTCTTCGGCCGAGGTGGTCTTCACTTCCACAAAGGCCCAGTCGCCATTGCCGTTGAGGGTCTTGTTCGTGCCACCCTTAATGTCGGTTCCGTCGGTGGGTGCCACCATGTTGTAGGTGCCACTGCCCTTGATTAGGAAGTGCCCGGCATTGTCCTCTATGGTCTCGATGGTGATGGCCCAACTGGTGGTCAGTGTAGCCCCAGTACCGCGTGCCGAGGTGCTGTTGGGCGCTTTGTAATAGTTGCCCAGGCCGGTCTTGATGTAATACTTGCCTTCACCAGCGTCCTCCAAGGTCACCAGATAGCCCTCGTTGCCGCTGATGGTGATGCCCTTGGGCGATGAGGTCTGCTTCAGTGCATTGCTCGCGTTTTCCTTGATGTACTTGTTGGTGCCGTGGTTCATCAGGTAGTACCACTTGCCAGTTTCCAAAGTTGTCACTTCCTTGCCCACGTCATAGAGTCCAGTGGGAAGGTCGAATGCTTGTGCTGTGCCAACGCCAACCAGGGCGAGCAACAGGGTCAGAAGTAGGTAGAACTTTTTCATGATATTCTATTTGCTAATTATTAATACTTTATATAACACATCGGGCGACAAAGATACGAATAAGCGAGAATAAAAACAAATTTTATTTTATTTTTTATCGTACGAGATTATCTTAGAGGTTTCTTCCGAATACTCATTCGTAGTGCCTCGAACGCAGACTCGAGAGGCATTGAACCTAATCTCGGTGTCTTAGGAAAGCTCTCCTCCCAACGGGTGGAGGAAGGGGGAGGGGCCCTTCTCTCAAACCCAATACAAAGATATAACATTAGCATTGCGGTTCCCGAATGTGGGGCAACTATTTTCATTATTTATTTAATTTTTTCTTGTTACACTTGTTACAGTGTTACAGTTCTCAAGAGGCTATTTCTTTCCTTAAATATATTCCTATATTTATTAATAAATATAGATTTAGATTTTGACTTTTTAATAATGTTTTTTGGAACTGTAACAACTGTAACGCTGTAACGCGATAGTGTCTTTTCCTTGTCTTTTCCTGATTATGGCTGGTCTCGATTTTTCAAAAAGAGCCCATTCCATCGAAGAAAATGGAGCCCAGCGCACAAGCGCTAAATTGGAAACAAAGAAAGGGAGGCCCTGATTGAGACCTCCCTTTTCATTTAAGTTGGATTAAGATTTGCTCACTTAACCACAACCTTGAACATTTGTTCTAAGTTGTTCACGTTCGGCAATGTAAGCGAGCTTTCATTGCTCTCACTTAATCACAACTTTGACTCCGTTCAGGATGTAGATGCCCTTACCCATGCGGCTGGCATCGTTCAGCGTTCCGCTCTTGGTTACGAGCTTGCCGTCGATGGTGTAGATGGCACCCTTCTTGGAAACGTTGGCAATAGCCTGCTCGATGCCGTCCTCGCCATTCTCGTCCCATACGATGGTGACGTCGCTGGCTGTGCTGAAGCGGCTGTCGGCCGAGATGTAGGCATGGTTGGCTGCAACGCGGGTGAGTTCCACCATGATGGCATCCTTTTCCACGGTGTTGACAACGAACTGGTTGCCTTTGCAGTACAGTACGCCACGGTCGATGACAATGGCCTCGTATGTTCCCTTCAGGGCTGCATCGGTCTGAGGTTCAGTGGCCTTGACTTCAAGTCCCATGTTGAATTTGACCATGTCGGCTTCTTCGCCTTCGGTGTAGTCCTCGGTCTTGCCATTGATGTAGATGAACGGACGACCAGCGTCGGCCTTTTCGAGCTTCACGAGAGTCACGCTGTTGTTAGCGGGGTCAACGCTGCTGACGCTCCATATCTGGCCTTCAGTGGCAGTGATGTCAACGGGGAAACAGAAAGCATTGAGCGAGCCATAGACAACGGGCATCTGGAACTCTGTACCGTCAAAGTCGGCGGCAACGTCTTCTGCCTCATTGATGTACATGGCACTGGCAGAACCAAGCGTGTAGGCATTCCAAGTAACCAGAACGTTGTAGAGTTTCTGAGCGTGCAGATAGTTCTGGCTGGTGCCATTGATGTTCTGGGCAGAGATGACGTTGAAGCCATAACCCACGGCCTTCACGTTGAACAGTGAGGGATGAACGCTCAGGGTCACGGTGCTGGTTCCGCTGGTGGCCTTCAGGAACAGCTTGGTGGCCTTGTTCTGGATGATGTATGCGCTGTCGCCTACGTTGATGAAGCGGAACTTGGACATGTCTTTGTCGGTGATGTCAGCATCGTCGTCAAAGAAGATGTTGTCACCCAGAGTGGCATCCTCGGCATCGAGAGGTTCGATTTCATAGCCCTCGTCGAGTGCCACATAATTGGCAACGGTCAGATACTTATCCCACAAGGGCTCGTCGGTGTTTTCTTCGTTGTAACCGGCAATCTTGTCCCAGTCGCGAGCCTCGAAGTCGCCTTCCGATGCAAACTTGATGCGATACCACTTGCCTTCCTTGATGCCGTTGGCAGCAGCCGTGATGGCTTCGCTCTGGGCCTTCAGGTCAGCCACATACTTGTCAGTCTGCTCTTGGGTGTAGGCGCCAGCTTTGTCGTATGCTGTGGCAGCAGCAACGGTGCCGGCCAGTGTGGTGGCTGTGCCCTTGTCGTTCCAGTAGCCAGGATTGGTGCCCAGCACTACGCCTTCGCCAACGTTCTCTACGCTGGCCAGTGTCTCGCGCAGTTCGGTGGGATCGACAAATTTCTCAATAAAGGCCTCATAGGCAGCCTTCAGGGCTTCGTACTGGGCGGCGGTCAGGTCGTCGAGCTCAAGGTCCTTCTGTGCTTCCAACACATCGTTGAGGTTCTTGCCCACTTCACCCATGACATTGTACTGGCTGGTTTCAGATTCCTTGATGTCGCCACGATAGAGCTGGAACTCAGACAGATGACTGAATACGGAACCACTGGTGGTGCCGGTGATGTAGAAGCGGATGTACTTGTTGCCCTTTGTCTCAAAGGTCTCACTGGTGAAGCTTTCTGTGTTGCTGCCGTAGGGAGTGTCCCAGACAAACAACTGTTCACACTCTTCCATAGTAGCCGTCTCGGGGTCGTTGGTACCGCATACGGTGAGTTGGGTGATATGGTTTGCACTGACAGGTCGGCGAGTATAGGTTGCATAGACTGCAGTCACATCGGCCTCGCGAATCTCTGCCTGCCAGTAGTGCGTTCCCTCGTAGGCATTGTGCCAGTCGGAGTGCCAAAATGTGCTGGCGTTTCCGTCAATCAGGTATTCGATGTGCTGTCCCTCAGCAGAATCGGAAGCAGGGCTTGTCAGCTGTGATGCGTCGGTAATGAGGGCCACTTCCACCAAATCCTTGGCAATTGTCAGCTTCTCCTTGGCATCGGCCAGCATAATCTTGTAGCGCTCCTTCATCAGGGCCAGGTCTCTTTCGGGAGCATAGGCCTCGACGATGGCTTCGGCTACAGCATTGTCCACGGGGACGAATACCCATTCCGAACCACCTGCGAAGAGGGGTGTTTCGCTCTCCGGGTTGTACGAACCCGTTGCGTTCCAGAGCACGAGGTTGCCGTTGGTGCCCTTGCCGCTGTTGTGGCCGCCCTGATGGAAGTACCAGTAGCCTTCGTCTGTGTAACTTTCGCCTTCAACGGGAGCACGGCGGATGTTGACATACGTTGTGCCTTCGTAGGTGGCAAACGGGTCGAGCTCAATCAGATTCTGGCTGTTGAGGCTCATGTACATGACACCACTTTTTGCAGTGATATTGTTGAAGCGCGACTCGGTGGCCATATTCACGAGGTCGATGTAGCCGTCCTTATTGGTCACCTTCCAGAGTGAGGCGCAGTCGTTGTCGATGTCGTCAACCGAATTCCAGCGGCCGACGATGTTCTCGCCAGAGAGCACGCTGACCATGTACTTGTCGTGGTACACCGTCTGCTGAGTCTCTTCCTGAGTCTCCTCATCGACGATGGTCTCCGTGGTGTAGTACTGCAGACCAGTTTTGATGCGATAGTAGCCGTCGGCCAGTGTCATGGTAGTGTTGCGTGATGCCAAGACGGCCTCGTATGCGGCCTTGATGTCGGACACCAGGTTGCGATAGAGGGATGCCAGTTCGGCATCGCTCAGACCGTCGAGGTCGGGATTGCCGTCGGCATCGTGGGCGGCCTGCAGGGTTGCTTCGTAGGCAGCGACCTCAGCTTCGCCGTAGTTTCCGGGTTCTGTGCCAGCCAGGAAGTGGTAGCCTTCGTACTTGTCCAGAGTGCTTTGCAGTTCCTGAAGTGCGGTCTTGGCCTCGCCCAGTTTCTTCATTGTCAGCGTAAAGTTGTTGGTGCGGGCAAAACCATTGTCGTCACCAACTCTGCTTACGACGAATGTGAAGGTATATACATCCTCGTCATCATTTGTCCAAGAGATGTGCTGGATGTCATCGGGGTTGGCACTGACGACAGCTTCCAAATCTTCTGCGGCAACGCTAAGTCCACTATTCTCGGGGAAATTGTAGAATCCCTTTTGAGCAGTCCAGGCCGTTGCGTTGAAATCGAATTCTGCTGCTGTAATGTACCAGCCTTCCTCCACCATAAACTGGTAGGTGCCGTAGTTGCTGAAGAACATGAGGTTTACCATGTCATCGCCCCATGCCGACATGTTGTTGGCACTGGTTTTAATTACATTGCCCCGGATGTCTGTAGAACTGTTGCCACCTTGCATACAAACAATCGAGAATCTGGGTGTCTCGGTGGAATTCCACACGCGAGCAAACGGGAAACTTTCGTTTCCGTTCCATGTAACCCACTTTCCGTTGTTCATGTCCACAGTGACAGTAACTTCATCCTGTGCAATCATGCTTGTTGCCCCGAAAAACGAGAGCAGCAAAGCGAAAAGCATGTAAAACTTCTTCATACTTTTTAGGTTTTGGTTAATAATTGGTTAGTAATTTGGTTAATTTAAGGTTCTTCAGTCGCAAAGATATGAAAAAAACGTGATATTATGCAAATTTTTACCATTATATTTTCGCGTGCGCGTAGTCGGGCATGGTAAAGATTGTTTACACTTTCGTTCTGGGCTTTATTATAAAATATTTCTATAGAGAGAGTAAAACTTATTTACAAAAAAGTCAGAAGCACAACCTCCGTGGCTGTGCCTCTGGCTGAAATGGGATGTGGGCGTTTTGGGATTATTTCACCAAGACGCGGATGCCGTTGACGATGTACACGCCCTTGGGCATGTGGCGCAGGCTGCTGAGGTTGCCCTTCTGGGTCACAAAACGGCCGTCAAGCGTGTAGATGGCTCCCTCGCGGGCCACGCGTTGCAGCGTATCGGTGATGTTGTCCTCGGCTTGGAGGTCGATGACAAGTTGCACCTCGGTAGTGGGATCGAGGTTGCTGTCGGGGGTGACGTAGGCCGAGTTGGCACTGAGCGTACGGCTGTCCGACTTGTTGACCAGCAGACGGTTGCCGCTGGCATAGAGGTCGCCGTCGGAGAGCGTGAGGGCCTCGAATGTACCCTTCATGGCTCCGCCATCCTGTGGCTGTCTCACAAAGTCGTAGCCGTGGGTGAAGATGTGATTTTCAGACACACCTTCAGCTGTGTAGGCCGAGGGGTCGCTGCCGGGCAGGTAGAGGAATGGGCGCCCGGCCTCGGCCTTGGTCATGGGGAAGAGGGTAGCAGTGTTGCCCTCGAGGGTGAGGCCAAACATGCCTTCTTCAGCCTCCACTTCCACGGGGAAGCAGTAGGCCGTGAGGCTGCCCTTGATGGCTGTCAGATTGAATTCGGTGCCGTCGTAGTCGGCGGTCACATCGCCTGCCTCCTCAATGTAGATGGAGGCTTCCGTACCCGGGGCAACTGACGAGCCGTTGCGCACACTGTTGTAGGAGAGGTAGCAGTTGAGCACGTTCTGCCGCTCGCCCCACAGTGAGGTGAAGGGCAGCGCACACAGACCGTAGCCAATGGCCTGCGGACGGACGAGTGAAGCTTGCGGACTCACGTTGACATAGTTGACGTTGGAACTGCGGGCGTTGACAAAGAGGCCCGTCCCCTTGTTCTGCATGACATAAGCCGAATCGCCCACGCTGATGAAACGGAAGAGCGACATGTCGGTGTTGGCAATGTCCTTGTCTGCCTGCAGGAAGAGCATGTCGCCGAGCGTTGCGCTTTCGGGTGTCAGGGACTCAATCTCGTAGTAGTCGCCATGGTTCACGTAGTCGGCCACGGCAATGTACTTGCCCAGGATGGACTCATGGTCGTCGGTCTCGGCGAAGTTGCCCTTCTTCCAGCCATATTTCTCGAAATCGGCTTCGGGAGCAAAGTGCAGGCGATACCACTTGTCGGTGCGCACGCCGTTGGCCAAGCTCATGATGGTGTTGTAGGCTTTGGTCAGGGCCTTGATGTAGGCGTCGCTTTTGTCGGGATAGAGGTCGCCCTTCTGGTCGTAGGCCGCAACCTCGTCATAGAGTGCCTTGAAGCTGGCCGCCTGGCTGTCGTCGGCCCAGTAGCCAGGCTGCGTGCCAACGAGGATGCCCTCGGAGGCGCTCTTGGTCAGGGCCAGAAGTCGGCGCAGGGGAGCAGGGTCGACAAACTTCGTCATGAATGCATCGTAGGCGGTCTTCAGCGCGTCATAGTCGGCCTGCTTGAGGTCGGCATCGCTGATGGAGGCCTGGTCGGCAATCACCTGCACGAGGTCGGTGTAGAGATTGCCCATGGAGTTGGCCTGGGCGTTGGGGTTAGGACTGTTGACACTGAGCTGGAACTCGGCCACGGAGGCGTAGGTGTAGCCGTTGGCCTTGTAGCGGAAGTCCGTGAAGTAGAAGCGCAGGAAACGATATCCCTTTGTGTCGAAGGGCGTTGTGGTCACGGGGGTGTGGCTGGTGTTGTAGGCGGTGTTCAGTGTGGCCAGCGGTGCCCAGGTTTGTTCGTCGGCATCGGGGTCGTTGCTGCCCTTTACCGTCCACTGCAGCACCTGGTAGTAGTAGCCGTCGTCCTCTGTGGCATGGGTGATGGTCAGTTCAACGTTGTTCGACACGGGCTCGTTCAGTTCCACTTGCAGGTAGGGATTCTCCCCCGAGGTCCAGGTAGCATACCAGGCAACATTCGTCTTTCCGTCAGTCAGGTAGCTCAGGGGATAGCTGCTATAGGAGTAGGGCGAGCTGAATTGTGAACTTTCGGTGATGAGGTCGGTGCTGACGATTTCGCGGGCAATCTCCAACTTCTGGTTGGCCTCGTCCAGCAGTTTGTGGTAGGCGCTTACCAGGGCTTCGTGCTCCATCTCGGGGCGGTAGGAGTCGATGGCCTTCTGAGCATCCTCGTCGCTCACGGGCACAAATATCCATTCCGATCCTCCGGCTCCCTGCTCGGATGTGTAGCTACTTGTCCAGATGACCAGGTTGCCGCTTGTGCCAGTGCCTTGCTTGTGGCCGTTCTGGTGAATGTACCAGTAGCCGGCGCGGCTGTAGGCATCGTCGGCTTGTGGCGCTATGCGGAGGTTGGTGAGTGTGACGCCGTCGGTGGTGGTGACTGGCTCGATGGCTATCAGATACTGGCTTTCGGGACTCAGGGTGATTGGGGTGCTGGTGGTCATGATGCGGTCGAAGCGGGCTTGGGTAGCCACGTTGACGAGGTCGTAGTTGTCACCCTTCTTTGTTATCTTCCACAGCGAGTGACAGTCGGTCTCCAGATTGCTGGGCGTCAGCCATCGGCCCTGGATGGTGTTGTCAGTCTTGGCTACGCTCATGTACTTGTCATGATAGGTCTTGACGAGGGTTTCCTCCTGTGTCTCCTCATCCACGATGTATTTGCTGGTGTAGTATTGCAGGCCGGTCTTGATGCGATAGTATCCATCGGGGATGTCCAAGGGTACACGGCTGTTGAGCACGGCCTGATAGGCATCCAGAATGTCCTGTATCTTCTTCATAATCTGTTCCGTGGTCCACTGGTCTGCATCGGGGGCACTATCGATGTCGGCAGCCTGGAGCGCTGCATTGAAGGCCGCCACCGCTTCGGCTCCGTACTCGCCGGGATTGGTACCTACTGTGAAGGCTTTGTCGCCCGAGGCGCTATAGACGCGATAGGCCTCCAGTGTCTCGTAGAGATGGATGAGGGCCGTAGCGCGGTCGTCCATCTTTGTCAGGGTGACAACGAACTTCTTGGCTACGGCAAAGCACATGGCCGCATTGCCGCTTACCGTCATTTCCAACGACTGGACGTCAAGTCCGCTGACCGAAGCGTTTGCACTCTGGGTGGCACTGCTGTTTCGGACGGTGGGTTCGTTGTTTAGTGACACGCCAATCCACTCGGGCCCCAGATTGTAGTAGCTGGCGTAGTAGAAGTCGGCTACGAAGTCGATGCTGACAGCTGAGATGCTGTAGCCTGTCGAGGTCTCGATGATGTAGGTGGTTGATACGTCCGTACCGCTGCTGGCATCGTAGAACATGAGGCTCGCGTCGTCCCAGGTACACATCCACTTTGTACCATTCTTGTGACGTATGGTAACTTGTGGGTCAGTGTTGTTGGTGACCCATTTCGAGGCATAGCCGCTGGTGAGGTCAGTCCAGTCGCCTGTTGTCATATCGACCGTCACGTCAATGGTTTCGGCCAATGCCCTCGTTGCTCCCCAAAAGGAGAGCAACAGGGCTAAAAGAATACTTAATCGTTTCATGGTAAGAGTGGTTTAAGGTTGATGCTTCCTACTGCTTGCTGACTTTTACGCCGTTCAGAATGTAGATGCCCCTCGGCAGCGAGTTCAGGTTGCTGCGACGACTTACGAGTCGCCCATCTAGGGTATAGACTGCACCTCCCTGTGCAACCTTGTTCAGCACTTCGGCAATGCTGTCAGCGCCGTTGCCAAAGATGACGGTTGTCTGGGCCTCCAGGTTGTAGGATTCATCGCCCGAGATGTAGGCTCCGTTGGCGTTGACGGCTGTGTTCGAACGCTTGCTCACAGCTAAGGTGTTGCCCTCAGCAATGATGACGCCGGCTCCTACGGCCTTGTTTTCGAAGGTTCCCTTCAGCGGGCGGCTGGTTTGTGGCTCAGTCACCAGTTCGTAGCCGTGCTTGAAGACGGTCATGTCGTGGTCGTCTGTCGTGGCATCGGCCAGATAGTCGTCGGGCGAGCCCTTGATGTAGAGGAAGGGCCGGCCGGGCTGGGCTTTCTCCATCTTAGCCAGCGTGATTTCGGTACCTTCAACCTTCTCCACTCCCCACATCTGTCCTTCGGTGGCACTGATTTCGACAGGGAAACAGAAGGCATAGAGCTGACCGTCGAGTGTGGATATGCGGAATTCCTCGCCCGTGTAGTCGCTGGCCACGTCTTCGGCTTCTTCGATGAGCAGGGCGCTGTTGCTTCCGGGAGTATAGGCATTCCATGTGACGAGCACATTGTTGGCCAGCTGGATGTGCAGATAATTCTGGTCCACACCCTTGAGATCGCGGGCAGCGATGGCGCTGAGGCCATAGCCAATGGCTCGTGTGTTGAATAGGGTGGGGTGGGCACTCAGACTCATTGGACCTGTGGCTCCGCCAGCCTTGATGAACAGTCCTGTGGCTTTGTTCTGTAGCATATAGGCGCTGTCACCTATGTTGATGAAGCGGAACTTGGCGAGGTCGGCATTTTGCATCTCCGTTATGTCCTCGACAAAGACGTGGAGCTGCTGGTTCAGCCCTGTCTCCTCAGCTATGCACTCCTCCACCTCGATCCCGTTGTCCTCGTTCTTGATGGCATTGGTCACAGCAATGTATTTGCCAAACAAGGAGGGAACCATGGTGACACCGGTTTGCTCGTTGATGGTGGCATTGGCACCTGCCTTGCTCCAGCTGTTGTCGTCATACATTTGTTCGGGTGCGAAGCGCAGGTAGTACCATTTGCCTTCCTTGATGCCGATGGCCGATGAATAGAAGTTGTCGGAACAGGTTTGGAGTTGTTCGATAAACCTTTCGCTTTCTTCCGGCGCGTAGTTGCCAGCTGCATCGTAGGCCTCGGCACTCTGTATGAGGGAGGTGAGGGTGGCGGCAGTGCTGTTGTCGGCCCAATAGCCAGGTTGTGTGCCGATGGCAAGTCCGTTGGTGGCGCCCTTCACGCGGTCGATGGCAGCGCGCAGGGCGGCTGGATTGACAAATTTCTGCATAAAGGCATCGTAGGCTGTTTTCAAGGCATTGAACTCCTCGTAAGTGATGTCGTCGCGTTCGATGTCGGACTGCTCGTCAACTACTTTTTGCAGGTTGGTAGCCAGGTCGCCCATGACATTGTACTGACAGGTTTCGGAATGGATGACCTCGGCGCGGAACATCTGCAGTTCAGCCATGTGGGCAAAGACGGGAGTCTTGGAGCCCGTGGTGCGTACAAAGTAGTAGCGGATGTACTTATGCCCCTTCGTCTCAAATATGTCGCTGGTAAGGGTCTCGGTAAAACTGCTGACGGGTGTGTTCAGGTCGGCCAGATGTTCACACTCTTCCTGTGTGGCGTCGAAGTCGTCGCAGCCATAGACGGCCCAGTCGATGATTTGGTTGCCGCTGTTGTTACGGCGAGTGAAACGCATAACGGCTGCAGTGACGTCGTTGTCAACGATTTCCACCTGCAGGTAGTGGGGCTCAGTGAAGTTGTTGTGCCAGTCGCTGTGCCAGAAGGTATTAGCATCGCCGTCAATCAGGGCTTCAATGCTACCCTCGCTTGTTTCGGTGAAAGGGCTGGATAGTTGTTCGACGGCTCGGATCAGTGGCTCGTCATCATATACCTTCTTTTGTATGTCTTGGGCAATCTCCAGGTTCTGTTGAGCGTTGGTCATGATGCTGTCATATTGGGCCAGCATCTTTTCGCGGTCCCACATGGGTGCATAGGCGTCGATGATGGCCTGTGCCTCCTCGTCGCTGACACTGATGAACTGCCACTCCGAGCCGTGAGGCCCGTCTTCGCCATAGGTGGCGTACCATCCCACGATGTTGCCGTCGGAACCCTCGCCACCATTGTGCCCGCCTTGATGCAGGTATCGACCTTCAGAAGCGTTTTGCGGATGAACGTTGAGGTTGACATAAACCACATCATCGATGGTGATGGCTGGGGTGACAATCATTTCGGCAGTACTCTCCGTTGACATGGTGACGGCCGTGCTTTGCGATACCTCGTTGAATCCGGAGTTCGTACCTGTGTTCCACAGTTTGATGTGCCCATTGCCCAGATTGGTAACCTTCCAGAGATAGGTGGCATCGGTCATGATATCGTCGGGTGAGCCCCAGCGGGCATTGATGGTGCTGCCGTTGAGTCGGCAGTACATGTATTTGTCCACTTCCACTTGGGTTTCCACCATGGTTTCCTCGTCTGTTACGGTGGTGGTGTATGTCTGTCCGGTTTTCAGCCAATAGTATCCATCGGCCAGGTTGTAGGGTACGCGGCTGGCCAGCACGGCTTCGTAAGCTGCAACGATGTTTTGCGCCAGCTGTCGTAGTTCTTCGGGTGTGTAGTTCTCGAGATTCAAGTCGGGATTGTCGCGGTCGGCTGCATCTAGGGCGGCTTCAAAGGCTGCCACGGCTTCGGCACTGTATTGACCGGCATCGGTGCCCACGCTGAAGCTGCCGCGATACTGGCCATACTGTTCGAAGGTGACTGTCAGTTCGTTCATGGCAGCGTCGTAGTCGCTAAGTTCGTCAAAGATGACTTCGTGGAACGAGTAGTCGGCATTGCCGTCCAACCCCGTGTTTTCGCCAGAGCCCCAGATGGGTACGCGGTAGTTGACGCCCGTGTTGTCGATGCGGACACCCATGTAATAGACGTTCATGGAGAAGTGACCGTCGGTGTCCTGAATTTTATAGATGTTCATCTCCGTAGCGTCATAGACTGACGCCGTGGTGGTGATGGCTGTGCTGTTTCCGGCATTGGCGGGCACGTTCACATAGTTGCCTGTGCCAAACTGCATCACGAAGCCGTCGTCGTGTTCGCCGCTGGGGACAAAGCGAACCAGATAGCCAGCTTTCTCTGTGGCCACACTGTTGTCAGGCACTTCGTCGATGGAGCGTGTGAAGATTCGTTCTCCTTCGCCCTCGTCGTGCATGAAACCTGCTCCTTGTGGCAAGTCACCCACTTCGCTGTGGGCAACCTTGTCATCGTTGAGAACGCGGCGCTGATGCAGGAAATACCAGGTGTTGGGTTCAAAGTTGGCCACCGCGCCACCCACGGTCACTGTCTTTTTTTCAAGCTCAGGCAGTTGAGCTGTGGCGCTCATTGCAGTGAAGAGGGCCACAAACATTGCTGTCAGGAATGTCATAAAGGGGTTCACTTTTTTCATGTTCTGATGATTTAGGTTATTACAATACACTTTTCAGCGGGTAAAAATACGAATTATTTCTCAAAGGACAAAAAAAAGGCCGTGATTTTTCAACCACGGCCCTTTGGAGTTTTAGATGTTGTACTTAAGTCATCACTTCACGATGACCTTCACACCATTCAGGATGTAGATGCCCTTGCCATAGTGGCTCAGGACGTTGAGGTTAGCTTTACGGCTTACCAGACGGCCGTCGAGCGTGTATGCCTCGCCAGACTTGGCCAACTTGCTCATCACCTCAGTCAGACCATCGGCAGCGTCGCTCCAGACAACCTCTACGGTTGCTTCGAGGTCAGCAATGGGCTCTTCGCCGCTGACGTAAGCTCCATTGGCATTGACGGCAGTGCTCGAGCGTTTGCTAACTACCAGACTGTTGCCCTCGGGAACGAGAACGCCTGCACCAACGGTGGTGTTGGCGAATACACCCTTTAGTGCGCCAGCCTCGACGGGTGCGGTCACAGGCTCGAAGGTCAGCTTCAGTACGCCCATTTCGGCTTCAGCTTCAGCATCGTAGTCCTTCTCGGCATCGCCTTTCACATAGATAAATGGACGACCAGCCTCGGCCTTATCAATCTTGGCCAGTGTGACCTTGGTGCCTTCCAGGCTGTTGACAGTCCAGAGCTGACCACCTTCGCCTGCGCTGATTTCTACGGGGAAGCAGAATGCCTTAACTTCGCCGGGCAGGACGGAAACATTGAAGTCAGTGCCTGCATAGTCGCTGGCTACATCTTCAGCCTCTTCAATATAGAGGGCGCTGCGAGTGGCCAGAGTGTTGACGTTCCAGGTCACGAGGATGTTGCCGCCGACCTGAGCATGCAGATAGCTCTGAGGTTCGCCAGTCAGGCTCTTGGCAGCAATGATGTTGAAGCCATAGCCGATGGCGCTGACGTTGAACAGTGAGGGATGTGCGCTCAGGGTGACAGCACCGCTGGTGCCGGCAGCCTTCAGGAACAGGTTGGTGGCCTTGTTCTGCAGGATGTAGGCGCTGTCGCCCACAGCCACGAAGCGGAACTCGCCCATGTCCTTGTTGGCAAAGTCATCGACGCTCTCGCCATAGAAGTGCAGTTCCTGACCCAGGGCGGCCTCTTCAGCCTCTTCGATTTCGACGTTACCACTCTCCTCGGTCACAGCGTTGGCCACGGCCACGTACTTGCCCCAGAGGTTGGGAGCGGTCCAGATGTCCTTCTCGGCATTGTAAACACCGTTGCCGGCTACCTTGTCCCAGCCGTGGGCGTCGTAGTCCTCTTCGGTAGCGAAGCGGATGCGATACCACTTGCCTTCCTTGATGCCGATGGCGTTAGCAAAGACGTCGGCCGACTGGCCATTCAGGTCTTCGATGTACTTCTCGCTCTGTGCGGGCGTGTAGTCACCAGCTGCGTCGTAGGCCTTGGCAGCCTCGATGGTGCTGAGCAATGTGGCAGCGCTGCTACCTGCAGGCCAGAAGCCAGGGTCGGTGCCCACAACGATGGACTCGGCAGTGCCAGAAACACCTTCCAGGGCCTCGCGCAGGGCTGCGGGGTCAACGAACTTCTCAATGAAGGCATCGTAAGCCTCCTTCAGTTTGTTGTATTCGTCGAGGGTCAGGTCGGCATCCTCAATGTCAGCCTGCTCGGCGATGACGGTCTCCAGGTTTTTCACCAGATCGCCCATGACGTTGTACTGGCAGGTCTCGGACTGCAGTACCTCGGCGGGATAGAGTTGGAACTCGGCAAGGTGGAAGTAGCCGCGTGTGCCGCTACCTGCACCAGTGGTGTTCTCGGCATAGAAGCGCAGATACTTGTAGCCCTTGGTCTCGAATACGTCGCTGACGAGAGTCTCGTCGCTGGCATTCTTGGGTGTGCTGATGGTGGCCAGCAGCTCGCAGGCGTCCTTCTCGGCCTCAAACTCGTTGGTGCCCATTACGCCCCACTCGGTGATGTGGTCGTTGCCCACGTTGCGACGGGTGAATTGGAAAGCTGCGTTGGCAACTTCCACGTCGGGCATCTCAACCTGCAGGTAGTGCGTTCCAGCGGGTACGCTGCTGCTCCAGTCGCTGTGCCAGAAGGTGGCTGCGTCGCCGTCAATCAGGGCATCGATGCTGCCCTCGCGGGTCTCGGTGTAGGGTGACGAGAACTGACTAACTTCGGTAATCAGAGGATTCTCCTCGTCAAGATTTACCTGGATGTCCTTGGCAATCTCAATCTTAGCCTGGGCGTCGGCCACCATTTCCTTGTAGTTCTCCACCATTTTTTCGCGGTCGGCATAAGGAGCGTAGTCCTCAATCATCTGCAGAGCCAGTTCCTCTTCTACGGGAACCAGTGTCCACTCGGTGGCGCCGTAGCCTGTGTCGGTCTTGCCGCACGACCAGCCTACCAGGTTGCCTGACTTGCCAGCACCGCTGCTGTGGCCACCTGTGTGCAGGTAGAGGTAGCCGTTGGCTGCCTGAGAGCTGACGCGGATGTCAACATAGACAACACCATCGGTGTTACCCACATAGTCGAAGGCCATCATGTTCTCGCTCTCGGGGTCCATGGTGACGGGATTGCTTTGTGTGACGTTGTTGAAACGACCCTTGGTGGCCATGTTCTGCACGTCGTAGGTGTCATCGCCGTTGGCGGTAATCTTCCACAAGGCGGGGACGGAGCTAACTACGTCATCAAGGTCCACGCTGCGCCACATGCCCACCATGTCGCTGCCGGAGAAGCCGCTGGTCATGTACTTATCGACGTAGATGGTCTCTTCCTCACCGGTCTCTTCGTTGGTGATGGTCTCGGTCCACTTGCTGATGCCCGAGTCGGAGTAACCGTTTTTGATGAAGTAGTAGCCCGAGGCAAACTGAATCTTCACCTGCGAGGCTACGACAGCGTTGTAGGCGTCAATCAGGGCT
Source organism: Prevotellaceae bacterium UBA4301 (assembly GCA_002395775.1). Classification (GTDB taxonomy): domain Bacteria; phylum Bacteroidota; class Bacteroidia; order Bacteroidales; family Bacteroidaceae; genus Physcousia. The sequence continues at coordinate 76,994 of DGUV01000078.1, forward strand.
TGCTTCACGGCTTGCAGTTTCTCCACGGTCCAGTCGCCGGGACCATCGGGGCTTTGAGCCTCTTCGGCAGCGTCGTAGGCAGCCTGCAGGGCAGCCTCGAATGCGGCCACTTCAGCCTCGCCGTACTGGCCAGGCTCAGTGCCTGCGATGAAGGTACCAGAATACTCGAAGTACTGTTGGTAGGCAGCCTCCAGTTCCTTGATGGCAGCATCGAGGAGCTCGATGTCACCCCACTCAATGCTGACAATGCTCCAAATGCTGTTGGAGACAATCATGCCGCTCTCGTTGAGCACGGTCTCATGCTTACCCGAATCCCAGGTCACAACAGTGTTGCCTGCAGGGAAACCTGCGTCGCTGGCAACGTTGTTATCGACGCGCTGGCCCATGTCATAGACATTGATGCCGATGGCGCCGGGAGCCGTCTCCTGGTCGATGAAGTAGATGTTGAATTCGCCGGCATCGTAGATGTTGTCGGTGCCTGCAAATTTCTTGCTGTTGCCCGTTCCGGCAGGACCGGTCATCCAGTCGCCTGTGCCGAACTCAATGTTGTAGGCACCCTCGTTCTCGGTGGGCACAAAGCGTACCAGGAATCCAGCCACAGTTGTGGCGGGCTGCGCTTCTTCCAGATTGCTCACACCGGCCTTGATGATGTCCTTACCGACACCTTGGTCGTAGAGGAAACCACCCGATGTGGGAGCCTCACCTGCAAGGACGGGAGCATACTGGCCAGTGCCAGTGCTTGCGGTGCGTCCTTGGTGCAGTAGATACCATGTGTTGGGTTCAAACTCAGAAACGGCCTGACCGATGGCCACCGACTTAGTGGCAAGGTCCATTTCCTCCTGAGCCATTGCGTTGGTGCTAAAGAACATGGCTACCAACAACATGAGAAAAGACGTAATCTTTCTGCTCATAACATTTAGGTTTTAGTTAGTAATAAGTTAGTTTCTCATAATATATCGGGGCAAATATAGAGAAAAGAAACGAAACTGCAATAAGAAAAAGTCGAAAAATAGTCATACTGCAGTTATTTTCTCTATTTGATGATACATTATTATTTAGTATACGCGCGTCGCGGGCGCGGTTATGAAACCCGTCCGGAAACTGACGGGGGCATAAAAAGCTTTACACTCTAAGGAATCTTTCACACCGCGCTCCCCGATTTTGTTTTTAGCGTTTCCGAGGATTTCTATCTGTTTACATTCCAGATGTTTACAGGATAATCAGGACAATCGCTCTATCCACTTCTCGCCCAAGGCCGATTTCACGCGGATGTGTTCCTGTACGGCGGTGACGAAGGGGTTGCTGTCAAACTGCCCACGCACCTCGGCAAAGTCGGCCTCGGCCGTCGATGTATTGCCGTCGAATCCGAACCCCGTCTTTGTGGAGAGCGAGAATTCCTTGCGTGCATCCTGGTAGAGCATCTCGTCGAGCCCCACCACGGCCTGCTTCCAGCGGCGAATGATGCCGATGAGCACCTCGTTGCGCTCCAGATCCTGTTCGGTCAGGTTGTAGAAACCCAGCAGCAGCTTGTAGGCCCAGGCCCACTCCAGGTCGTAGTAGTGGCGATGGATGTCGTTCAGTCGGCGGTTTACCTCCTCCTGCGAGCACACGCTGCCCTGCTCGATGTCGTTCATCAGCTGGGTGATGAGCGAGTGGGGGGCGATGAGCCCCGAGAGGTCGAGCCAGTCGCCCTCGCCCGTATTTTCCTCGGGACGCAGTTGGCGGGTCTTCTCCAGTCGGGAGATGAGCGAGTTGCCCAGGAATTTCTCTATGGCCATGCGATAGAGGCGTATGCCACGCTCCAGGGCCGAGTGTGTGATTTTTGCGCTCTGGTAGGTGTAGGTGTCGCTGGTGGCGCCCGAGAGCGACCGCAGTTGTTCCAGCACCTTCAGCCCCTGCAACATTTTGTCGATGGTGTAGGGCGACAGCAGGTTGAAGTTCACTTGGTCCAGTCGGCCCTCCTGGGCGCGGCGGTCGCGTTTGGGCCATTTCTGTGCGTCGCGAATGGTTCCCACCGAACGTAGGTTGACGGCTGGTGCCAGCCACGTCTCGCCCTGTTTCTCAATGAGGTAGGAGAAGGGCAGGGCCGAGGTGTCGGGGTTTGTGGAGTGGCGGCCCATTACCAGGGAGAATGCCCCGATGCGAGCAGGCCACAGGATGTAGCTGTCCGAGGCCGTCTTGGCACCGCGCTCCAGGGCGCCCTGATGGATGGGGCCCAGCTTATACATGTGATTCGACTGGTTCGAGCCGCTACCGGCATTCATGAACGAGAAAATGCCGGCAATGAGCAATGTCGATTTGTGGTGGGTCACTGTGAAGGGTCCTGCAAAAATGGCACAAGCCTCGCCATTCTCCTCCTGACAGTTGCAGAAGAAGAGCGAGTCCGAGGCCGAATAGCCATGGCCCAGAGTGCATGACTGGCCCACATAGACGCGCGAGATGGTGGTACAGTCTTCAATATGCGAACCGTCTTGCACGATGAAGTCCTCCGCAATCACGCCGTAGCCGATGTGTACGGGCGACTCCTCGCGGCTCATGAGCGATCCGTTCTTCAGTTTCCCCGCTCCCTCTATCTTGCTCCAGGGGCCGATGTAGAGATTCTTGATGTAACCCGTGTCAACGATGGTGGAATTTTGTCCGATGCGACCACGGTCCGATTGCCGATTTTCGGCGATTTCATCGGCAAATTTCTTCAGTCTGTCGATGAGCACGGGACGGTGGCGATACATGGCCTGCATGTAGGCTTCCTGGGCCGAAAGACGGTCATGGATGGTCACCTCGCGCCCTCCCGTCTCGTTGAGAACGGATACCTCCACTCCGTTGCCAAAACGCGTGGGACCATCCACCAGGATGATGTCAACGTTCTCGATGAAGCAGTCGGCCTCAATGTCGTAGTTGGCGATGTAGTTCTTGATGTTCTCCACACAGCAGTCGTCGCCAATGGTGACGTTGTGCAGCGTGACGTGGAATAGTCCCGAATGCTTGTGTATGCCCCCGGGCATGGTGAACGACTTCTGGAACTGTCCGATGCGGCAGTCTCCGGAGAAGCGCACATGACGCATGTATTTGACATTCGTTTCAGGGTGGACGCTCACCCAGGTCCAGTCCTCAGCCGTGCATCCCTGCTCCTCGAGCTGGGCAATCTCAGTTTGCGATAGTTTACGGTATTCCATGATGTAGTGAAAAACTTTTTACCTTTCTAATATAATAATATAACGTCGGTGTCGTTAATTTATTATAAATATGACCCAAAATGTTGCCCATACGCAATCCTTTTCTCTGGCTCGTCAGGTGGCGCCATCGCAAGGGTTACGGCATCCATTCGCCGTTTGCCTACAACCTTGTGACCCAGGTGCTTTACACCCCCGGCCGTTATTATGCCGATGACCGCCTCGACGGTCTCTTCCCTTGGTGGGAGCGATATGTGCTGCGGCGCCGCCTGGTGTGCCACAGATTGCTCTTCCGCCTGGCTAACTATTGGCAACCGCGCGAAATACATGTGCCTGCCGATGTGGATGGGGAGGTCAACTCGTTCCTCCATGCCGGCTGCAAGCATGCCAGGCTGATGATGGTCGATGACGAGGTCCTCAACTATGTGGGCAATCGCGGCCGCATGGTGGTTGTTCAGAATCTTAGCAAGCATGCGCGTCGCTGGCGCCAGATTGTGGACGACCCTCGAGTCACTGTCAGTTTCGATTTGGGCGACATGGGCGTGGCATTCTTCCTGCCCCGAATGGAGAAACAACATTACATCATAAACTGGTAACCATGAAAAAATCAAATGTTTACACACGCCGAGGCGACGACGGCACAACAGGCCTTGTCGGCGGACAGCGTATCCCTAAAAACCATACACGCCTGGAAGCCTACGGGACCATGGATGAATTGAATAGTTTCCTGGGTCTGTTGTTGACCTATGTGACCGAGGAGACCGACCGCCAGCTGGTTGTCAAGATTCAGAACGACCTGTTCTCGGTGGGCTGTGAACTGGCTACCATCGACCGTCCTGCCCGCCATGCTGTGTCGGAAGCCGACGTGGCCGTGCTCGAAAGTGCCATCGACGAGATGGACGCCCTGTGCGGAGGTTGGAAGGGCTTCATCCTCCCGGGCGGAACTCGCGGGGCGGCCTTGGCTCATGTGTGCCGCACAGTGTGTCGGAGGCTCGAACGGCGCATCTATGCCATCGATGATGGGGTGCCCACTGATTCTGCTTTGTTGCAATATATCAACAGATTAAGTGACTTTTTCTTTCTTTTTGCAAAGAAAATCAATTATTTAGTAGGTCGAGAAGAAAATATTTGGCGAAATCGTTGATTATTTCATTTTTGTGTTATATTTTTGCAGGCCGAAAAACGATTCGTTTTTTTAATTAAATAATAAAAAGAGATGTATTGGACATTGGAATTGGCCTCGAAGCTCGAGGATGCTCCCTGGCCTGCAACGAAGGAGGAACTCATTGACTACGCCGTGCGCAGCGGGGCTCCTCTTGAAGTGATTGAGAACCTACAGGAAATCGAGGACGAGGGCGAAATCTACGAAACCATTGAGGACGTCTGGCCCGATTATCCCACCAAAGAGGACTTCCTCTTCAACGAGGATGAGTATTAAGGCTTTCATTTAAGTCTAAAACGCTTAACACCAGCGAGATGAACAAGAATCGTTTGTTTGTCTCGCTGGTGTCGTTAAGGTGCAATCTCGGAGGCAATTCATTCATAATCTTGCCGCAAAATGACGGGTTTACTGTACCTTGACATAAAAATCATACTGGTTTGCTTTGTTCTACTTCCGATTTTTCGTACTTTTGCAGAGAAAATCGTGAATCTAAAAAACACTTTATTATGACACTATTCGATCAAATCAGTGAAGACATCAAGTCGGCGATGAAAGCTCGCGACAAAGTGCGTCTGGAGACGCTTCGCAACCTGAAGAAAGTATTTCTGGAAGCTAAGACGGCTCCCGGGGCCAACGACACATTGGCAGATGCCGATGCGCTGAAGATTGTGGCCAAACTGGCCAAACAAGGCAAAGAGACGGCTGCCACCTACACACAGGCTGGACGACAGGATCTGGCTGACGACGAACTGGCACAGGTGGAGGTGCTGGAGAGCTATCTGCCTAAGCAACTTTCCCAGGAGGAGATAGAGACGGAGGTGAAGAAAATCATCGCTGAAGTAGGAGCCACGAGCATGAAGGAGATGGGAAAGGTGATGGGCACTGCCAGCAAGCTTTTGGCTGGAAAAGCCGATGGCCGTGTCATCTCTGAGATCGTGAAGAAACTCTTGGCATAAGCAAATTTTTCCATTTCCGGATTTAACCTTTTGTCCTTTTGGCAGTCTAACTACATCAAAGATGTCATTACAACCCTTGATTCCATGGAAAAGAACGATGAGCGCGACATGGGACGTCGCGATTTCCTGAAACGCTTTGGAGTGGGGGCTGCGTCGGCCGTTTCGCTGATGTTGCTCGACCCCTTCAAGTCGGTGGCTTCGTCCATAGGCTCTCCCGTTAGATATGCCGGGGAGGACGACGGTGCAACGAGTGACGTGAGAATGACCTATCGCTTGCAGAATGGGTCAGGCCATCCCGTGTCCCTTCTGGGATTCGGCATGATGCGATTGCCACGCGAGCAGGCTGATGTCGATAGACTGGTTGATTATGCCATTGCCCATGGTGTGAATTACTTTGACACGGCTCCCATGTATGGCGGAGGTCGCAACGAGGCCGTCACGGGACGCTCGCTTAGCCGCTATCCGCGTGAAAAGTACATGGTGGCTACGAAGATGTCGAACATGAGTCCTGCCACATGGCCTTTTGAGAAGAGCAAGGAGATGTATGAAAACTCGTTCCGCCAGCTGCAGGTTGACTACATCGACTACTATCTGCTGCACTCCATCGGAGGAGGTGGAATGGATGCCTTGCGTAATCGCTTCCTCGACAATGGCATTTTAGATTTCTTGTTGAAGGAGCGCGAAGCCGGTCGCATCCGTCATCTGGGATTCAGCTATCACGGTGATGTTTCGGTCTTCGACTATTTGCTTGACAACAATGACAAGTATCACTGGGATTTTGTGCAAATACAGATGAACTACCTTGACTGGCGTCATGCCGGACGCGGTCGCCGTCGTGGTGGTGATGCCGATGCCGAGTATCTGTATGACAGGCTTGAGAAACTGGGCATCCAGTGTGTCATCATGGAGCCTATCCGCGGTGGTGGGCTGGCCAATGTGGCAGAGAACATCAACGAGCAGTTGCGCAAGGTGCGTCCCGACGACAGTCCTGCCCGATGGGGATTCCGCTGGGTGGGATCGCATGCCAATGTGCTCACGGTGTTGAGCGGCATGAACCGTATGGACCATGTGATGGAGAACATTGCTACCTTCTCGCCTCTGGAGGCCTGTACGGCTTCGGAAAACGAACTGCTGGCTCGCATAGCCGACCAGATGGCAGGTTTCCCCACCATCGGTTGCACCACTTGTGCCTACTGCATGCCTTGCCCCTATGGCGTGGACATCCCTGGCAACTTCGCGTTCTATAATTCGGCCGTGACCAAGGGACTGTTGCCTCTGCCAGAAACCACGGCTCCCGACTATGCCGAACGACAGCAGGCCTATGTGGCAGCTTATCGTGAGGCGGTGGCCGAGGTCTCGCGAGCCAACCGTTGTCAGGATTGTGGCGAGTGCCTGAGCAAGTGTCCGCAGCAGATACGCATCCCCAACCAGATGAGTCGTTTGGTGGAGCTGACGCGAAAGAAGAGAGTTTAAAGTGATAAAAGGATAATTTTAGAATATGAAGACAAAAGCATTTGGAATGATTGTTGCATCGGTGCTCATGGGCACCATGCTGATGAGTTTGCGTCCGAGCGACCCAGTCATCACAAAGGAGGACGGAATGACGGTGGTTAATACCACCACGCTTGCTGCCGACGTAGAAGGCTATGCAGGTACTACCCCCCTGAAGATCTACATCAAGAAGAATAAGATTGAGCGCATCGAGGCCCTGCCGAACATGGAGACTCCGAAATACTTCGTCCGCGTCAAGCGGGCCATGCTCGACAAGTGGAACGGGCTGGCCGTGAAAAAGGCCGATGCTCAGGAAGTGGATGTGGTGACAGGGGCCACCTACTCATCGGAGGCGGTTATCGAGAATGTCCGAAGGGGCATAAAATACTACAATAAACAGAGGCGGTGACGCCTCTTTTTTTTTCGTGTTGCACAATAATACATCGCCCCTGCGCGTTATAAACAAGGATGAAAAGACTGTTGTGGCTGGTTGTGAGCGTGCTGATGGCTGTGCAGGCCTATGCTCAGTACGATGCGGCGTTCACCAATTACTGGGCGCTGCAATCCTACTTCAACCCCGCTTCAAGCGGATTGGATGGGCAGCTCAGCATACAAGGAGCCTACAGCATGCAGATGGCGGGATTCGATAATGCCCCCTCAACCATGCTTGCTACGGCCGATCTGCCACTCTTCTTCCTGAGTCCCCGACACGGCGCTGGCGTGGGATTCATGAATGATAAGATAGGTCTCTTCTCCAACAAGAAACTGTACATCCAGTATGCCTATCACCAACCCCTCTGGGGCGGAAGTCTGAGCATCGGTGCAAGGGTGGGCTTCCTGAACGAGACGTTCGACGGTTCGAAACTCGACGTCATTGAATCAGGCGACCCTGCATTTGCAACCAGCCAGGTGAACGGGACAGGCATCGACGTGGACGCCGGCCTGCGCTACACCTACAAGAAACGGTGGTACGTGGGGTTGAGTTCGATGCACCTCACTGGTCCCACTATCAAGCTGGGCGACGACAAGACGCATCAGGTGGAGGTCAGTCGGCTCTACTACCTGACGGGCGGATACAACGTTCGGTTTCGCAAACCAGAGTATGCGCTCTACACGTCGGCAATCTTGCGCACCGACCTGCAAGCCTGGCGAGGAGACATCACAGCCCGCCTGGCCTATGACGGGGAGAAAATTCACCTCTACGGAGGCGTTTCTTACAGTCCTACGGTCAGTGTTGCGGTCCTGCTTGGAACCAAGTTCCATGGCATTCAGATTGGCTACTCTTATGAGGTTTATACGGGAGGCATCGGTGCCTTGCACGGAAGTCATGAACTGGTGCTGGGCTATCAGACCGACCTGAATCTCTTCAAGAAAGGAAAGAATCTGCACAAGAGCGTGCGCATATTATAAAAGAATATAGAGAAAATAAGAAATATGAAAGCAAAAACGATATTGACGTTGATGGCAGTCGTGGCCTTGACTTGGGCCCTGACAGCCTGCATGGGTTCCAGCTCATCGGCTAACGCCATGGGCGGTGAGGTCACGGGTGTGAAGGGTACATCCTTTTCTGAGCCCACACCATTCGGAATGGTTCCCGTTCGCAAGGGCTCACTCAAGATAGGGTTGGAAGAAAGTGATACCCTATGGGGTGCAGAGTTTCCCAAACGTGAGATTTCGGTGGATGGGTTCTGGATGGACGAAGCAGAAGTCTCGAATGCCAAGTATCGCCAGTTCGTCAATTGGGTGCGCGACAGCATCATCCGCGAACGACTGGCCGATCCCGCTTATGGTGGTGATGAGACCTACAAGATAGAGGAGGACAAGGAGGGCAACCCCATCACTCCCTATCTCAACTGGAACAAGGCCATCCCCTGGAAGAAAGCTAACGAGGACGAGCAGCGTGCCATTGAGAGCGTCTATGTCACCCATCCCATTGATGGAACAAAGATGCTGGATGCCAGTCAGATGAACTATCGTTATGAAATCTACGACTATGCCGCAGCTGCCCTGCGTAAGTATCGCCTCAATCCGGAAGAACGCGACCTGAATACCGACGCTTCGCATGACGCCATCCGTAACAAGGCGGTGATGATTAGCAAGGACACGGCCTGGATTGATGACGACGGCCGCATAGTCCGTGAGACCATCACTCGTCCGCTGACGGGTCCTTGGGACTTCCTGAACACCTACATCGTGAACATCTTCCCCGACACGACCTGTTGGGTCAATGATTTTCAGAATGCCGACAATGAGCGCTACATGAAGCTCTATTTCAACAATCCGGCTTACGACGATTATCCCGTGGTAGGTGTCACCTGGGAGCAGGCCAATGCCTTCTGCATGTGGCGTACCAACTTCCTGCTCAAGGGCGTAGGCGGTCAGGCTAAGTACATCCAGCGCTATCGCCTGCCATCGGAAATCGAATGGGAGTATGCAGCCCGCGGTAAGGAGGGCAATCCCTTCCCATGGGAGAGCGGAGAAGTGAAGAGCGACAAGAATTGTTTCTATGCCAACTTTAAGCCTGACCGTGGAAACTATACCGAGGACGGAAGTCTCATTACCTCAAAGTGTGGGGCCTTCAGTGCAAACTCCAATGGACTTTATGATATGGCCGGCAATGTTGCTGAATGGACGAGCACCGTCTATACCGAGGCAGGTGTGGAGAGCATGAGCGACATGAATCCTGAATTGAAGTACAATGCTGCGAAGGAAGACCCCTATAGGCTGAAGAAGAAAAGCGTGCGCGGCGGCTCGTGGAAGGACCCTGAAAGCATGATTCGTTCGGCCTGGCGCACTTATGAGTATCAGAATCAGCCTCGCTCGTACATTGGCTTCCGCTGTGTGCGCTCGATGGTGAGTGATGCCTCTAAGCAGCAAAAAGGTGCAAAAGCTTCGGCTAAATCGAAAAAGAAGTAAGCGTTATTCCTTATATTATAGAATATAGAAAGAAAATAAGATCATGGCAAAGCGATTGAATCTGATAGAAATCATCCAAAAATGGATGGACACCATGGCTGGACAGACCTTCATGAATTACGCCTATTCGTGGGGTGCCGCCATTGTTATCTTGGGTACGCTGTTTAAGTTGACCCACCTCCCAGGTGCCAACCTGATGCTGTTCATCGGTATGGGTACTGAGGTGTTCGTCTTCATCGTCGCAGGTTTCGAACGTGTGACTGAGCGAGTGCCCGAGTCGGCTGGCGGTGCAGGCTTGTCGAGTGAGACCGTTGAGGAACTGGCTGCTGTTGCTTCGGCTGCTGCCCAGAATGGCGGTGTCGGTGGTGGCGTCATCCTTGGTGGCGGCGGTCCTGCTGTCGTTGGCGAAGGTGGTGCTCCTGTTGTAGGAGGCAGTGGCGCTGTTGGCGGTGGTGGTACTGTTGTTATTGGCGGTGGTGGCGCGCCTGCAGGCGGAACCATTGTCATCGGCGGTGGTGCTCCCGTTGAGGGTGCCGAAGCTGGCAGTGAAGGTTCGCCCGTTGTAGTTGGCGGTGGCGGTGCTCCGGTCATCTTGGGTGGTGGCGGTGTCATCGGCGGCGGTGCAGGCTTGACAGAGGCTGCCCAGTTGCAGGCAACCGACCCCGCTACTGTTGAGGAGGCCGTGAAGAACTATGCCGAGCAGTTGACCGAACTGACCGAAGTCTTGGGGCGTGTGAAGGTGCAGGCCGAGCGCATGTCCACCGACAGCGAGGAGATGGAGAACCTCAACCGTACGCTCACAGGTATAGCCACCGTTTACGAATTGCAGTTGCGCAACATCAGCAAGCAGGTGAGCACCATCGAGCAGATTGACGAGCAGACGCGTCGCATGGCACAGCAGATTGAGGAGCTGAACAATGTCTATGCCCGCATGATAAAGGCCCTGACGGTGAATGTCGTCGGCCCCATCGCACCTCAGTCCGAGGTTCAGTAATTTATCCATTGACCATTATCCATTGTCCATTAGAATAAAATGGCTCAGATAAAGAAGAAAAAGATAACCCCTCGTCAGAAGATGATAAATCTGATGTACGTCGTGCTGATGGCCATGCTGGCCCTCAATGTGAGCAGTGACGTGCTGAAGGGTTTCACCATCGTTTCGGAAGGTATTGAACTGGCTACACAAAATGCCATCCAGACCAATGAGGGCATATACCAGAACTTTGCCGACCAGCTGAAAGCCAATCCGACGAAGGTTAAACAGTGGTATGACAAGGCTCAGTATGTGAAGCAGATGAGCGACTCGCTCTACAATTTGGCAGAGGAACTGAAGATAGCCATCGTGAAGAAGAGCGATGGCAAGGATGGCGATGTCCACAACATTCGCAACCAGGAAGACCTGGAGGCAGCCAGCAATGTCATGCTTGCACCCAACAAAGGAAGGGGCAAGGAACTGTTCAATGCCATCAACAATTACCGTGACCGCATCACCCAGATGGTGACCGACAAAGGTCAGCGCAAAATCATCGAGAGCAACCTCAACACCGAGGTTCCAGCCAAGGGAAAGCTTGAAGGCAAGAACTGGCAAGAGTACATGTTTGAGAGCATGCCCACTTCGGCCGCCGTCACCCTGCTCACCAAGTTGCAGAACGACGTGCGCCACGCTGAGGGTGAGGTGCTCCACGGTCTGGTGAGCAACATCGACGTTAAGGATATCCGTGTGAATGAGGTCAACGCCTATGTTGTTCCTAACGCACAGACCATTGTGCAGGGTGGACGTTTCTCGGCTCAAATCTTCATGGCAGCCGTGGATACGACCAATCGTCCCACCATCTTTGTGGGCGGACGGGAAATCAAGAGCGATCATGGCATCTATGAAACCATCTGTAACTCTACGGGCGACTTCACGCTGACTGGTTGGATTGAGACCTTGAACGGTAGCGGTGAGAAGGTCCGTCGCGATTTCTCTCAAAAGTACACGGTCATTCCGCCCAGTGCTACTGTCAGCGCAGACATTATGAATGTCTTGTATGCCGGTTACGACAACCCCATGAGCGTCAGTGTTCCGGGCATCCCCTCGAGTCGCTTGCGCGTCTCTATGTCGGGTGGCTCGTTTACCCAGAAGGGCGATGGCAAGTTCATTGCTCGTCCCACCAATGTCGGTGGCGAGGCTGTGGTGACTGTTGCTGCAGAGACCGAAGGACGTGTTCAGGAAATGGGCAAGTTCACATTCCGCGTGCGCAAGTTGCCTGACCCGACGGCCTACATCCCTGTTGGCGACGACCATGTAATGGGCGGAAAGATATCGAAGCAAAACCTCATGGCCATGACCAACTTGGGTGCGGCCATTGACGACGGCTTGCTCAACATTCCCTTCTCGGTGAAGGGCTTCGAGATGGTCTTCTACGACAACATGGGTAACGCAGTTCCCGAAATTGCACAGTCCTCTGAGTTTACGCTCCGCCAGAAGAACATGATTCGCCAGCTCAACCGTGGCAAACGATTCTACATTTCGAAGATTCGGGCGGTAGGTCCTGACGGAATTGAGCGAACATTGAACGGTGCGATGGAAGTGATAGTGAATTAAAAAGATATAGGAGAAGGTATTAAAAGATAATGATTATGAAACGCATAGCATTTATCATATTTGGGGTTTTAATCATGGCACAGTCGGTGCAGGCTCAGCCCACCAGACGCAGAACCACCACGAGCAACGCAGCAGCCCAGCAGGGTAAGTCGGCAGCGCAGCAGCAGAATGATCGTGCCTCGCTTATGTTCCCTACCGAAGCCGAGATGCCCGAGGATGTGGTCTGGCGTCGTGACATCTATCGCCAGCTCGACCTGATGGCCGACAAGAATGCTCCCCTCTATTATCCTGTCGAGCCCACAGATCGTCAGGTCAACCTCTTTACCTATCTTTTCCGTCTGTTCCTGACCAAGCGCGTTCCCGCCTACACCTATAAGTTGGATGGCAATGAATCGTTTGCCGAGAAGGACCGCGTTACCGATGTGAAGGAGATTCTTGACCGATACTATATCTATTACGAGGAGGAGAATGGCAAATACACCGTTGCCGACAACGACATTCCCTCGGCCAATGTCAAGCGTTATTACATCAAGGAGAGCAGTTTCTTCGACCAGCGCACGGGCACCTATCATGCCAAGGTCACTGCCATCTGCCCGGTCTTGATTGAAGATGACGGATTCGGTGATGCCGGTGCTGTCACTCCCAAACCTCTTTTCTGGATGAAGTATGACGACATAGCTCCTTACCTGAGCCGTCTGCCCATCATGTCGTCGAATCTCAACAATGTCACTAACATGACAGCTGACGACTATTTCACCATGAACCGCTATGAAGGCAAGATATATAAGACTGCTAACATGCAGGGAAAAGTCCTTGTCAACGAGCCGGACACTGTGAAGGTGCGCAAGGAGCAGGAGAAGATAGAGCGTCAGCTCGTGGAGTTTGAGGAGAACATCTGGCATCAGCGCGAGCAGGTTGACAGCCTCGACAGTGTGGCTGTGGAAGAGCCCAAGGGCAGAGCCTCTAAGCGTCGCCCTGCTGCAACGGGTAAGGAGAAAGCCGTGAGTCAGGGTTCTACGAACCGTCGCTCCTCTGCTGCTACCAAGGAGAAGAAGGAGAAATCCCGCCGTTCTAGTGCGGCTCCTGCTGTCAGTGCACGCAGGCAGAGAAGGTAATCCTTCGTTCCATACTTGTTAACTGGCAATTAATGATTGATGATGAGAAGACTTGTCCTTACGCTCCTGTTGCTGTTTGGCGTGCTTCAACTGTCAGTTGTCAATTGTCAGTTGTCCCTTCTCGGGATTTCTGCCCAGACAGCCGCCATGTCGCTGCCTGTTGTCAAGGAGATTGTCAACAAGCCCAAGCCTTGGCAATGGGGCATTGAGGCAGGTCTTGACCTCAGCCATTTTTCTGCTTCGCGCCAGCTCATCTCTGCAGAGAATCGTACCGGGTGGTTCGTCGGACTGAAGTTGAAGACCAAGATTCCCTTGCCCAATCTGGGGTTTGATGCGGCCTTGGTCTATGACCAAAACAAGTTTGAGTACCAACCGGAACTGGGCACCTATCGCGAGAAGAAAATGCACATGTTTCAGGTTCCCGTCAATCTGCGTTACAACTGGACCATCGTTTCCTCCTTTGTCCTCTATCTGGCCTCAGGGCCGCAATGGAACTGGGTGATGGATAAGGCCCGTGTGGACGAGATAGGGAAACTTGAACATTCCTTCTTTGACTGGAACATAGGCATGGGGTTCGACATCCTGCGCCATGTCCAGTTCGGTTTTAATTATAACATTCCCCTGGGCAAAATGGGCGAGGTGAACCAGGTTAACTTGGAGGGCCACACATGGAACGTCCGCTTAGCTTACTACTTTTAGCCGATGTCGTCCTGCCATTGCCCTTGGCCGATGCCTACACCTACATTCTGCCCGACCACCTTCGTGGCAGGGTAGGCGAGGGTTCCCGGCTTATTGTCCCCTTCGGGCAGAAGAAGATTTATTCTGCCATTGTCCTTCGTGTTTATGAAGCCGCGAGGGAAGATGGCGAGAAGGGTAGGAAACTGAAGGAAGCCATCGACCTTCTCGACCCCGCCCCTTTGTTGTTACCTTCGCAGTTGCGCCTCTGGCAGTGGATAGCTGATTACTACATTTGTTCTGTGGGCGAGGTCTATAAGGCCGCGCTTCCCTCTGGCTTGAGGCTTGAGAGTGAGAGCGTGGTAGTCTTCAATCCTGATTATGTGGCAGATCAGACCTTTACGAAGAATGAGCAACATGTGTTCGACCTCATGGAGCACCTCCGTGAGCAGAAGGTGCTTGAGCTGCAGAAGGCCATAGGCGTGAAGAATGTGTTGCCCATCATCAAATCCTTGCTCGACAAGGGTGCGGTGGGGATGCGTGAGGAATTGCGCCGCAATTATCGTCCGCGCATCGTCCATTGCGTGCGGCTTTCCGAGGCTTTCTTCAGCGAACAGCGTCTCAATCAGCTTTTCGACGAATTGCATCGGGCTCCCCGTCAGTCCGAACTGCTCCTCCGTTACCTCGACCTCTCCAAGGCCTCTGCCGCCATGACCCTGCATAATCGTTCCCTGCTGATTGAAATCGAGAAGCCGGTCCTCATGGAGGGTCATTCCGAAGCGGCTTTCCGTGCTTTGTGCGACCGTGGAGTGTTTGAGGTGTATGAAAAGGAAGTTTCGAGGCTTGGTCAGGTGAATAATTCTCAGCTGCCAGTTTTCAAAATCCAATTGTCATCGGCTCAGCAGCTGGCCTATGATCAGGTCATCGAGGGATTTCGTCACCATGACATTTGTCTCTTGCATGGTGTCACCAGCAGTGGAAAGACCGAGGTCTATATCCGTCTCATCCAGCAGCAGCTGGACGCTGGTCGTCAGGTACTCTACATGTTGCCTGAGATTGTACTTACGGCTCAGTTGGTCGAGCGCCTTCGCCGTGTCTTTGGCGAGCGATTAGGTGTCTATCACTCTAAGTATCCCGATGCAGAGCGTGTGGAGGTTTGGCAACGACAACTTTCATCCCAACCCTACGACATCATCGTGGGCGTCCGTTCTTCGGTGTTCCTGCCTTTCCAACGGCTGGGCCTGATTATTGTTGATGAGGAACACGAGACCTCGTACAAGCAACAGGACCCGGCACCGCGTTATCATGCTCGCAATGTGGCACTCGTTTTGGCCCGTCAAGCAGGTGCCAAGACCCTCCTGGGTACGGCCACCCCGTCGCTTGAGTCCTACTACAATGCCCAGCAGGGGCGCTATGCCTTGGTCAGTCTTGCCGAGCGTTATGGGCAGGTCCAATTGCCTGAGGTCCGCGTCGTTGACATGTGCGACCGTCGTCATCGTAAGGAGGTTGTGGGGCCTTTCTCTGCCGACCTCTTGCGGGCCATAGGCGAGTCGCTTGAGAGTCATCAGCAGGTCATTCTGTTTCAGAATCGTCGGGGCTATGCTCCCCAGATGGAGTGTCAGACCTGCGGCTGGAACCCGCGTTGCACTCAGTGTGACGTGGTTCTCACCCTTCACCGCGACCAACGCCATCTTCAGTGCCACTATTGTGGAGCCACCTATCCGGTTCCCCAGCGTTGTCCTCAGTGTCAGGGTTTCGAACTTCAGTCTGTGGGCTATGGCACCGAGCGTATCGAGGACGAGCTCCTTCGTCATTTCCCTCAGGCACGCGTTGCCCGCATGGACCTCGACACCACTCGCAGTCGTCAGTCCTACGAACGCCTGTTGGCCGACTTTGGGCATGGGCGCACCGACATACTTGTCGGTACCCAGATGGTCACCAAGGGACTCGATTTCGAGCATGTGGCCCTTGTGGGCATTCTCAATGCCGACCAAATGCTTTCGCAGCCCGACTTCCGTGCCCACGAGCGTGCTTTCCAACTCATGTCTCAGGTTGCCGGCCGGGCCGGACGCCGTTCGCGACAGGGTCTTGTCCTGCTGCAGACTAAGAGTCCCCGGCTACCGGTCATCAGTCAAGTCGTGGAAAACAATTATCTGGGCCTCTATCGCGACCAAATGGAGGAACGTCAGCTCTTTCACTATCCCCCCTTCACACGATTGGTGAACATTCACCTGCGCCATCGCGACCAGACTGTTGTCCATCGGCTTTCGCAGGACATGGCCACGTTGCTGCGTCGCATCTTCGGCGAGCGCGTTCTCGGTCCCGACACACCTTCGGTCAGTCGCGTTGCTCAGTTGTGGCGTCGCCAGCTCATCCTCAAGATTGAGACTTCGGCCAGCATGTCGGAAGCCCGTCGCCGTCTGCGTCAGGTGCAGGACTATTTACTTCAGCAGCCTCAGTATCGCAGTGCCCAGATTATTTATGACGTTGACCCCGTTTGATGTTTCCCTTTCTCACTTCCTTTCGTCGTCGGGATACTGGATGCGAGTGTGGTAGATGGTCATGAGCTTTTGGGTCAGCACTTGCTTGGCAGTGGCAATATCCTGGAAGGTGATGGGGCAATGGTTGAAGTAGCCCTCTTGGACTTGGCTGTCCACAATCCGCTGGACAAGTGTGGCGATTGACTCTTCGGTGTACTCGGGCAGACTACGGCTGGCAGCTTCCACTGCGTCGCACATCATCAGTATGGCCTGTTCGATAGTTTGAGGGTTGGGGCCAGGATAAGTGAAGAAACTGTCATCGACCTGTAGCAGTGGGTTGTCCTGCTTGTACTTGATGTAGAAATACTTGGCTTTGCTCCGTCCGTGGTGGGTGGCTATAAACTGGCGGATGACCTCAGGCAGGCGGTAGTGTTCGGCAAGTTCGAGTCCCTTCTTGACGTGGCTGATGATGATTTGCGCGCTCTTGGTGTAGGAGAGCTGGTCGTGGGGGTTGACTCCGTTTTGGTTTTCCGTAAAGAATACGGGCGCATCCAGTTTGCCAATGTCGTGGTAAAGTGCTCCCGTACGCACGAGCTGGCTTTTGGCTCCCAGCGTGACGGCCACCTCTGCAGCAAGGTTCGCCACTTGCATGGAGTGCTGGAAGGTGCCGGGCGCCTCTTCCGAGAGGCGGCGCAGAACTTCGTTGTTGGTGTTCGAGAGTTCCACCAGTGTGACGCTTGAAGTGAAGCGGAACAGGCGCTCGAACGGGATAAGCAGCAGGTAGGAAATGAGCAGCAGGAAGCCGTTCATGATGATGAACAGATAAGTGCCCAGGTCATACTGCTCCTGGCCGGTGAAGAAGCTCATGCGCACCAGTTCGAAGCAGAGGTGACACAGCAGCGAGGCCAGTGTGACGAGCATGACGGCAGTAAAGAGTTCGCTGCGCTGCGAGAGTTGGCGCAGACTGTAGATGGCCACCAATCCAGCCACGAGCTGGACTACGATGAACTCGAAGGGCGAGGCTATGGCTATGGCGGAGAGCAGGACGCTGGTGACATGGGTGATGAAGGCCGAACGCGAGTCGAGGAATACCCGGATGAATATGGGCAGGATGCAGTAGGGGATGAGATAGACGCTGAGCAGGCTGTACTTGACCACCTCATAGGTGATGAGCGGGAAGAGCAGTGTGAGCAGTGTGATGAGCATCACCGTGCGTGCACGTTGCAGATAGTCGCTGCGGAACTGGTTGTAGAAGACCAGCAGGCAGAGGAGCAGGATGGTGACGTAGAGAGCCTGTCCGCCCAGTTGGCTGAAGCGTTCGGCCACCGAGCGCTTCCGTCCCTCCTGATGGGCTTGCCAGGAGCGCAGGATGTTGTAGGCCTCGTCATCGACGATGTCTCCCTGGTCGATGACCTTCTGTCCGGCCACCACTTGGCCTGCATAGCGCACAAGTTGCTTCTGTATGTTGTCGAGCTGCGACTCGGAGCGCTCCTTGTCATACGTGAGGTTTGGTTCGAGGAAACGGCTCAGGTTGCACCGTTGCAGCAAGGCCCTTTGGAAGTGGAGCGAATCCGTCTCGTGCATAAGGTATTCGTAGGCCGATTTGGGCGTGAATATCTCCTGTATGGCATGGGTGGCTCCCATGTTTTGGACGGATATGACGATGCCGGTGACTTTTTCAGACAGGAGGCGTTCGTAGTCGGCCGACTGCAGTATGCCTCGTTGGTAGATTTCGGTAAGTTTCTGGGCTATGTGACTGCGGTAGTTGTCGGGCACCGCACCGCGCATTTCGGTGTCGAAGGTACGCTGGAAGGCTCCCAGCTGCACGGCTTCCATCTCTGCATCCATCTCAAAGATGGGCTTGTAGAGTGCTTGCAGCGAATCGGCTTCGTGCTGCAGTTGTTCCTCGGCTTTCAGTATGGGGAAGTTCTCTTTGGCAATGAATGTGCCGTAGTTCCAGGGGCGGCCTTGTTTGATGTCGAGCTTCACCTGGCTGCCTCGAGGCATGAAGAAGGTGAGGATGAGAATTCCGAAGAGAATGACGAGCGTGCGGTTGACATATCCGCGTGTGGTAATCTTGTTGTAGTGATTGAATCGACTCATAATGTCTTAGTTTTTCACAAATGTACGAATTAATTCACAATTCACAATTCACAATTCACAATTATTTCGTATTTTTGCACATTAATCAAGCAAAAAAACACGAATGACTGAAAAAAAAGTGAGGGTGCGTTTTGCTCCCAGCCCTACGGGACCGCTGCACATTGGCGGTGTCCGCACGGCTTTGTATAACTACCTTTTTGCCCGCCAGCATGGGGGCGAGTTGATTTTCCGCATAGAGGACACCGATTCCACTCGGTTTGTCCCCGGAGCCGAGGAGTATATCATTGAGGCCTTCCGTTGGCTGGGCATCAAGTTTGATGAGGGTGTTTCATTTGGTGGCAACCATGGTCCCTATCGCCAGAGCGAACGCAGGGACATCTACAAGAAGTATGTTCAGCAGTTGCTCGATGCTGGCAAGGCCTACATCGCCTTCGACACCCCAGAGGAACTTGACGCCAAGCGCAAGGAACAGGCCAATTTCCAGTATGATGCCTCCACCCGTCTGCAAATGCGCAATTCGCTGACACTCTCAAGTGAGGAAGTGGAACGCCTGATCAGCGAAGGCTGTCAATATGTGGTCCGATTCAAGATAGAACCCGGCGAGGACGTCCATGTCGATGACCTGATTCGTGGCGATGTGGTCATCAACTCCAGCATTCTGGATGACAAGGTGCTCTTCAAGAGTGCTGACCAGCTGCCCACCTATCATTTGGCAAACATCGTCGACGACCACCTGATGGAGGTCACCCATGTCATCCGTGGCGAGGAGTGGCTCCCCAGTGCCCCGCTTCATGTGTTGCTCTACCGTGCTTTCGGTTGGCAGGACTCTATGCCTCGTTTTGCCCATCTGCCTTTGCTGCTCAAGCCTGTGGGCAACGGCAAGCTGAGCAAGCGCGACGGCGATAAGTTGGGATTCCCCGTCTTCCCCCTTGAGTGGCACGACCCCAAGACGGGCGAGGTGAGCAGCGGCTATCGCGAACGTGGCTATCTGCCGCAGGCCGTCTGCAATTTCCTGGCGCTGCTGGGCTGGAACCCGGGCAACGACCAGGAGCTGATGACCATGGACGAGATGATTCGCCTCTTCGACCTCTCGAAATGTTCGAAGAACGGGGCCAAGTTCGACTATGTCAAGGCGGCTTGGTTCAATCATCAGTACCTCCTGCAGCAGCCCGATGAGGCCTGGACACCGGAATTCGACAAGCTCCTGCGTGCGCAGGGCATCGAATCTACTGCCGAGCGTGAGGCCGAGGTGGTGAGAATGATGAAACTCAAGGTCATTGAATACACCGATGGCGAGGGAAACAAGAAGAAGCGTAATGTGAGTTTCGTGAGCGACCTTTGGCCTCTGTGCAAGTTCTTTTTCGTGGCCCCTGCCGAGTTTGACCGTGAGGACAAGTTCGTCCGCAAGAACTGGAAGGAAGGCACAGCCGAGGAGATGCGCCAGTTTGCAGAGAAACTCGCTTCCATCGAGGATTTCTCTGTCGAAGGTCAGAAGAGCGTGATTGACCCCTGGACGGAACAGACAGGCATCCGCCCCTGGAATGCCTGGCGCATCTGTCTGGTGGGTGCCGGTCAAGGTCCCGACATGTACGAATTGGCGGCCTTCCTTGGCAAGGAAGAGACCCTGCGCCGCATGCACCACGCCATTGAAACCCTTGCATGATGCTCTACACCATTGCCATCTACCTTTATCAGCTCATGGTGATATTGGTGTCGCCCTTCCACAAGAAGGCGCGCGTCATGTTGCGCGGGCAGCACAATGCGTTCAAGATTCTGAAGCAGCAGGTTGACAAGCAGGCCCGTTATGTCTGGTTCCATGCAGCCTCGCTCGGTGAGTTCGAGCAGGGACGTCCCTTGATGGAACGTTTCCGCCGCGAGCATCCCGAATTCAAGATTCTGCTCACCTTCTTCTCTCCCTCGGGCTATGAGGTGCGGAAGAACTATCAGGGAGCCGACATCATCTGCTACCTGCCCTTCGATACGCCCAGCAACGTCTATCGTTTCTTCCATCTCATTCGCCCCGAGATGGCATTCTTCATCAAATACGAGTTCTGGATGGACTACATGTGGGCCTGTCATCACTATCACATCCCCATCTACAGCGTCAGCAGCATCTTCCGTCCCAACAAGATTTTCTTCCGCTGGTACGGTCGGCCCTATGCCCATGTCCTCCGTTACGTCACCCACTACTTCGTTCAGGACGAGCAGAGCCGTCAGCTCTTGGCCAAGAGGGGATTCACCGACAACGTCACCATCGTCGGCGACACCCGCTTCGACCGTGTTATCGACATAGCCCAACAGGCCAAACCCCTCCCGCTTGTCGAGCGGTTCTGCCACGATGCTCCGTTTGTCTTCATCGCTGGCAGTTCGTGGCCTCCCGACGAGGACATCATCATCCCCTATTTCAACAGCCATCCCGGCATGAAGCTCATTCTGGCTCCGCATGTCATTGACGAGCATCATCTCGAACAGATTGAGCAGAAGCTGCGTCGCCCCTCGCTTCGTTACACCGAGGCCACGGACGAGAACATCCAGCAGGCCGACTGTCTCATTGTCAACTGTTTTGGCTTGCTCTCCAGCATCTATCGCTATGCCCATGTGGCCTATGTCGGCGGAGGTTTTGGAGTGGGCATCCACAACGTGCCCGAGGCCGCGGTCTATGGCGTGCCCGTGCTCATTGGTCCCAATAACAAGGGATTCCGTGAGGCACAGGACCTGTTGCGCATGGGCGGATGTTTCGAGATCACCGGTCCCACGCTCTTCAATGCCGTAGCCGATCGTCTCGTAGGCGACCATGCCCTGCGTCATTCACGCGGGGAGGTGTGTCGCAACTACATCGTCAGCAATGCAGGAGCTTCGGATGTCATTTTCAAGACATTAGGACTGTCTTAAAGTAACAAACTAAAAATTCGCGATATGAAAAGGTTCGTCATTCTGAGTCTGTTGCTGTCGAGCATGCTCACAGCCAGTTTTGCTAAACCGCGTGAGATTCGCAAAGTAGAGGCCATCAATGTCACCACGGCAGTTGGCAATGTCCCCAACCTTCCCTGGCAGGTGTGGGTGACCTACACCGATGGCAAGCACGAATGGCGCCAGACGCGCTGGACCAATTCGCTCCGGTCCACCGAGGAAGAGCAGGCCGATGCCGAACGCCATCCGGCCGGCAGCAGCTACACGGTCGAGGGTTACGTCATTGGCGACAACACCACCGACGAAGGCTATCCCATCACGGCCCACATCCGTGTGGTGGACCAGCCCGAAGCCCTGCCTGCGCCGCAGTCCAAGGCTCATCCCTTGCCCCTTGGCGATGTGCAACTGACGGGGCAGAATCGCCTCACGTCGAATCGCGACCTCGACCTCCGCACCATCCTTTCGTGGGATGTGCGCCAGCAACTCTTCAACTATCGCGACACCTACGGACTGCCCACGCAGGGCTATCCGCAGGCCGACGGCTGGGACTCGCCCACCACCAAGCTCAAGGGCCACGGTTCGGGTCACTACATGTCAGCCCTGGCTTTCGCCTTTGCCTCTACGACGGACGAGTCCATCCGTTCACAGCTTCGTGAGCGCATCCGCTTCATGGTCGATGAGCTGCGGATGTGTCAGGAGCGCACCTTCCTCTGGGTCGATTCCCTTGGCCGCTACTGGGAAGCCCGCGACCTGGCCCCCGAGTCGGAGCTCAAGTACATGAAGGGCACCTGGGAAGCCTTTGACGAATTCAAGAAAGACTGGCAACACTACGGCTACGGCTATCTCAACGCCATCCCTGCCCAGCATCCCGCCTTGGTGGAGATGTATCGGGCCTATAACAACGAGGAGTGGGTGTGGGCTCCCTACTATAGCATCCACAAACAGTTGGCCGGACTCATCGACATTGCTCTCAACATCGACGACCAAGCTACGGCACAGAAAGCCCTGCTCATAGCCAAGGACATGGGCCTGTGGGTGTGGAACCGCCTCCACTATCGCACCTTCGTGCAGACCGAGGGCACCCGCGAACAGCGCCGCTCGCGCCCCGGCAACCGCTACGAGATGTGGAACATGTACATCGCAGGCGAGGTGGGTGGCATGGCTGAGTCGCTCAGCCGCCTCTCCGAGATGGTGACCGACGAGGGCGATCGTGCCCGTCTGCTCGAGGCTGCCAGCTATTTCGATGCCCCTGCCTTCTTCCAGCCCCTGAGTCGCAACATCGACGACATCCGCACGCGCCATGCCAATCAGCACATACCCATGATTACCGGTGCCCTGCGCTCCTATCGCGGCAACCAGAATCCCTTCTACTATCGTTTGGCCCAGAACTTCTGGAATCTCGTCCAGGGTCGCTATGCCTATGCCATGGGAGGTGTGGGCAATGGCGAGATGTTCCGCCAGCCCTACACACAGATGCTGTCGATGAACACCAACGTCATGAGCGACTATCATCGCAACATCCACCCCAATCCCGACATCAACGAGACCTGCTGTGCCTACAATCTGGCCAAGCTCACCAAGGACCTCAACTGCTACACCCCCGACGATGCCCGCCTCATGGACTACTACGAGCGGGTGCTCTACAACCAAATCGTCGGTTCGCTCCATCCCACCCGCTATGGTGTCACCTACCAGTATGCCGTGGGACTCAATGCCCGCAAGCCCTTTGGCAACGAGACTCCGCAATCCACCTGCTGCGGCGGTACGGGAGCCGAGAACCATGTGAAGTATCAGGAGGCAGCCTACTTTGCCGACGACCACACCCTTTGGGTAGCACTCTACCTGCCCACCCGTGTCAATTGGCGTGAGCAGGGCGTTGTGCTCCATCAGGATTGCGAGTGGCCCGCCCAGCAAAGCCGCATCACCATTGAGCAGGGAGGTCAGTTTGCCATGCGCCTGCGTGTGCCCTACTGGGCCACGGAGGGCTTCGACATTCGTCTCAACGGCAAGTCGCTTGCCAAGCGCTACGCCCCCTGTTCCTACTTCGAGATTCCCCTGCGCCAGTGGCGTCAGGGCGACTATGTGGATGTGGTGATGCCCTATCAGCCCCATGTCAATTACGGTCCCGACAAGATGGACCTCGCTGCCACCTCTCAGGGGCAGACCCACTTCCAGCCCCAATGGGTGGGAGCCCTCATGCTGGGTCCCTTGGTGATGGCTTCGCCCGACATCCACGACTGGTCGCAGGCCGAACTTTCGCTCTCGCCCGAGCTGCGCGAAGTCAAGGTTGCCAATGCCGATGCCCGACAGCTCAGCCTTGCCGTAGGGTCCAACCTGTTCCTGCCCGACTATTCCATCACCGACCGCTCCACCCACTATCTGCGTCTCAATCAAGGTCAGGTGCGCCGCAAGGCCAAGTCAGGTCAGAGCCAGCTCGACCAACTCATGCAGCAGGCCCGCGAGCGTGAGGCCGACCCCACGGCCTGGGCCCCCCACGGTCTCCAGCGCATGCGTCAGGCCATGCAGTCCCGCGATGCTGATGCCCTCAAGACCGCCCTTGCCACCATGCGTCCCAGCAATCTGGCCGAGCCCGAGGATCTGGCCGAACTCTTGCCCTTGCTAACGCAGGCAAAGAATGTTCGCGACAAGTCTACTTCCTTGCGTGAGGCCATCGACTATGCCGACATGGTGGTCCAGTATGTCAACGACGGCTCCGGTACCCGCGACCTCATCGTCAAGGCCACGCAACAGCTGCGCGAGGCGCAGGGCATCCGATAGATAAGGAGGCCTGCCCCCTCTCGCATGTGTTTTGTATGCTCCGTTTGCGAAAGTTGTGGAATAATTAGGCGGAAACATTTGGAAATTCCAGTGTTTTTTACTATCTTTGCATCATAGAAAAGACCCAGAAAGGGTATAATATTGCAAAATATTGCACGGTGTGACATTATCGTTTCACGCCGTGCAATATTCGTTTCACGGCGTGCGACAATCCTTTCATGCCAGCGTTCAGTCTATCCTCCTTAGGCGTCTGGCTCTTTCCTCCTGCGAGCCGAGGCTTATCCACCTAAGGGCCGAGACTTATCCTCCTAAGTGTTTCTACTGGAAGACCTATATCTTATCGTCAGAAGGCCTAGGCCTTATCGACGTAGGCCCTAAGTCTTATATCAAAAGCGCAATGGCGTTTTTGCCATAGATTATACAAGCAAGCACTAAAGGTTGTACTATCACCGATGGGTTGCGGGCGCTTCTTTGATAGAAATCGATGGGGTGATTTAGTTGATATCTAAAGCCGTCTTTCGCTTTTCCAGCAGTGAATAATAAGCTGCTTTCATCTCCTCTGGGAGAAATGAGTGATGGATGATTTCTTTCCAACGGGGAAGGTGCCCCGTCATTCGGTTAATCATTTTCTCGGCCACTGTGGCAGGAATGCCGCTCTGCGTGAAAGCGGCCATGAAGGTATTGCGGTCGAAACCGCTCTTTTCGCCGCCAAGCGTAAACGTCATTGCCATCTCTTCGGTGTCAGCAGGGTCGGCCAGCAGTACAGCCAGCAAGTCGTAGGCGGGTGAAAGGGTGTATTCCCCTCCGCCCCTGTCTATCAGGGAAAAGTTTTTGCAGTGCATGTCGGAATTGCCTGTCATCCAGGAGAACAGAACTAACTCCCAGAAGCGTTGGACGTCGAGCATGGGGGCCGATGAGTATTTCTTGATGGTTTCGGCCAGTTGTTGGTAAGTACCATAATACTTGTGCTCGGTCAGCCGGTTGGTAAGTTGGCATAAATCCAGCATGGATATCTTTTCGCCATGCTTCCCGCGGTCCATTCTGAGAGTCAGATAGCCCATTGAGCCATCGGCCAGCCGGATGAGCGTATGACGGGCAGTGCGGATGTGGGCGACTTCGGCCATTTTCATCGTGAGGTCTTCCAACTCGGGCAGATGGGGGTATCTCGCGCTTTGCGGCTTGAATATATACTTGCCCCATAGGCCGACGATGGTGAATTTCGAAGGTTCGTGCTTTCCACCACGGTTCACGTCGAGCGACATCTTGGCTTGCACGCCGGTGACAGAAGTGCTTGTACAAATCACCTGACGGGCCAACTCCGACATGTTGTCGAGCGTATAGGGAAGCTGGGGGGCCGTTGCGTTGCCGAAGAACTTACGGGCACAGCCAGGATGGAAATCCACCTGCCCATCTTCTAATTCCTGATAACAATACAGACATTTATTCATGTTCCACGGGTTTCACGCTAATGTTTCCTATGCAGTCTTTGCAACAAGCCATGAGTAGCGACATCCTGTCGCGTGGGTCTATCTTCCATGATGACGATGCAATATCCAGAAGCCATCCTTCAGGAATGAGTCCGTCGAAGACGGGAAACATCATTTCCTTGTCATACTGTTGCTCCGTCAGGGGCATAGTGGGACTTACCGGGGTTGCATCCTGACGTGCAAGATACGTATTGTCGTAGGCGAAGTGATAACCCTCTTCGTCCTCCCTGAGGATTCCGCAGAAGATGTCATTGATGTAGATACCTGCTTGTTTCATGGCATGTCAGTTCTTACTGGTCCAAGATGTTCGCCAAAAAGAACCAGCACGTCATTCACTTTGTCCATTCTTAGGGTCTGCTTGCCTTGTTCGAGGTCCCGGATAAACCTGAGACCCACTCCGGCCCTTTCAGCTAATTCTACCTGAGAGAGGCCGTTTTGCTTCCTTTTTTCCTTAATGTGCTCCGATAAAGTCATGACAATAATTATACCTTAACGGGTACAAAGATACATAATCCTTTCGAATAATGTATCAAATCGGGTATAAATTTAAGCGAACTATATTGATTTATACCCGAGAGGATATAATTCAGAGGGAATTTCCCCTAAACAATCAGACGTTTGGGCTTACTATGGTATGTACTCCTCGCTGGTGGTGACTTGCTGGGTGTTGGCGGGGTCGGAGTCGGCCTGGCGGAACCAGTCGCTGTATTGGATGTAGTGGGCGGCGTAGGTCTTGTTGAGGGCCTGGGCTTGTTCGGGGTCCACCTTCTTGATGAACTTGGCGGGCACGCCGCCCCAGAGCTCTCCGTCGCCAATTTGTGTGTTGGACAGCACCAGGGCGCCGGCTGCCACGATGGCTCCGCGACCCACTACGGCGTGGTCGAGCACGGTGGCTCCCATGCCCACGAGGGCTCCGTCGCGAACCTCACATCCGTGGAGGGTGACGGAGTGGCCGATGGTGACGTCGTCGCCAAGGATGCAAGGGGCCTTGCCGTTGAGGGTGTGGATGCAGGAGTTGTCCTGAATGTTGGTGCGGTTGCCAATCTTGATGTAGTGTACGTCGCCGCGAACGACGGCATTGAACCATACGGTGCAGTCGTCGCCCATCTCCACGTCGCCCACGATGACGGCGCCTTCGCTGAAATAGCAGTGCCGCCCGAAACGGGGGGCGGGCATGCCGCTGAGTTTCTTTATGATTGCCATTTTGCTGATTATTCTGATTACTATGATTACTCTGAAATCTCCTTTGTGGCTTGGCGCAGCCACTGGCGGTCGGTCTCGTCGGTGAGCAGGGGGGCCAGCTCGTCATAGACGTGGCGGTGATACTGGTTGAGCCACTCCACTTCGTCGGGGAGCATCATGTCGAGCCGGATGGGGGTGGTGTCAATGGGACAGAGCGTCAGGGGTTCGAACTGCAGGAACTCGCCCAGCTCAGTATCCATGTAGTGGGTGATGAGTTGGGTGTTCTCGGTGCGGCATCCGTGACGGCCGGCCTTGTAGATGCCGGGTTCGTTGGTCACCGTCATTCCGGCCACCAAGGGGGCGGGCATGTAGTTCATGCGTATCTGGTGAGGCCCTTCGTGTACACTGAGGTAGGAGCCCACGCCGTGGCCTGTGCCGTGGAGGAAGTTCAGTCCGTGTTGCCACATGGCATAGCGGGCGAGCACATCGAGTTGCGTCCCACTCGAACCTGCGGGGAACTTGGCCATGGCCAGGCGGATGTGTCCTTTAAGTACAAGCGTGTAGTCGGTGCGTTCCTCGTCGGTCAGTGGACCGAGGGCGATGGTGCGGGTGATGTCGGTGGTGCCGTCCTGATACTGTGCTCCGCTGTCCAGCAGCAGGAGTCCCCGAGGCTCCAGTGGAATGTCGGTCTCAGGCGTGGCCTCATAGTGGACGATGGCACCGTGGGCTCCATATCCGGCTATGGTGTCGAAGGAGATGTCGCGATAGAGCGGTTGCTCGGCACGCAGACTTGTGAGCTTTTTGTCGATGGTGATCTCAGTCACCACCTCATTGTTCATCTTCCATTGTCCATTGTCCATTGTCCATTGCCCAGTGGTAAGCCACCGGAGGAACTTCACCAGCGCCACGCCATCCTTGCGCATGGCACTGCGGTAGCCTGCAATCTCGGCCTCGTTCTTGATGGCCTTCATCGGGGCCACAATGCTGGAGTGCTCGACGATGGGTGAGGCGACGGGTGCGCTGTTGGCAATGGCAATGTTGGCGGCATTGGCATAGAAGTCGTCGGGAAATGCGGGACGATTGTCAAGGGTGTCGATGAGGCTGAGCAGATCGAAGATGACGTTGTTGGTGGTGTCGGGGTCAACGAGGAAGCGGAGGCCGCGTAACTCGCGGCTTTGTCCCAGCATCTGGGCTATGGCTTGGTAGGGAGCCGTGCGGACATGTATGTCGGCCAGGTAGCGTGCCACCTCGGGTAAAATCTTGTCGGGATTGGTGAAGAGGATGGCCTCGTCGGGCAGCAGGGTCAGATAGGCCACAAAGAGCGGCGTGCAATGCACGTCGGTGCCGCGGAGGTTGAGGGCCCAGGCTATCTCGTCCAGCTGGGTGATGATGGTGGCATTGGCACCTTCGGCGCGCACGGCCTCGCGGATGCGCTTCATCTTGTCCTGGGCTGTCTCACCGGCATATTCCAGAGGTTGAATCTCGATGGGGGAATCGGGGAGTGGGGGACGGTTGGTCCACAATGTGGAGGCGGGCTCCAGATTGGTGCGGAGGGTCATTCCTGCCGCAATGGCAGCACGTTGCAGGCTTTCGGCATAGCTTTGCGCCACGCACCATCCGTCGATGCCGACAGTGATGCCTTCGTCCTGTGGCCCTTCCTGAGCAATCCATTCGATGAGTTCCTCGGCGGTTGCCACATTCCTGCGGCAGCGGACCACCTCGAAGGGGGTGCCGGCCAGTTGCTCCTCGGCTGCCAGCCAGTAGCGGCTGTCGGTCCAGAGGGCAGCCCGGGTGGGGGTGACCACGGCAGTACCTGCCGAACCATTGAAGCCCGACACCCATTCGCGGGTCTTCCAGTGGTCGGGAATGTACTCGCCCGCATGCGGGTCGGTGCTTGGGAAAATGTAGGCTGCGAGATGATGCTCGGTGAGCCACTTGCGTAGGTCGTTGATATTCTTCATGGTGGATGGTTATAGGAGTTCTGCAATCTTTTCCAGCCAGAGCTTGTCGGTCTCGTCGAAGGTGGCAAATTGGTCGCTGTCGATGTCGAGAACGGCGGTGACATGGCCCTCGGCATTGTGCAGGGGAACGACAATCTCGCTCTTGGAAGCCGATGAGCAGGCGATGTGGCCAGGGAACTGGTTGACATCGGGGACGACCATGGTCTGGTCCTCGGCCCATGCCGTGCCGCATACGCCGCGTCCCTTCCTTATACGGGTGCAGGCAAGCGGCCCCTGGAACGGGCCCAACACCAGCTCCTGCGTGTGTCCGGCGCCCTGAAGGTCGATTACTCTATAGAATCCCGTCCACCAGAAACCAAAGGTTTCGTGGAGCATGCTGGCCACGTTGGCCATGCAGGCAATGAGGTCGTGCTCGTCCTCGACTATGCTTTTAATTTGTGGCAGCAAGGCGGCGTATTTGTCCGCCTTGCTGCCATTGGCAATTTCTAAGTGTTCGGCCATAGTATGCTGTTTTCAGAAACTTTTGCCAAAGATACGAAAAAAATCTTATTCCTCAATCTCGATGGCCACGGATTTTATTTCCTGGTTGCCAGCCTGGTCCGTGACGCGAATCATGAAGTGATAGTCGCCCGGGTCGATGTCCTGGGGGATGGGGATGTCAACCTGAGCCGAGAAGGACTGGCTTCCGGCAGGGATGCTGAAACTTTGGTTGTAGATCCAGGGGTTTGTGGGCGTCACCTCTTCGTGGTGCTCATGCTCCTCACACTCCACGGCCTCGGTGCTGTGGGTGTGGTGGTCGTGGTTGCTGTGAATCTCGATGTTGTAGTTGCCCAGTTCCATATTGTCCGTGAACACATAGCGGAAGGGGATGACTTCGCCTCGGTGATAGACTTGGCAGTTGATGGGGTTGGCCACGATGCCCGTGTCGGTGATGACGGGACACGACATGTCCTTCTCGTCGTCGTCACAAGCGGTGAAGCACAGGGCGAAAACACTCACGAGAGCCGTTGCGAGGCTCATGTACATATACTCCTTCATAATCTTTTTCTTTCTTTAATTCTTAACTCTTAATTCTTAAAACTCCAGTGC
Source organism: Prevotellaceae bacterium UBA4301 (assembly GCA_002395775.1). Classification (GTDB taxonomy): domain Bacteria; phylum Bacteroidota; class Bacteroidia; order Bacteroidales; family Bacteroidaceae; genus Physcousia. The sequence continues at coordinate 107,056 of DGUV01000078.1, forward strand.
CACCATGCCTGAGACGTTGATGCCGGGTTCGGGCACGTCGATGAGGCGGTAGTAGCTGGTGTGGTCGTAGTAGCGACGGTTGAGCAGGTTGTGGGCCTGCAGTGTCACCTTCAGCACCTTCGACTGGCTGAGCGGAAACTCCTTACTGGCCAGGATGTTGAGGGTCCAGTGTCCGTCGGTGGGCTTTTCGGGAGGCACTATCTCATCCTGTCGGCCCACGATGTGGGCATTCAGTCCCACATGGCCCTCTCCGTGCCAGGAGTAGCGGTAGCGCAGTCCCACGGTGGCAGACCACGGTGTGGAGAAGGGTAGGGTGTAGCCCTTCTTTGCTCCAGAGCGCTGTCGGGCATAGAGGTACTCGCCCTGCGCCTCGGCCTCCCAGTGGCGGGAGAATGCATAGCTGGCCTTGGCCTCCATGCCCCAGCGGAGCACGCGAGCCTGGGTGTATTGATAGAGCTGCAGACCTTCCACATAGTTGGGTGTGGGGTTCAGATAGATGTAGTTGGGGAAATAGTTGACAAAGGGGTCGGCCTCCACGGTCAGCCGGCCGTTGCTCCAGAAGATGCCGGCATCCAGCTGGTAGGCCTCCTCGGCATCGAGGTCGGGGCGGCCCTGCTCGTAGCGGAAGATGTGGTAGTTGACCCCGTTGGCTCCCAGTTCCTTGGGAATGGGGGTGCGGAAACTTTTCCCTGCGTTCATCTTCAGCACCCAACGGCCCAGGCTGTAGTTGACACCCATTGACCAGGTGAGGCTGTTGAAGTGGCGTCGCAGATTGGACGAGCGCTGGAGAAAGACCGAATCGCCCTCTGCCACGGGCGTGCGATACCAGTCGCTGTAGGGACGGATGTGCGTGCGGGTGTGGTCGTAGCGCAGTCCCGCATTCAGGATGAGGCGGTCGTTGACTTCATAGCGCTCGCTGACGTAGAGTCCCAGATTCCCGGATTCGAAGTCGGGAAGGATGAATCCCCAGCCTCCGCGCCGGTTGTGCTGGTATTCGCCGCTGATGCCTGCCCGCAGCGTGTGGTGAGCGTTGGGGGTGTAGCGCAGGCTCAGTTTTGCGGTGGCGGTGCTTTTGCGGAATTCTCGTTCCAGCGTGTTGCCGGGCGTGGGCATGTAGCCGTGCGAGACGGGTTCGGAACGCTCTTGGCGAAGGTTGTGCTGGTAGGCAAGATGGGCCTCCGCCGTCCACCGCTCGCCATACCAACTGCTGTGGCTGAGTACCTTCAGATGGTTGACCCACTGGTGGGGCAGGTCGATGTCGCGCCGGGAATGGTCGTAGTCGATGTCGGAGAGACGCACCTCCAGCCCATGGGCATCGGCAAAGAATCCACTGCGTGAGTAGCTGTCCGAGACACGAAGGTCGGTGTGAAACCGACGGCCCAGATAACCCACCATCAGGCTGGCGTCGCGTTCGCCTCCGGCGGTGTTGCGCAGGCGCTGGTCCTTCAGCCGTATATAGTAGGAATAGTACTGGATGCTGTCCGTCGGGACTTGATAGTCGGCATAGTCGGTGAAGGTGAGGTTGGCGCGAAAGAAGAACCGGTTGCGGCGTCCGCCCACCTTGGCCGAGAGCCCTGTCAGTCCGTTGTTGGACCGTCCGAACAATTGCACGGCACCCTCCAGATTCTCTGCAGGCAGATAGTTGGAGAAGAGGTTCAACACACCCCCGATGGCATCGGAGCCATACATGAGTGCGGCAGGCCCCTTCACCACCTCGGCACGGTCAATGCTGAACTGGTCAATCTCCAGTCCGTGGTCGTCGCCCCACTGTTGTCCTTCGTGCTTGATGCCGTCCTCGGCTACTACTACGCGGTTGAAACCCAGTCCGCGGATGATGGGCTTCGATTGTCCGCTGCCAATGCTCATGGCTTTTACGCCGGGGATGCTTTCCAATGTTTGCATCAGACTGCCGGCAAAATGTTCCTGCAAGAAGTTGCGGCTGACCTGCACGCTGGCCAGTGACGAGCGCATTTGGGCATCGTGTTGGGAGTGCCCATCCACAGTCACGGCATCAAGCGTTACTGTCGTATCGGCAACAGCACAACAGATGAGTGCTGAAGCCAGTATGGATGATATCATGGATTTCTTTTATTTGAAACACAAGAAAACTCGGGTGAACTTTGTGATTCAAATAAAAGGAGGTGCGCGAGACTTGTCCCGCTGCATGGGACGAAGCATGATCTGCTTCTCTGGGTCGAGTAGTCTGACATGGCGCAGATGCAGCGGGAGGAAGGGAAGAACCGTTGTGCCCAGCAGGAATGTGAGCTGAACCAACTGGCATAAAATGCAATCGTGGATGCCAACTTGGGCTTTTGCTATGTGGCCGTTGTGTGGCAGGTGATGGACACATTGCGAACATTCCGGCATTGATGAATGGGAATAGGAATGGACGTGTGCGGACGAGAGAACCAGCATGGGCAGGAACACCGCCAGCAACATCCATGAAGCAATATGTCTTCTTTTTTCAAAATCCACGTGGCAAAGGTAGTAAAAAACCACAAAAAATCAGCAAGAAAAGCCCGTAATTCATAATATTTCATTATATTTGTGCCACAAAATACAATATTTACTATTATTAATAACAAACATTATGGCTTTTTTAACTGACGAAAAACTTGTGATTGTTGGTGCCGGTGGTATGATTGGTTCCAACATGGTGCAGAGTGTGCTGATGCTGGGCCTGACTCCCAACATCTGCTTGTATGACATCTATGAGCCTGGCGTTCATGGTGTTTACGATGAGATGTGCCATTGCGCCATCCCCGGTGCAAACATTTCTTACACGGTTGACCCTGCTGTGGCTTTCACTGGTGCAAAGTACATCATCTCCAGTGGCGGTGCTCCTCGTAAGGAGGGCATGACCCGTGAGGATCTGCTGAAGGGCAACTGCCAGATTGCAGCAGACTTTGGTGAGAACATCAAGAAGTACTGCCCCGATGTGAAGCACGTGGTTGTCATCTTCAACCCCGCCGACGTTACGGCCCTCACTGCACTCATCCATTCTGGCTTGAAGCCCAACCAGCTGACTTCGCTGGCCGCTCTTGACAGCACCCGCCTGCAGCAGCAACTGGCTCAGGAATTTGGTGTTCAGCAGGACAAGGTGACCAACGCTTACACCTATGGTGGCCATGGCGAGCAGATGGCTGTCTTTGCCAGCAAGGCCCTCATCGATGGCAAGCCCCTGTGTGAGTTGCCTCTGTCTGCAGAGCGCTGGGCAGAAATCAAGCACATGACAACTCAGGGCGGTAGCAACATCATCAAGCTGCGCGGTCGCTCTTCCTTCCAGAGCCCTGCCTATCAGGCTGTGAAGATGATTGAGGGTGCCATGGGTGGCGAACCCTTCAAGTGGCCTGCCGGTTGCTATGTGAACTGTGAGAAGTGTGGTTTCAAGAACGTGATGATGGCCATGCCCACTGTTATCGACAAGGATGGTGTTCACTTCACCGCTCCCGAGGGCACTGCCGAGGAAATGGCTGCCCTGCAGGCTTCTTACGAGCACCTGCAGAAGATGCGTGACGAAATCATCGGCCTTGGCATCATTCCTCCCGTTGAAAAGTGGGGAGAGGATAACCCCAACTTGGTGTAAGATTTATAGTTGATTGGTATAACGGAGCGCTGCAAGCAAAGGCTTGCGGCGCTCTTTTTGTTTACTGGGGAGATTATGCGATAGCATGGAGAATGGAAGATGTGATATTTTGTAAATAAAAACGCCAATATGTTTTGTAGTTATAATAAAATGTATTAATTTTGCACGAATTTGTTGCAAATTACAGCGAATTCGTTAAGAATTGTAATGCACGTTGCCGTGAGGCGGGTGCGGTATTAGGTAGAGTGAAAAGATAACAATAACCATTAATAAATGAAAAGAAAGTTTACACTGAGAAGTGTGTTCGCGCTGTTGCTTGCCTTGTTCCTCGGGCAGCCATTGTTTGCGCAGAATGAGGAGAAGTTGTCAGTGACGACACAAATGTTCCTACAAGAACTAAATGGAGAGTTGACGTTGGAACGTGATACGAAGGCTGAGAAGCGACTCGGCCTGATTCCTGTGGATGAGTCCTGGCGACGAAAGAACAGAAATGCCGATCGTTTCTATGCTTCGCCTGATACCATTGATGGTAAGGCCTACATTGCGGCCTACCTGCGTCTGGCTGATGCTGCCAGTGTGAGTGAGGTGGAGGCACAAGGAGTTATCCTGCAAGCGAAGTTCAATAATGGGCTCTACACTTCATTGATTCCCGTAGATAAGATAAACAGCGTGGCCGGCATTGCTAATGTGAAGCGCATCAATGTCTCGTCGCTGAAGAGGCTGATGTCCAATACTGCTCGCCAGAAGACCAATGTCGATGATGCGCTGACGCTCTCCACCGATGCCATAACGGCAGGACTGAAGCAGAAGTACGATGGCACAGGCGTAGTGCTCGGTATCATTGATACGGGTATCGACTTCAATCATGTGGCATTTAAGGATGCCAGTGGCAATAGCCGTATTAAGCAGGCCTATGTATATAATGGAACCTCGGCCAAGACATATACAGGGTCTTCTATCACCAGCAATCTGACAGACGACAATACTGGCGACCATGGAACGCATACCAGTTCCACGGCAGGAGGTTCGAGCGTTAAGGTCAGCGGAACGACGGTGACCGTTACCGACGACCATGCTAATGCTACTTATGGTGGAATGGCACCCGGAGCTGACCTTTATCTGGCAGGAATTAACGGGCTCTCAAGCACATATCTTAGCAATGCTGTCAGCAAGATGTGTGAATATGCCGATGCCCAAGGAAAACCTATGGTGGTAAGCAACAGCTGGGGGTCTCAAATGGGACCTCATGATGGCACGGGTGATGAGGCCGATGTCTATAACTCTTTGTTCGGTGATAGCCATCCCAATCGTGTGGCTCTGTTCGCTGCATCGAATGATGGTGGAAAGTCGAAAGATGGTGAGGGCGGCGGTTACCATGTGAGAGGCACCGCTTCCAGTTCCAGCCCCTTAGGTAGTGTCCTTCGTTCTGCTACCTATACGAATACGGATGCAGGTTATTTCTATCAGGGAATAATCGCTAATGCGTGGGCACGCTCTACGAATGTAAATAAGTTGGGTGTAAGAATCTTTGTGCTTGACGCAAGCACCGGGGCAGTGAAGACAAGTGTAACCATGACGTCGGCAGGTTCTGTTAGTGGACTTAGTTCATATTATTCAGGTACGCTCTATGTCTATTATGATCAAGTCCAGTCGGACAAAACCCAAGTCTTGCTATATTCCTCAAACGGTATCACTTCGCGGAGCACGGGTTCTACGACAAAGAACGGAGAAACTTACTATACCAGTAAATATACGTTGGCCATTCAGGTTTATCCCACAAGCGGCAGCTCTGTTGTTGATATCTGGGGTGGAACCTATAGCTATTTCACCAACCATCTGACCACTAACGGATATGCCTGGATGGCTGGTTCTGATGACATGTCTGTCAGTGACGAAGCCACGATTTCCAATGTCATTTCCATAGGAGCTTATGTTTCGGCCAATACATGGAAAGACTATAACGGAACTTCGCATAGCATGGCTGACGAATACACGATAGGCGACATCGCGCCTTTCTCAAGCTATGCAACGGCGGCAGAAAGTCCCACAGGTTTGCAGTATCCTTGGATTACAGCCCCTGGTGCCCGACTGGCAGCTGGCATCAATCACAATCATACGAAATCTGTGGATGATTACAGCTATTACGGAGACTACTTTAATACCGATTTGGTTGTCAATAGTTCGACGAATCCTTATGCCATGATGGAGGGTACATCCATGGCTACGCCTGTGGCTGCTGGTATCGTGGCATTGTGGATGCAGGCTTCGCTCGACGCTAATGCGCAGCACAAGAACCTGACCGTCAACGATGTGAAGCAAATCATGAAAGAGACGGCCATTACGGATTCCTACACCACGACGGGAGCCAATGCCTCACACTTCGGTAACGGAAAGATAGATGCCCTGGCGGGTATCAAGTACATCCTGGGCGCAACGAACGAACCCAGTATCTCGGTTGACCAGAAGGAGTTGACTTTCGAAGGCTATGCCACGAAGGAATACACCAAGACCGTCACGGTTACGGGCGCCAATCTGGAGGGAAATATCACGGTTGCAAAGAGTGGAAGCGATGCTTTCACTGTAGATAAGATACGCATCACCCAGTCCGATGGTTCCGCTTCGGCTGAACTGACCATCACATGGAAGCCCACTTCGGCTGGCACACAGACGGGCGCTATCACCCTGTCGAGCCCAGGGGCTGAGGATGTTTCGGTCAGCCTTACGGGTACGGCAGAGGAGGCTATACCCAACATCTCGGTCAGCGCCTCGTCGCTGAATTTTGAGGCAACCAAGGGACAGACTGTCACGCAGGACATCAATGTTTCGGGTATCTTCCTCACGGAAGACGTGACGGCAACAGTTAGCGGAACAGGTTTCTCCATTAGCGATATGACGCTCTCCCGTGAAGATGTGTTGACGGAAAATGGAAAGTCCATCACGGTTTCGTTCAAAGCGCCCGCAGTTACGGGCAGTTACACGGGTACGCTGACGCTGACCAGTGCTGGAGCCCAGGCATTGACCATCGCCCTTGCCGGTGTGTCCAATCCCAAACAAACCACGGTGACCGTTTATCAGTTGACCAATACGCTCACTGCTAGCGGTGAGTACCTCATAGTAAACCGTAACGCGGAGGGCTCTGGTTATGCTCTTAGCCATAGTGAAACGACTGTGGCTGCCGATGCAGTGGTAGTGAATGCTGCCGATGAAATATCGAGTGTGCCTTACATCGGTGCTGATGACGTGGATGCTACCTCGGTTTGGACGGTAGCCAGCGGATATACGTTTAAGAATGGTTCTTATTACATCAATTATTCTAGCAGTGGAGGAAGCAGAACGCTGGCCCTGAGTACGAGTTCCAGGAATTGGACTTGGAATAGTAGCAATAATTACTTATATTATAGAGGAGGTGCTTCCTCCTATTATATCTACTATGGCAGTGGTTTCGGCTTGACTAAAACAGCATCCAATATTTATCTCTACCAGAAGGTGACTCTTATGGTTGAAGAGGATGATTCACCAGTAATAGAGGTGGATGATACATCGCTTGTGTTCGATGAGACGAATGTCGGCGAAACCATGCAGAGGACGATAACGGTGGCTGGTGCCAACCTGACGGGTGACATTGTTGTGTCCCAATCGGGCAGTGAGTGCTTTGCCATCGACAAAACCTCTATATCACCGCAAGAGGATGGTTCTGTATCGGCTACCATTTCCGTGACGTACACCCCAGCTGCGTCTGGGCAGCATGCGGGCAGCCTTGTCCTTGCGAGTGAGGGTGCTGAGGATGTGATAATCACGCTCATGGGTACGGCCAGGCAGAAGTATGACATCAATGGCGACGGCGTGTTGACAATTGCCGATGTGACGGCCCTGGTGAACATCATCCTGGGCAAGGCGACTCGCGAAAGTGATTCAGAGCAGTATGACTTTGATGTGACTGACGTGAACGGTGACGGACAAACGACGATAGCCGACGTGACGGCCTTGGTGAACATCATCCTGGGTAAGTAATCGCTTCTGATGCTCAAATACATGCCTCTCCCCATGCCGGGGAGAGGCTTTTTCTTAATCCTCTCGCGTGCGCGCGTATCCTTATATTAATATGTCGATTAGAAAGGCGGAGAAACAAAAAATGACACCAAAGTTTGCACAATCGGAAAAAAGGCAGTAACTTTGCACCCGCTAATAATGGCCACTGCTATTTGAAGATAGATTAATTACAAAATAATAAACAAAAAACAAAACAATGATTGTAGTACCTGTAAAAGAGGGCGAGAACATCGAGCGCGCCCTGAAGAAGTTCAAGAGAAAGTTTGAGAAGACTGGTGTAATGAAGGAGCTCCGTGCCCGTCAGCAGTTTGACAAGCCCTCTGTTCTGAAGCGCCTGGCTAAGGAGCGCGCCGTGTACGTTCAGCAGCTGAACCGCGTAGAGGACTAAGACGGTGGTCGAGTCCTTCCTTGCCTATCTGCAGAGCGAGGAAAACCGCTCGCCGCAGACGCTTGTCACCTATCGGGTAGCGCTGGAAGAAATGGAAGCCTACCTGAGAGACTGCGACGAAAGTCTCAGCTGGACCACACTGGACCAGGATGTGGCACGCGACTGGATGGTGGAGCTGATGGAAAAGGGCAATGCGCCCCGCACCGTGTGCAAGAAGCTGAGCGCCCTAAAGACATTCTATCGCTATCTGTTGCGCTGCGGACTTGTGAAATCCGACCCTGTGCGTTTGCTGCAGGGACCAAAGCAAGACAAACCGCTGCCACAGTTTGTGAGAGAGAGCGAGATGGACGAACTGCTCGATGGCAATTATTTTGCTGATGACCTGGCGGGGCAAAGAGATCGGCTGGTGCTGCTCATCCTTTATTCGACAGGCATCCGACTCGCAGAACTGCATGGACTAAACTGGGCCGACATCGACCTACAAAGCCAACAGATGCGAGTGACGGGCAAGCGCAGGAAACAGCGTATAGTCCCCTTCGGCAACGAACTGCGAGATGCACTGCTCGACTATCGGCAACGCCTGAGCGTTGAAAAGCCCAATCGGAGTGAGCCGGAGGCTGTGCTTGTAAACCTGAAAAGGGACGGGCGCATGTCCCGGGGACAAATCTACCAGACGGTGCATCACTACCTGTCGATGGTCACCACGCTGAAGAAACGTTCACCCCATGTGTTGCGACACTCGTTTGCTACAGCGATGCTCAACAATGAAGCCAATCTGCAGAGCGTGAAGGAACTGCTCGGACACGAAAACTTAGCAACCACCGAGGTCTATACGCACACGACCTTCGAGGAGCTAAAACGAATGTATAACCAGGCTCATCCACGAGCCAAATAAAACTGAAGACTATGGAAATCAAGATTCAGACCATCCACTTCGAGGCTGGAGAGAAGTTGCAAGACTACATCCAGAAACGCGTGTCGAAACTGACTCGCTTCTGTGACGAAATCAAAAAGGCAGAGGTGTCGCTGAAGGTGGTGAAGCCCGAGACGGCCATGAACAAGGAGGTTGCCCTGCGTCTGGCAGTACCCGGTAGCGAACTGTATGCCCAGAAGGTGGCAGACACCTTTGAAGAGGGTGTCGATCAGTGCTGCGATACGCTGACTCGTCAGCTCGAAAAGTACAAGGATAAGAAAAATCGCTAAAAAAACGCTTAAACGTTTGGCGGTTTCGTAAATAATCCCTAATTTTGCAGCCGATTAGTGGGCGAGTGGCCTTAAATCGGCGTGCAAATTGCCTCTTTAGCTCAGTTGGC
>DGUV01000011.1:0-402 GCA_002395775.1 Prevotellaceae bacterium UBA4301
GTTCGAGGACTTCTGCGAATTCGGTATGGGTATGGTAATGGGTAACAAGAAGATGAAAGAGCGCGTTGCCAAACTGCTCGCTGAGGCTTGTGAGAAGTGTGATGTTACTCCAGAATACAAGGCTCTTGCTGAGGAGTGGATCGCCAACCGCGAGGATGCAGACAAGACTAAGGAGATTGCTCCGAAGTTGCGTGCAGAGATTGCTGCATGTGCTGCCAAGGGTTGTGAGATCTGCAAGGAACTGCAGACACTCGACCACTATCTGGTGAAGCGCAGTCAGTGGATCATCGGTGGTGACGGTGCTTCTTATGATATCGGTTATGGTGGTCTCGACCACGTGATCGCTTCTGGTGAAGATGTAAACATCCTCGTTCTCGATACTGAGGTTTACTCTAACACCGG
>DGUV01000011.1:519-9766 GCA_002395775.1 Prevotellaceae bacterium UBA4301
CAGGGTAAGCGCATCCGCAAGAAGGACCTCGGCATGATTGCCACCACCTACGGCTACGTCTATGTGGCTCAGATTGCCATGGGTGCTGACCACGCCCAGACCCTCAAGGCCATCCGCGAGGCCGAGGCTTGGCACGGACCCAGCATCGTCATCGCCTACGCTCCCTGTATCAACCACGGCTTGAAGGCCAAGGGCGGCATGGGCAAGAGCCAGGCCGAGGAGAAGAAGGCCGTAGAGTGCGGCTACTGGCACCTGTGGCGCTTCAATCCCGCTCTCATCGAGGAAGGCAAGAATCCCTTCTCGCTCGACTCCAAGGAGCCCCAGTGGGACAAGTTCCACGACTTCCTCATGGGCGAAGTCCGCTACCTCAGCGTGAAGAAGGCCTACCCCAACGAGGCCGAGGAACTCTTCGCCGAGGCCCAGCGCATGGCTCAGCTCCGCTACAAGAGCTACGTCCGCAAGACCCAGGAAGATTGGACTGAGTAAGAGCAATGATAAGTTCACTTAATCATTGCCGAGCGAAGATTCAATCTCGCCGAAGTCAAAACTGGAGCGAGAAATAAGAGAATCATAATTCTATAATAAGAAAGAGGTGGAACGCAATGTTTCACCTCTTTTTTGCTTTCGATTCCTTAATAGTCGAAAAACTTTTGTACATTTGTACGTGGATAAGCATAAAATCTACCTTTAACAACCAGAAAAACAACAAATAATATGTCATTCTTAATGATTATTCAACTCATGATAGTGCTGGGAGCACTATGGGTGGGTTCGCGCTATGGTAGTTTGGCGCTGGGTGCTATTTCCGGCATTGGTTTGGCCCTGTTAGTATTTGCTTTTGGAATGGAACCAGATACGCCCCCGACCGATGTTATCTACATCATCATTGCTGCCGTTACTTGTGCTGGCATTATGCAGGCCTCAGGCGGTATGGACTGGCTCATACAAATAGCCGAGCGACTGTTGCGTAAGCACCCTGACCGCATCACTTTCCTTGCTCCACTCTGCACATTCTTCCTAACGGTACTTGTCGGCACAGGACACGTGGTCTATACGTTAATGCCCATCATTTGTGACATCTCGCTGAAAAAAGGCATCCGCCCAGAGCGCCCCTGTGGTGTGGCTTCCATTGCCTCACAGGTAGGCATTACCTGCTCACCCATTGCCGCTGCTGTTGTCGCCTTCGTTAGTATATCCAATGCCAATGGTTTTGGAATCACCATCCCAGGAGTCCTCATGATTAGCCTGCCAGCCTGTCTGTGTGGACTGACAGCAGCATCTGCTGCCAGTTATCATAGAGGGCTGGATCTCGACAAAGACCCTGAGTTCCAAGCCAAGCTCAAAGATCCAAAGCAACGCGAATACATCTACGGAGGCACAACCACCACGCTAGACAAGGAGATTCCCAAAGAGGCTAAGCGAGCTGTGTTCATCTTCCTCGGTGCTCTGGCAATCATCGTCTTCTTCGCTATTTTCCAGAATGCGCTTCCATCCTATGACACGCTCCGGGCTGTTAAGGGGAGTACCCCAATGATACTCGATGAAAATGCGACCCTTACTGCCGACCAACTAGTGAAGGCAAAAGTGCATGTGACGGGAATGACAGAATGGTTTGACAAGCCACTGGCCATGAATGTAGTCATCCAGATAATAATGATTTCAGCCGCCGCTCTGATGATAATCTTCTGCAAGGCTGCACCGAAGAAAGCCGTGGCAGGTCCCGTCTGGCAGTCAGGTATGGTAGCCGTTGTTGCCATCTATGGCATTGCATGGCTGGCCGACACCTACTTCTCGAACTATCTGCCTGAGATGAAACTCATGCTTGCCGATATCGTAAAGCAATACCCATGGTCTATCGCTTTGGTGTTCTTCATTGTCTCGGTGCTCATCAACTCACAAGGTGCCGTCGTTGTGGCGATGCTACCACTGGCCTATTCGTTAGGCATCTCCGGTCCTGTGCTTCTGGGTGTACTACCTTCGGTTTACGGATATTTCTTCATACCCAACTATCCCAGCGACATTGCCACCGTCAACTTCGACCGTTCAGGCACAACCGTCATCGGCAAATACCTATTGAACCACTCCTTCATGATGCCCGGCCTTGTTTGCGTTGGCGTCTCCACACTGGTTGCTTACCTGCTTGCCATGATTATCTACTGATGCCGTGAATCATATTAATTAGTGTCCATTAGTTCTAACCTTCACATTTCTTTTGAACCATGACTACAAGATGGATTATGCGTGCCATAATGCTACTGAGCATCTTAACAGGGGTGACAGCTCACGCAGATGAGACAGAACAATCGTTTTGGACATTAAACAAGGAGGGCGAAATCACTTGGACCAACGACGGGCGAGCACATACCGACCATATAGAAATGGCTGGTCGGCAGATGGCCGTGGTGCTGCACTATGGCATCAGTGCCACAGGACGCTTCACCTGCGAACGGCATTTGGTGTTCCCCATGCTCCGCACTATTCCTAATGACACACACGCCAGTTTCATCCGTTATGTCAACTGGGAAGCATTGGAGAGCGTACTTATTGGACAGAGTCGGCTCATCGACCGCCAAGAGCAAGTGGAAAGCATATCCCTGCAGGGATTGATGACCGTGCAAAGCCGTTGGGGGTCATCGCGTGGTGGACAAGCCCATCATCTGAACGACACCAAAAGCCATAGAGGGAGTAAAGCGCGTGAAAGCGAATGTCAACAACAAATTCCTGAAGGACTACGAGTGCTTCAATGTCATTGCAAAGGTGGAAGGTCAACGACACGACAGTTGCTATGTCTTCACAGCCCATTATGACCATCTGGGCAATCTGGGAAAGAAGGTCTTTTATGCAGGTGCAAACGACAATGCTTCGGGCACTGCCACCATTGTCACCCTTGCTGCTCACTACGCGAAGAACCGCCCACCATTCGACATGTACGTTATTGCCTTCTCTGGTGAGGATGCCAACCTGCGCGGCTCGGAGTTTTATGCCCAACACCCCATCGTGCCATTGGAACAAATCAAGTACCTCTTCAACATTGACATGATTGGCGACAACAACCCCGTGCAATATTGTGAGGTAAGCGACGAGGGTATGCATGCCTATGCTTTATTTGAAAAGATAAATAAGGAGAAACACTACTTCGAGGCACTCAACCGAGGAGAACTGGCAGCCAACAGCGACCACTACTCTTTTGCAAAGCGCCATGTGCCATGCATCTTCCTGGAAAACGAAAAGGGCGATGCCTTTCAATACTACCACACAATCTACGACAACTACCACACCGTCCGCTTCGACAGTTATGAGTCTGTATTCCGATTGGTAACAGAGTTTGTTGAGCGATATTAAAAAAAAGTGCATAAGCAGTGTCACTTTTTATCCTTCTAACTTGTTATATTAGTGAACTGACGACGGAAGAAGACGAAAGTCAGCAAGTTCGCAAATCATTCGTGTAACAATTAAATAGAAAGAAAAATGGATCATTATGCGCTTGACACCTTATCGGAAATCATTCAAGAAGTTATTGGCCCCCTCACTTTTGGATGTGTATTTCCCATCGTAATCACATGGTTGATTGTCCGCTTAAAGATAAATGAGTCGAAGAACCGCATGCAAATCGTGATGGCAGCCATTGAAAAGAACGCAGAGACTGACATTGAGGACTTACTCAAGAAATTGGCGCCCAAGCAGAAACTGCTGAAGGAAAAGTTGCTCACCAAACTATTGTGGGGAAGCATCATCGCATTTGTGGGTATTGGCGTTTTAGGATGCGCCGTCATATGGGATATTGCTGGTGGCACAAACACGAGTTCTCTTGCGAAAATATACCTAATTGGTTCTATCACGCTGGCCATCGGCATTGCTTTCCTTGTCAATTACTTCGTAGGCAAGAAACTACTGGCCAAAGAGATTGAAGCAGAAGAACAGAAATTGGTGGCAGAGGCGAACTCGTGACCCGAGAAGTATTCATAGAATTGGTGGAGCGTGAGCAGGAAGCACTACGAGGTTTCTTGCTCGCCCTCTGCTGTGGTAACAAGGACGATGCCGATGATCTGGCACAAGATACGTTGGTAAAAGCCTATCTCTCTTCGGCAGGCTATCAGGACCGGGGACGTTTCCGCTCGTGGCTTTTCAAGATTGCCCATAACACCTTTCTTAACCATAAAGAGAGTTGCCGAACAATGGAAAATGTTGATGAAGCTCGGACACTTATAAGTAATACTTCTGCCGACTCGTCCTTCCAGCATCAAGACCTCTACCTTGCGCTTCGCACCTTGCCACCCAAGGAACGTTCGGCTATCACCCTATTTTATCTCAACGGGTATAGCATCAAAGAAATAGCTAAGATTACCGACACCTCAGAGGAGGCTGTAAAGAAGCAACTTTCGCGAGGACGCGACAAACTCAGAGAGCAATTGAGAATGGACAAGGGATAATGGACCGCTCGGCATCTGCGAAGCAGTGACGATTACGTAAGAAACTGGAGCAAGAATGAAAGAAGATATGACAAAAGATAAAACTTTGGAGGAACTCTTCCTCGCACAAAAGCCTCATTTCGATGACAATGAAGCTTTTATGGAATCGCTTACCAAACGTCTGGATGCCGTAGAGTTCCTGAAGCAGCATCAGGAGGCAACCATCCGTCAATATAAGATGGCAATGGTAGTGGTTTTCGTGGTAGGCATATTAAGTGGAGCATTCACTATCATGTATGTCATGTCTATGCCTACAGGCGTTCCACTCTTCACTATCCAAGTACAAAGTGGCTTTCTACTATGGTTGGCACAGAACTCACGCATGATTGTCTCCGCACTCCTAGCATTGCTTATGACAGTTGGTATCATAAGCATCATCAACAACGTGCAAGACATCATGCGAATGAGAGTTCACTTGTCGTCGTTAAAGGATTTTGATAAGGCAAAGCGAATGGTGGCCAATACTGTAACTACTGCTGACAGCACGAGCGACAACCCATAGTCGAGCCCGAGAATAGTGGGCGAAGTGAAGAAGAAATCCGTGACCACCATCGTCATAAATACAGCAGGCAGAAGGGTCATCCAATAGCACTTTCCCTCCTGACGAAGATACACCGAACACATCCACAGGGTGATGGCTGCCATTACCTGAGTCCCCCACGCCACATACTGCCATACCGTACCAAAGCCTGAAGGGTTTCCTATCTGCCAAGCCAAAAGGGCTATGCCCACTGCAAACACTGGCAGGGAAAGGAGCAAACGACTATGCACGGAGGTTTGTTTCAGGCCAAAGGCTTCGGAGAGGATAAGACGCGCGGCACGAAACGAACTGCCGCCCGTGGTGATGGGAGCTGCCACAATGCCCAGCAAGGCCAGTACGCTTCCAAAGGCGCCAAGCCAGGAGGCACATACCGTGTTGACCACCGTGGGGGCATCGAAGAACTGAATGAGCGAAAGCGCCGTCTGGCCCTCGAACTTGGCAACGACCTCCGGAGGACACACCTCGCGCCAACCGCCATAGAAGAAGAAGTAACTGCTGATGGTGGCCCAGACGAGAGCGACAATGCCCTCTGTAATCATGGCTCCGTAGAATATGGCTCGTCCCTGACGTTCCGACTTCATGCAGCGCGCCATCATGGGCGACTGGGTGGCATGGAAACCGGAAACGGCTCCGCAAGCAATGGTGACAAAAAGCGCAGGGAACAAGGGTTGCTTCAGCCCTAAGCGTTCAGCACCATAGTTGCCCAAGCCGTCCCACACCTCAGGCAGGACAGGATGCTTGAGAACCAGCACAATGCCCAGAGCCACCACCATGAACAGCATACTCATGGCAAAGAGAGGATAGACGCGCCCAATGACCTTGTCGATGGGCATCATGGTTGTGGCAACATAATAGGCAAAGATGATGAGCACCCACATCATGCGCTCGCCCCAAATGCCGCTGAGGATGATGGCAGGACAATAGACAAAGAAGGCTCCGACAAGAACCATCATGAGCATGGTGAACACAATAAGAAGTCTGCGAGCCACGGGCCCCAGATAACGGCCCGTCAGTTCGGCCAGTCCCTCGCCGTCGTGACGCATGGAGAGCATGCCCGACACATAGTCGTGGACGGCACCGCCAAAGATGCAGCCCAGCACTATCCATACATAGGCTGCCGGACCAAACCACATGCCCATGATGGCACCGAAGATGGGGCCTGTGCCGGCAATGTTAAGAAACTGTATCATGAAGATGCGCCACCCTGGCAGAACGATGTAGTCGATGCCGTCGGCCTTGCGAATGGCTGGCGTGGGACGGTCGTCAGGACCGAAGACGCGCTCCACGATGCGACTGTAGAATACGTAGCCCAGCAAAAGGGCTATGAGGCTGATGAGAAATGAAATCATGAGTCTGCGGATTTTTAGAATCAATAGTGAATCGGGGTGCAAAGATACACATTAAATTTACTATTAACAATTATATCCCCGTGTTTTACTTATAAATCAAAGATAATCAGTACTAATTCAAGAAAATGTATTATCTTTGTACAGTAAATCATGTTAAACTTGAAACCTATCACCATGAAACGAATGTTGCTGCTCGCATGGGTGCTCCTGCTGACGCTGGGCACTTCTGCACAGAACGAAGCGAGACGAATCACCGTAACAGAAAACATCCCCTACCGCACCGATGTGGGACCCAACACCGTGCTCGACCTGGCACAGCCCCTCTTCGGTCCGCAACAAGACAGGCCAGCGATACTCATCATCCACGGCGGCGGATGGAGCGCCGGCTCAAAGAACGATGCCGTGTACCGCACCCTGATGGTGGACTACGCCATGAAGGGCTATGTGGTGGCAAACATGAACTACCGGCTGACGCAGGAAGCTCCGCTGCCAGCCTGCATCCAGGACGTGCGCTGCGCCGTGCGCTGGATGAAGGCCCACGCCACAGAACTGGGCATCGACCCCGCGCGCATAGGCACCTTCGGCCACTCGGCTGGCGGCCACCTGTCGCTGATGATGGGCGTGTCGGCTGACAGCCAAGACCTGCAGGAGCCCAACGCCCCCTGGCAGGAACAGAATGCCCGCGTGGCCTGCAGCGTGGGAGGAGCGCCTCCAACAGAAATTGGCAATCCCAACATCCCCTGGGCACAGCACCCCGAATGGTGGCCCATCGGATACATCACCCGGCAGGAGACCCCCATCCTGGTGCTGCAAGGAGGCGAGGACCCCATCGTGCGCCCCAATCTGACTGAGGACTGGGTCAAAAAGATGCAAAAGGCAGGCAACGACATTGACTACGTGAAGGTGCACGGCCAGCACGGTGTGGCCTTCGACCAGCAACTGGAATTCACCCGCCCTGCCATGGATGCCTTCTTTGCCCGCCATCTGCGCCACACCGACCCGTCGGTCTCCTTCTCCCGACTGAAGGTGCCCGACTACGGCGGCAGCGGCCCCCACAAGGCCGTGGCCGTGCAAGAGCGCTCGTTGCCCGACTTCGTGGTCTATAGACCTGCCAACCTGCATGCGGCTGCCGCCCGCGAGGGAGGCAAACTGCCCGTACTCATCTTTGCCAACGGAGGCTGCATGGACACAAGCATCGGCTACGAGAACATGCTCACCGACGTGGCCTCCTACGGCTATGTGGTGGTGGCCATCGGCGCCATGCAGATGGTGGCCAACCATGCTGGCGAGAAACACACCCCCTCGTCGATGCTGGCCCAGGCCCTCGACTGGATATGTCAAGAGAGTGCCGACCCGTCGTCATATTATTATAATAAGGTAGCCACAGAGAGAATGGCAGCAGCCGGACACTCATGCGGAGGAGCCCAAGTGCTGGCCAATGCCGGGGACAAGCGACTTGCAACCTATCTCATCCTGAATGCAGGCATGGGCAAAATGGAAATGGCTGGAGCCAGCGCCAAGTCGCTCAAGGCCCTGCACGGCCCCATCCTCTATCTGGTGGGCGGGACCAGCGACGTAGCTTGGCAAAACGCGCAGATGGACTACAAGGCCATCAAGAAAGTGCCCGTGGTGCTGGCCGACAACACCAAGAGCGGACACGGAGGCACCTACAACCAGCCCCATGGCGGAGCCAACAGCCGCATGGTGCGCGCCTGGCTCGACTGGCAACTGAAGGGTAAGGAAGAACCCAAGGCTCTCTTTCTGCAAGGCAACCTCACGGGCTACGACGACTGGACCCTCGTCCAGAAGAATTTCTGAGCCCGGCGACTGTCATCGGGGGCGCTGAAGCTCCGTGACGCTGATGTCCTCGAGATGAGTGATTTCGGGAGTCGGACAGCCCTGTGGCCCCACAACCGTGATGACGTCGAATCGGTGGCAGTCGATGCCGTGGCTGCAGACATAATGGCTGATGGCCCGGCACAGGTTGAGCAGTTTGACACGCCCGATAGCATCGATGGGGTCGTTGAAGTCGTGATTGCGCCTCGTCTTCACCTCCACAAAGACATACAAGCGCCCCCTGCGGGCAACGATGTCAATGTCACGATGCCCCGAATGCCAGTCGCGTTCTACAATTTCGTACCCCCTCTCCCGCAGATAGCGGGCAGCAACCTCCTCGCCCCACTGCCCCAACAAGGCGTGCGGGGCCAGGGAAGGTGTTGCAGCCGGGGAGCCGTCCGTCAGCAGTTCGCCACAACGCTTCAAGGTATCCGCAATTCGTCCCTCCTCGTCCGGCAGACGGACAGAAAGGCGTTGCAAGGCCAGAAACATCCGGCGCGCCTCGGACACCCGTCCCTCCCTCATGCGCAGGCGGAACGCATCCACCGCCGTCCAGAACATAGCCACGGAGGCAGCCCGCCCCCTGTCCGTTGCATAGAGTCGGCGGGCGGCTTCGTAGGCAGCATCCGTGAGTCCCTGCCTTTTCATTTCAAAGATTTCGTTTACGGTCATCCTTGCGTCCGTTTCACCAAGGACAAAGTTACAAAAGAATCATGAAAACCGCAAAAAGAAGACATTAAATCCCACTATTATCCTGTTCGATAAATTGGAATTTATCAATCCTAAATTGGAAGTTTCATTTTTTTCTTCGTCACAATCACATTTAATGCCTTATGACCTCCAAAAGCGAATCGTTCTTTTCTTGTTCAAATTGATAGCCATCACTTAATCTATAAAAGACAGTACAGTGATAGATGCTGTCACTTTCAAATTCCGTCACATCAAGATCTTCTTTAATCAGGTCAAATTCTTTGTATATAGAAAAATAGAATCCCCTCAGTTCACCGAAACCGATGTTATTCATACAGTACATATGCCTGTCGATCAGCCCA
>DGUV01000041.1 GCA_002395775.1 Prevotellaceae bacterium UBA4301
CTTGATGCCGTAGCGCTGCATGATGACACTGGCCACGGCGATGGTGCCGGGACGGCGGCGCACGAACTGTCGGAGGTAGGTGCCGCCGGGCTGTTCTACGTAGATGTACTCGCTGCGGTGGGTGGTGATGTTGATGTACTCGGGCTGAAACTCTTTCAGCGCGTCGATGGTGCTGAAGAGGGCAGCCGTGCCTGTACCTTTGAGGGGCGGCAGCACTTCGAAGGAGAAGGCGGTGCGGTCGGTCCTATTGATGAGTTCAGATACTGTCATGGTGTGTAGGGGTGGAGAAAAGGGTTATGGTGTCACCACCTTGCGGATGGTGCCGTCGGCCTTACGGATGATGTTGATGCCTTTCTGAGGGGCTTTCAACGGCAGCCCATTGAGGTTGTAGAACGTGGTTGCGGAGTGGCTGTCAAAGCGTGTGGGTTGGAGTCCTGTGGTGCTGCGGTCGGCATCGTCTTGGGTGAAGAAGAGGGGACGCAAGTTGGCCTGAAGTTCCTTGGGAAGGGTCAGGTAGGCTTTGCCTGCTGCGATGGGGGTGTGGCCGGCTGTTTGCACGGGGTAGAAGCCGAGACCTTCACCTTCTTGGTTTTGTAGGGCATAAGAGCCTACGGGGACATAGCCTTTAGTGGTCTCTGTCTCTCCCACGAGGTAGTTGGTGGCGATGGTGGGTTTGGTGAGTCGGCTGTCGGTGTAGCATTTGTAGGTGCCTGCTCCGTGGAGCATGACACCTGTGCCACTTGGCACAACAGGGATGTTCTCTTCTTTCACCACATCGCCCTCAACTCCCGTGATGATGTTGGTGAGTGTGCCGTTACCCACCACGACGGGCTGGTTGATGGGGCAATAGGTGGCTGCCCCTGCGCTGGACACGGTGACTGTGCCTGCTTCGGCCAGTTTGATGTAGTTGGCTGTGATGCTGTGGATGAAGAGGCGGATGCCAGAAGTGTTGGTGAGGGTGACATAGGGTGAACAGCCTGTCCATGTGCCAATCCAGTCGTTGGCGCTTTCTTTCACGCCGTAAGAGCCGATGGAGGGGGTGAACACGTAGTTTCCGCTCTGGTAGCGAATGGTGATACCGCTGACGGCATACCCTTCTTTCGCGGCAAGGGTAAGGGTGTTGTCACGGTCGAAGAGGATGGTTTTGTCCTCTTTGGCGGTTGAGGAGAGGTGGTAGGCCGGTTCGTTGTTTCCTTTGCCTTGTGCAAAGGTGATGCCCACGATGTCGTCTTCTTCAGTCACCGTACCCACAGGTGTCTCCTTGGCGTAGGGGAGGGACGTGGATTGCCATGTGGAGGAGAGGAAATCTCTAATAGTCAGTGTGTAGTTTCCTGCACTCTCTTTGAAGGTGTCATTGCCGGCGAAGGAGGCGGTGATGGTGGTCGTGCCTGCCTTGAGAATGCTGACAACCCCCGTCGAGGCATCCACTGTGGCTACTGTCGGGTCACTGCTTGCGTAGGAGAGGACCGCCTCGCTGAGGGTGGCTCCATTGGCAGAAACGGTGGCTTCGGGGGCCCCGAAAGCCTCATTAAGAAGCACAGAATAAGTGCTTTGTGGAAAAGATGTGGTGGTGATAGTTTTGGGAGGGTCGTAAGAGGCATCTTCCCACTCTATTTCTATCTGTGAGAGGCTGATGGTGTAGTCGCCTCCCACTCTAATGCCTATAAAAGTATAATCACCACTGATTGTCAGCGATGTGGATGTGCCATATTTTAGAGTTCCCAAGAGTGTTCCTTGAGTGGATTTTGTGGTGGAGAAGAGGTCGGTAGGAGTTGAATACTTGGAATTTTTCCCATAAATGTTAATAACTCGCTCTTTATCCGTTCCCATATTTCCCCAACTCACGGTAACATTTCTTGCTTTTCCTCCCGAAGTGGTGGTGACAATGCCGGAATTATTGTAGGTCTGCTTTATGTTTATATATAAAGATCCATTGGTCATTCCCGCATAAACCGCTGTGGATTCAAAGGTCTTGCCAGACCATGATGTGTAGGAACTAAAGGAACCGATGGCAGCAGGTGTAAGCACGTCTGTCCGTGTTCCTGCCCAAACAGCACTTCCCATCGCCATCATGCAGATGGCGATGAGAAGGCGTGTATATAATAAAAGATGTGTCTTTCCCATTTTTCTCCTCAGCGCGTGTGGTTTAGTAGAGGTTGGCCTTCAGTTGGTTGTAGGCAGCAATGAGGGTGAAGAGTTCGATGGCTTGGGCGAAGTAAACGCCGACGCAGCAACAGCAGATGCCGAGAATGACGATGCCGACGATGGTGATGCCCAGTCCGAGGAGGGAAAGAGTGTTGCCCGAGGTCATGTTCCACGATGCTTTGATGGACTCTATGATGCCTGCTTCGGGATGTTCAATCTGGTAGGGTGCAGCCATGATGAGTCGTGGCATGACGAAGAAGAAGGGTACGATGCAGAAGAGCATGGAGAATCCGGCGATGATGCCGACGATGATTTCCACAGCCACTACCTTCAGATAGGTCGCCGCTGGCAGTTTGAAGGCATCGAAGGTCACTTCACTGAATTGTCCGCTCATGAGGCCGAGGGCTAGGTTGTAGAGTGCCACGCTGACCACGATTTCGATGAGGACGACGAATATGGTGCTGATAGAACTGCCGACGCCTCCATTGAGCAGTTGCGAATACTGGGCCACCGTGTCCCAATCGCCTCGTCCGATGGCTTCACCTAAGTTTTGATAGACGTCGGGGGGAACGGAAGTGCCTAACAGGCTCTGCATTCCGCCGCTCACCACATCGATGAGCAGATAGATGACTGCAACGAGAAGACCGTATTTCTTGGCATATTCCCAGCCTGTGCTGAGGGTGGAGCCGATTTCTATTGAAAAGTTTGCCATAGTGATGTTTGTTTTGTTTGGTTATTTTATTTTCTTTTTTTATAGTCTTTCTGGATTGTCTGGGTTTTCTACAGTTGTTCGTAGGTGTAGGAGAAGGTGTTGCCTTGGGAGAGGTCGCCGGTGGTGAAGCCGCGCTTGAACCACTTCATGCGCTGCTGGCTTGTGCCATGATTGAAGGATTCGGGCACCACATAGCCCTGTGCCTTCTTCTGCAGGTAGTCGTCTCCAATGACTTGGGCGGTGCTGATGGCTTCTTCGAGGTCGCCCTCTTCGAGCGAGCCAAACATCTGCTGCTCGTGGTAGGCCCAGATGCCGGCATAGCAGTCGGCCTGCAACTCTATCTGCACACTCACCTTGTTGGCCTCAGTCTCTGACAGTTGAGCCATTTGCTGATGTGCCCTGCCGAGGTTGCCCAGCAGATACTGCACGTGGTGTCCCACCTCGTGGGCGATGACATAGGCATAGGCAAAGTCGCCGTCGG
>DGUV01000044.1:0-23751 GCA_002395775.1 Prevotellaceae bacterium UBA4301
TAGTTCTCTGCGCCGAAGCCCAGTGCCTGGTGCCAGGCCATGCGGGTCTGCTTCCACTTCTGGAACCAGTCGAGCTCGGTGCCGGGCTTGACGAAGAACTGCATCTCCATCTGCTCGAACTCGCGCATGCGGAAGATGAACTGGCGGGCTACGATTTCGTTGCGGAAGGCCTTACCAATCTGTGCGATGCCGAAGGGGAGCTTCATGCGACCGGTCTTCTGTACGTTGAGGTAGTTGACGAAGATGCCCTGTGCGGTCTCGGGACGCAGGTAGATGGTGCTGGCACCGTCGGCTGTAGAGCCTACCTCGGTCTTGAACATGAGGTTGAACTGGCGCACCTCGGTCCAGTTGCGTGTGCCGGAGATGGGGCATACGATTTCCTCGTCGAGGATGATTTGGCGCAGTTCCTCCAGGTTGTTATCGTTCAGGGCCTTGGAGAAGCGTTCGTGCAGGGCGTCGCGCTTCTGCTGGTGCTCCAGTACGCGGGCGTTGGTGGTGCGGAACTGTTCTTCGTCAAAGGCTTCGCCAAAGCGCTTGCGGGCCTTTTCGACCTCCTTCTGAATCTTCTCGTCGTACTTGGCCAGCTGGTCCTCGATGAGGACGTCGGCACGGTAGCGCTTCTTGGAGTCGCGGTTGTCGATGAGGGGGTCGTTGAAGGCGTCGACGTGTCCACTGGCCTTCCACGTAGTGGGGTGCATGAAGATGGCTGCGTCGATGCCCACAATGTTCTCGTGGAGCAGGACCATCGACTGCCACCAGTATTGCTTGATGTTGTTCTTCAGTTCCACGCCGTTCTGTCCGTAGTCGTAGACTGCGCCCAGTCCGTCGTAGATGTCGCTTGAGGGGAATACAAATCCGTACTCCTTGCAGTGCGAAACTATTTTCTTAAAAACGTCTTCTTGTTGTGCCATAATATCTTTTACTTTACGATTTAACGA
The DNA here is from genome assembly GCA_002395775.1 of Prevotellaceae bacterium UBA4301. Taxonomy (GTDB): domain Bacteria; phylum Bacteroidota; class Bacteroidia; order Bacteroidales; family Bacteroidaceae; genus Physcousia. Next base: position 939 of record DGUV01000044.1, read on the forward strand.
CTGTGACGATTGTGCTTTTTACAATCCGCGTGCAAAAATACAAAAAAAAATTAATTCTTCATTCTTCTTTCTTAATTCTTAATCAAATATTATGTATCTTTGCGTGATTTTATGTTTTTTTAATTATCTGATTTAGTATGAAAGTTAAAAGTATTCTTTCTGTCATAGTGCTGACATTGCTGTTAGCCTGTGCATGTAAAAATGCCAACAAGTACGAGTCCATCAAGGGCGACCCCATGCAGACTCGCATCTACACGCTCGGAAACGGACTGAAGGTTTACCTTTCGGTAAACAAGGAGAAGCCACGCATACAGACCTACATTGCCGTCAGGACGGGTTCGAAGAACGACCCCGCCGAAACCACGGGTCTGGCCCACTATCTCGAGCACCTGATGTTTAAGGGCACACAGCAGTTCGGCACCACCAACCCCGAGGCCGAGGCTCCCCTTCTGGCCGAGATAGAACAGCGCTACGAGGAATACCGAACCATCACCGACGAGGCCCTGCGCCGACAGAAGTACCACGAGATTGACTCCGTCAGCCAACTGGCAGCCAAGTACTTCATCCCCAACGAGTACGACAAACTGATGGCAGCCATCGGAGCCGAGGGAACGAACGCCTTTACCTCGAACGACGTCACCTGCTACACCGAGGACATACCCGCCAACGAGGTGGAGAACTGGGCAAAGATTCAGGCCGACCGCTTCCAGAACATGGTCATCCGTGGGTTCCACACCGAGCTGGAGGCCGTCTATGAAGAATACAACATCGGCCTGGGCCGCGACTCTAACAAGCAGTTCGAAGCCCTGATGGCCAAGCTCTTCCCCGGTCATCCCTACGGCACACAGACGACCATCGGCACACAGCAGCACCTGAAGAACCCCTCCATCACTAACATCAAGAACTACTTTGCCAAGTGGTACGTACCCAACAACGTGGCCATCTGCATGGCCGGCGACCTGGACCCCGACAAGACCATCGCCCTGCTGGAGCAGTATTTCGGGGAGTGGCAGCCGGGCGACGACGTCAGCCAGCCCCAGTTCCCCGACATGGCTCCGCTGACCGAGCCCGTGGACACCACCGTCATAGGCCTGGAGGCCGAGAACATCTGGATGGGATGGCGCAGCCAGCGTGCCCAGTCGCTGCAGAACGACACTCTGGAGCTCATCGATGCCGTCCTCTACAACGGCAACGCCGGACTGCTGGACCTCGACCTCAATCAGGAGATGAAGGTGATGAGTGCCCAGTCGTTTGTCGAGCCCATGATGGACTATGGCTTTTTCATGCTCGCAGGCATGCCCAAGGAGGGCCAGACGCTCGAAGAGGTGCGCACGCTGTTGCTGGGCGAGATTGAGAAGCTGAAGGCGGGCGACTTCGACGAAGACCTGCTGACGGCTGCCGTGAACAACATGAAACTGAACGAACTGCGCGGACTGGACCACAACCAAGAGCGCGTCAGCAAGATGCTCAGTGCCTTCATCAACGGCATCGAATGGGAGCAGGAGGTCAGCAAGATGGACCGCCTGGCCAAAATCTCGAAACAGGACCTCGTGGCCTTTGCCAACCGCTTCTTCACCGACGGTTACGTCACCGTTTACAAACGTCAGGGAGTGGACCCCACGCAGAAGAAGATAGACAAACCCGCCATCACCCCCATCCCCACCAACCGCGACCAGGTGAGCGACTTCGTCAAGCAGATTCAGGAGAGCAAGGTGCAGCCCATCCAGCCCCGCTTCCTCGACTTCAAGCAGGACCTGGCCTTCTACGAGACTGACGGCGGACTGCCCGTAATCTATAAGGAGAACAAGGAGAACGACCTCTTTGAGTTGCGCTTCCGCTTCCCCTTCGGCCAGCAGGACGACCGTCGCTACGACGTGGCCCCACTCTATCTCGACTACCTGGGCACCCAGACAAAATCGGCTGCCGAGCTGAAGCAGGAGTTCTACAAATTGGCCTGCAACTACTCCATCGGTGTAGGCAGCGATGAGATTCAAATCTCTCTCTCGGGCCTCAGCGAGAACATGCCTCAGGCCCTGGCCCTGCTCGAAGACCTCCTGCACAATGCCAAGAACGACGAGGAGGCCTACGCCCAGATGGTGGGCCTGCTACTGAAGAACCGCCAGGACCAGAAGGCCGACCAGCAGTCGTGCTTCTCCATGCTCAGCTATTACGCACTCTACGGACCTCACAATGCCATGCGCGACAACATGACGGAACAGGAACTGCGCGAGACCCGTCCCCAGACCCTGCTCGACCTGCTGAAGGACCTCAGCCAATACCCACATGAGGTGCTCTACTTCGGCCCCATGAAGCAGAAGGCCCTTGCAAAGTGCATCACCGAACTGCACCCCACGACCAAGCCCTTCAAGGCAGCGCCCAAGGGCGAACCCTACCAGCTGCAGACGGCCACCACACCCGAGGTCCTGCTGGCTCCCTACATTGCCAAGAACATCTACATGCGCATGTACTGGAACGAAGGCCGACAGACAAACCTTGACGAGCACGCCGCCATCGACCTCTTCAACGAATACTTCGGCGGAGGCATGAATGGCATCGTCTTCCAGGAACTGCGCGAAGCTCGCGGACTAGCCTATAACGCCGGCGCCTACTACCTGACGCCCTCCAAGCAAGGCGACCCCGAGTACTTCTTCACACACATCATCACGCAGAACGACAAGATGATGGACTGCATCTACCAGTTCCGCGAAATCCTGGACCACCTGCCCCAGTCGGAGTCTGCCTTCCAGATTGCCAAGGACGCCCTGACCAAGCAAATGGCCAGCAAGCGCACCACCAAGTTCGGCGTCATCATGGCCTACCTCTCGGCCCACAAGCAGGGCTACGACTTCGATGTGGACAAGAAGGTGTACGAAGCCCTGCAGGGCCTCACACTGAAGGACATTGCCGACTTCGAACAGAAGCAGATGGCACAGAAGACTGGCCGCTACTTCATCCTCGGCGACGAGAAGGAACTCGACGTCCCCGCCCTCGAGAAGATTGCCCCCATCCGCCGCATCTCCCTTGAGGAAATCTTCGGATACTAAGCCCCCAGAAACCGCTCCTTTCCGGAGCAACGTCAGGCTGAATCCAGTGCCTCACCCAATCATACAGGGCGAGGCACCTTTTTTTCTGGCACCTTGCAGCTATGTGCCACGAGTCCCACAAAAAAACACGAACTCCACTTTTTTCAAAGGCCGCGAGCGGGAAATTACTTTTTTTTTCTTATCTTTGTGGCGAGATTTGCATCTCGCACACTTTAAATCACCCAACAGGCCCATTGCCTAACCGTCCTATCGAAATAATGTCCGACAACGTCAAGCCCATAGAAGGCATCACCCACCACCTGAACCAAATGTACCAGAACTGGTTCCTCGACTACGCATCCTACGTAATCCTGGAACGAGCCGTGCCGCACATCACCGACGGCTTCAAACCTGTGCAGCGCCGCATCATGCACTCCATGAAGCGCATGGACGACGGGCGCTTCAACAAGGTGGCCAACATCGTGGGCCACACCATGCAATTCCACCCCCATGGCGACGCCAGCATCAAGGACGCGCTGGTGCAGCTGGGACAGAAGGACCTGCTGGTGGACTGCCAGGGCAACTGGGGCAACATCCTGACGGGCGACGATGCGGCTGCAGGCCGATACATCGAGGCACGCCTGTCGAAGTTTGCCTTGGACGTGGTCTTCAATCCGAAGACCACGGAGTGGAAGCTATCCTACGACGGCCGCAACAAGGAGCCGGTGACCCTGCCCGTTAAGTTCCCCTTGCTGCTGGCACAGGGCGCCGAGGGCATCGCCGTGGGTCTGAGTTGCAAGATACTGCCTCACAACCTCAACGAGATATGCGACGCTGCCATCAGTTACCTCCATGGCGAGGAGTTCCAACTCTATCCCGACTTCCCCACGGGCGGAAGCATCGACGTCTCGAAATACAACGACGGACAGCGAGGAGGCACGGTGCGCATCCGCGCCAAGATTGAGAAGCGCGACCAGAAGACACTGGCCATCACCGAGATACCCTTCGGCAAGACCACCGGAACAGCCAGCAAGCCCTCGGCCTTCATCGACTCCATCCTGAAAGCCGCCGAGAAGGGAAAGATTAAGGTCCGCAAGGTGGAGGACCTCACGGCCTCGGGCGTGGAGATACTCATCCACCTGACCCCGGGAGCCTCGTCGGACAAGACCATCGATGCCCTGTATGCCTGCACCGACTGCGAAGTCAGCATCTCGCCCAACTGCTGCGTCATCGACGAGCGGAAACCCTGTTTCCTCACCGTCAGCGACGTGCTCCGGCGCAACACCGACACCACACTCGGACTGCTCCGCCAGGAGCGCCTCATACGCAAGGGCGAACTGCTGGAGGCCCTGCACTTTGCCACCCTGGAACAGATATTCATCGAGGAACGCATCTACAAGGACCGACAGTTCGAGAACGCCAAGTCGATGGATGCGGCCTGCGAGTGGATTGACGAACGGCTGACACCTTGGTACCCCAAGATGGTCCGCGAGGTGACGAAGGACGACATCCTCCGGCTGATGGAAATCAAGATGGCTCGCATCCTGAAGTTCAACAAGGACAAGGCCGAGGAGAACATCGCTCGCATCAAGGACGAAATCAAGCAACTCGACAAGGAACTGGCCAACATGGTGGAGGTGACCTGCGACTGGTTCCGCTTCATTAAGGAGAAGTACGGCAAGGACCACCCGCGACTGACCGAGATAAAGAACTTCGACACCATCACCGCCGCCAAGGTGGTGGAGGCCAACCAGAAGCTCTACATCAACCGCGAGGAGGGATTCATCGGCACGGGCATGAAGAAGGACGAGTACGTGCAGAACTGCTCGGACATAGACGACGTCATCCTCTTCTACAAGGACGGCACCTACAAAGTGGTGCGCATAGCCGACAAACTCTTCGTGGGCGAGACGGAACGCTCGAAGGCAGAAAAGCGGAAGGCCGAAATCATCCATGTGGCCGTCTTCAAGAAGAATGACTCGCGCACCGTCTATAACGCCATCTACCGCGACGGAAAGTCGGGGGCATACTACATCAAACGATTCAACGTGACCAGCATCACCCGCGACCGCGAGTACGACCTCACGCAAGGCAAGCCCGGCAGCAGGGTGCTCTACTTCACACCCAACCCCAATGGCGAGGCCGAGGTAGTGAAGGTGACCCTAAAGCCCAACCCGAAGCTGAAGCGCGTCTTCTTTGAGAAAGACTTCTCAGAGATAGCCATCAAAGGCCGCCAGAGCATGGGCAACCTGGTGACGAAACTCGACGTAGCCAGCATACGCCTCAGCCGACACGGAGGCAGCACCCTGGGCGGGCGCAAGGTATGGTTCGACCCCGATGTCAAGCGACTCAACTACGACGGCCAGGGCAACTATCTCGGCGAGTTCAACAGTGACGAACAGATTCTGGTCATCCGCAAGAACGGCGAGTTCTATGTCACGAACTTCGACGTGAACAACCACTACGAGGACGACATCCTGCGCATCGAGAAGTACGAGTCCGACAAGGTCTGGACGGCCTGTCTCTTCGATGCCGACCAGCAAGGCTATGCCTACATGAAGCGCTTCACCCTCGACGCGACGACCCGCCACCAAAGCTATCTGGGCGAGAACCCCGAGAGCCGGCTCATCTTGCTCACCGACACCCCCTATCCCCACCTGCTGGTCACCTTGGGCGGCAACGACGACTTCCGCGAACCGCTCGACCTGGAGGCCGACGAGTTCATCGGCGTCAAGAGCTTCAAAGCCAAGGGCAAGCGCATCACCACCTGCAACGTGGCCCGCATCGAAGAGCTGGAACCCACCAGACAACCAGAAGTGCCCGACACCCCCGAGCCTGCAGACCCCTCTGACTCTTCTGACGACTCCGAAGACACCGAACCAGAGGAAAGCCAACAGGAAGTGGCCGACCAACTGAACGGACAACTGAGGCTATTCGACAACTGAAGACACCGAGAATTGAGCATCAAACGCGTCATACTTGCCTTAGGACTGCTCCTTGGCGCAGCCCAATTGTCAATTGTCCACGGTCAATTGTCCACGGCTCGCAGTTCCACCCACTCCACCCTCTTCGGCATCGGCAGGGCCAGCCACCTCGACACCTACCTGACGCCCGCAGAGTACCAAGGCCCGCAACTGACCTACCTGCACGAAACCCTGCGCTCACTGCAGAGGAACGAACACGTCGTCTTCCAGACCCTGACACAGGGAGACTTCTCCTATGCCCACAACCAAGCCGAAACCGGCCACGAGCTGGGAGGCTCCGTCTGCTACGACTTCGGATGGGGACGCCAGTGGACAGACATGCCCTGGAAGGGCCTCAGCCTCACGGCAATGGGCCTCGCCGGAGGCCGCCTCGGATTCCTCTATAACGACAGGAACACAAACAACCCCGCCCAAGCCCATGCCGCCTTGCGCCTCACCGCAGCCCTGCGTGCCGACTACCGTTTCAAGATAAAGAAACGCACGCTTGCCCTCAGCTACCAAGTCCACCTGCCCCTCCTGGGCACGGCTTTCATGCCCCAGTACGGACAGAGCTACTACGACATCTTCGACCGCGGCCACTACGACCACAACCTCGTCTGCACCCACCCTGGCAACGCCCTCTCCCTGCGTCAGATGTTCTCCATCGACATCCCCATCCGTCGCTCCACCCTTCGTCTGGGCTACCTCAGCGACCTGCGCCAACTCAAGGCCAACGACATCAAGCAACACCAATACAGCCGTTCGTTCATGATAGGCTATGTGCGTAACATTTCCCTCTCAAGATGAAGCACCAGATCAGCCATACACTGAAGCTCTGCCTCATGGCACTGGCCACCCTCCTGCCACTGGCCTGCGTCAACGAAGACCCTTTCGACAACACACCCGAAGGGAACTTCGAGGCCCTGTGGAAAATTATCGACGAGCACTACTGCTTCCTCGACTACAAGCAGAAGGCCATAGGCCTCCACTGGGAAGAAGTATATGGCAGATACAAGAAGCGCATTTCGCCCACAATGACGAATGCCCAGCTGCAGGAGGTGCTTACCGACATGCTATCGGAATTGCGCGACGGACATGTCAACCTCTACACCTCGGCCGACGTCTCACGCTACTGGAGCTGGTTTGAGGACTATCCGCGCAACTGGACACAACAACTGCGCGACCATTATCTGGGCACCGACTACAAGATTGCCGCAGGCATAAAATACCGCATCCTGGACGACAACGTCGGCCTGCTGGTCTATGAATCGTTCGGCTCGGCCGTGGGCGAAGGCAATCTGGACGACGTCATGCACTACCTGCGCTCGTGCCAGGGCCTCATCATCGACGTGCGCGGCAACACGGGCGGCACACTCACCTATGCCGAACGCCTTTCGCAGCGCCTCACCAACGAACGTCTGCTCGTGGGATACAGCCAATACAAGACAGGGAAGGGCCACAACGATTTTTCTGCCCCTCGAGCCGAATACCTCGAACCGTCGGAAGGCGTAAGATGGCAAAAGGGCGTAGTTGTCCTTCAAAACCGCGAGTGCTACTCTGCTTGCAACATTTTCATAAGGAACGCGCACGCCTGCGAGAGAGTGACCACCCTGGGCGACTGCTCAGGCGGCGGTTCGGGCATGCCCTTCTCGTCAGAACTGCCCAACGGTTGGTCGGTGCGCTTCAGTGCCAGTCCCTCGCTGGACAAGGACATGCAGCACATCGAGTTCGGCATCGAGCCCGACATTCCTTGCCAGCTGGATTCGGCTGACGTCAGTCGTGGTCGCGACACCCTGATAGAGGAAGCCCGCAAATTACTGAAAGAACTTCACGCACACTGAGGGCGGGTAAGTGAGAGGTAGCAGGCAAACGAAAGAGGGAACCACGAAAAGGTTCCCTCTGAAGTACGCCTGATAAGACTCGAACTTACACGCCCGAAGGCACCAGATCCTAAGTCTGGCGTGTCTACCAATTCCACCACAAGCGCAGAACTTCGGTGCAAAAGTACTCGATTTCCCCGAAATGACCAAATAAAAGCCCCATCAATTTGCACGACACAGTTTTTCTCCTTAACTTTACGAGCGAGACCAAACAAAAAAACATCATGAAAAAAACACTACTGCTGCTCACCCTCATACTTGCAGTCCATGTGCAAGCACAAGTCGAGAACTACGCCATACGGCTCGCCCAAGACGGCAGCATAGACTGCGGAATCATGCCCGAACTCAACGGGCGCGATGCCTATGCCCTGCAATTCTGGATGAATGCCGACGAGTGGACCGAAGGAGCCACACTGCTGCAACGCGGTGAAGGATTACGCATCTGGCTGAGCGGGAAGAATAAACTCACCGCAACGGTGGGCGACTGCCAACTGACGCTGAACAGCACCTTTCTGGTACCCGACCGCTGGAACCACATCATGCTGCTGAGCGACGCCACCAAGATATACATCTACATCAATGGCAACCGTGCCAAGACGCTCACTGCCCACTGCATCATCCCCGAAGACAACGAATCGCCCTTCGTCATCGGTGGCGACCTATATAAGGGACGAATCGACGACATTCGCATCTGGAATACGGCTCCTATAGACACCTACAACTACTTCGTCCACACCACGCTGAACAAGTGGGTGCCCCAGCTAGACAATCTGGTGGCCTATTTCAAGGGCGACCAGGAACTGTGTCCCAACCTGGTGGACTACAAAGCCCTGTTCGACCCGTCGGCCCCGACCAACCACCACGGCATCTTATCGGCCAGCGGAGCCACACTGGAGAAGGTGACCGACAACGCAGGGTTGCCCTATCTGCTCAACGGAGCCTATTGCGACAATGCCCGATTCTACGACCGTGGCGTTGACCGCGACAAATACCTGCTCGCCAACGACCTCATCATCCTCGGCATCAATTCCTATGCCGACGGCCACCTACAATACACCTCTCCCTGCGACCATGCCACCATCGAACACGCATCGTACCTTGCCGAGTTTGAGGGTCGCAAAGGCGTGCTCAATCTGGAAGGAGAGGGGGCCTGCATGACACTGCCCACAACCGCCTTCAACCCCACGCTCACCGACGGAGTGGCCAGTCAGGGCTACACCTTCGAGACATGGCTCTACCTCGACGAATGGACCGAAGGAGCCTATCTCTTCCGCAGGGAAACTGACGACGGGAACCACGGATTCTCCATAAGCCTGGGCAATGCGGAACGAAAGGAAATCATCGTGAAGGTCAACGGCAAACGCTTTGTCAATCAGGGGTGCCTGCATGCGGGCCAGTGGCAGCATCTCGCCGTCACCACCCTTCAAGGCGGCAATGCGCGGCAGACCTTCCTCTTCATGCTCAACGGAAAGGCTTACTATGCCGATGTCAATCTATCCGACAACAGCACCAACTACACCCCAACGGGGATGGACGGATGTGTCCCCTGCATCGGTAAAGGCCTGAAAGGCAAACTCGACGAGACCGTCATCTGGGACCAGAAGTTCACGGCAGCCGAAATCAGCACACACATGACCGGCATACCCATGCCCGCACTGAGCAAGGTGGTCACTGCCAGGCTGCTCGCACGAGGCCTTGCCTTCTACACCTACGACAACCCCCAGCAACTGGGCTACGACTCCTACTCGCAGGACGAATGGCGACGCATCATGCTCTCGGCCTACGAAGGCTACCGGGGCTATCAGGTGCGCATCTCCGTGCGTGGTCACACCAACTGGCAAACCACCATCAGCAATGCCGCCAGACGGAAAATCTTCGCAGCCGACCTGGCACGCTTGTCAGAAGGCTACGACGGAGTGGAACTGGACCTCGAATGGATGGACGGCACACAGACCAACCTCGGGCTCCTGGCCGACGACATTCTGGAAGCGCTGCCCGAAGGAAAGACCCTAATGATTTCGTGCCACGCCTACGGAGCCTACCAGTTCCCGAAAGCCAAGATCAGCAAGATTGACGGCTTCACCTTCCAGCAATACGGCCCGCAGAACACATTCACGAAATGGAGCAACTTCACCAGTTCGTACAACAGTTTCGTGAACTATGGCTTCCCGAAAGATAAGATATATCTCTCCTACTCCACCACCACCTCAAGGGGATATGACAGCAGCGGAACGGCACAAGGCGACGTGGTGGGCGTGCGCAAAGACGGATTCCTGAACGAAGACAGCTACACACCCACCTTCGACGCCGACTACGAAACCTGTCAGTACGATGGCTACACCTACTATTTCATGGGCCCAGGCCAGGTGTATCGCCGTGCCAAACACTGCGTGGACAACAACCTGCAAGGCATCTTCTATTGGGACTTAGGCAACGACGTCAAGACATCCAACCCCTACAGCCTGCCCAAGGCCAGCAACTATGGGCTGAACTGCAACGTCGATTCTCTGGTGACCACTGTGACCATCAACCATCCCACACCCGTCAGCAGCACACTCGCCCCCGACGACAAGGCCAAGATACACCTGCGCGTCAGCGAAAAGGTGCTCACTGCCGACCTGCCATCCGGAGCAATCCCAAGCCGCATCGTCGTCTTCTCGCTTTTAGGCAAGCAAGTGGCCTCAAGCCACAGCAGCAGTGTCGCCATCGGAGCCCTGCCCAAAGGAGTGTACGTCGTGCGCCTCATACTGACAGACGGAACATGTGTCAACAAGAAATTCTGCAAAGAATAAGAAACTTTTGCGTAAAAATTTGTTTTTGAGGAATATTCTATATAAATTTGTGCCATAAACTCAATAAATCCATGAAGAAAGTCACTGGTATTCTGGCTCTTATAGTGTTATGTGTAATGGAATTATCCGCACAAATCAGTGTGAAAGGATATTCCCTTGTCTATTCCTCAGAGACCCCCGAACGGGCCGCCTCGCTGCTCAACCTTTCCGATGAGGAACTGGCCAACTGCACGGGCGACTTCATGAGTACCGAGAACTTTGAGCGCAACTGGTTGTATTGCCCTCGAGCCACCTCAAAGTGGAACAAGCGCATGGCCGAAAACGACGAGGACCGGGCAAAGGTTCACCTCTGCGACAATGGCATGCTACGTATGCTGGCCCTCTCCCTGGATGGCACAGCCTCTGGCTGCATCACATCGGGCATAAAGATGAAGCAAGGCTACAAGTACGGCATCTTCGAAATCAAGGCCAAGTGCAATGCCCATAAATCGAATTTCCCGGCCGTATGGATGATGCCCTCCACCCCACATGGTGGTTGGCCCAATTGCGGTGAGATTGACATCATGGAGCAGATTGGCACAAGCACCACCGTCTATAGCACGGTGCACCTTGGTGCACGCTATGACCAGAAAGTGGGCAAGTCCTACTCCTGGAGCGGAAGTTATGGGGCTGGTGGCGGTTGGCACATCTATTCCCTGCGTTGGGACAAGACATCGCTCATCTTCTATTGCGATGGCCGGCAGGTGTTCCGCTACAACAAGGACGCTTCACTCGACCTTGAGAACCATCCCGAATATGAGCATGCCCAATTCCCCTACAACGAGGAGTTCTACATCATCCTCGACCAAGCCCTGGGATGCAATGCATGGTGGGGTGACGAAGATCCCGACCCGTCATATACCTATGAGATGGACGTGGAGTATGTGCGCATCTGGCAAGCCCCAGAGACATACGACATCGACAAATGGTATGTTTTAAGTAACTATTCCGATCCCACACGTTATATGATGGTAGACGAAGATAATACCTTGACCACATCTGAAGTAACAGACCCTGCCAAAATCACTGGCAATATGATATTCACGTTGATACCTACAGATTCTGGTGGTCAATACGCAATAAAACCTTTCAGCGGTAACTGGGTTGGCTATATGGCTGACGCAAATAAACCCGTGCCCCTCAGTGTCACCCCTTCCCCATACTACATGTTAAAAGATGCTACGAAGGGAGTCGCTTTCGACTATAATAAGAACGTGGCTTCATTGACCTATGCAGAGGGTAGCCGCGCTTTGTGTATGAATTCTAACCGCAACTATACCGTGACCACCTCTGGAACTACGAGAGATGGCTCGTGGTGGATATTGCAGGATGCCACATCCATCGCCACAGGTATTGATCCCACACAACAGGGAAGCAACTTACAATACGTCGTTCCACGAAAAATAGTGCGTAACGGACAACTTTTGATACGAGCAGACAATAAAGAGTACTCCATCGTGGGTACTCGAATCAGATAAGTAGAGTGATTTTTACCTTTTTTACTAATCTTTAAAACAAAAGAGTATGAAAAAATTATTACTTCTTGCAGCTACAGTATTTGTAGCCATGTCTGCCAATGCACAAGAGGTGGAGGACATCACCCCCATGGCCTATGATTTTGGCTCCAAGGAAGTCGGAATTCTCCCCATTCAGGAGTTTCTGACTGGTGCTAACCAGCCAGTCTATTTCATGCAGAACAGCGACAAGTACAACGACGGATTGTTCTTTGTGTGCGGAGGCCAGTTTGCCAACCCTGCCCAAAGCTACGCAGCAGACCTTCAGGCAGGTGTGTCAATCGTTGATCTTGGAGGAACCGTAGGCAAGGTATTTTGTGTCAATGGCATGAACTCCAAAATCAACGAAGCGCTGAAAGAAAAGTTCAACGTTGAAGTTACATTACCCCAATGCACAGGGCCACTCAACTGGTTCAATTTTGACTGGGCTACTGACCCACAGAACACACCCACCGTTAACAACAAGGACGTATACAATATCCGCTGCCGTATTGTATTGAATATCTATGCCAACAATATGAGTGAGAGTAACGATCTCATCAATCATGTTTACTGCATGGATGATGCCAACAATCAACGCCCAGCTGCATCGCAATCAACAAAGGGCAACAACGTGAGCACGGGTTCAACCGTAGCCTTTGATGAATATGGCGATCCCCTGGAGGTTGACGGTTCATTGGTTTGGGACCCCAATAAGTGGCTTGTCATGGAATGGGATGCGAACTGTGCAGCAGCCGATGAGAGTGCACAGTTTGCTCCGCTGCGTATCAAGATGGAGATGAACAATGGCAATCTACAAGAAGCCACCATGTTCATCAAGGAGATAAGCTTCTCAAAGATTGAGAACAACGAAGAACCCATAGTGTCAGAAGTCAAAAAAAGCTACGAGACCTATGAGGCAGCTCCGTCAAACTATGATGCTATCAAAGACATTGCTACTGGAACAATTGAGTCCAGCAAGATGTATAATTTAAATGGCATGCAAGTTAATCCTGAGGACACTCAAAAAGGCATCTTCATTCAGCAGAAAAACGGCAAGATGGTCAAAATAGCCCGCTAATATTCCTAGCAACGAGGGTGTGCTCCATGTAAGCACACCCTCGTACCATTTTCCCTAAATAGAAACCATGAAAATAAAGATTTTCTTCCTTCTCTCTTTCTTGTGTAGCCTCACTGCACAAGCACAAGTTGAGAACTTTGCAATACGCCTCTCCACAAATGGTAATGTGGATTGCGGACTAATGCCTGAATTGAATGGTCGCGATGCCTATGCCCTTCAATTCTGGATGAATGCCGACGAGTGGACCAAAGGAGCCACACTACTGCAACGCGGTGAGGGTTTACGTATCTGGCTAAGTGATATTAATTCCATCACGGCAACTATTGGCAATCAACAGCTGACTCTAAATAGTACATTCCTGGTAGCCGGCCGTTGGAATCACATCATGCTACTGAGCGACGGGAAGCAAATCTACTTTTACATTAATGGGAATCGCGCAAAAGCCCTAACGAGCCAATGTATTATCCCTGATGACAACGAATCATCCTTCATCATCGGTGGCGACCAATACAAGGGACGAATCGACGAAATCCGCGTTTGGAACACGGCTCCTATAGACACCTACAACTACTTCGTCCACACCACGCTGAACAAGTGGGTACCCCAGCTGGACAATCTGGTGGCCTATTTTAAGGGCGACCAGGAACTGTGTCCCAATCTGGTAGACTACAAAGCCCTATTCGACCCCACCTCCGAATTTAACCATCACGGAACATTTTCTACCACGGGAGCAAGCTTGGAGAAAGTGACCGACAACACGGGTTTACCCTACTTGCTCAATGGGGCATATACTGAGAACAGTCGGTTCTATGACCGAGCCATTGACCGCGACAAATACTTATTAGCCAACGACCTCATCATTCTAGGCATCACATCTTACAACGACGGGCATCTGGAATACACTTCGCCCAATGACCATGGCACAATTAGCAATGGCGAATATCTGGAGGAGTTCGAAGGACATACTGGTGTGCTCAACTTAATGGGTGAGGGAGCCAAGATGACGAGCACGACCACGGCGTTAGTCCCTCCTCTTGTCAATGGCGTAGCTCAGGGCTATAGTTTCGAAACCTGGATATATTTAGATAAATGGACTGAAGGTGCTTACATTTTTCGCAAAGAAAGCGATGACGGGCAACATGGTTTTTCCATCAGTCTGGGAAGCGAAGACTTGAAAGCCGTTGTAGTGAAAGTAAATGGCAAAAAATATGTCAACCGAAGCAAACTGGAAATTAAAAAGTGGATCCACATGGCAGTCACAACCAATGCAGGTGGGACTACTCGCACAACATTCATGTTTGCTTACAACGGTGAAGCCACATATGCAACGGCCAGTCTGTCAGATGAAACGACTGATGACACTCCAACCGAGATGGATAAGTGTGTAGCAATCATTGGGGAAAATCTGTCAGCCAAACTCGACGAAACAGTTATCTGGAATCAGCGGATATCCATCGACGACATACGCTACCACATGACTGAAATTCCATTCCCCGCAATTTCTAAGACTGTGACAGCCCAAACTATCATGAAAGCTGCCGCATATTACCGCTACGACCAGCCCGAACATGTGGGCTACGACTCCTACTCGCAGGACGAATGGCGACGCATCATGCTCTCGGCCTACGAAGGCTACCGGGGCTATCAGGTGCGCATCTCCGTGCGTGGTCACAACAACTGGCAAACCACCATCAGCAATGCCTCCAGGCGGAAAATCTTCGCTGCCGACCTGGCACGCTTGTCAGAAGGCTACGACGGAGTGGAACTGGACCTCGAATGGATGGACGGCACACAGACCAACCTCGGGCTCCTGGCCGACGACATCCTGGAAGCACTGCCAGAAGGAAAGACCCTGATGATTTCGTGCCACGCCTACGGAGCCTACCAGTTCCCGAAAGCCAAGATTAGCAAAATCGACGGCTTCACCTTCCAGCAATACGGCCCGCAGAACACTTTCTTCAATTATAATAACTTCATAAGTTCATACAACAACTTTGTGAACTATGGTTTCCCCAAAAATAAAATCTATCTTTCCTACTCCACTACCACATCACAAGGATACAAAAGTGATGGTACAAAAGGGGGCGATGTTGTTGGAATAAGAAATGGATTCTTGGAAGGTGACTATTCCCCAAACTACACATCAAACGTTGACACCCACACCTATAACAACTGTACATATTACTTCATGGGGCCAGGGCAAGTTTACCGCCGTGCTAAACACTGCGTTGACAACAATCTGCAAGGTATCTTTTATTGGGATATGGGCAATGATGTGGCAACAAGCCACCCTTACAGCATTCCCAAAGTATGTAACTATGCACTGAACTGTAATGTCGATTCGCTGGTAACAGAGGTAACCATCAACCACCCCACAGCTATAAAACACATCTTTTCGCTTGATGATGAAGCCAAAGTTCAGTTGCGCTTACATGTTGATGGGCAGTACCTTACAGCCGACCTTCCTTCTAATGTCACGCCAAAACAAGTAACTATATATTCGGTAGCAGGCAATCTACTTATTTCCAATCCTGGGAGCACCATTCGAATCGAGTCTCTACCTAAAGGCGTTTATATTGTCCGAATAGCCCTTAGCAATGGGGGCTATGTAAGTCGCACTTTCATTAAACAATAACCAAACAAATCTCATATCCACATGAAAAAACTTTTGCATCTATCATTCCTAATGCTGGCTACAGTGGCCATCATTGCCAGTTGCGAAGAGCATCCTGGCAACCCTGGGGATTTCAGCGTCAAATGCACACTGGAGCTGAATCCCGTCATGCGTTCACTCAAAGGTGTGGAATACCCGTTAACCCAAATCCGTCGTATTGACTCCACCTTTCGATACTTCTACATCGAAGAAGACACTATTAAGTACGAAAACGGCGAACCAATTTTGGATGATAGCGGAAATCTCATTGTCAGTGAAGACACCATCTATTATTTTAGTGATATCACAGCCCAATTTACAGAATACGAGGTAGTTGTGTTGCCATGGGAGATGGATACTTTTGAAATAATGTTCAAAAGCAATGCACGCTGGGCAGCCAACACGCCTGTAACGAACTCAAGAACAGAAAGTACCTGGTATTATAATTATAACAGCTCTACTTCCGGCGGAGGTGATGGATGCGTAAGTTTCCGCACTAAGAGCAACACAACGGGACGTATGCGTGGAATCGAAGCTGTACAAGAAATCTATACGCGCGACAGCACCGTCATGGCACGTTTGCATTTTACACAAGCCTATAAGCCAATAGAATAACATACTCACGTCAGAAAACAATGAAGAAGATTCTTTTCCCCATCTTATGTTGCTTAATGGCACTGCCCACATTAGCACAAATCACTGTTAGCGGAACAGTCTTTGATGAATACAATGAAACTGTTCCACAAGCCATTGTCCGTTTAAAGAATTATCCTCAAACGGGTGTAGCCACTGACCTGAATGGCCGCTTCACTCTCAGCGTGCCTAACACAAAGTCCGTACTGACAATTAGCTATATGGGATACGAAACGCAGGAAATAAGTATCGGTTCAAGACGTCAGTTCCGCATCATCCTGCGTCCTCTCAACAATCTGATGGATGAAGCAGTCGTCGTTGGTTTCGCTACACAAAAAAAAGTAAACCTGACTGGCGCAGTAAAAACTGTTGGCGACGAAGTCTTTGCCGATCGTCCTATCTCAAATGCTCTGCAAGGATTGCAAGGAACCATTGGCGGTCTAAACATCACAAATGATGCTGGAGGTGCTTTAGGCGAACAAATGAACATCAACATTCGTGGTATCGGTTCCATCGGTGATGGTTCCAACTCATCACCACTCATCCTCATTGATGGCATGGAAGGTGACCTCTCCACTATCAACCCCTCAGATATTGAAAGCATTTCAGTACTGAAAGACGGTGCTTCGGCCAGTATTTATGGCTCACGCGCTCCTTTCGGTGTTATTCTTGTTACCACAAAACGGGGTACTAAAAAAGGTGTCAACGTAAACTATTCCGCAAACCTCCGCTTGCAACAACCTGTAAGCGTGCCCAAGATGGTCGACAGTTACACCTACGCTCTGATGGTCAACGAGGCTGCACAAAACTCAGGCTATGGAAGTGGATTGGTTGGCAGGCTTGATGAAATACGGAAATTCCAGAATGGCGAGTTAGCATACGCCACAACTGCCCAGGATGATTTACATTGGTGGGGTGCTGATAATAGTTTTGGCAATACGGATTGGTATGACATGTATTTGAAGAATTCCACTCAATCTCTAGAAAATAATATCACTGTAAGCGGAACAAAAAACAAGTTTGATTACTATGGTTCAGTGGGTTATTTAAGCCAAACCGGACTTTTTAAAAATGCAGACGAAGAATACAACCGTCTATCTGGGAATATCAAGCTGGGATATCAATTCAATAAATATGTTAAGCTTACTATCAATTCGCGCATCATCAACATTGACAACAATAAGCCTTCAAGCCTTAACGACCTTTTCTATCACAACTTAGGGCGTCGGGCGCCAACCCTAGCAGTTCTCCTCCCCAACGATGAGTATTCACGCGAGTCCATGATACACAATATTACTGAAGGTGGACGATGGGATCAGAAGACCCGGCAATTTTACAATCAAGCCAACTTAGTTATTGAGCCTATCAAAAACTGGAAAATTCATGGTGAAGTAAACAGCCGCATTGAACGCAACCCATTTACCCGCGACTTCAATCCTATCGGTGTCCATGCCCCAAATGGCGAATGGACTTACTTTGAGGTTCTCGAAGGTGTAACTGCTAGACACAACATTAGTTCTGGCGACACAGGTTACTTCCAAGTATTCCCTGATGCCGGAGAACAATATAACGAAAAAGCCAAAACCAAAATTAATTATTTTGGAACCAACATATACACCGACTACAACCTCACCGTCTCTAAGAAGCACAAATTCACCTTCCTTGCAGGTGAGCAAAGCGAATACTATCATCGAAAAATCCATCGTGATGCCGAGTATTACTTGGTAACCAATCCTGATGATGAACATAAGACTATGTCAATCTTCAAGAATGGCGAATGGTCGTCTTTGGGTTTCTTTGCACGCGTAAACTACAATTTTGCCGACCGATACCTATTGGAAGTCAATGCTCGAGCCGATGCTGCATCACGTTTTCCGAAAGACCAACGATGGGGATTCTTCCCCTCTGTCTCTGCGGGTTGGAATATCGCAGAAGAGCCCTTCTGGAAAAAGTTCTACGACAAGGGCTTTGAGTACTTGAAGATTCGCGCATCCTATGCCACCCTTGGTAATCAAAATACCACCTCGTTCTATCCTTATTATCAAAAGATGCTAACCTACCCCGGGAATGCAGTATTCGATGGTGAAAGGGCCACCATATTACCCATGTACGCAGCTTTCTCAACATCCCTTACATGGGAGACCATAGTTAACACTGGCATTGGACTCGATTTCGCATTCCTTAATAACCGGCTTACTGGTAGTTTCGATTGGTATCAACGAACCACGAAAGATATGGTAGGACCAGCCAATGCACTTTCGGCCTTGTATGGAGCCAGTGCTCCTCGTACTAACAACGCCGAGCTGCGCACCCGTGGTTGGGAGGTAGAACTGGGTTGGCGCGACCGCATTGGGAAAAACTTTTCATATAGTATCTCAGGAACCCTTAGCGATTACCAGACTGAAATCACAAAATATGACTCGCCAGACAACAACATTTATTCTTGGTACAAAGGCAAGAAGTATGGCGAAATTTGGGGATATGAAGTCGTAGGTATCGCAAAGAGTGATGCTGAGATGAGTTCCTATCTGGCACAACACAGCCAATCAGCCATTGGCGACCGTTGGGGAGGCGGAGATCTCATGTACCGTGACCAAAACAACGATGGAGCCGTGAACGCTGGTAGCAGCACACTCGACGACCATGGTGACCTGCGTATCATTGGCAACACCACACCACGCTTTGCTTATAGCTTTACGCTCACTGCCCAGTGGAAGTGGATTGACCTGCGCGCCTATTTCCAAGGCATTGGCAAACGAGACTATTTCTTTAACACCGCCACTTTCTTCGGTATGGTAGCACCTTATCAACGTTCACTCTTCACCGAACACCTTGACTATTTCCGCTATGCAGGTTCAGAACTTGGGGCCAACTACGAAGATCCCTATTACCCCCGCATACGCGCCGACCAAAACAACATACAGACGAGTGACCGATACCTGCAAAAAGCAGGGTATCTGCGCTTGAAGAATCTACAGATTGGTTTCAACCTGCCCAAGAAAAATCCCAACAGCAAGTTCATCAAGAAGGCAAGGCTCTATATTTCTGCCGAGAATCTGCTCACATGGACGAAGTTACGTCTCTTCGACCCAGAAGCCATCAAAGCTAATGTCACAGATTACGATGGCGGAGCTGGAAAGACCTATCCTCAATATCGTACCTACTCTATGGGCGTAGAGATTCAACTCTGAGAATTGTATATTGTCAACGAACATTGAATAATTATGAAAAGAATATTTCAACTTATCATGGCCGCTGCATGCTTGTTCTCCATGCAGTCTTGCAAAGACTTTCTCGATCGTCATCCACTTGATTTCGACGATGAAGAGGCATACTTCCTAAACGCAGAGCACCTAAAGTGGTTCGTCAACGACCTCTATAGTATGCTCCCCACCAACAACACATTGTGGGGAGGACTCTATACTCAAGACATCGTCAGTGACAACCAATGTAGTTCTTCTCCTCAAAGCCTGCTTTACAAAGGAGAAAAACGTACAGTCAAGATAGCCAATTCCGAATGGAATTTTTCTCATCTTCGATCACTCAACTATTACATACATAAAGTAGAGGACCGCATGGCTGGTGGCCAATTATCCCAGTCTGACCCGCTTGTCCTCCACTATCTTGGTGAAGGTTATTTCTTACGGGCATGGGACTACTTCCGCCTCCTGCAAGCCTTTGGGGATGTACCAATTCTCACAGAAATGCTCCCTAACGACCAAAACATTCTCACAGAAAAGAGTGTTCGTATTCCACGCAATGAGGTTGCCCGTTTCATTATCTCAGATCTCGACAAAGCTACCAGTTTCCTAATGGAAGAGGCACCAGAGACTGGGCGCATCTGCCGCGATGCAGCCTTAACCCTGAAGGCTCGTGTTGCGTTATTCGAGGCCTCATGGGAACGCTACCATGCCGGCACCTGCTTCGTCCCAGGCAACGACAAGTGGCCTGGAAAAACCTCATGGCCCGACTTTAAGTTCGAGGCTGGTTCGGCTGAAGCCGAGGTCAACTACTTCCTCGACCAAGCCATTGAAGCTGCTGACATTGTAGCTTCACATCGCCAACTTGATGCCGATTATTCCAGCATGTTTGTCAATTTCCAATCGCCATTCAAAAATGATGATGAAGTTATCCTTGCACGCTATTACAGTCTGGGAGTTCTCTCTCATAGTTGTTCTGCCTACCTAAAAGGCGGTGGTGGCTGCAATGCTACTCGCGCATTAGTTAATTCGTTCCTGATGCAAAACGGACTTCCCATTTACGCTGAAGGTTCTGGCTATCAGGGAGACCTCATTTCATACTATGAGTTGCAGAATCGTGATTTGCGCCTCACCAAGTCAGTGCGCGGTGCAGGCAGGCTTATTGAAACCCATAAGGTAAACGGAAAGAATGTAAATGACACCATCTTCTACTATAAGCCTTCAATCGACAACACTGGTACCCAAAAAGCCACAACGGGCTACGAATTGAGCAAATGGTGCAGCGACGATGCTGACCAACGTACCCAATATCAATGCACAACTGCTGTGCCCATCCTCCGTGCCGCCGAAGCCTATCTTATCTACCTTGAAGCCTACTACGAAAGGCATCACCAACTGGGTGGCAATTGCGACCGTTACTGGAAAGCCCTGCGCCAGCGTGCCGGAGTCGATGTCGATTACATGAAGACCATCCAGGCCACCGACCTGGCTCAGGAAAACGACCTGGCCGTCTGGTCGAAAGGGCAGCTCATCGACCCGACACTCTACAACATCCGTCGTGAGCGCCGTTGTGAGTTCATTGCCGAAGGCATGCGACTGGCTGACCTCAAGCGTTGGCGTAGTCTTGACAACATGATAGAATACCAGCCAGAGGGGCTCAATTTCTGGGATGAACTGTACAAAATGTATAGTAGCAAACAGCGTTCTGCGGATGTCATCTCTCAGTCTAACATTTCCAAATACCTGCGTCCGCTACAAATAAGTTCATCCTCAGCAGCCTATGATGGGTACACCTTCCCGAAACCTCATTATCTTGAGCCTATCCCAATTTCCGAATTTCTGCTCACAGGCGGAGGCGATGCTACAAAGAGTCCACTTTATCAAAACCCAGGTTGGCCTCAAACAGAAGACGGCCCTGCCGACTACAGCTACGACTGCGACTGAGCACGGCCTGATGCATACAAGACAACAAGAGCCGAGACCCGCACATGGGCCTCGGCTCTTTTCTTTTGCCCCCATGAGGAGTCAGCCTCGCTCCTGCTCCATCTTCTCAAAGTCCTTGTCGCGCAGGACAAAGCTGTTGGTAAGGTACTTGGCACGCACCACGGGGTTGGCCGCCAGCTCCTGAGGCGTACCGTGGAACAGTATCTGGCCCTCGAAAAGCATGTACGCTCGGTCAGTGATGCAAAGGGTGTCCTCCACATTGTGGTCGGTGATGAGCACACCGATGTTGCGCCGCCTCAGCTTCCAGACGATAAACTGAATGTCCTCTACGGCAATCGGGTCAACGCCGGCAAAGGGTTCGTCGAGCATGATGAACCGCGGGTTGATGGCCAGGCAGCGGGCAATCTCTGTGCGGCGTCGCTCGCCACCCGAACACTGGTCGCCCAGATTCTTACGAATCTTCTGCAGGTTGAACTCGTCGAGCAACGACTCCAGCTTCCATCGCCGATATTCGGCAGGAGTGCCCTCAAAGTCGGCAGGTTTGGGACACATCTCCAGCACGCTGCTGATGTTGTCCTCTACCGACATCTTGCGAAACACCGAGGCCTCCTGGGCCAGATAGCCGATGCCCCTGCGAGCACGCTGATAGACGGGCAGCTTGGTGATTTCCTCCTCGCCCAGAAAGATGTGTCCGGCATTGGGGATGACCAGTCCGGTGGTCATGTAGAACGATGTGGTCTTGCCCGCACCGTTGGGTCCGAGCAACCCGACGATTTCACCCTGTGAGACGTGAAACGACACGTTGCTCACCACGGTACGTTTGCCATAGACCTTGACCAGTCCCTCGCTGCGGAGGGTTAGATTGTTGTTATTTTCTTCCATTTCGGTGCAAAGATACGGAATTAATTGAAAAACGGAAATTGAAAATTGAAAATTAATTCGTATATTTGCCCGCAAAACATAGAATGTCATGTTAATAATGAAATACATTGCGGCTTTTGGCCGTTATCTCGACCTCATGGGAAAGACATTTTCCGTGCCCGAGCGCATGCGCATGTTCTGGAAGCAATATGTCAAGGAGATGGAACAGCTGGGCGTTGACTCCATCGGCA
>DGUV01000044.1:23817-25553 GCA_002395775.1 Prevotellaceae bacterium UBA4301
TGTTGCTCATCTCGTTCTTCATCGGAGCCGTCATCTGCATTCAGATTAAGCTCAACATCCAGAGCCCCTGGATGCCCAACTTCACCACGGGCTACACCACGCGCGAGATCATGGTGCTCGAGTTCTCCTCCTCCATCATGTGTCTCATCCTGGCAGGCAAGGTGGGCTCAAACATAGCCTCGGAGATTGGCACCATGCGCGTAACCCAGCAGATTGATGCCCTCGAGATTATGGGTGTCAACTCGGCATCGTTCCTCATCCTGCCCAAAATCATGGGCCTCATGACCATGATTCCCTTCCTTGTTGTCTTCAGCATCATGGCTGGTTTCATGGGAGCCTACGCCACAGCCTACGCCGGCATCATCACGCCCGACGACCTCACCGTGGGTCTGCTCCATTCGTTTGTCCCCTGGTTTGTGTGGATGAGCATCATCAAGAGCATCTTCTTTGCCTTCATCATTGCCAGCGTCTCGTCCTATTATGGCTACAATGTTCAGGGCGGTTCCTTCGATGTGGGCAAGGCTTCCACCAATGCTGTCGTTTCCAGCAGCATGCTCATCCTGTTTGCAGATATCTTCCTTACTCAGCTATTAAGCTGAGTAAGGAATGGCAAATGGCAAATGTAAAATGGCAAATGTAAAATGGTAAATGTAAGAAAATGAGTTATTACGACATCGATAATAATCCTACCTATAATAAAACGCTTGAATTCTCCATACGCATAGTCAGTTTATGTGAATATTTGCAGAAAGAGAAGCAAGAATATATCATAAGCAAGCAGCTCTTGAGATGCGGCACTTCCATAGGAGCAAACTACAGCGAAGCTTTGGGAGGTGAATCGAACGACGATTTTATCCACAAATGTGCCATTGCACAAAAAGAAAGCAATGAAACCAAATATTGGTTGACCTTATTACACCGGACAGGAAGATTATCTGACGAAGAATATAAATCTATCGCTAACGATTGTCAAGAGCTAAGGGCCATATTAGCTGCCATCATAAATAAATGCAAACAAAAACGATAACACATTTGACATTTGACATTTAACATTTAACATTTGACACTTGACATTTGACATTTGAAATATAACATTTAACATTTAACATTTGACATTTGACATTATAAATTACCATGATTGAACTAAAACACCTATACAAGTCCTTCGAGGACAAAGACGTGCTCAAGGACATCAACTTCACCTTCGAGGATGGAAAGACCAACCTCATCATCGGCCAGAGCGGCAGCGGAAAGACCGTGCTCATGAAGAACATCGTGGGCCTGTTCGAGCCCACCAAGGGAGAGATACTCTACGACGGCCGCGACTTCGTCAAGATGACCAAGCGCGAACGGGTGATGCTGCGCCGCGAGATGGGCATGATCTTCCAGTCGGCAGCCCTCTTCGACTCCATGACGGTGCTCGAAAATGTGATGTTCCCCCTCGACATGTTCTCCGACCAGAACGAGGCCGACCGCATCCGCCGCGCCAAGTTCTGCCTCGACCGCGTCAACCTGCAAGGAGCCGAACAGAAGATGCCCGGCGAAATCTCGGGCGGCATGCAGAAGCGCGTAGCCATTGCCCGTGCCATTGCCCTGAACCCGAAATACCTGTTCTGCGACGAACCCAACTCTGGCCTCGACCCGAAGACCTCGCTCGTCATCGACGAACTCATCCACTCCATCACTCACGAGTACGACATGACCACCATCATGAACACCCACGACATGAACTCCGT
>DGUV01000044.1:25616-29499 GCA_002395775.1 Prevotellaceae bacterium UBA4301
GTGATGGGCATCGGCGAGAACATCCTTTACATCCACGAGGGTTGTGTAGGATGGACGGGCACGAAGGACGAAATCATGACCTCCACAAACGAGAAACTCAACTCCTTCATCTTTGCCAGCGACCTGTTCCGCAAAGTCAAGGAAACGCAAAACGCCAACTAACCCCCCACACAAAATACTACAACCATGAAACGCATCGCTCTTATCCTTGCACTCATCGTCAATTGTCAGTTTCTGATTGTCAATTCCGCAAAGGCGCTGACCACGCCAGCGTTCAACGAAGAGAAGTTCTACCTCATCCAGTTCAGCAACAGTCAGTTGCTGCTCACCGCCGGCAACAACAACGCCAATCTCACCACCCAGCAGGGCACACTGGCCACAGCCACCGACAAGCAGCTATGGCGTTTCGTGGGCTCACAGGCCAACTTCCAGCTGGTGAACAAGGCCGGACAATATGCCGTTTACAGCACCTCCTCCAGTCGCATCCAAGGCCAGACCGCCGCCGACGCATCGGGCTGGTCGCTGACCGGCACCGCCACCTACTGGCAAATGAAGTGGGCCGGCACCAGTGATTCGAAGGCCTACATGAACCAGTGGGGAGGCACTGGCGCAGGCACCACACTGGGCTTGTGGACGTCAGGTGACACCAACAACCAGTTTGTCATCATCGACCCTGCCGATCCCGACATGCCTGAGTTCTACATCGGTTCTGCCACCTCCTTCACTCCGGCCCATCCGCTCACGCTATGGTACGACCAACCTGCCACCGCCACGGGGGTGGCAAACACTTGGATGGAGTACTCCCTGCCCATCGGCAACGGTCAACTGGGTGCCAGCCTCTTTGGCGGTGTGAAGAAGGATGAGATACAGTTCAACGAGAAGACGCTCTGGTCAGGCTCTTCCGCCATCGGAGGCGACCACGGATACTACCGCAACTTCGGTTCGCTCATCGTCGAGGACCTCTCAGGCATCTTCGGCATGAGCAACGCCAAAGCCGTGAAGGACTATCTGCGATACCTCGACATAGAGGACGCCACAGCAGGCGTCAGCTACTCCTCGCCCGACGGACAGACACGCTTCGAACGCACCTATTTCGTGAGCAATCCCGACCGCGTAATTGCCATTCGCTACAAAGCCACAGGAACGGACCGTCTGAGTCTGTGCTTCAGCTTCACACCCGGAAGCGACATCGATGCGCGCTACAGCGTCATGGGTGAGACAACTGCCGCCCCAGGCGACCTGCGATTCTACGGGAAACTCGACAACGGACTGGCTTATCAGGCCAATGCCCGCGTCCTGCTGCCCTCGCAAGGAACTTCCACCTACGACACCTCCAAGAGGACCGTCACGGTCACCGATGCCGACCAGGTGGTGGTGCTCCTCTCTGCCGTCACCAGCTACGACGACAGCGAGTCGAACAGCAAATGCCTCACCAAGGAAAGCACAAGCGACATACAGAAACGCCTGCTGACCATACTCGACGCTGCCGCAGCAAAGGGATTCGACAACCTGCTGGCCGACCACGTTCAGGACTTCCAGTCGTTCATGGGACGCGTGTCCTTCTCGCTTCAGGGAGCTGCTTCGAAGCGTCCGACCAACAAGCTCATCGACTACTACAACTCGCTCTCGAACCTCAACAACAGCGAGGCACGATTCCTCGAACAACTCTACTTTGCCTACGGGCGCTATCTCGAAATCAGCAGTTCGCGAGGCGTGAACGTCCCCAGCAACCTGCAAGGCATCTGGAACAACCTGGCATCGGCACCCTGGCACAGCGACATACACACCAACATCAACGTGCAGATGAACTACTGGCCTGCCGAACCCACCAACCTGTCGGAGATGCACCTGCCCTTCCTCAACTTCATCATCAAGATGGCACAGATGAGCAGTTACAAGAATGCTGCCCGCCAGTATGGCAAGGTCTCTCAAGGATGGACCGTCTTCACGGAGAGCAACATCTGGGGCGGCATGAGCACGTGGGGCAACAACTACTTCGTGGCCAACGCCTGGTACTGCAGCCACCTGTGGCAGCACTACCGCTACACGCTCGACGACCAGTTCCTCGCTCGCGCCTTCCCTGCCATGTGGAGTTGTGCACAGTTCTGGATGGAACGTCTCATCGAGGACCGAGGCTACAACAGCGCCACACAGAACAGCGGATACAAGGGCACTGCCTACACCTTCGACCCCGACGGCACACTGGTGGCTCCTGACGAATATTCTGCAGAACAGAACGACCATCCGAAGGAGGACGGCACAGCCCATGCCCAGCAACTCATCTACGCCCTGTTCCAGAGCGTGAAGGAGGCCTACGACATCCTCGGTCCTGCCGTCACGGGACTTGGCGAGGCCGATGTCGAGAAACTCAACCTCTATCTCGAGAAGACCGACCAGGGACTGCACACCGAACCCTACACCGCCTCCTCGCTCAACTCCAGCTGGACGAACCCTCGCAACGGAGTTAAGAAAGGCGACCTCCTGCTGCGCGAATGGAAATACTCGCCCTACGACGTGTCGCAAGACCCCGGCCATCGCCACATGAGTCACCTCATGGCACTCTATCCGCTTAGTCAGATAGGTCCCTCAAGTCCCTATTTCGTGCCTGCCGTCAACAGCCTGAAACTGCGCGGCGACGCTGCTACGGGATGGAG
Source organism: Prevotellaceae bacterium UBA4301 (assembly GCA_002395775.1). Lineage (GTDB taxonomy): Bacteria > Bacteroidota > Bacteroidia > Bacteroidales > Bacteroidaceae > Physcousia. The sequence continues at coordinate 28,271 of DGUV01000044.1, forward strand.
CATGGGCTGGAAAGTGAACCTCTGGGCTCGCGCTCACGATGGCGACCATGCCCACGTCATCCTGAAGAATGCCCTGAAGCACAGCACTTCCTACGCCACCAACCAGTATGCCGGCGGCGTCTATTACAACCTCTACGACGCCCACTCACCCTTCCAGATCGACGGCAACTTCGGCGTCTGTGCCGGCATCGCCGAGATGCTCCTCCAAAGCCACACCGACACCCTCCAGCTTCTGCCCGCCCTGCCCTCCACATGGCCCGAAGGCGAAGCCAAGGGACTGCGTGCCGTAGGCGACTTCACGGTCAACCAGTCGTGGGCCGACGGTCGCCTCACCACCCTCGTCATCCTTTCCGGCAGCGGACGTCCCCTGCCACTCCGCTATCCCGGCATAGCCCATCACACCGTGCGCGACCAGCAAGGCGAAGTCCCCGTCACCACCATCGACGAGAACACCATCGTCATCCCCACCACGGCCGGACAGTGGTACGAGGTTGACTTCGGCAACATGACGGGCATGAGCGACACCCGATTGCGCCCCACGCTCATCTCCGACGTCAGCCGCCATGGCACCACCATCACCGTCAGCGGCACCCACATCCGCCATCTCAGCGCCTTCGACACCGCAGGCCGTCCCCTGCCCCGCAGCGGCAACATGGCCTTCCGTGCCCCGCGCCACACCACCGTCCTCCTCCATGCCCAGGCCGAGGACGGCACCACCGAGACCCGCAAGAGCCGATAACATCACCCCATGGGCAGCCACACCACCTCCGGCATCAAACGCATCGTAAAAGGATAATGCAGGGCATAGCTATATAGTGAAGTAATGTATGTTCCCCGCCAATGAACATTCGTTCTCCGTCAAGGATTTTTCATAATTCTCAAAGGATTACATTGCGAAAGGACTGATTCTAAGGCCTACAGACAGAGATTGCCCAATCATTGAGAAATCATTTCCCAATCATCGAAAAATTACTTACCAATGATGGCTTGATCATTGTACCAATCATCGGCTCATCATTGGTAAGTAAATTCGTGATGATTGGGAACGAATAGGCCGATACAATAAAATAGCCTATTTCATCGACAATTATTTCACCTTTAATCAGTTTCCCTATAGAAACGTACAGGATGAGCGGGAACATACTACATGCCCATATCATCTGGATCTCCGAAGTCTCCGATAAGCCCGAAAGATAAGAGACTTCAACGAGGCGCAAAGCGAAGCCCTT
>DGUV01000010.1 GCA_002395775.1 Prevotellaceae bacterium UBA4301
AGGGTGCAAGGTTGCGGATTTTAGGGTTTAAAATAAGCATTGAACATGCTTGGTGAATAATAGTTGCGTATTGTTTAGTTTGATTTATTGATTTGTCTTCCAGTGTTAAGTCATCGTATGTTGATGTGGGTGTGTCATCCGTGTCTACTCATAGATTGATGTGGCATCTGTTTTTTGCTCATCAGTCCCATCTTGGAGGAAGTTGCGCAGCTGTGCTGGCTCCAGTTTCGTCTTGGGCTGGAACTCATGTCCCAGCATGTAGTTTGTGAGGGAGTAGCGCATCTGCCGTATTTCGGGCAACTGGCCATCAGTCAGCAAATCGACGGCCGAGAAGATGAGTTTTCCTTTTCCCACCTGTGCCTCGAATACCAACGCGAGCCTTCTGTTGTTGACAAAATTGTCGATGGACTCGACAATTGGGCTCACTGGTGGCAGGCTGTCGAGCACGACCACACGGCTTCGCTTCACCAGATTCCACCACTGCCAGTCGCTATGCATGTCGGTGGGGAAATCTCTCAGCGCAGGATGGTTGGGGTGGCACAACAGTCCCATGGTTCCTGCCTGTTTGGGAAAATGCACAGGACTCCAGAAGACGGGTAGAAATTTTCCCTCCAGTCCCTTGATGGTGGCTGTCTTGGGTGAGAAGAGCACCTTCTTTCCTCTTTTCAGTGCCTGCAGCGCCTCGTCGATGTCGGCCGTGACGAGTAGCTGCCTGTCATGTGGTATTTCCACCTCGGGGTAGACCCAAATATTCCATCGGTTTCGCCATGGCGAATCCTTGATGACGGCAAGCAGTTCGAGCCGTTGCGCCTTCGCCACCCTATCGAGAGGCACATCCACATGAGCGCCCGTCCCCTGGGCATAGACCGCTCCATCCTCGTCGGTCAGTTGCCAGCAGACGGTTTTCTCTGTGGAGTCTGCCGAATAATCAGCCACGTCAATGACGGCAGAGAAGTGCTCTTGGTTTCGCCACACCGCCTTCCCGAACCGAGCCAGGGGTACCACGGGTGCACAGAATTCCCTGAAGCGCTGCGGCTGGATGAGGCCTTTTGAATCCCAGAAAGCATCGAGCAGCCCCACGAGTGCCGTGCCCTGCCCCGGGAAGTCGTTGAGGCCGAGTAGCTGGAACCCGCTTTGCTGTGGTGTCTTCAAAGCCCTCTCGATTTCCTCTTTATAGAGGATGGCAGCGAAGCGCCCTGATGCTTCGAGGTATTCACCGGCACGGTGGAGAAGCCCCTTCTGCCGCAGGTCATCACGTATTGCCTTGAAATTGAGAGGGTCGAGCACGCCGTTGTACTTATCTATCTCCTGGATATTGGGGTATACGCTATACTGCCCTATCTCATGTGAGACGAGCGGCACGGTGACATCCTTCGCGGCCTCACGGTAGTCGCTGTTGAAATCGGGCTGATGCTCATCGAACACCCCCTGTCCGCGCACCCATCCCCGTTCGGTCCATTGTGTGACGAAGATGTCGTCCTCAGGTTCCTGCCTTTTCCCATGTCCGTTTTCGAAAGTGAAGGTCGACGTGAGGTAGAGGTGCCGTGGGTCGCACGACTTCATATAGCGCGTCAGTTTGTTGAGGAAATCGAAATCGGGTTGCAGCTCATTGCCACAGCTGATGATACAGAGCGAAGGATGGTTGCCGTAGTGGCGGACGATATGGCGGAACTCATCGTATAGGAACTGTGCCGTGGCCGTGTCTTTGTTCACGTTCAGCGACCAGTTGGGCAGTTCGACCTGGCAATAGAACCCCATCTTGTCGGCCACGCGGAAAGCCGCCTCTGGTGGGCACCATGAGTGGAATCGCAGGTGGTTGAGCCCATAGTCACGGGCCGTTGCGAACACCTTCATCCATCCCCGTTCATCCATTGGTGGCGTGCCCGTCAAGGGGAAGACACAGCATTCGAGCGTACCTCTGAGGAAAGTGGGCCGGCCATTGATGAGCAACCTGTTGCCCTCGGCCGCGAACCTCCTCATGCCGAAACTTACGTTTTCGGTTTGTCCGCCAGCAGTCACACTGAGATTGTAGAGATGAGGTGAGAACTCGCTCCATGTTCTCATGTCATTGATGTGCAGCACAAACATGCCATCCTCTCTCTTCAGAGGGCTCACGCTGATGCCATCAAGAGCAAACTGCGCATCGTCGGCGCCCACCAGTCGGATGAGAATCTGTTGCTGTTCGACATCGGGATAGACCTGCACCTCGCTGATCATGGGAGCGACATATAGTTTCATTTCTCCCAGCACTCCATTCCACATGATTTGCGTGTCGTTGGTATAGGAATGAGCGAGATGGTCGAAGGAGATGTCATGCTGTTGCCTGTTGTCGATGGTGAGAGTAAGCAGATGCGTCCCTTCCGAGAGTCCCTTGTCAATATTAAAGATATGTGGAGCTACAAGACTCTCCTGCATTTGTCCGAGGTCATGCCCGTCGATGGCAAGCCTGCTTCTCCACATCACTCTCTCGAGCGAGAGCTGAAGGGGTTTGCCGGCCATGGTTCTGGGAATAAATACTTCGTGCTGATAGATGGCCACCCCTATATAAGAATGTTTTCGGGTGAGTCGCGATAATTGTGGTTTCCGCAACATTGGCTGGAGCTGATTCTCCTGACCGATGTTTGCCCCATCGAGTGTGTTGGGCAACGTGATGACAGCACGTTCCTGCCCTGCAGTGACGCTCCACGTCCCACTCAAGTCCATTGTTTGCTGGGCCACAGCCTCAACAGTCAATGAGCACAACAATAATGCCGTGATAAGATGCCTCATGTGTTGGTTTTTCTTAAAAATTCTAAATTCCGCAGCACTTTAGTTAAACATTTTTTATAAGTTCCTGAGCAACAAAAAGTTGTTCAGGATTTTGCCATGTCAGATTTTTCGCCTACCTTAGTGTTGCAATTAAAGACAAGCAAAAATCATCAATGACATGGCAAAAGTAAACATAAAATTTGGAAAAATCACTCCCTTTGGTGTAATATTTCCCGTAAGAAGGTTATTTTCTCGTTACATGGGTCATGTTATCGACAATGTGCTGGGATTGCGCTGCACCTCTTTCGGATATCAGTACAGTGAGATTTTCGGATCTCTTTCGAGTGTTTACTTCTGTGGCGGTGACTGTGTTGAAGATGTGACAAGCCATCTGATGCCCCATCTGTCACTTGATCCTACTCTGCGCACCTGCAGTTCCGATACTATCTTGAGAGGTATTTCAGAACTGGCCACGGCCAATACGACCTACACCTCCGATACAGGCAGAAGCTACGATTTCAATACTGCCCCCAAACTGAACAGCCTGCTCGTCAAGGCATTGACAAGCACCGGCCAACTCTTGGCGGGCAAATCCTACGACCTTGACTTCGACCACCAGTTCATCGAGACGGAGAAGTACGATGCCAAGATGACCTACAAGAAGTTTACCGGCTACAGTCCCGGCGTGGCTGTCATTGGCGACCTCATCGTGGGTATAGAGAACCACGACGGCAATGCCAACGTACGTTTCCACCAGCAGGACACGCTTGAGCGCATCTTCTCGAATCTTGAGCAGAACGGAATCCACATCAGGCGCGCCCGTATGGACTGCGGCTCCTGCTCGCGGAAGATTGTGGAGACCATCGAGAGGCACTCCGAGCACTTCTACATCCGCGCCAACTGTAAATGATAATGTGTTAATATACCAAATTATAAGACTGAGTGTACCAATTCTATTTGGAATAACAATAATGGATTGTTTATTGTTATATTACTGATACACAGATGTGTAAATATGTATTACAACATAAAAAACGGCTATAGATTGGTATATTTGATGATTATTATTGTGGTATACTTGTCAATTACTATTTACACAATATGATAGCAATGTTCATTAAATACAAAACTTGCCTCACCTGCCAAGCAAAGCAGATGCATGCAGGTGTGGCTCAACTCATAGGAATTCATCCCATAGAAGTCTGTTGAATATTGAAAATCTGCCTTCATGGCTGCAAAAATACGAATTATTTTCGACATAAAAGTGCGATTTTGTGTAAAAAGTGAAAATTGTGATGCAATTTGTGAAACCAAAGTGCCGGAAAATCGTTGTACCTTTGCACCGTGAAACTTAAAAAATAATAAGATAATGGATTTCAGAATGCAAGATCGCATGGAGTTGAAGGCATTAGTAGACTTCTATGCAACAGAGAGTGACAAAAACAATCAGGACTGCTACGTTGAGATTTTCCGTCCTGACATCAAACTGAACGTGTATTTCGGTGGTAAGTTGGGCATGACAGCAAACGACGTGCATGACATGATTCGTCAGTACAAGGCTTTTGGTGCAGCTAAGGTGTCTTTCCACATGAACGGACAACAGAACGTAGATTTCGTAGATGAGTCTCATGCCACAGGCACATGTTATGCATTGGCAACACTGGTTACTGAGCAGGACGGTAAGGACATGCTGACCACTCACGCCGTACGCTACTATGACAAGTATGTGAAGATTGACGGTCGTTGGTGGATCAGTGAGCGTGAGCAATATTTCGAGTGGTCAACGAATCAGGCTCTGGGATAATATGTGCAAGTCATTGAAACTGATACTTGCATCGGCTCTGTGTATGCTGGTTTCCACTGCATGCGGTGGGAACAGTAAGAAAGAGAATGGTGTGAATGAACAAACAAATGCAAAAGGAAAGACAGTTATGGCAAAGGACGGAAAGGCATTAGTAGTGTTCTTCTCTCATGCGGGAGACAACTACGCAGTAGGAAACATCGAGGTGGGCAATACGAAAATTGTGGCAGAGTACATCACAGAGTTAACTGGTGCTGAGCAGTTTGAAATTGTTACCCACAAGTATGACGGCATGGCTTATACACCACTCATCAATCTGGCGAAGGAAGAGACCAAAAACGGTGAGCTGCCAGCGTATGAAGGTGACATTGATTTGTCAAAGTACGATACGGTATTCATCGGTGGTCCAGTATGGTGGGGTACTTATCCACAAGTGATGTTTACCTTCTTCAAGAAGCATGAGGGCGACCTGAAGGGCAAGACCGTCATTCCTTTCACCACGCACGAAGGCTCAGGATTGGCCAACTGTGTGGAGGATGTGAAGGATGCATTCCCTGGTGCAAATGTCACAAAGGGCTTCAGCATCTACGGTCACGAAGTTCGCACGGAAAAGAAAAAGGTTGAGAAATGGCTTAATGGATTAGGATATTAATAGCGAAGATGATGGACTACATAAAATTATACAACGGTGTTCAGATGCCGACATTGGGCTACGGTGTGTTTCTCGTAAGCCCTGAAGAGTGTGAGCGTTGCGTGAGTGATGCATTAAGTGTAGGCTATCGCCTGATTGATACGGCACAGGCCTACCAGAATGAGGAGGGCGTTGGCAATGCCTGGCGCAAGAGTGGCATCAAGCGCGAAGATTTGTTCCTTGTAACAAAGGTCTGGATATCCAATGCTGGTGAGGAAAAGGCTGCCAAGAGCATCGATGAGAGTCTGCGTAAGTTGCAGACGGAGTACATTGATTTGTTACTCATCCATCAGGCCTACAGCGACGTGTTCGGCACTTGGCGGGCTATGGAGAAGGCCTATCGTGCTGGCAAAGTCCGCGCCATCGGCGTGAGCAATTTTCAGGCAGGCCGTTTCTTCGACTTTGCCCACTATGTGGAGGTGAAGCCGGTGGTGAACCAGTTGGAGTGCA
>DGUV01000033.1:0-4152 GCA_002395775.1 Prevotellaceae bacterium UBA4301
ATTTAAGTTTAGTAAGTTAACATACCTCCAAAACTTCATATTAAGTAATTATATACGATTTGCCCCCATTTCCATTGTCTTCTCTATAGGACTGATTATTGGCACACCATGACTTTTCTTGTAAAATAGCCTATATTGGCCAGTAAAATAGCCTATTTTACTTTCCGTAATCTTGCGGTGTGTTTATGGTTTGAACCGTAAAATGAGTTTGGAAAAAGGAAATTCTCGTTACTTATCCCTTTATTTCATTGCAGGCGTGAAATGTCGTGTTATTTAAATCTGCGACCATTCCACTTCAAGATGGTCTGCCACTTCTCGCGGCCGTTCTCGCTCCAGTGCGTCACGATGATGTCCTTTCCGATGCGGGGCAGAGCATACGAGGTGTTGAAGTACTGCACGTCAATGCCCATATCGACAACGTTCATCTGCCTCTTGGCATTGTCGTAGCGATAGAACGACAGGCCGTCGTACTGTCCGGGGTTCATGCGCTTGCCGCCTTCCGACGTTTCCACACACAGTGCAAACAACTTGTGCTTCTTGTCGGCCATGTTCCAGTAGCACATCTCCCATTTCTGCGTGAAACCGTCGTGATTCGACTGCACCAGGATGTAGCCCGCCTTCTTGTCAACGGTAATTGTGAAGCCCTCAGGCTGAGCCTCGCCATTGCGGTAACACTCCAGTGACCGCCGCAGCGCAGCCGCCGACTCGTCAGGCGTGTTCTCCTGGTCATCCCAGATCATAGCCCACGCCCATGCGAAATCCATGATGTCGGGCGCAGCGCCCTGGAATACCACCTTGATGCCTTCCTGTGCCGACATCGTCATCCAGCACATTGTCAGCATCATTGCAAAAACTATTCTCTTCATCATCGTCTTTTTTACCTTTTTACTTTTTTACCTTTTTACTTTTTTACTTTTTTACTTTTTTACCCTTTTACTTTTTTACCTTTTTACCCTTTTACCCTTTTACCCTTTAACGTATGCCTCCTCCTCCGCCTTCGCCAGAGAAGCCGCCGCCTCCGCCGCCCCAGGAGGACCTGCCGCCTTCGCCAGACGAACGGGATGCGGAATGGCGACTCTTCTTGGAAGAAGACTTCGACTTGCGTCGGCGCTCCTCGCGCTCTTCTATCAGGCCCTCGGTAATCAGCAGGAAAGAACTGTCAACGGCAGGAAGAGCCACACCGTCAGAGAACTGGCCTGCCACATGGTCCATCTTGAAGAACTCGGGATTGATGGCTTTCATGTCCTTCACCACTTGTTCTGCATTGCCGAAGAGCGTTGCCCACACGATATAGTCGCGCCAGAGTTTAGTCTCCGTCAGATTGCGTTCGTTGGCTAAGGTGAAGTCGCTAAGGAAACGTTTAAATCCGTACACCTCGTTCATCTCTGCCTGTTTGTTTTTATAGTAAGAGACATCACGCTTGGTACATAGCAGGTCAATGAATGTACGCACAAGTTTCCTGTTGCCCTTGTCGCTCATAAACGTTTCCAGTTCCTTGGGGTCGAGCACATGATTATCGCCGGCAGCCTTCTTGAATATCTCGTGCATCTTATAGGCCAATGGCGTGAGGTCCTTCTCCAATGACAGTTCCTTAACCACAAAGCGGTTCTGCATCCTGCCCGTTTCTGTCATGACGGACTGCACAACGAAGGCGCCTTCATTAATCATTTGCAGGATGGTGGCAGAGACCAAGCGCTTATAATCCGCCTCTTTACCGTAATTAAATGCATTCAGCATTTCGTTGGCCTGCTGCAGATTGCCTTCCAGAGGGACAGATCTGAAATAACCTACGGTCTGTGTCCACTTCTCGTGCTTCTTGCGCCTACCCTCAGCCATCATCTTTTTAACGAGGAGGAATAGTCCCCACAAACCGGCAGCACCGCAAAGGAGTATGCCAATGGCTTTGAGAACACTCAGCACGTCGTCCCAGAAACTTTCCTCCTTGATGGCGTCACCATAGTCGCTGCCTTCAAAGGCAAGTTGCTTCTTATGCTCAAAAGTGTCGTCCGTATCTTGAACAGTAGGATTCAGCATGCCTTTGGGGAATTTCGCCATGACATAGAGTGCTGCCTCTGAGTTCATTGGTTCGGTGGTTTCGACAATGATTTTGCCATCCTCAAAACGTAAGTCGCCCTTGAACTGGAATCCCCAGATGCCGCATGTCTCTGCATCAAACCGCTGGGTGGTATCGGCACTCTCTATGGTTACCTTGGCCCGTTCTGGCTTCGGTGTCACGCTTTTGTCAAGGAATACGTGGCGAATGGCATCGGCATCGGGGTATCCACGCACCAGACTGGTGATGGTGTAACTCGTCGTGTAGGTGCGTTCACCACTCTTGCCTAAACCCCAGCAGAGTTCATAGCCGCCATTTTTCTCTATGATGCCACACCGTCCCGCCTTCTCCTCACGGTTCCGGTCTGTTCTCCATGTTCCGACATGCTCGTAAGCCAGTCCTGTATTGTCGCTGACGGTCAGGTCCTCGACTTTACCAGGACTCATGTTGCCCAGTCCGATGTAGCACTCCGTTCCCTCGTCGGTAATGGTCATGCGGCGTGTCTCAGTGATGCGTGCATCACCGTTCTTGCCTATCACCACGCGGATGTTGAGGTCGTGGAGCCGCGACTGGGCGAACAGCACACCTGCCGATGCCACGAACGACATCATCAGCAGGGCAGCAAATCTTTTCACAGTCATTCCGTTTGATGGTTCTTTATAGATGAGTAAATGCCTATCTTGCAGGCAATCACTTATTTCATGACACCAAACAGGCTATAGACATAGGTTTTTCCATTATCATCGTTCTTGACCCAGAGGTGTCCATGCTCTTTATCAACATTCACCACGGTGTAGCCGGGCTTGTAACTGGAAACGTCAATTGCGCTGACCTTGTCGCCCACTTTGAACTTCTCTTTGAAGGGAAGCAGTTTGCAGTTGTCCTTGGTGGTACATTCCAAATGGCTGGCAAATGCTGATATCAGCACTTTGTCACCGCTGACCTGAACGACGGTGCCATATTTCATATTGCCATTTACATTAAAGGCCACCTGCGCACCCGATTCAAACTTGCCTTCCTTCAGCACGTTGAATGAACCTGGCTCCAGTTTCACGCCCTTCTGCTTCTCTGCCAGTTTAGGAGAGTCGAACTCTCTCGGCCAAGTATAATCGTCGTCAAGATAGCACACTACAGGCTCCGTTGGTGTTGAGTCATCAATGACGATGGCACGCTGCATGTCGCGCTTAGAAGAGCCATAAGTCAGCAATATGTCGCCCTTCTTGGCCTTCTCGCTCTTGCCCAGTGGAATAATGAGTGCATTGGGCACCTCAACTTTATTGTCGTATTGATCGACGATAGATTTCTCCTTGCCAACTTCGATAATGGTTGTATTATACCATAGCATGGTCTTCCCCACCAACTCTTCTCCGCGATCTATAAAGTCGAGGTAGTGCTCTTGATTAGACAAAATCTGCTGGCCGGGCTTGGCGTCAATCTCAATGTCCATTGGGAAATCCCATGGCCACACCTTCGGGTCGTTCTGTGCCTCTGCCACTGTTATGAATGCGAACATGGCTGTGAATGCCATCACTGATACTTTCATTGAATGTCTCATAATTGTATTAAATGCTTAAACGATTAATATTTATTTTAATAACTCTTTTAATTGTCGTTTCACCTCTGCTCTCACCATATCGCGCATGGCAAACAGGAGTCTTGCCTGATCCTCAGTGTAGTTGCTGGCTGCCTGATGCCTGAGGTTTGGTTTGTTTTTTGGTGACTTCTGTTCCATAGGCGTGTCGTATGGTTTGTTCTTGCGATTTGTCTGCAAAGTTACGGCAAAAACAATGCACAACCTTCAGCAGAAAACGCAGAAAGTTGTGCAGAATCTTCCAAAATGCGCCAAAACAAACGCATTTTGCCTATGTTTCTCTAATTTCGGGATAAATAGTCAGTTGGCGTGACACCATAAAACCGCTTGAAGGCTCGGGTGAATGCGCCCTGGTCTTCGTAGCCGCAACTCATGGCTATGTCTAAGATAGTGGTTTGCGGAGTGCTGTTATCGAGCAGTTGGCGCGCCTTCTGCATGCGGATATTGGTGATGTATGCCTGTGGGGTCTCGCCGGTTATTGCTTTCAGACGGTTGCGGAACTGGGTGG
>DGUV01000033.1:4303-6766 GCA_002395775.1 Prevotellaceae bacterium UBA4301
GAAAGGAAATCCTTGTCGCGGGCGGAGAGTTCTTGCTGTCGGTCGGCTCGCTCGTTCTCGTATCGCTGGCGCAACTCGTCTAAGGTCATGGTGACTTCGCTGAGTCGGCGGCGCTGAAGTGCCGAGCGGCGGCGCAACATCACTACCAGTGTGACGGCCACTGCCAGCAAAGCCAAGCATACAATCAGGATGATGGTGCGTGAACGATGGACACTGGTGTTCTCTTCAGTCAGGCGGGTGTTGCCAAACTCGGCATTGTAGCGAGCCAGCAGGTCGGCAGCACCGTTGTTGTAGAGCGAGTCTTTCAGCAGGTCGAAGCGTTCAAGTTCCAGTCGGGCACTGTCGGGACTGATGGTCCACAGCGCCTGATAGAGTCCGTCGCGGGCATGCATCTCGTTATATGGATTGCCCATCTCGTGACACAGACTGACGGCTTCGCGCAGATAGGGCACTGCCTGACGCTCCAGTCGCCGTTTCTCGGCATCGGCACAACCCTGTTCGCGGCTCATGGAGAGCAGCGTGTGACCCACTTTGTTGAGCGATATGGCGAGCGACTGACGGTTGCCCTCGTGGCGGAAGTATGGAATGATGGAGTCGAAGATGGCAAGAGCCTCCTGATGCTGCTTCATGCCCAGCAGGATGGCAGCCTTCTGCGCCAGACGCACACGCAGTTTCATCTGCCGCCCGTCCTCACGTTCCAGCCGTATGGCCCGCTCGATATAGCGCAGGGCAGCGTCGAAATGGCTCATCGAGAGTTCGGTCTCGGCAGCAGCCCCACAATACATGGCGATACGGGCACGGTGGTTGATTTCCTCGGCCAACTGAAGTGCCTCGAGGATGTATTTCAGTCCCTCCTGTGGCTGCTTGGCATCGACATAGATGGCACCAATGGTGTTGAGCGACGAGGAGATCATCTCCTTGTCGCCACTGGCACGGTCCATGGCGTTGCACTCCTTGGCATAGCGCAGGGCTTTCTGGTAGTCAGACTGTCGCGAGGTACACACGGCGAGTATGCTGAGTTCGTCGGCCACCTCGTCGGTCATGCCCAACTGGCGAAGCATCGGCAGCGCCTGCTCGCCTACGATGACGGCACTGTCGTAAAGTTGTTCTTCATAGTAACTGCCACTGGCCTCATAGAGGCGCATGGCCTCCTGACGATTGACCGCCTGCTTGCCTTGAGACTTATTGCCCGGTGCCGCTCCAACAGCAATGGAAGCAGTAAAGAGAATGAGTGTGAGTATCAGTTTTGCCAGGTAATCGCTTGGGGTGACACCGAAGAAACGCTTAAAGGCACGTGTAAACGATGACTGACCGTCGTAGCCGCAACATTTTGCCACGTCAAGGATGGTCATATCGGGAGTGTTGTCCAGCAGGTAGCGCGCCTTCTGCATGCGTATGTTGGTGATATAGTTCTGTGGCGTCTCGCCGGTAATTGCCGAGAGCCGCCGACGGAACTGCGAAGTGCTCATCGCCAATGCCGAGGCAATGTCGTCAACATTGACACTGTTAGATTCTATCTGGTTGTCGATGATGGTCATCGTCTTGGAGAGGAACTGCTTGTCCTGCTCCGACAGTTCACTGGCAGCGTCGTTTCCTATGCCGTCCTGCTGCTGATGCTCATAATGCAATTTCAGTTCCTCAAGGGTCTTGGTCTCCTCACTGAGACGTTGCTTCTGCAAGGCTATCAACCGGCGCTGGCGCACCACAAGCACAACGGCCGCAGCCAACAGCACCGTACATATTATTATAATATAGATACGCGAACGGCTCACAAGGCGGGTCTCTTCTTGCAACTGGTCGTTACCCAGTTCAGCATTATATTTCGCCTGCGCTTCTCCAAAGGCCTTGTTATAGAGCGAGTCCTTGAGGCGGTCGGAGCGCACCAACTCCCGTCGGGCACTGTCAGGATCCATCTCTCCACGTGCCTGTGGCGTTGCAATCCAACACATCATGACTATCAAAACGGTGATAAAAGTACATTTCTTCATCATCAATCACTATTATGCGGGCAAAGATACTCATTTTTGCCTGATAAAATGTATTTTTACCATAGTTTTATATGTTTTGTGACCGTGGACATGCTCGAAATAGAGAAACCAATATAGGTGTGCGTAAAAAAGAAGTGACCCCCAGAAGTTTCATGTCTTACTTCTGGGGGTCACTTCTGTTAAGGATTTACTCTGAAACGTAGGTCAGGTCGTCAATGCAGACATACACAGGAGTGTTAAGTCCCCATTCGCCCTTGTCCGTTCCGTCAAAGGTGAATGTCAGGCTCTTCACCGTGCCCAGCGAACTCAGGTCGAGCCACGTCCAGTCCTTCACAACCTTAACGCCCGAGCGATAGTCGGCAGGATAGAACTCCACGCTCTTGCCGTTGTCTGCGGTAACGGTCACCTTTAGATAGTCGCCTGCTTCGAACTTCTTTGAATAACTGTCGCCATTCTCGACAGAGTTAACCAGATA
>DGUV01000094.1 GCA_002395775.1 Prevotellaceae bacterium UBA4301
GCCCCATGTGCCCAGGTCGCTCCATCCAAACGAGGCAGGGAAACAATATATTTCCTCTGCATTTTCCAAGATGGCATAATCGACAGAGATGTTAGGACAATGCGGGAAGCGCTCGTTGATGAGCATCTGCTCGCGCTCCGTACCATAATATGGCAGCAAGCCTTCAAAAATATCCGAAATGGAAGGAGCATAGATGCGGAAAGCATTGACTATGGTGCTCACATTCCAAATGAAGATGCCTGAGTTCCAAAAGAAATTATTCTGGGCTATGTAGCTCTTGGCAACCTCCAACTGGGGTTTTTCCTTGAACTGGTCAACGAGATAAACCTCCCGATTGCGAGGACTGGGCACGCTCAGGTCGGCCTGGATGTATCCGTAACCAGTCTCGGGTCGAGTGGGCTTCATACCCAAAGTGACTATGGCATCGCTCTCATCAACAAACGAAAGCGCCGACTTCACTACGCGCTGGAACTCGGCCTTGTCCATGACGATGTGGTCGCTGGGAGTGACCACGATGTTGGCCCGCGGATTCACCGACTTGATGCGCCAGCTGACATAAGCAATACAGGGAGCCGTATTGCGTCGGCAGGGTTCCTTCAGGATGTTGCCCTCGGGAATCTCCGGCAATTGCTCACGCACCATATCGGCATAGCGCTCGGAGGTTACTACCCAAACGTTCCCTGCTGGCACAATTCCGCGAAAGCGGTCCATCGTGAGCTGAATCAACGTTTTACCACATCCCAGAACATCTACAAACTGTTTGGGACATTCGCTCGTGCTCATTGGCCAAAAACGGCTTCCTATGCCACCGGCCATAATCACTAAATGATTGTTCTTGCTTGCCATAATCATCTCTTATTTGTGCGCAAAGATACGATTTAGTGAGTGATTTCACAAATATATTGGCAGAAATCGGAGCATAAGGAACTAAAACGCATGCCAAAGGCATAAAAATGTCAAGCATAAAGAAACATGAATTACTATTTTTTCATATCTTTGCACTCAAATGACAAAGAAAATCGGAATAGGACTCATCGGACTTGGGCAACGGGGCATGGCCACCGTCGAGCGGTATGCCGTCATCCCTGGAGCTGAGATTAAGGCCATCAGCGACCTGCGCAGTTCCAGCGTCGAGCATACGCAGCAGTTGTTGCACAGTCAGGGGCGCAATGGAGTGAAAGCTTTCTCTGGCGAACACAGCTGGCGCCAATTGTGCCAGTTGGATGAGGTCAACCTGGTCATTATCTGCACAGACTGGTCGAGCCACGCCCGCATGGCCATCCAAGCCATGAATGAAGGAAAGGATGTAGCCATCGAAGTGCCAGCTGCCACGAGTGTGGAGGAATGCCTGCAACTGGTGGTCACCGCCCACAAGACAGGGCGCAGATGCACGATGCTCGAGAATTGCTGTTACGACACCTTTCATCTGGGCATCAGTGAGATGCACAAGAAAGGACTCTTTGGTGAAATCACCCACTGCGAAGGGGCATACATCCACGACCTGCGTTCCGACCAAGGCTGGATGTCATACACCGTGAGCGACCACAAAGGCAATCCCTACCCCACCCACGGACTTGGGCCCATCTGCCAACTGCTGGACATCAACCGAACCGACCGTCTCACTTCACTTGTGAGTATGAGCGGACTGAACAAGATTAACAACACGCTACTCCGCACTGCCCAAGGACGCACCATACTCTTGCAGTTTGACGAACGCACGCCACGTCCCTACAGCCGGATACAAACGCTCTGCGGAACAAAGGGATATGCACAGAAGTATCCCCTCCCCACCATTCAGCTCGATGGGCAAATGGCCATCACGGGAGCCGAAGCTGAGGCTATAGCCGAAAGTCATCACAACAAGGCTGTACGGCAAATCATAGTCGAAGGGCGCCGCCTGAATGTCCCCAACCTTATGAACTACATCATGGATTGCCGGCTCATTAGCGCACTCAGCCACGGTCTGCCTTTTGACATCACCGTAAGCGACGCAGCCCTCTGGTCAAGCATAACAGAATTGTCAGCCCGGTCAGCCGCACTAGGCGGACAACCTGTAAGCATACCCGATTTTACCAGGTTGCCCTAATTGTACCAAACTGAGGACTCTTCGTCCGATGAGCCATAGCGCTCATCATCCTCGCAGTTATAGACGTTGTCAAGTTCGTAAGTCTCGTCAAATGAAAAATACTTTCTTTTCATAGTCAGTCCTCCATGCTTTTTAGGTTAATAATAAGTCAACAACCTCTCGAAATCGGTGGCAAGTTATTAAACAATTTTGAATAAAACAAGCGCACGCGCGAAAAAATTTGTTTTAATGAAAGATTTGTTGTAACTTTGTCCCGTTTTAAGCAAATTTAAGGTAAAAGATTATCACAATGAAAGCATTTGTCTTCCCTGGCCAGGGTGCCCAGTTCACGGGCATGGGCAAAGATTTGTATGAAAGTAACGAACAGGCCAAAGCCCTCTTTGAGCAGGCCAACGAGATTTTGGGATTCCGCATCACGGACATCATGTTCGAAGGCACAGCCGAGGAACTGAAGCAGACACGTGTCACCCAGCCCGCCGTGTTCCTGCATAGCGTCATTTCGGCCCAGGCCATGGGTGCAGAGTTCAAGCCCGACATGGTGGGAGGCCACTCCCTGGGCGAATTCAGTGCACTGGTTGCAGCCGGTGCGCTCAGCTTTGAGGATGGCCTGCGCCTCGTCCACGCCCGTGCCCAAACCATGCAGAAGGCATGCGAGGCTGCTCCGAGCACAATGGCTGCCATCATAGGCCTTGCCGACGAGGTTGTGGAACAGGTTTGTAGCGAAGTCAGCCACGAAGGCTCGGTGGTGGTCCCTGCCAATTACAACTGTCCCGGCCAGCTGGTCATCAGCGGAAACGTGGATGCCGTCAACGAAGCCTGCGCCCGACTCAAGGAGGCTGGTGCCAAGCGTGCACTGCCCCTGCCCGTGGGCGGAGCTTTCCACTCTCCCCTGATGCAGCCTGCCAAGGACGAACTGCAGGCAGCAATTGAGCAAACCAGTTTCTCAACTCCTCGCTGCCCCATCTATCAGAATGTCGATGGGAAAGCACACACCGATGCTGCAGAAATCAAGCAGAACCTGATAGCACAGCTTACGGCCAGCGTGCGCTGGACACAGGAGGTTGAAAACATGCTCGAGGCTGGAGCCACTGAATTCGTGGAATGTGGCCCAGGCAAAGCCTTGCAGGGCATGATTGCCAAAATCAGCCGTGGACATGAAAACGTCGTAATAAGTGGAATCTAAACTCAAGATCATCTGTTTCACAATGTTTCTCTGCCTGATGTCATGTGTCAGGCAGCAGGACAAAACGGACGTAACTATGGAGGGAAATACCAATAGAATCATCATCTATCAAGTGCTGCCACGCCTCTTTGGCAACGACAACCGCACTTGCCAACCTTGGGGAACCAAACTGGTGAACGGATGCGGCCGACTGGCCGATTTCACCCCTCGGGCATTGGAACAAATCCACAGCCTTGGCGCCACACACGTGTGGTACACAGGCATCATCGAACAGGCCACGCAGACCGATTACTCGCTCTACGGCATTGCTGCCGACCACCCCGCTGTGGTCAAAGGCATTGCCGGGTCGCCCTACGCCATTCGCGACTACTATGACGTGAGTCCCGACCTTGCCACCAGCATCCCCGCCCGCATGAACGAGTTCTGCGCCCTGGTGCGCCGGACCCACGAGGCTGGAATGCGCGTCATCATCGACTTTGTGCCCAACCACGTAGCTCGCCAGTACCACAGCGACAGCCGTCCCGACGGCGTCGTGGATTTGGGCGAACAGGATGACACGACACAGGCATTCTCGCCACAGAACAACTTCTACTACCTGCCTGGGCAGCCTTTGGTCATACAGGACATCGACCAGGGAGACTACCACGAACAACCAGCTCGCGCCACTGGCAACGACCAGTTTACGGCCCACCCCCATCGCGACGACTGGTATGAGACCGTGAAGTTGAACTACGGCGTTGACTACCAAGGAGGGCACACCCACCACTTCGACCCCGTGCCGCGCACCTGGAAGATGATGCTCCACATCCTGCTCCATTGGGCCAGCAAGGGAGTGGACGGTTTCCGCTGCGATATGGCCGAGATGGTGCCCGTGGAATTCTGGAAATGGGCTATCACGCAGGTCAAGGCACAATACCCCGAGATTATCTTCATCGCCGAAATCTACAACCCGCAGGCCTACAACAACTATATTGAGCAAGGCCACTTCGACTATCTCTACGACAAGGTGGGCATGTACGACTGCCTGCGAGCCGTAACCGAAGGCCGACAGCAAGCCTCTGACATCACCCACCAGTGGCAAGCCACCGACTCCATCCGCAACCACATGCTCTACTTCCTGGAGAATCATGACGAGCAGCGCATAGCCAGCGACTTCTTTGCCGGCGACGCTGAGCGCGGACGTGCAGCCATGACCGTTGCTGCATGTTTGGGCACAAACCCCGTCATGATATACTTCGGCCAGGAGCTGGGCGAACGCGGTATGGATAACGAAGGATTCAGCGGGCGCGACGGGCGCACCACCATCTTTGACTATTGGATGGTGGACAAGATACGCCGCTGGCGCAACAAAGGGCGCTTCGACAATCGCCAACTCACCCCGCAGGAAGTCTCCCTGCAGCAGTTCTACAGCCGATTGCTCAATCTGGCCAACTCGGAGCCTGCCCTCCGCGAAGGTGAGATGTACGACCTCATGTACGCCAACCTCCGCAACCCCAACTTCAATCCTGGCAAGCAGTTTGCCTTTGTGCGCCGCTTAGGAAATGAGATTGTGCTTTGCGTCGTCAACTTCGACAATCAGGACGCAACCGTATCTATCGACATTCCCGAGCACCTCTTCGAGTGCTGGGGACTTACTCCTGCCGATGAGGTGAAGGCCGAGGGGCTGCTCACGGGATGTCCCTTCCCCATCTCCTTCTGTGCGGACAAGCCCACTCGTCTGCTCGTTCCCGCCAACAACGGACGCCTGCTTAAGTTCACGCTTTAGCATCCGCCCTTTTTCGATACATGCAATTAAGCCTTTCCCCATTGCTCGATAGGGAAAGGCTTTCTTGTATGTTTCTTATTTTTTCGGTTTTATACACTTTCATGCGAAAATATGTAAATAGATTTTGCTTTTCACGTGCTTATTTGTACTTTTGCAAGGACGAACAACCATTTTAACATGAAAAAAATTATTACTTCTTTAACATTGCTTGTACTTGCTTTAACGGTTAAGGCTGCAACGGTGGTGGTGACGGTGAACAACTATCGCTACCAGACGGTGACGGGTTTTGGCGCGGCTTGTTGCGACGGGGCCATGTGTCCCTTCGGGACGGATACGCAACCCGTGAAATTGCTCTACGGCCCGCGCTCCAAAGTGGGACTGAACATCATGCGCATGGAGATTTCGCCTAATTTCAAAGGCGACATTACTGCTGCGGACATTGGATGGGACACGCCCTACGACTGGCAAGGCTCTGTTCCGAGCGCCCTTGAGGTTAAGAAGCGTGGCGGCATCGTGTTTGGTACGCCTTGGTCGCCTCCAGGCGAATATAAGACGAACGGAACGCCGCAGGGAGGCAACAGCGACGACCAGGGCAACCAGCGTGGCGAACTGCGCGAGGACTGCTACGAGAAGTTCTTCCCTTGGCTGAACACCTTCCTGGCTTACATGAAGTCGAAGGGCGTGAGCGTAGATGCCGTCTCCATCCAGAACGAACCCGACTGGTGGGTAAGTTATTCAGGTTGCCTATACACTCCCGAGCAACAGCTGAACCTGGTGAAGAACTATGCCCACATGCTGGACCGTGAGACTTACCCAGGTGTGCGTCTCATCAGTGCCGAACCCTTGGGCTTCGACCCAAAGTATTTCACCCCGCTGATGAACGACCCCACGGCTCGCGAACAAATAGACATCGTGGCGGGTCACATCTACGGTCACCCACCCTTGGGAAACCTGAAGACGGTTGCAGCTACGGCCTCGAAGTATGGCAAGGAGGTGTGGATGACGGAACACTCTTCGACGGACAACATCGGGAACCGACTGCCCAACTGGCACGAGCAACTGCTGTTTGCCGAGGAACTGAACGAATGTATGCTGGCTGGCTGCACGGGTTACATCTATTGGTACATGCGCGCACATTGGGCCTTCGTGGGTACGGGCGAATCGCAATATGGCTCTGCCAACAAGAAGAACGTCCTGCTGCCTCGCGCCTACGTGATGTCCCACTTCTCGAAGCATGTAACGGGTTCTACCCGACTTGGTTCGAGAGCCAGCGTGACCACAGGCACTGAATCGGCCTTCGAGACATCGGCTTTCATCAAGGGAGACTCCATCATCGTTATGGCCATCGACACAACGGCCACAGCGCGCGACATCAAGATTCGCCTCCCCTATGAGGTTGAGAGCGGACTGCAAATCGTCTCCACCTCCAACGAGTCGCTCTGCAAGCAATCGACAATCGAGATTGAGGAGCCCACGAAGGAAATCACCATCCCTATGGCTGCTCGTAGCTTGAATACTTACATCTTCATGATTCACCACGAGGAGACGGGCGTAGAGTCAATCGGCAATGAACAACAGGCACTGGACGATGAGGTCTATGACCTGACTGGCCGACGAGCCACGAATCGGCATGGAATCATGATAAAGAGAGGCAAAGACGGGAAGGTGAGGAAGGTACTGAGATAAACCTCACCCCGACCCTCTCCCAAGGAGAGGGGGTAAACTTGGCATTCCCCTATTCTCTCCCCTTGGGGGAGAGTCAGAGAGGGGTCACTACAGCCTCTCATATCCCCACTGGTCGAGGATGGGTCCCCAGGCATCGTTGACGAGCTGTATGGTGCGCGGGTCGTAGCTGTACTGATTCTTCTTGTAGCCGCGCTTCGACTCGACATACTTGCGGATGTGAGGCTCGGCCTCTGCCCAGCCAGGCAGCGAGAGTTCGCGATAGAGCCTTTCGGCAAGCCCCATGGCGTCGCGCTCCACGTCCTCGAAGCGCACCTCCACGAGATTGCCCTTGGGGATGAACTTCTTCTGCTCCTGATAAGCCTCATGCAGCTCACGATAGCCGTAGAGGATGTTGCGCTCCATCTGGTCGAGGGGGATGCTGTGGAGCTCAAGCGGAGCGATGGTGTTGGTGAAGAACGAGCGGCTGGACTCGAAGACAGTGTAGGGATTGCGCATGAGGTAGATGAACTTTGCGTTGGGGAACATCTCCACCAGCGTTTTAATTTTGCCCGTGTGAGGAGGATTCTTCGAGAGATATTGGGCGTCCTTGACACCGCGACGCGAGTTCCACATGGAGATTTTAACGAGTTTCATGAACTTCGCCTTGAAGTCATTGATTTCCTCGGGCGTGGCCTTCTTCATCGTGAGGAAGCGGTCGCAATACTCCTGCATGCGCTCGGGGAAGAACCAGAAGAGGTAGTACGAAGCGGGGCAAGTGTTCTGCAAGGCAAACTCCTCCTCTTGTGGCAGATCGGGCGCCAGCTCCATGTTGTCGGTGGGCCGATGGCTGGGCATGAGCCACCCCATGACGGGCTTGAAGAGCCACTGCATGGCCATCATGTAGTGGGGGAAGACGGTCTGATACGTCGTGGTGTAACCAAAGCGAGGGTCCTGCGCCAGGATGTTGTGGACGAAGGTCGTGCCCGAACGCCAGTGGCCAAGGATGAAGACGGGGTCGTGCTCCAGCGGCTGGTCGGCCAACAGTTTCTTGTATTTGCGTTCTTGCAGGGGGACGGCAACGCTCAGCAGGCGGCAGATTGCTTTCGTGAGTCTGAACTTTGTCTTCTTCTCCTTGGCTATGTGCTGTCCTTCAGTTACTGCCTTAAATGTTTTCCAGTCGGCACCGACAAGGGTGTTGACGGGCAGTTTGCTAAATTCTATGAGTCCCATGTCTCAAACTTATTTAATGACTTTCACCTCCAGCCCTTGTCGGCTGAGTTCACTCACGGCGCGCTCTATGGCTTCGTAGTGCTCCTCTCCGATGCCCAGCTTCTTCAGGTCGAGCGTAGGCACGTCGGCCACGTTCGTCTCTCCCTCCTCCAGCGGGCGCACGATCATGCCCACGGCCGAGGTGTTGTTCGTAATCGGGTCGATGAGGATGAAGGCCCCCGTGGCGCGGTTGTCCTTGTAGCTGTCGAAGAAGAGGGTCTTGGCAGTGGTGATGTGCACGCACCCTATCTCGTTCAGCCTGAAGTCCTGGCCGGGGAGCTGCTCCATAGTGTTGACGTCCACGCGATACTCCACGCTGTCCAGCGTAGCGCGGGTGGTGTTGGTGTTGTGCTTGAGGAAGAACTGCTTCGAGCGGTCCATGGGCTCCTCGTCCATCCACACGAGCATGGTCTCAAACGAACGGCCCACGTGAGGCAGGTCGTCGGGATGGACTATCATTTCGCCTCGACTGATGTCGATTTCGTCCTCCAGGCAGAGTGTGACGCTCTGCGGGCAGAAGGCCTCGTCGAGCTCACCCTCATAGGTGACAATGCTCTTCACCCGGCTGCGTTTCATGGAAGGCAGCGCCACCACCTCGTCGCCCTTGCGCACCACGCCGCTGGCCACCTTGCCGCAGAAGCCGCGGAAGTCCAGGTTGGGGCGCAGCACATACTGCACGGGATAGCGGAAGTTGGTCATGTTGCGGTCGCGATGGATGGGCACGGTCTCCAGATACTCCAGCAACGACTGCCCCTGATACCAGGGAGTGCGATGGCTGCGCTCCACCACGTTGTCGCCCTGCTTGGCCGAGATGGGGAAGCAGGTGACGTCGTCGATGCCCAGTCGGTTGGTGAGCTCAAGATACTGGTCGCGAATGTCGGTGAAGGTCTGTTCCGCAAAGTCCACGAGGTCCATCTTGTTGACGGCCAGCACGATGTGCTTGATGCCCAGGAGCGACACCAGGAAGGTGTGGCGGCGCGTCTGGGTGATGATGCCGTTGCGCGCGTCCACCAGGATGATGGCCAGGTTGGCCGTGGAGCCGCCCGTGATCATGTTGCGGGTGTATTGCTCGTGTCCCGGAGTGTCGGCAATGATGAACTTACGTTGGTTGGTGGAGAAGTAGCGATAGGCCACATCGATGGTGATGCCCTCCTCGCGCTCAGCCTTCAGTCCGTCCAGCAGCAGGGCGTAGTCTATCTCGCCAGCCCCGGCGTTTCCCACTCGCTGCGAGTCGCGCTCCAGGGCTTGCAACTGGTCTTCGTAGAGTTTCTTTGAGTCGAAGAGCAGGCGGCCGATAAGTGTGCTCTTGCCATCGTCCACCGAACCGGCAGTCAGCAGACGCAACAGGTCCTTCTGCTCGTCAGCGTCAAGGAATGCTTTTATATCGATACCGCTACCGACCCCATCCCCTTTCCCTTCCCGAGGGAAGGGGGTATTTGCAGATAGGTCCATGTTATTCTTGTTATTATCCATGTTTTATAACACTTTATTTATTCTATTCAATACATCTTCTATATTATTGAGAACCTCTTGATTGTCGAAACGAATTACTTGAAAGCCCAACGCCGACAAGGCGATACCATAAGTACTTTTCTGCCTCCGTTGGAAAATCTTTGTGTTTCTTAGCAAGTTCTTTTAACACTAGATACCTATCAGGCGAAGCCGTATTATACTTATAATTTGTCAAATGTCAAGGTCTCTTCTCCCCTTCCCTCGGGAAGGGACGGGGATGGGGTCTCTTAAAAGTATCCCTCTCTCTTCTTCTGCTCCATCGAAGCCTCCTGGTCGAAGTCGATGACGCGCGTCGTGCGCTCACTCTTGGTGGTGGTCATCATCTCCTCCACGATTTCCTCGATGGTCGAAGCCGTAGATTCCACGGCACCCGTCAGCGGCCAGCAGCCCAGCGTGCGGAAGCGCACCATGCGGGGACGGATCTTCGGCACCAGCTCCTTGGGCAGACGGTCGTCGTCGGCCATAATCAGGTTGCCGTCAATCTCCACGCAGGGACGTTCCTTGGCAAAGTAGAGCGGCACGATGGGAATCTTCTCCAGTCGGATGTACTGCCAGATGTCCAGCTCCGTCCAGTTGGACAGGGGGAAGACGCGAATCGACTCGCCCTTGTGCACGCGTGAGTTGTAGATGTCCCACAGCTCGGGGCGCTGGTTCTTGGGGTCCCACTGGTTGAAGCGGTCGCGGAACGAGAAGATGCGCTCCTTGGCGCGGCTCTTTTCCTCATCGCGGCGCGCACCACCGAAGGCAGCGTCGAACTTGTACTTCTCCAGCGCGTCCAGCAGCGCCTTGGTCTTCATCAGGTCGGTGTGCACCTTCGACCCGTGGGTGAAGGGGCCCACGCCTGCGCGGAAAGCCTCCATGTTGGACTCCACGATGAGGTTCCACCCGTGCTCCTTGGCATACGAGTCGCGGAACTCTATCATCTCGTGGAATTTCCACTTCGAGTCGATGTGCATCAGGGGGAAGGGCACCTTGCCCGGGGCAAAAGCCTTCTCGGCCAGACGCACCATCACACTCGAGTCCTTGCCGATGCTATAGAGCATGACAGGATTTTCAAACTCTGCAGCAACCTCGCGGATGATGTGTATCGACTCCGCTTCCAGTTCCTGAAGGTGAGATAAACTGTATTCTTTCATTCCTTTGTTTGTTGTTTCAGTATCATGTCCACCACCTTCATGACATTCTCCTGAAGGGGTGTCGAAGTCGTGTCAATGGCCAGGGCCGGACGTTTGGGAGCCTCGAAGGGAGCGGAAATGCCCGTAAACTCCTTCACCTCGCCCCGACGTGCGCGGGCATAGAGCCCCTTCACATCGCGACGCTCACACTCGGCCAGCGGCGTGGAAAGGTACACCTCGAAGAAGTCCTCCTCGCCGATGATGGTGCGCGCCATCTGGCGAATCTCCTCAGTAGGGCTCACGAAACAGGCCAGCGTGATGATGCCCGTGTCCACCATCAGGCGGCCCACCTCGGCTATGCGTCGGATGTTCTCCCTGCGGTCCTCGGGCGAGAAGCCCAGTCCCCGGTTGATGCCGTCGCGAATGTTGTCCCCGTCCAGCAGTCGGCAGAGCAGCCCCCTCTTGTGCAGTTCGCGCTCCACGCCGAGGGCGACGGTCGATTTGCCCGAGCCCGACAGCCCCGTCATCCACACCATCATGCCTCGCTGGCCCAGCAATTGCTCACGCTCCTGGCGCGTCATCATGCGGTCGTAGATGGGATATATGTTATCAGCCATGTTTTCTTGAGTCAAAATTTCTTGCAAAGATACAAAAAATCATGCGAAGTGCCAAATTTATTTGAGCATTTCCGTTTTCGCGGAGTTAAGGGAGTTGAAGAAGTTAGCTTCGCTTCGCTCGCGTCGAAGACGCCTAATTGTCCATTGCCAATTTTAATTGGCCTTAGCTGCAAGCAGAGGTCCTCCCAGCCCGGCCAGCACGAGTCCCGCGTTCAGCTCCATCCTGGGCACAGCCTCCCAGGGGCAGCCCGTCTCCACGCAGGTCATGGCCGCCACCAGCAGCGCCAGCTGCACCCGTCCCGGCTGTGTGGTGAGCGGAGCCAGTCGGGTGTCGCCCCGCTCGCGCCCCATCAGGGCGAGCACCCTGGCCGTGTAGGCCTCCGTGTCGTTCTCGTTCCTGGGTGCCCAGCGGCCGATGATGTTCTCCACGTCCCAGCGCCTGCCCGTCTGGCAGAAGAGCCGGTAGTAGGAGCGCATCACCTTGCCTGCGGCCCTGTAGCCCCACGTCTTGTTGAGGAACTGGCAAAACTGCCCGTCGGTGCGCTTCTCCTTTGCCACCAGTCCCTGCCACTCCTCTCCTCGTCTGATGTTCAGCGGGTTGTTGTTTCTCCACCCGCGCGATTTCTTATAGTTGTTCATAGTTAAATTTAATAGGTACTAAAATTAAGTGCTACAAATGCTACAAATGCTACAAAATCCGTTTTCTCCAGTGCTTCGAGTCTATCTTGTCCACCCATTCATCGCGCCTCCACCTTGAGACCACCGTACGAAGCGAATCGTCGTTACAGTCTCCGTGCTTGAGAGCCTTCAGGTCGCCCATGCCAAACACAGGGGGCAGTTGGTCGAAGATGCTTTTGTTCACCGACCTTTTCGAATCGTCCTTGCCATCCTTTAAGTGGGCACTCAGCAAGGTCTCGCCAAAGGCCTTCATCTGCTGCGTGAGACAGTATTCGGCAATGGCAATTGCGAAACGAATGGAGGCGACCCCCTCCTGACCTCCCCGAGGGGAGGGATTGACCCCTTCCCGAGGGCTCTCCCCCTCGGGGGAGCGGGGAGAGGGGTCTTGCAGGAGATGATGTATGACACCACACCTGAACCCTATTACCGCCGCACGCCGCCGGTAGATGTCCATCACATGGTCGATGTTCCTTGCAGCCTCCTGGCGCTTCGCCTCCACCCACTTCTCTATGGCCTTGCGCAGGCGGGGAGTGTCGATGAAGCCGGAGCAGCTGCGGAGCCTTGTAACTGCCTCCTGAATGCGAGCCTCGTCGGCCTCCGAACGGCGGGAGAACTTCGTGAGTTTGGCAAAGGCTCCGTCGGGCATTTCGGCCATCAGTACGCGCGACGAGAGTCCGTTCTCGATGTTTTCGGACTTGAAACAGCGGCGCACAGCGCCATACGTACCCAGCATGGTCCAGTTGTAGGCCACGCTGACCACGCCGCTCTCGGCCTGGTCCGAGTTGTAGTCCTGCCCCCACTCGCCGTGGTCGAAGGCCACGCGGTAGATGTCGTACTTCGACGACCACGAGCCTGCGCCGTTGGTCTTGCGCAGCGTGTCCAGTTCCTCGCCGAAGGAGTAGAGCGTGTGACCCTGGGCGTTCTTCAGGCGCTTCAAGAGTGTGGAGCAGGAGACCGTCACGGGTACTACACGGACCAGCACCCGGGGGTCCTCCGGCGCCTTCTCGTTGGCCTTGCGGCGTTTGCGGGCTTCCTTCCACTCGTCCTCACGCCGACGGGCAATTGCATCTTCCTGGTCGAACTGCCGTTTCCACACGTCCACCGCCAACTTACAGATGCTCTTGTTCGATGCCTGTTCGCCTCGGATGATGCTCATCAGTCCCAACTTGTGTCGCTGTCCGTCGCAGTACTCCACCTCCACCCCGTCGGCATACGCAGCAGCAAGGGGCAACACAGCACACAGCACAGGCATGTGCATGGATTCGGGAATGCCCACCAAACTCTCCTTCAAACCAATCGGAAGCTTTTTCGCAGAAAATCGCCCTTTAGGGCTTTCTCCCTCTCCTTGGGAGAGGGCTGGGGAGAGGTCCTCATCCTCGTTCACATTTGCCATTTGCCCCTGCGCCTTGGCATTGATTTCGCGCAGGCTGGCGTTCATGAATCCCCGGTCGGCGTCGTACTTCTCATAGAAATAGGCGATGAGCGACTGGCAGTCGGCGGTCTGCGAGTAGTTGGGCAGTCGCTGTGCCACCACGGCCTCCAGCTGCTGGCGCGTCATCAGCTTTGCCACTCCCACCGAGAGCACCGCCATCAGGTTCGTGTGCCAGTTGTGCTCGCCCCACACGTCCATCGACTCTGCGTTCAGTCCCGCCTGCCGGGCACACAGGTCGAAGGCTAAAAGGGAAGCGGCAGTGGGCTCTTCGTTCGGATTAGTGGGCGCCGGCCCACTTGACATGCTGCATTTGACATTCGCCTCCGCGATTTCCACTTCCGGCGTTTCGGTTTGCTCTGCAAACAGGCGGTTGTCGAGATAAAGGATGTACTCACGGGGCACTGCGAACGAGCCACGGGCGAGGTCCTTCGTCACCTGATCGTCGGCCACTCCCAGCGTCTGTGAGAGCCACTGCTTCGAGCGGTCGATTTGCTCCTCTGGCTTTAGATTGCTGAACGCGGAGGGTATCGCATAGACGATTCTCAGGCCTTTGCCCGAACAACTTACGTGCACCAGTCTCGTCAACTCCGACAAGCCTTTCTCCTTGAGCGTCTCTTCGATGCGTCCCCACGCCTCCCTCGGGTCTTCGCCCTGCAGGTCGTCGAGGTCCAGGTAAGCCATCCCCGTGGGCTGCGCGCTCTCCGCGTGCCGATGTCCGTCGCTGAAACTGGCCATGAACATCAGCAAGGGAAGTTTGCACTTCAGTTCCTTTGCCTCGTCCGAGTCGTGGTCCACCTGCAACAACTGCTCGCATATCTGCTTCACCCTCTGCGAATCGGCTATCTCGTCGAATTTCTCTTGGGGGCAAGCCAGCACCTGTGCCGACTTGCCGTTCTTGCAATAACTAATCATAGTTCCGTTTCCTCCCCATCACTGATTAAAACCGTCCAATGCCTCCAAAGCCTCTCTCAGGAACGTCTGCCTCATGGCTATCCCCTCGCTCTTGAAGATTTTCAGCGTCAGCTGAATGGCTCCGTCCCTCGTGGCCGACAGCCTGCCGTGGGCCACCTTCTTCAGCAACACGCTGCGGGCCCTGATGCGGGGTCGACTGATGAAGTCGAACGTTCCGTTCCGCAGCATCTGCGCCATACCCTCGTGTCGCCAGCCCTCCACGCGAATCGTTTCGGGATCGTCAGGCAAAAACTGCACATACTCTTGTTTCTTCTCTCTGTCACTTGTGAACACGGCCTCGCCGCTCACGAAAACACTTTTCAATTTCATTTTGAGTTGTTTGCGAGAAGAAGTTTCAGAAATCCGATGGCCATCTTCTCTCGAGAAGACTCCCTCCGCTTCAACTCAGGGTTAACGATTAAATGATTTTAAGGTCATTTGCCACCACATCTTGATAGTGCAAGCCGTTCGATTCGTGCGTCTGGAATCGCAGCGTGGCAATGACCATGTCCCCCACGGCAAACCTGCTGAGGGCGAGGCTGCCGAACATCGCGCAGACGTACTCATCCTCGAATTCGCCGCCCAGTTCCTTCAGCCTGATCATCGACTTGGCCAGTTGGCCGTTGTCGGTTTTCTTACTCGGAACGTACACGGGTTCCGTCTGTGCCACCACTTTCAGAATTTTTGTAACCATAGTTGTTTGTCAATTGCTACCCGAAGCCTCAACGTGAGTGCGTCTTTGTCAGATTGACAGTGCAAAGGTAAGGGGTATTTTTCGGGGCTAAAATCTTTTGTTTTAGACCACCGCATTTTGTATCAATTCATTAAGTTTTTGCCTTTGACTTCTACTGAGGCAATACGCTCCTGCGCCTTTGTAGATGCCGTTCTTCTTGCTCGTCCCCTCCAGCTTCTTATGCAAAACGAGCAGGTTGTCGCACTGATATATGTTCAGTGTCATCATGTGGGCAACTATGTTCGTTATAGTGTAGCGGTTCAGATGCCCTTGCATCCGCCCTTTCCGCATTACCAACATGTCCTGAACAACGACATCACCGACAACGGCCTCCCATACCTCTCTTATATGCGGGCGCCACCTGTCCGTAGCAAACTCATCAATAGCCTGCACGTACTCCAGAGCCTCCCGTTGGCACCGAGCCAGCAAGTCCTCGCCGGAGACCGTTTCCACCTCCCGATACAGCTTCCCCTCCCGCCAAAGCGCCATCAGCTCTTCGGCCGTAATGCCCCGTGTGGGGACTTTCACATATTGCTTCGTCATAACCTCGAAGTATTATGCTCGGCTCGCAGAAGTGGAAGCTTCCAAGTTGCACGTGCGGCTCCGAACGGGCTTCGCGGTTAAACAAAAAAATGCTCGCACCCAGGACAATGCCTGAATGCGAGTACAAAAGTATAGTAAAATATTTCGAATTTCAAGTTGTAGGGGGCTACCAAATGCGTTGGTAGGGGGCTACAATCTTCTACAACCTTCTGATTTGGGCTGCCAACTTAGGAAATTTATCCTCCAATGCGCTTGCTACAAATTCTTTGTCTTTCTCCGTAGGTGTCGCCTTTAAATTTGCTGTCGCAGTTGTTCCAGCATAGCCGGCAATCCTTTCAACGACACATCCAAGTGTGGTTTTAGCCGGAGGATTGGGCTGTTCGGTCAATTCGGCTATTGCACGCAGCAGGATGCACATCTGTTTGCTCGTAAAACATGGTTTCCCCGTTTGAGCATTGAATGCTTGCTCTGCCTCCCCCCCGCTCTCCAGTTCCTCACACCTCTTCTTCCACCTCTCCACTTCTTCTTTTTGTTGTTGGAGCAACTGCTTTGTCTCAGCCAGCTCTTCAGATTTTGCCCGTGTAGGATGTCCGAATTTGTACACCAGTTTGTCAGGATGCCCCGCTTTGTACAACGCTTTGAAAAGTAAAGCGGTATTGTCCGATTGATTATTTGCGTTCTTCTCGTCCATAATGCATTTTCGTATGTATTCCCTCTTATCCTCAGGCCACAGCTGAAGCAGTTCCCCGATTAGATGCTCCTGGTAGCCGGCAGTCAGCCTATCCCATTCACCATTGGACTTATTGAACTCCAAATCAGAAGGGCAAGGGATGAATTTTATGTTGTATCTGGGTTCTGGCTCTTCTTCGTAGGGGAAAAAGCTATGCACGTAGTCGTTGGGCGTAAAGAAATTCTTAAAATAATAACACAGCTTTTCAGTTCTTACCAAATAGGAATGTAGTTTGTCGGTAAATCTCTGGGCGGTGTTGGTTGAGTGAAGCATAGCCCATACCATATTCATAATCAAATCGGTGTAAGCATAATTCACGTCACTCTGATTATGTTGGATATCCATTTCAAGTACATCAGAGATATCTCTGCTTTCGGGATACTTTGCCAAAGAAATTCTGACGCACTCATAGTAAGCAAGGTTGAAAGCCTCGTCGGGCAAAAACCCTTGCCCATCAACCACTTCCTTAATATACAAATCATATAAGTCGTTGTTCATCCTGCGTTCTTCGCTTGGCATTTCTTCTAAGAAATATTCCAAGTCACGGTCAGTCCACAACAGTTGTTTGGGGAAGTCAAGAACATGAATATGTCTGTCATCAATTTTTTTCATTGTACTTACGGATTATCCTTTCATCACTATTTCGCGTTCTTCCTCAGTCAGGCCGTAGAGGTCGAAGACGCGTTGGTCTATCTCGTTATCGGTTTGTGCTATCTGCGTTTTCAGTTCTGCGCAGGCTTCGCGGTAATCGTTGAAGTAGTCTTCCCATTCGTCTTGTTGGGAGAGCGAGAGTTTTATCTTTTGTTTCTTCAGTTCGGCCGTGAAGCCCTTGAAGTCCAGTTCATCGAACGTACTGAGTGCGGTCGTAATCTTCACTCCCTCCAAGTTTTCCGTCAGACGACGCAGGAAGCGGCTACGCTTTTCCTGCAAATCCTTGTTCAATGAAAGCATTTGCTCGGCAAGGGTAATAAAGGGTTGCTGCGACTCTTCTTCAATCGTAGGAACGGGTATCTGTTCCAATTGATTGGTCTTGATATGAAGGCCTGCAGGGAATATCTTTTTGAACCAAACATTAACCAACTTAGAATTTAGAATACAAAGAATGTATTCAAAGGAATAACCTTTATCTAAAGAAAAGATAATGTTTAATGTATCGTTACACAGATATTTATCACAATCTACAGTTGCCGTTATTTGAGTGGCAATATCTTGAATTACAATTTTTTTGTCAACCAAAAAGTTTTCAAGCACCCTTGGCCTTCCTCCTGGCTTTTCGCATATTAATGCTGGCTGATACCATATCCATTCGTCATTGTAAGGATGTGACCATCGCGAAATGTTTCGCCCACGAATGAATTTATAACAAGTATCATCTATTGGTTCTACAAATACAAATCGTGCATCATCGCTTGTCTTTATACCTAGCGAGAACGAAGCAATTTCTGAAAGTTTCTTACATGGAACATTCTCAAGAGAGATTGTCTTTTCAAAAGCAAATGAAGAATTGGGGTTCTTTAGTATCTGTTCATATGATAACACAAAATCCTTTTTCACAAACTCCTTGTTTATGCAAGCATATATTTCTATATTATTGTATGCTTGTGGCTTCATTTTCCTATAAAAACATAAGACCGTAGTGACGATTGCATCTTCAAATACGCCTGGAGGTAATTCTACGAGTTGATAGACATTTACCTCTTTAGATAGAAAATCCCTAAACTTCGAAAAACTTTCAGTCCCCATCCAACTGTTGGGAAAGATAAAACCTAATAATCCATTTTCTTTCAAAAGAGATTTTGACTTCTCTGTAAAAATGGAATATAGGTCGCATTTGTTTTTTACTGTTGTATAGTTGTTTTGGTAAAACTTTCTTTCTTGTTCGTTCTGTATGTTAGCCATATTCACATACGGCGGATTGCCTATCACCACGTCAAAGCCTCCGCGTTCGAAGACCTGCGGGAACTCGCGTTGCCAGTCGAAAGCTTTGTCGCCGGCAACGGCAGGGTCGCTGATGAGAGAGTTGCCACACTTGATGTTTTCCGAGAGCGTATTCAGCTTGCGGTGGGGTTTGGCCGTGCGCAGCCAGAGAGCTAACTGGGCTATTTCCACGCTTTCCTCGTTGATATCGACACCATAGAGATTGTGCTCGAGGATGCTGTTTTCAACGTTTTGGAATACGATGGTGGAGCCTGTCAGTTTCGCCTCCATTTCGTCAATCAGTTTGTGTTCCGCCATCAGGAACTGAAGGGCGGCATTCAGGAATGCACCGGAACCGCAGGCGGGGTCGAGAATGGTTATTTCAAGCAACCACTCGCGATACTGCGTCAACTGGTCTAACAGCCGTTTTTGCGTCTGCGCCTGACGCTTTTGGTCGCTGAAGTATTCTTCTTCTCGGATGCCGAAGGCGGCCTTCTTCTCCGCACAGAGCCGACCCACGGTGTTCTCTACGATGTATTTTGTAATGTACTGAGGTGTGTAGAAAACGCCGTCTTGCTTGCGCTTAGAGGTTTGAGGCTTCTCGCCTTTACTGATTTGTTGCGTCACTTCCTCAATTTCTGACAGCGAGTTTTCGAAGATGTGGCCGAGAATGTTCACGTCCACGTCGCTCTCGAAGTCGTAGGTCGAAAGCCTGAGAGTGTGTTTCGCCAGCACCTCGTCGGTTATCTTGATGGTGTCGAGCACCTCGTCGGGTTTGAACAGGCCGCCGTTGTAGGCAAATATCGCATACGTTTTGCCCTGATAGCCTGTGTTCATGTAGCCGAAATACTTCCTGACACGATTGTACAAGGGAACTTCCTCGTCCAACTCCTTCAGTGTCTCCCATTGATTGATAATCTGCACCATGGAGTTTGGCGGCAACAGTCCGCAGTCCTCGGCAAAGAAGATGAAGAGCAGGCGGTCGAGCAGTTTCTGCGTTTTCTTAAAGAGCAGGAGTTGCCACTCACGTTCGTCTTGGTCTTCAGAAGTGGGGTTATTCTTCAGTATGTCGGCAAAGAGTTCGCGCTTAAACTGCGAATAGTCTTTGTAGAGAGCTTTTGTAATCTGGTCCTCGGAGGACACGCTCTCGTCCTTCATCCGCGCTACGACACCCATCTTCACCTGCTCCCACGATAGACAGAGATACAACTCTCGGAAATCCTCTTTGGTGAGCGCAAACAGGTCCCATTCGCTGTAGTCAACGGCATTGTCGATGTAAAGGCGCAACTTCTCGAAGTTGGAAATGACGACCAGTCGCGTCCCCTTATGTTGGCTTTTGTAGTCGAAGGCCTGCGATTCTATCTTCCCGAGGTCGGTGGTCTTGTGGTCCTTCAGTTCAATAATGCCATAAACTTTCTCATCGAGCAGTATGGCGCCGTCGGCCTTGCGGCTGTTCTTCTCATTCTTCTCCTCAGTTCTCAGGTTAAACGCGGGAGACGGATTAAGCGTATAGCCAAGCACTTTGACAAAGAGCTCGCGCAGGAATCCCTCCTGAAACTGCTCTTCCTTCGACCGCCGGATGTTGTCCTGAATGTCAGGGTTGAGGAAATAACTTTTGTATTGCTCCCAGGGAGCGGCTATCTTCTCGTCGGGTAATGCTGCCAGATATTTCTTTACAATGGTACGCTGAAATAGCATTGGTACTATATTTAGGATTGTTGCCTACAAAGATACGAATAAGCGAGGAAAAAGCCAAATGTATTTGAGCTTTTTCGAGCGGGAGTATCTTCGACACAACGTGTCAGAGATACAAGATAAGCGAGGGAAGAGCCAAGAGAAACGGGGTTGTCTTATCAGTCTTCTTGCTCGTAGTAGTAGGAATAGTCGATGCCCTTCATGAAGATTTCGCGGTCGGCAATGCGGTCGGTCATAGCGCCTTGGAGTAACGATTTAATGGCTCGAGCATCCGTGGTGCTCTGCTTCATTGCCGATAAATATGCTTTCTTATCTATCTTACTCCAATCGACACATAGCTTCAACTGCTTCTTGAATATCAAGTCGAGCCAAATGCGCGTGCTTCGTCCGTTACCTTCCATAAACGGATGGGCAACGTTCATCTCTACATATTTGTTGACGATTTCATCGAAAGTGGTTTCTGGCATCGCTTCTATTAGCCTCAGATTCTGCATCAGATATTCTGCACGACAGAACATTGTGCCATCTTTCCAAATGGTTTTTTGACGAATCTGTCCGGCAAAGTCGTAGAGACCGCCAAACAGATATGCGTGAATTTGCTGCAAGCACTTCACTGTTCCAGGTTCCATACTATCCAACAATCCGCTTTCAATGAGTGTGTAGGCCTTTTTCTTACTCTGCCCGTCAATACTATTATCACTATAGATGAACCAATCAAGAAACTTTCGGGCGCGGTTGTTAGGGTAGTTCTTGGCGAGCGTCTGTACACAATCGGCATCGAGCGCATCTGTAGCACGCTGCTTACCATCAGGAGCTTGGAATTTGAAGTCGTGAGTGACACTCACGAGTTGAATTCCTTCTGTATTGAGCTTCTTTTTTAACCATCGCCAGTAATTGCCGGCCTTCACATAATCGTCCTCGTCGTTGATGGCACGCACAATATCTGTGGCAGAGAACCACCATTTGCTGTGTTCCTCGTCCCATACGGCACGCACTTCGCGGTCATTGAAGAATCGGATGGATTTCTTGCTCATTTGTATTTAGATTGTTTTCGCCCTACAAAGATAATGCAAAACGACGAACGAAACAAGTGTAAAGGACAAATTCATTTGTACTTTACCTTGCAAGGAGGAGGAAGAACATCGTTCAAGTCGAGTGAAATATAAAATGATTCATCATTTTTATTTCCGAGACGCATCTTATCTTCGACACAGCGTGTCAGAGATACAAGATAAGCGAGGAAAGGGGTAAAACACGATTTTGTAGCATTTGTAGCAGTTGTAGCAGTTAATTTTAGTACCTTGCAATTCGCAAGGAGGCTTTCGTCCTAAAAGGTTATTATATATTATAACATATTATAATATATAATAAAATATATAATATAATAATATAATAAATATTACCCATAGTTTAGAGATGATTTATCACCCCGTCCTCTGCCTTCAACATGTAGGGGTACTAAAAATTAGTGCTACAAATGCTACATTGCTACATTTTGCTGTACCCCACTCTCCCCCGCGCCTGGTAGAAAACCTGTAACTACCTATTTCACAACACCTTACAAGCCGCTTCCTGAAAAAGATGGCCTCCGCGACCCCCGTCGGGCCCATATAGTTGCATGGGGCCGAGCATTTTCGTAACTTTGCATAGGATTTAAAAATCCAATGCCACGAGGACAGGAAAAGCGCCCCTAAGGGCGGTCGCGAACGACCCTGCAGGCGAGGTCCTTGACTCGAGCAAGCGAGCGCTCTAACCATTAACCCTTAAACATTAAACCCTTAAAACCCTTAAAACTATGGCAAACAAAGTTATCGGACACATTCCCTACGGCCTCGGCCTCCGCCTCGTGAACCCCAGCGAGAAGGAGAGCGCCAAGGTGGTCGTAGCCACCGCCCAGCAGATTGAGGTCATCGACCTGCCCCTGCTGGCCAAGCACGTGAAGGAGCACGGCACCCCCTTCTCCGAAGGCACCATCTACGGCGTGCTGACCGACGCAGTGGCCTGCGTCATCGAAATGCTGCGCGCCGGCTACGGCGTGAAGCTCGACGGACTGGGCAAGTTCGGCGTGAGCCTGCAGAGCACGGGCACAGGAGACGCCAACGATTTCACTGCGGCCAACATCACTGGCGTGAACCTCACGTTCCAGGCCGCCGAGAACGTGAAGACGGCCCTGAACACCAACATGGAGTTTGACTACGTGGGCACCCGCCGACAGCAGGCCGCAGCCAAGCAGACCGAAAAGACGGACCTCAACGAGGCACTCGGCACCACCGACAGCGGCAGCGGCTCCTCGGGCAGCGGCGACACTGGCGGCTCTGGCTCCGGCGACCCCGGCGATGTTACTCCCTAAGTTTTGGGCCTCAATGGCCCAACTTAGGGAGAAGGGCTGTAAAGGGGAGTTAGCTTCGCGGAGTTAGTTCGCTACGCTCACGAAGTTCTTGAATGAATCAAGCGAGCAAGCTCGAGCGAAAGGGACGAATGTATTAGACTGGTTGACTTCCTCTCAAATTCTAACGTCCTTATAACTCCTCTTTAACTCCCTTTTAACTCCTTTTTAACTTCTAAAATTTAATAAAAAATTTTACTCGTATGAAACAAGAACAACGACGGGAACTCATGAAGTTCCTTTGGAAACTATTGACGGCACTCATTGCGGCCTTGACCACCGCCGCAGGAGTCTCTGCATGTTGCAGCTGATTCCCCCTCTCCTTGGGAGAGGGCTGGGGTGAGGTCTTATTTGGAGGAGCTTCTGCCGCTAACGCAGCCGTTGCTCTGGGACTCATCTAAGATGAAAAACAGAACCGGGACACCCCCATTGGGCGCTCGGTTCTGTTTTTTACTTTTCCCTTAACTCCCCTTACATCCCGTAAACCAGGGGGATGAGGAAGACGGAGAGGAGGAAGACGATGATGTTCATGGGCAGGCCCACCTTGACGAAGTCGGTGAACTTGTATCCGCCCACGCCCTGCACGATGAGGTTGGTCTGATAGCCGATGGGGGTGCTGAAGGCGCTGGAGGCTGCGAAACAGATGCAGACGACGAAGGGCATGGGGTTGGCACCCAGCTTCTCGGCCACGGAGAGGGCCAGCGGGAAGGCCAGGGCTGCGGCGGCGTTGTTGGTGATGAGCTCCGTGAAGATGTTGGTGATGAGGAACAGGGCTGCCAGGATGACGTAGATGCCCCATCGGCTCTGGCCGACGTTGTCGGTGAGGGCGATGATGTAGCTGGCTATGAAATCGGCAAAGCCCGACTTGGTCATGGCCGTGGAGATGGCAAAGGCGCAGGCGATGGTGATGAGCACGTCCCAGGAGAAGAACTTGGTGTACTTCTTTGGGGAGAACATGCGCGTCCAGGCCATGATGACGCTGGTGACGCAGGCAAAGAAGAACATGTCGAGCTTGATGAACTTGAAGTGGTCGGTGACGATGGGCAGTTCGCCTACCGTGGCGCCGATGATCATCATGATGAGCAGGGCAAGGGCGAAGAAGCGCTTCTTCGAGCCCATGGGGGGTTCGTAGTCGCCCACGCGGTTGATCATCCAGAAGACGCGGCTGTCCTTCCAGGTGTCGTAGAAGTCCTCGGGGGCGTCGATGAGGAGGGTGTCGTCGTGGGTCATGCGCACTTGGGTGTAGTCGCCTTCGACGATGGCTCCGCCTCGGCTGATGGCGCGGACGTGGCCTCCGTAGCGGCGGTAGAAGTCGAACTCGCGGAGGGTCTTCCCGATGCCTGGGAAACGGTTGCCGAGCATGACCTCGTGGCGCACGGCTCCGGGGGGGACTACAGTCATCTCCTCGGCTTCGTCCTCGGCTTTGCGGCTGTCGGGCAGCAGGTAGCGCGAGAAGAAGATGAGATAGACCAATCCCACCAGGGCTATGATGACGCCCACCTTGGAGAGTTCGAACATGTGCATTCCGTCGATGCCGAACTTCATCAGTATGCCCTCGGCGGCTCCGTTGGCCACGGCCTTCACCTCGTCCTTGTGTTCCTGCAGGAGCATACCGTGGAGCACCAGGTTGGTGGTGGTGCCGATGAGGGTGCAGATGCCGCCGATGACGGTGGCGTAGCTCAGGGGGATGAGGAACTTGGTGGGCGGGAGTTTCATCTTGCGGGCCCAGTTTTTGATCATGGGTGCGAAGATGACCACGACGGGGGTGTTGTTGAAGAAGGCCGAGATGAGCGATACGATGGGGAAGAATCGCAGATTGGCGCGGGTGACGGTGACGTCCTTCTTGGGCAGGACGCGGAACATGATGCGCTCCAGGATGCCGCTCTTGCGGACGCCTTCGCTCACAAGATAGAGCAGGGCCACGGTGATCATGCCCTTGTTGGAGAAGCCTTTCAGTGCCTCCTCGGGATTGATGATGCCTGCGCACAGGAGCATGACTACGGCCGTGAACAGGATGAGTCCGGGACGCAGGCACTCGCGCATGAGGGCGCAGAGCATGAACAGCAGCACAAGGGCTACGAAGATTATCTGAAATGACATGGCGATATGTGTTTCTTACCTCTTACCTCTTACCTCTTACAACTTACCTCCATCACTTATACTCCTCCCACGACTTGATGGCAAGGTCGCTGAGCTTGATGGTGCAGAAGGCTGTGATGAAGGCTGCTGCCAGACGGCTGTTGGTGAGCAGGGGGATGTTCAGGTCAACGGCTGTGCGACGTATCTTGTAGCCATTCGTGAGCTCGCCTGCCGAGAGGTCCTTGGGGATGTTCACCACGAGGTCTATCTCGTGCTTGTGCAGGAGGTCGAGCGCCTGGGGCTGCTGGTCGGCATCGCTGGGCCAGTGGACCAGGGTGTTGGGGATGCCCTGTTCGGTCAGGAAGCGACTGGTGCCACCCGTAGCGTAGAGGGGATAGCCGTGGTCGTGGAGCATGCGGGCAGCATCGAGCAGGGCGGCCTTCTCTTTGACTCCACCTGTGGAGAGGAGCACGCCGCGCTGGGGTATGCGATGGCCCACGGAGAGCATGGCCTTCATGAGGGCGCAGTTGCTGTCGTCGCCCAGACATCCTACTTCGCCCGTCGAACTCATGTCGACACCCAGCACGGGGTCGGCCTTCTGGAGACGGTTGAAGGAGAACTGCGAGGCTTTGATGCCCACGTAGTCGAAGTCGAAGAAGCTCTTGTGCAACTTCTCAACGGGCAGACCGAGCATGACGCGCGTGGCCATCTCGATGAGGTTGACCTTCAGCACCTTCGAGACGAAGGGGAAGGAACGGGAGGCGCGCAGGTTGCACTCGATGACCTTAATCTCGTTGTCGCGAGCCAGGTACTGGATGTTGAAGGGACCTGAGATGCAGAGCTCGCGGGCTATCTGTGCGGATATCTTCTTGATGCGGCGCACGGTCTCGACGTAGAGCTTCTGGGCAGGGAACTGGATGGTGGCGTCGCCTGAGTGGACGCCGGCAAACTCGATGTGCTCCGAGATGGCGT
>DGUV01000018.1:0-225 GCA_002395775.1 Prevotellaceae bacterium UBA4301
GTCAGTGCGCTCCATTCGGGCTGGTCCACGCCGATGCGGTTGAGCATGGCCGAGAACTTCTCGCGGTCTTCGGCATTGTCGATGTAGCGGGCCTGGGTGCCGAGGATGGGCACCTTCTGGCCGTCGAGCTTCAGGGCGAGGTTGTTGGGTATCTGGCCACCGGTGGAGATGACCACACCACGGGGCATCTCGAGGTCAACGATGTCCATGACGCGCTCGAAAGTG
>DGUV01000018.1:303-62308 GCA_002395775.1 Prevotellaceae bacterium UBA4301
GGTCGCACATGTCGTAGTCAGTGGACACGGTCTCTGGGTTGTAGTTTATCATCACCGAGCGCAGCCCTTGCTTGCGGATGGTGTTGAGCGCCTGGACGCCACACCAGTCGAACTCTACGCTGGAGCCGATGCGATAGGCTCCGCTGCCCAGCACCACGATGCTCTTGTCGTCATGGGCAAAGGGGATGTCGTGGGCCACACCGCTGTAGGTGAGATAGAGGTAGTTGGTCTGGGCGGGATATTCTGCCGCAAGGGTGTCTATCTGCTTCACCATAGGCAGGATGCCCAGCTCCTTACGACGCTGGCGCACGGCAAGCACGGCATCGTCCATGTCCAACGTCTCCTCCAGACCCAGGGCGCGGGCTATCTGGAAGTCGCTGAAGCCATAGACCTTGGCCTTGCGCAGGAGCTCGGCGTCGAGCGTGGCGAGGCTGCTGCATTCGTGAAGCTTGTTGTCAAGGTTGCGGATGTTCTGGAGCTTGTGGAGGAACCACTTGTCTATCTTCGTCAGGTCGTGGATCTGGTCGATGGTGTAACCCTGGCGCAGGGCTTTGGAGATGATGAAGACACGCTTGTCCGTGGGTTCGCGCAGAGCCGAATCGATGTCCTTGATTTCCAGCTCCTTATTCTCCACGAAACCGTGCATCCCCTGCCCTATCATGCGCAGACCCTTCTGGATGGCTTCCTCGAAGGTGCGACCGATGGCCATCACCTCGCCCACCGACTTCATGCTGCTGCCCAGCTCGCGATCGACGCCGCGGAACTTGCCCAGGTCCCAACGGGGAATCTTGCAGACGACATAGTCGATGGCGGGCTCGAAGAAGGCCGTCGTGGTCTTGGTGACGGAGTTCTTCAGGTCGAAGAGTCCATAGCCGAGGCCCAGCTTGCAGGCTACGAAGGCAAGCGGATAGCCCGTGGCCTTGCTGGCTAAAGCCGACGAGCGGCTCAGGCGGGCGTTGACCTCGATGACGCGATATTCCTCGCTCTGGGTGTCGAAGGCAAACTGAATGTTACACTCGCCCACGATGCCGATGTGGCGGATGATGCGCAGGCTGAGCTCGCGCAGCTTCTGCACCTCGTGGTTGTTCAGCGTCTGGGCAGGAGCCACAACGATGGACTCGCCCGTGTGGATGCCCAGGGGGTCGAAGTTCTCCATGCTGCAGACGGCTATGCAATTGTCGTAGCGGTCGCGCACCACCTCAAACTCAATCTCCTTCCAGCCCTTCAGGCTCTTCTCTACCAAGACCTGAGGCGAGAAGGAGAAGGCCTTCTCTGCCAGGCGGTTCAGCTCCTCCTCATTGTCGCAGAAGCCAGAACCGAGGCCGCCCAAGGCGAAGGCTGCACGAATGATGACGGGATAGCCCAGCTCCTTGGCAGCCTGGCGAGCCGACTCTATGTCCTCGCAGGCCTGGCTCTTGATGGTGTTGACGTTTATCTCGTCGAGCCGCTCCACAAAGAGTTCGCGGTCTTCCGTATCGATGATGGCCTGGACGGGAGTGCCCAGCACCTCCACTCCATACTTCTCCAGTATGCCCTCCTTGAAGAGCGTGACGCCGCAGTTGAGCGCCGTCTGTCCGCCAAAGGCGAGCAGGATGCCCTGCGGGCGCTCCTTCTCGATGACGCGCTCCACGAAATAGGGGGTTACGGGCAGGAAATAGATGTGGTCGGCAACGCCCTCGCTGGTCTGGACCGTGGCGATGTTGGGGTTGATGAGTACGGTCTCGATGCCCTCTTCCTTGAGGGCTTTCAGGGCTTGCGAACCGCTGTAGTCGAATTCGCCTGCCTCGCCTATCTTCAGGGCTCCGGAGCCCAGCAACAGGACTTTCTTGAACTTATTGGCTGGCATAGTTTATAGGAGTTTCACGAATTTGTCAAATAAGTCTTCTGCATCCACGGGACCTGAACAAGCTTCAGGATGGAACTGAGCCGAGAACCAGGGGTTCGACTTGTGGCGAATGCCTTCGTTCGACCCGTCGTTCATGTTCACGAAGAGGGGTTCCCAGTCGGCTCCCAGCGTCGAGTCGTCAACGGCATAGCCGTGATTCTGAGTGGTGATGTAACAATGTGTCGTACCTATCTGCCGAACGGGTTGGTTGTGGCTCCGATGGCCGTATTTCAGCTTGTATATCTTGGCGCCGGCGGCCTTAGCCAAGAGTTGATTACCCATGCAGATTCCCATGCAGGGACGCACTACGGGATTGGCCAGGAACTTGCGTATGTTCTGGACAGTGGCCTCGCAGGTGTCGGGGTTGCCTGGTCCGTTGGCCAGGAAGAGTCCGTCGAACTCCATACCGTTGAAGTCGTAGTCCCAGGGTACGCGAACCACGTCCACACCACGATTAATAAGGCAGCGGATGATGTTCTCCTTCACACCGCAGTCCACCAGCACCACCTTCTTGGCATTCGGTTGTTCCGACTTGTAGGTAATGACTTCCTTACAGCTTACTTGCTCAACGAAGTTCACGCCTTCGTACTCTGCCGTAGGAATGTTGTCGGGTTCATCGTCGAACAGAATCTTGCCCATCATCACACCGTGCTCGCGCAGCACCTTGGTGAGTTCGCGGGTGTCCACTCCCGTCACACCTGTTATCTGCTCGCGCTTCAGCCAGTCGGCCAGGCTCTCCTTGGCGTTCCAGTGGCTGTAGGCTTCACTGTAGTCCGTCACGATGATGGCGCGCGGGTGGATGCGGTCGCTCTCCATGTAGGTCGTGAGTCCGTTGGGCTCAGTCGTCAGGGCGGGCACTCCGTAGTTTCCCACAAGCGGATAGGTCAGCACCATGAGTTGGCCTTCGTACGAAGGGTCGGTCAAACTCTCCGGATATCCCATCATGGCAGTATTGAAGACTACCTCGCCGGCCACCGGTTTCTCGTATCCGAACGATGTCCCATGGAACTGGGTCCCATCGTCCAACAACAATGTCACTTTTCTCATATTGTCTGTTTATAAACCTTTTCGTAGCAATTCAGCAGATAAAAAATAAGGGCACGCTTGCCGGTGGTTGAATACCGGAGGTGCCCATATGAATCTCTCCTGCAAAAGACAGATGCCGCATGGAACGGGATAAATTGGAAAATTCCTGCCCCAACGGAGCTTGCATCCTTTCCGTGCCCATCGAGGCTACACCGCCTTCGTGTCTCTGCTGTTTCATTAATAATCAGATAATTTGCGTGCAAAGGTACGAAAAAATGACCGAAACAGAAAACTGATGGCCGACTTTTTTTTCCTTATTGCAGCAGTAACTTCACAATGCGCTGAAAATCAGGCCACACCCCCACTCTCGCTAAAAATGCGAGGTACCGTCGAAGCAATGGGTGCAGACCTTCTCCTTGGGCAGCCCGATGCTGCGGATGAGGATTTCGAGCGTGTTGAACTTCAGCGAGGTGAGTCCCAGGCGCGAACCGATTTCCTCCACCATCTGATGATACTTGGGCGAGTCGGACTTGGCATACTCCTCCAGGCTCTTGTTGGGGTCGCCCTCCAGGTCGGCAATCACGCGGCGCGTGATGAGCTCAAGGTCGCTCTTCGATGCCGAGAAGTTGAGGAAGGGACACCCATAGATGAGCGGCGGGCAGGCTATGCGCATGTGTACCTCCTTGGCGCCCAGGTCGAACAGGCCGCGGATGTTGTCGCGAAGCTGCGTACCGCGCACGATGCTATCGTCGCAGAAGAGGCAACGCTTGCCGTTGAGCATGTCGCGGTTGGGGATGAGCTTCATCTTGGCCACAAGGTCGCGCGTCTCCTGCGTAGAGGGCATGAAGCTGCGCGGCCAGGTCGGGGTGTACTTGGATATGGCTCTGCGGAAAGGAACTCCCAAACCTTCGGCATAGCCTGTGGCCATACCCACGCCGCTGTCTGGAATGCCGCTCACGCTGTCCACCTCCACATGGTCCTCCTTAGCCATTTCCAGGCCACACTGGTGGCGCATGTCCTCGACGTTGCGTCCTTCGTAGGTGGAAGTGGGAAATCCGTAATAGACCCACAGGAACGAGCACACCTGCATCTCGCGCTCAGGCTTGCGCAGCTGTTCCACACCATCGGGTGTCAGCCTCACCACCTCGCCTGGGCCCACGAACCTTTCCACCTCGAAATCCAGGTTGGGGAACGACGTGCTCTCCGACGATGCTGCATAGGCTCCGTCCTTCCGACCG
This sequence comes from Prevotellaceae bacterium UBA4301, assembly GCA_002395775.1. GTDB lineage: Bacteria > Bacteroidota > Bacteroidia > Bacteroidales > Bacteroidaceae > Physcousia. The sequence goes on from DGUV01000018.1 coordinate 4,453, forward strand.
ATGATGATGGGTGTTCGTCCCAGACGGTCGCGCGCTGCAATCAGTCCGTCCTCCGTCAGTATGAGCATGGAGCAGGAACCTATTACCTTATTATATACATTCTCAATGCCGCTCACCCAGTCCTTACCACGAGTAATCAGGTGGGCCACAAGTTCCGTGGGGTTGGTTCGTCCTGAGGACATTTCCGAGAAGTGACCGCCGTCGTCGAGCAATTCGTTGGCTATCTCTTCCAGGTTATTGATTTTCCCAACGGTGACAATAGCCATACGCCCCAGGTGGGAACGCATCAGAATGGGCTGAGGGTCTGTGTCAGAAATCACGCCAATGCCACTGTTGCCCTCAAACTTTCCAAGTTCGTCGCCGAAACGGTTGCGGAAATAGGCATTCTCCAGATTGTGGATGCTGCGGAAGAATCCTTTGCGGGCTGAGAAGGTGGCCAAGCCGCCGCGTTTGGTACCAAGATGTGAATTGTAGTCGGTGCCGTAGTATAGGTCTAATATACACGGTTTAGTGGAGATGGTTCCGAAAAAGCCTCCCATACTGCTCTACTTTTTAGTTTTGAGGTCGCAAAGTTATAAATAATCTCAAACATATGCAAGAATGACAGGGGCTTTTCTATCTCCGTTTTTTGCTGTTAATGAATATTTTTGTATCTTTGTCGGCAAAACAGACAAACAAAATCACTACCATGCAGGAAAAGATTATCATCCTCGACTTTGGAAGCCAGACGACTCAGCTGATTGCCAGACGACTGCGCGAGCTGGACACGTTCTGCGAAATCCTTCCCTACAACAAGTTCCCCAAGGACGACCCCAGCGTCATCGGCGTCATCCTGGCTGGCTCGCCCTACAGTGTCTATGACCCTGAAGCCTTCAAGGTGGACCTCACGCAGTTCCTTGGCCGCATGCCCGTCCTGGGTATTTGTTATGGTGCCCAATTCATCAGCCACACGTTGGGAGGACGGGTGGAACCTGCCAACAGCCGCGAATATGGCCGCGCCAAGCTGACCGTGAGCGACACGGAGAGCCCGCTCCTGCGAGGGTTTGAACCAGGCAGCCAGGTGTGGATGAGCCACGGAGATACCATCACCGCTCTGCCCGAGGGCTATCATGCCATCGCCTCCACCGACAGCGTGCGCTTTGCCGCCTATCAGGCCGACGACTTGCCCGTCTATGGTGTGCAGTTCCATCCCGAGGTGGCCCACTCGCTCCAAGGCACACTGCTGCTCAAGAACTTCGTGGTGGACATCTGCGGGGGACATCAGGACTGGAGCCCTGCCAACTTCATCGACACCACAGTCGAAGAACTGCGTCAGCAAATTGGCTCCGACCGCGTCATCCTCGGCCTCTCAGGGGGAGTCGATAGTTCGGTGGCCGCCGTCCTGCTCAATCGTGCCATCGGCCACCAGCTCACCTGCATCTTCGTGGATCATGGCCTGTTGCGCAAGGATGAGTTCCAGAAGGTGATGAACGACTACGAATGCCTGGGACTGAACGTAGTGGGCGTGGACGCCTCGGAAAAGTTCTTTGCTGACCTTGACGGAGTGACCGAACCCGAGCGCAAGCGCAAAATCATTGGCCGCGACTTCATCGAGGTCTTCGACCAGGAGGCTAAGAAAATCATCGCACAGAGCGGCGAGGGTGGCGAGGTAAAATGGCTGGCCCAAGGCACCATCTATCCCGACCGCATCGAGAGCCTGAACATCACGGGCAAGGTCATCAAGAGCCACCACAACGTGGGCGGACTGCCCGAGGAGATGCGCCTGCAACTGTGCGAACCTCTGAAGTGGCTGTTCAAGGACGAAGTGCGCCGCGTGGGACGCCAGCTGGGAATGCCTGAGCACCTCATCGGTCGCCACCCCTTCCCTGGTCCTGGTCTTGCCGTACGCATTCTGGGAGCTATTACGCGCGAGAAAGTGCGCGTCCTGCAGGAGGCCGACGACATCTTCATCGAGGGTCTGCGCCAGTGGGGTCTCTACGACCAAGTGTGGCAAGCCGGAGCCATCCTGCTCTCCGAGGTGAAGAGCGTGGGTGTCATGGGTGACGAGCGCACCTATGAGAATCCCGTTGCCCTTCGTGCAGTGACAAGTAGTGACGCAATGACTGCCGACTGGGCCCACCTGCCCTACGACTTCCTGGCCCACGTCTCGAACGAAATAATAAATAAGGTAAAGGGAGTGAACCGCGTTTGCTACGACATCTCCTCAAAGCCGCCAGCAACCATCGAGTGGGAGTAAACAAAAAGATGACGAGAACGAGATGGATGACTTAAGAAAACTGTACTGGCAGTGGAGCGGTAAACAGGCCACGCAGTGCCAGGAAATCAAAGGGAGCGGAAGCAACCGCAGCTACTACAGGCTGACGGCAGAGAACGGGGAAAGTGTAATCGGAGTCGTCGGGACATCGAGGGACGAGAATCATGCCTTCATCTACCTGGCACGTCACTTCACCCAACGGAAACTGCCCGTTCCGCGCGTGCTGGCCGTGAGCGACGATGGGCTGCGCTATCTGCAGACCGACCTTGGCAACACAAGTCTCTTCGACGCCCTGAAGAAGGGGCGCGAGGCGGGCGGTCGATACACGCAGAACGAACGCGAACTGCTCAGGCGCACCATTGCCCAACTGCCCAACCTGCAGATTCGCGGCGCACGCGGCCTCGACTTCTCACACTGCTACCCACAAGCCGAGATGGACAGGACCAACGTCCTCTTTGACCTCAATTACTTCAAATATTGCTTCCTCAAGCCCGTCAACATCGACTTTCATGAATTGAAGCTTGAGGCTTCCTTCCAACTCATGGCCAAGGACCTTACAGAGGGAGACGATGGTTTGGGCAACACGCCTTCATTTCTCTATCGCGACTTCCAAGCGCGCAACGTCATGCTCGATGCCGACAACAATCCTTGGTTCATCGACTTTCAGGGCGGACGTCGCGGACCCGTTCAGTACGACGTAGCCTCGTTCCTTTGGCAGGCTTCGGCTCAATATTCACCAGAACTGAGGCAGGAACTCATCGACGTTTACATTCAGTCGCTGAAACAATATACGGAAGTCAACGAGGCGCGCTTCCGCGAGAAACTGAGCCTCTTTGTGCTCTTCCGCCTGCTCCAGGTGCTTGGGGCCTATGGATTCAGAGGCTACTTTGAGCGCAAGCGCCACTTCCTCGAAAGTATCCCGCCTGCTATGCAGAACCTGCGCCAGCTGCTGGCCGAAGGTGGTTGTCCCTACCCTTACCTCAATCAGGTACTGACAGACCTTGTGGGGCAACCCCAGTTTGCACCTCTGCCTCAGGAGCCTGCAACCCGGGCCGATGGCTACAAAACAACAGAGAACAACCCATATACGGCACATCCGGCCGACGGACCAGCCACCTTCTCGAAATACGACGGACGGGGACCGCTGCGCGTCCGGGTGTTCAGCTTTTCCTATAGAAAAGGCATACCCGAGGACGAAAGCGGCAATGGTGGAGGCTATGTGTTTGACTGCCGCTCCACCCACAATCCTGGCCGATATGAGCCATACAAGAAACTCACAGGACTGGACGAACCGGTCATCCGTTTCCTTGAGGACGACGGCGAGATATTGAACTTCCTGGAAAGTGTCTATCGGCTTGCTGACGCTCATGTGCGGCGCTACATGCAGCGCGGATTCACCGACCTCATGTTCTCATTTGGCTGCACTGGCGGCCAGCATCGCAGCGTCTATTGCGCACAACATCTGGCCGAACGACTCAACAAGGAATTTGGCGTGGAGGTCGTCATCAACCATCGTGAACAGGGCATCAACCAAACGCTGCCTGCCCGCCCATTTACTCTGGAAGCATGAAAGCTATGATTTTTGCCGCTGGGCTCGGCACAAGACTAAAGCCCCTTACTGACCACATGCCCAAGGCCCTTGTCCCGCTGAACGGGAAACCACTTCTCGGGATTCTGCTCGACAAACTGGGAAATTGCGGATTCGACGACGTGGTCATCAACATCCATCACTTTGCCGACATGATTGAAGAGTGGGCCAAAGAAGAGAGGCCAGACAACCTTCGTATCCGATTCTCTGACGAGCGCCAACAACTACTGGAGACAGGAGGCGGCATACGCCATGCTCGCCCCTTGCTGGAAGATGCCGAACGGTTTCTTATCCACAATGTGGACATTCTCTCTAACTGCAACCTACCACAATTCATGGCCGCAGGACGGGAGGCTGAAGCCACACTGCTCGTGAGCCAGCGCGAAACACAACGCTATCTGCTCTTCGACGACCAGCATCGGCTGGTGGGCTGGACCAACACGGCCACAGGGGAAGTGCGCTCGCCCTACCCCGAGCTGAATCCTAACCAATGCCATCGTAGGGCCTTTGCCGGCATCCACCAGATGTCCACATCACTATTCCCGCTGATGGACAAATGGCCGGAGAAATTCTCTATCATCGACTTCTACCTCTCCATCTGCGCATCGCATTGCATTATGGCCTACGAACAGCCCAACCTGCGCCTGATGGACGTAGGAAAGATTGCCACGCTGTCACAGGCCGAGCAGTTTGCGCAGGAACTTGCGTGAGCAAGCCTCTCACGTGCACGCGCTATCATTATATTATAATAATATAAGAAGGTCTCCCAGAGGTCAGTCGAACTTCGGAGCTTCTTGGAACGAAAGACCGCGAAGGTCCTTCTCGGAGAGTAGCAGTTCCTCTGACTCGAGGGGCCACTGAATGGCGAGCATTGGGTCGTCATATCGGATGCACTGCTCCGCCTGGGGAGCATACACATTATCAACCTTATAGGTAAAGATGGCCTCATCGGAAAGAACAAGGAAGCCGTGAGCAAAACCGCGAGGGATGAAGAACTGACGATGATTCTCCCCACTGAGCTCCACCATAAGATGCTGGCCAAAGGTGGGCGACGTACGACGCAGGTCAACTGCAACGTCAAGCACACGCCCGCTAATGACCCTTACAAGCTTTGCCTGACTCAGGTCACCCTGTTGGTAGTGGAGACCGCGCAAAACACCGCGTGACGACTTCGATTCGTTATCCTGAATGAAATTAACCTCACCAATATGACGCTGGAAATCAGCATTTTTCCATGCCTCCATGAAATAACCACGTGAATCTCCGAATACCTGTGGTTCAAGAATCCAAACTCCTTCGAGCTCCGTCATTATGTAATCCATTGTTCTAATGCTTTTGGTAAATTTGATTACAAAGTTAAAAAATAATTATGAAATATCCATTGTCAATTATCAATTAATTACTAACTTTGCAGTATGAATCAGTTTCCGACATTGATAGAATATCTGCTCCTGCATCACGACCATGTCGTGATTCCCAGCCTAGGCACATTCATTGCCCAGCAGCAGGAAGCTCGTCGCAACGAAGAGGAGGAAGCCTTTTTGCCCCCTTATCGTTCGGTGCGCTTCAATGTCGAGCTGAGTCATGACGACGGTATGTTGCTTTCAGCCATCTGCAATTTGTTTGACATCAATCAGCAAGAAGCCCAGAGGTTGCTGGGTACTTGGATTGACGAGTTTCAGCAAATGTTGGAGGACGAAGGCTATGTAGAATTCGGAGCCATAGGCGTGTTCAGCACCACAGCCCGGGGCGACATGATGTTTGCGCCTAAGGAGTCAGGTGTCACCACACCCGAGTATTATGGGCTTGATGCCTTCCACATGAGTGAAGTGGAACGTGAGACAAAGCCCAAGACCGTACCCTTAGCTGCCACGATGGAGGCCGACGAAAGGGAAATCACCATCCGCATCAATCGCCGCATAGCCAACTGGGCAGTAGCTGCATGTGCTGCCATCCTATTATTCATGGTGTTCAATACGCCCATGCCCGAGCAAAGCCAGCAGCAAATGCGCAGTAGCCTCAAGGAACTTATTGTGCCTCAGCATGAAGCAACCAACCTTCCTACGCAACCAAAAGCAGAGTCTCCCGCCCCTGTTGCCAGGCCTGCCGAAAAGAACATTCAGAAAGCGCAAGAACCGCAACAAGAATGGTGCGTAGTGATGGCCAGTGCCATACCCACAGAGAAGGCGCAGGAATATGCCGAGACACTCACAAAGCGAGGATTCCTGAGCGCACGCGTGGTGAAGAAGGGGCAGATGGTGCGCGTGGTAGTGGGCCACTACAAAAGCGAGGAGGCTGCCAACGAAGGAGCGCGTGATGTGCGCCAGCGCGACAGTGAGTACCAAGGCGCGTGGGTCATGAGCCTATGAAGCGTGTCAGGTGTCCCAAGTGCGATAACTACATTACCTTCGACGAAACTCAGTATGCCGACGGACAACAGCTTGTCTTCGTCTGCCCGCAGTGTCAGAAGCAGTTTGGCATACGCATGGGCGTGAGCCGCCTGCGTGATAAACACGAAGAAAAGCATCTTGACGAGCGACAGCCCGACGCCCAATGCGGCACTTTGGTGGTGGTGGAGAATGTGTTCCACTACAAACAAGTCATTCCACTCCGCATGGGAGACAATGTGATAGGTCGATATGTCAAGGGCACCGACATCAATACCCCCATCGAGACTCGAGACCCAAGCATCGACACCAAGCACTGCATCATACGCGTGCAGCGCTCTAAACGAGGGGAACTGCAATACATCCTGCGCGATGCTCCCTCTGGAACAGGCACCTTCTACATGAATGACATCTTGCGCGACCAAGACCGCGTCCGACTCTCCGACGGCGACATCATTACCATTGGAGCCACCACGCTCATCTTAAGAACCAAAGACGTATGAAACCCACATCCTTACTACTGCTTTTGGCTTTCTGCCTCCAGCTAAATGCACAAGGAAGTGCCGACGACTGGACTCTAATCTTCCACGACGAATTCGACGGCACGGAGGTCAATTGGGATGTCTGGCAGTCAGAACACGGCCTGGTGCGCAACGAAGAATACCAGTGGTATCAACCCCAGAACGCCCGCGTGCAAAATGGAGTGCTACTCCTCGAAGGGAGAATAGACAGCATCCCCAATCCAAACTACAACCCCGAGGGACGCGACTGGCGTCAGCGTCGCCCCTATGCTCCATATTCGAGTGCAAGCATCAACACGCGCCGCTCGTTCCAGTTCCAATACGGTCGTCTGGAGGTGAGGGCTCGCATACCTGCCGTAATCGGATCGTGGCCAGCCATCTGGACATTGGGTTCCTCACTTCCCTGGCCCTCATGTGGTGAAATTGACGTGATGGAATACTACCACATCCAAGGGAAACCTCACATCCTGGCCAATGCCGCCTGGGGAGGAGAGCGTCGAGGCTCGGCCGTATGGAATACAAAAAGAATCCCCTATGACCATTTCCTGGAGCTCGACCCTTACTGGGGCGAACGCTTCCACACCTGGCTCATGGAATGGAGCGAGGACAGCCTGCTCATCTACCTTGATGGCGAGCTGCTCAACGAGGTGGACCTCACCCAAACCATCAACGGCACGCCCGGACAAAACAAAAACCCCATGCGTCAGCCTCACTACATCCTGCTCAACCTGGCCATTGGCGGACTAAACGGTGGCGAACCTGTAGCCGATGCATTCCCCATGCGCTACGAGATAGACTATGTGCGCGTATGGCAGAAGCAGCCCAAAGAAAATTAAACATCAAACGATAAACCCTTATGTGGAAATACTTCGTTATCTTCATCCTTGCCATGACCATCATCACCTTCGTGGTGTTCGGTGTGGACAAGTGGAAAGCCAAGAATGACAAGTGGCGTACCCCGGAGAGCACCCTTTTCCTGCTCGCCATATTCGGCGGCAGTGTGGGAGCCCTTCTAGGTATGCAAGTCTGGCGACACAAAACCCAGCACTGGTCCTTCCGTCTGGGCATACCCATCATACTGCTCCTGCAAGCAGCTGGTCTCGTATGGTTCTTCTGGTTTCGGGGGGCATGAGCAGCATGAAGGACGTCAAGAAATGGACTCTACTCGGCAGTGAATACCTCATCCGCCGTCCTTGGATGACTGCCCGACGCGACCACGTTCGCCTGCCGAGCGGCGTGGAGATGCAGGATTACTATGTGCTGGAATATCCTGACTGGGTCAACATCATTGCCTTCACAAACGAAGGAAACATGCTCTTGGAACGGCAGTACCGTCACGCTCGGCAACTCGTTGGATGGGAACTGCCTGCAGGCGTCATTGAAGAAGGGGAAGAACCCCTCCATGCCGCTCAGCGTGAACTCTTGGAGGAAACAGGCTATACGGGAGGCAAATGGAATCACTTCATGACGGTCTGTCCCAATGCCGGGGCATGCACCAATGTAAGCCACACCTTCATTGCTCGCGGCGTCATGCATACCGACACACAACATCTGGAACAGACTGAAGACATTGCCGTAGTCGAAATGCCCCCTGCCGAGGTGCTCCATCTGCTCCGACAAGGTGAATTTCATCAGGCCCTCATGGCTGCTCCCCTATGGAGATATTTCTTTGAGAATAACATTCCGAGCAAGGAATAGTTACCATACGCTGATATAGAAAGAGAACGGAAAATAAAAGCGGCCCCAATCATAAGGGCCGCTTTCTTTATCATTTATGAGAGGATGATAAAATGGAGTGAATCCAGCGAAAGAGGTTGTCGAGATTGTAATCTCCTTCGTGGCGACGGTTCCAGGGAAGCGCAAAGTCGACATCCTTACCCTCATTCATGAGTTTCGTGGCAAGATTGACGGGGATGGGAAATGCCGTGTCACGATCGGAAGCACCATGTCGGATGTACCAATGGGCAGCAACGGTGGATTTCGGGTCGGAGATATAGTTCATGGGGTTCATGAGTTGTACACGGCGGCGCACCTCCTCGCTCACATCCTTGCCAGTGAAGTGGGCAGGATTACCCTCAGCATTGCCAAACACGTTGCACTCAGGGGAATCGAGATTGTCGAAAGCAGGACACGACTTCAGCGCCTGGCGACCGACGACATAGGCCAGATAACAATCCATATCGACATCGGAAGCCACTTCGCTTTTTATAGCCTTGGCACGGATGAAACGAGGACCTCCAGGCCGATGGCCGGGCGTGTGGGGGAAACTCATGTAGAAGGAGAATCCCAGTGAGTCATCGATAGCACCGCCTTCCTGTACAAATCGAGAGGCCGAAGCCAGAAGCCACGATTTGAGATACTCCATGTAGTTATCAGACGTGAGGCGCTCATCGGTTTTGGGATGGCGGAGCGCGAGCGTATTTATATACTGGTCGAACTGTCGCACCAGAGCGTCTGACACCTCGCCGTCGCCACGCAGACCATGATAGAGCCACTCATAGGCAGCATCGGCATGGTCAAGGTCGGTGATGGGGCAATAGCACACAGAAGCAAAGACATCGTCACGAGCCTGAGCTGCTCCCATAGCCTTGAGATAGGGTTCGTAGTCGGGATGATTGGCCGTAGCCCCAAGGAGTGCGCTCATGGCACCTCCGGCACTGGTGCCATCGGTGATGATGCGGTCTGCACTCCCAGCCATACGCTTATCATTAAAACGAAGATAACGGACAGCAGCTTTCAAGTCGAGAAGTCCACGAGGAGCTTTTCCCGTATATACGCCATCTTGAACAGAATTGTTACCCCTGCTGCCCGGAATGCACACACATAAGCCTTCGGCAAGTGCCCGCCCGGTGGCATCAGTGGCCGATGGATTGCGGGCAGATGCAGCCATATAGCCTCCGACATAAGTACGCAGGAGGATGGCCGACTTTTGCGTAGCGCCCTCGGGTACGAAGAAATTGAGTGTCTGGTATTGTTCGTCCTCAATGTTCGTCACATAAGGAATGTCGGTGTAAGCGATGTAGCGCACTTCGCTGCCATCGAGCATAGTCAGGGTCTTTTGTTCCCCTTGTGAGTCGAAGGTTAAGCCTTTTTCTTTGGCGCATGAGAGCAATGCAAGGTGACAATTCATCAGCAGCATGATTAGGATTAGCGGTCGTTTCATTTCAATAAACTTTCCATATTAAACAATATATCACCACAAAATTACGAAAAAATCTTTATCGCGCAACATTACGACATGAAGGAATTAAAAATTTGTGTGCTGACAGGACCATACAACCTTCCCCTCAAGGTTGTACTATCTTAGTCTTAAATAACTGGTGACTTTCTTCATTCAACATTCGTAATTATAAAGTAAAATGCCTATCTTTGCAGCCATGAAAGTGATTGCACATATCGAAAATGACCTCAACGGGAAGTTTGGCATACCACGGCAGAGCGGACTGGTGGACAAGCTAGAAAGCCGTATCGTGTTCGAACCGGAATACCGTAATGCCGACGCCTTGAGAGGACTTGAGGACTTCTCACACCTATGGCTCATCTGGGACTTTTCGGAGTCACATCGCGAAGCCTGGTCGCCTACGGTTCGCCCGCCACGATTGGGTGGCAACAAGCGCATGGGGGTGTTTGCCACACGTTCGCCTTTCCGCCCTAACCCCATAGGGCTTTCATCTGTCCGAATCCTCTCTATCGAAAAGTCATCGGCGCGTGGACCCATCATTCATGTCAGTGGAGCAGACCTTATGAATGGGACGCCCATTTGGGACATCAAACCCTACCTGCCACTGAGCGACTGCCATCCCGATGCCAGCAGCGGATTTGCCGAAATGACCAGCCAGCAACCGATGCTCGACGTGGTGGTTCCTCATTGGTTGGAGGAAAATCTTTCACCAGAGAAGGTGGATAGTCTGAGACAAATCTTGGCCGCCGATCCGCGTCCGCACTATCAGGCAGACAGCGAGCGCATCTATGGTATGGAGTACGCTGGAATAAACATAAAGTTTAAAGTGAGCAATAATATATTAACCATCTTATAATGAAAGAGATAAAGAATATCATATTTGACCTTGGAGGGGTCGTCGTGGATTTGGAGATAGAAAGGAGCATAAGAGCTTTCGCACGCATTCTTGCCCACCCCATCACCGATAGCAACGAAGCCATGACTAAACTGCGTCCGCTGATGCACGCCATGGACATGGGTGAGATGAGCGGCAAAGAGTTTGTAGCCCTCATGAAACGGGAATGCCGCGAGGGCACGACTGACCAGGAGATTGTCGATGCGTTCAACCAGATTATCAGACTTCCGCGACACAGGCTGGAGTGGCTCGCACGACTCAAACAACGGTACAACGTATTTCTGTTGAGCAACATTGGTGACCTGCACTGGAGCGAGACACTTCGCCAGACACGCGAACTGGGATTCGACATGGACGACTGTTTCCACAAGCTCTTCCTCTCCTATCAACTTCGGATGGCGAAGCCTGATCCTGCCCTCTATAAATTACTGATAGAGCGGACGGGAATATGTCCGCAGGAGACACTCTACATCGATGACCTGCCCGACAACATCACTTCTGGCAGAAACGCTGGACTGCAGGCTTATCTCATCACCATGAACCAACTGGATGGGGAAATTACAAAACTATTTCCCGAAATTCTTTATCAATCGGAAAATATTGCTTAACTTTACGCCCGAAAACAATATTAACTAACACACATTCTGAAATGTTTCAAATGAAAAGATTATTCATCACACTATTAAGTGTGACGATGGTCATTGGACTTTTTGCCGCCCCCATCACACGCGAGCAAGCCCGCAAAAATGCCATCGACTTCCTGAAAAACACGAGAGGCAGCAGCATGCTTGCTCCTGTTAAGAACAAAGCAAAACTGGGTCCAAGACGTTCGCCAGCTGCTTCGGCCGACATCGAACTCTACTACGTCTTCAACCGTGGTAACAACCAGGGATACATAATCGTCTCGGGCAATGACCAGACACTGCCCATTATCGGGTACACCGAAGAGGGCGAGTTCGACTACAACAACCTGCCTGACAACATGCGCCATTGGCTGGACACCCGCGAGCAGGAACTGCTGGACCTGAGCGCGCAAGTGGACAACGGACCACGCTACGCCCTGCCCACCCACGACAAAATTTCTCCCATGGTCTCCACCAAATGGAACCAAGGAAGCCCCTATAACGACGAGTGTCCTATGTACTTCTCGCTGGGTCGGTCGGTGACAGGCTGTGTAGCTACGGCCATGGCACAGGTTCTCTATTTCCAGCGTGCCAAGTCTGTAACGGAAGTACAAGCCGACATCCCTGGTTATACAGGATGGACCACCCATGCCACCTACGGCAATCTTGCAGTAGAGGGTATCGAAGCTGGTTCGCCCATCGACTGGGACAACATGCTCGACTCCTACGGAAGCAGTGCTACTGCCAAGCAGAAAAAGGCCGTTGCACAACTGATGCACTACTGCGGTGTGTCGGTGAAGATGGACTATACTAACAGCAGTTCGGGTGCCCAGTCAAGTGAAGTACCAGGTGCTTTCCAGAAGTATTTTGGCTACGGATCAAAAACACGTATCGTCTATCAAAACTCCTACTCAGAAGAAGGCTGGGATGACCTGCTCTACAAGGAACTGGCACAAGGTCGCCCCTTCTACCTGAGCGGCTACAACAGCGACGGTGGCCACGCCTTCGTGTGTGACGGTTACGACGGCAACTATTGCTACCACATCAACTGGGGTTGGGGTGGCGCAAGCGATGGCTTTTACATGCTCTCGAAGCTGAATCCCGGCTCGCAAGGCATCGGTGGTTCGTCAGGTGGATACAGCGATGGGGAAGCTGCAGTCATCGGGTGCGAGCCAGAGAACTACAACGAAAAGTCTATGCCTATTGCCAATGCCACAGTGAAGAAAATCTGCCTGGAAAACTTTGATGCCAACGGTGATGGCACATTCACCTATGGCGAAGCCGCTGCCGTTCAGGACATTGGCACCTTGTTCCAGAATCAAACCGGAATCACCGCCTTTGAGGAACTCTACAACTTCACGAGTCTTAAGGAGATTGCCGACGATGCTTTCAACGGTTGTACCAGATTGGCCACACTGAAGTTGCCTAAGGCCATGCAGAAAATAGGCAAACGCGCCTTTGCCAACTGCCGTGCGCTGAAGAACTTTAAACTCACCGACGGACTCACCATTATCGGTGATAGCGCCTTTGCCAACTGCCGTGTCTTACCCAACCAAGTACTGCCCAGCGGTATAAGTCGCATCGAGGATAACACCTTTGAAAACTGCCAAGTCTTCACTTCTATCGACATTCCTTTGGCCACCGAATACATCGGTAAGGAAGCCTTCAAGGGATGCACCAAACTGAAGACTATGGGGGTAAGGTGCGTGAATCCGCAAACCATCGTTATGGGTGCAGATGTGTTCAGCGGCATTGACCTCTCCGACGCCACACTCAACACACTACAAGGCACCCGCAGCTACTTTGCTTCTGCTGAACAGTGGAAGGAGTTTGGCAACCTTATCGAAGAACGCAACCTTTCACAGGGCAAGTTCACTACGCTCGAGACTAACAAGGACTACTATATTTATAACGTAGGTACGGGCTATTTCCTGACGAAGGGCGAAGCATGGGGAACACAGGCCATTGTAGCCAACACCGACGAACCCATGCGATTCCAGTTTAAGCACAGCACTTCAATGGCCGACGGTGTGTATTATCTATCTTCACAAGACACAGGTGCAACAAACAAGATTCTCTTCCGCACCAACACCGACGGCAGCGTAGGTAACGGTGTGAACGCCTGCTTTGTGGATGGCACGCTCTCCGCAAAGGCTTACTGGAAAGTGGCTCTTGTGGAAGGCACCGACAACATCTACACACTGCAGATTCCCAGCAATGGTACAGGCTACAATGCTTCACAATTCCTGGGCATTCAGCCCTCGCACGAAAGCAATGCCTCATCGCCCACATATGGAGCATACAGCGATGTTGACTACAACGTCTATGCCAAGAACTGCCAGTGGATGTTAGTGGAATACAATGAGCAGGACGTTGAGCGCTATCAGAAATCGCTGGAACTGAAGAACCTGCTTGCACTGGCCAAGACGAAGCGAGCCGATTCGACACAGGAACAGGCTGTCTATGACAACTTCGAAAGCAGCGTAGAGGAGATGGACAAAGCTTGCCGCCGTCTGCGCAAAAAAATGAACTTCATTGAGTTCGTTGATGCCGAAGCACGCCGCATCTTGGTTTCCGCAGCCGATGCCGACCAGAACGGAGAAATCAGCTACACGGAAGCAGCTGCAGCCGAAGGCATCGGACAGATCTTCTACAACAATACCGCCGTTACAGACTTGAGTGACTTGAAGTATTTCACTGGCATCAATCTCATGTACGGAAACAGTTTCTTCAACTGCACGAAACTGAAGACAGCCATTGTTCCCGAGAACGTGACTGACATGTACTATCGTGCCTTCATGGGGTGCACCAACTTGCAGAGTGTATCCTTCGGCAGCAACATCACCTACATCGGCGATGAGTCGTTCAGCGGATGCACCAAACTCACAGAATTCCGCATTGCCGTTGCTGACCCCGCAAACATCGAAATCAGCAACAACGTCTTCACCAACGTCAATCTCTCCAAGGCCACACTCTACGTTCCCTACGGTTCGAAGGAAGCCTACGCAAATGCTGAAATCTGGAAGGAGTTCGGAACCATCAAGGAGATGCGTGCCGTGCAGACGCCTAAATTCTGCGCACTGGAGGAGAATAAGGAAGTATATGTCTATAATCTCGGCATGAAGGGCAGCATTACACAAGGCGAAGCCTATGGCACCCAGGCTGTGGTTGCCCTGAAGGGATTTGTCTATCAGCTCCGTCGCACCAGCAACATGCCCGAAGGACTCTACTACCTCTATTCCGAGAATGCAGGAGGCAGCAAGACGCTCTTCCGCACCAGCACCGACTCGAAGGTGGGCCAAGGCGTGAAGGCTTGCTTCGCCGATGGTTCGCTCTCGGCAAAGGCTTATTGGAAGGTGGTTCCCGTGGAAGGCAGGGAGAACGTCTATACCTTCCAAGTTCCCAGCACCGATGCTGAGTATGTCGAAGGCGAATACCTGGGTACTGAAGATTATCATACCAGTGACTTCACTTACTCGAGTAAGGGTCTCTACTACGACATCAACTATGGCAATAATCCCGAAGGTTGCCACTGGGCATTCATCAGCGTAGACGAAGTGAAAGCCGCTAAGGCATTCTATGAACTAAGCGAACAACTCCGCGAACTCCTCATCGTGGCTGATGCAAAGAATATTGAGGATGCTCAGGAGCATGCTGTATATGACGACTTTGAGAGTACAGAAGAACAAATCAACAATGCCATACAGTCGCTGCGCAAGAAACTTCACTACATCGACTTCACCGACACACGCGCACGCACCATTGCTGTGAACATGTGGGACAATGACGAAGACGACGAGCTTAGCCTCGAGGAAGCTGCATCCGTGACCTCCATCGGTGCTGCGTTCCGCTCGGCAACTGCCATGAAGAGTTTCGACGAGTTCCGTTATTTCACTAGCGTGACCAAGCTCGACGACGAAGCCTTCCGCGGATGCTCGGCCCTCATCTCCCTCTATCTGCCCGAGAATATCACCAGCCTGGGAGAAAAAGCGTTCTACAACTCTTCAGCACTCAAGTATATGGCCGTGCTTGGTAACAACGTCATTTCTGGTGCTGCAGAAGCCAGCCTGCCCAAGGGACTGACCGTTTTTGTTCCCAAATCTCAGATGGAAGCCTATGCTGCCGACGAAACATGGGGAACCCACACTATCAAGGAGTACACAGGAACGCCTATGGTGACAGCAGAGGATGCCAACCGCCTGTATGGTCGCTCCAATCCTAAGTTCACATACGACGTGACGGGTGCACCCATCAACGGCGAACCCGAACTCACCACAGAGGCTTTGTCCACTACGCCCATCGGCGAGTACGAAATCGCAGTCGAACCAGGTACCATCACCACTCCTGGCTTGCAGACCGCCAGCGGAAAGCTCACCATCGAACGTTCGCCCCTGACGCTCACCGCCAAGTCCTTCAGCCGCAACATCGGTGAGGAGAATCCCGAATTCGTCTTCACACACAGCAGCCTACGCAATCGAGAGAAGATTGACGACGTGCTTACCGTGAAGCCCACCATTGAGTGCGACGCCACCATCGACAGCCCTGGAGGCTGGTATGAGATTCGCATCTATGGAGCCGAAGCCGACAACTACGAAATCTCCTACGTCAATGGCACGCTCACAGTAGTTGACCCCGTTGGAGTTCGCGGCATTGAAGCCGATGACAAACAAGGCGAAACCTATGACCTCACAGGTCGGAAGGTGAAGAACCCGAAGAAGGGCATCTACATTGTTGATAAGCGGAAGCAAATCATTAAGAAATAACAATCCCCCTATCCTGCCCCGGATGGCCAATGCGCTGTCCGGGGCATGTTTCATCTTCAAACGCCAATCGCCAAATTTATCATCATGAAACGCAGCCTACTCTTCCTTATCCTGCTCCCTCAGGTGCTCATGCTCACGGCCCAAGTTGGATTTGGCCACGCCGAACGCTTCAACGACAACTGGCTCTTCAGCCTAAGTGATAATCCCAAAGCCCGGCAGACAAAGTTCGACGACTCCGCATGGCGCCAGCTTTCATTACCCCACGATTGGAGCATCGAGGGAGAGCTATCGCAAAAATGGGCAAGCTGTACGGGCTATCTTCCAGCCGGTATCGCTTGGTACCGTAAGCACTTCCGTCTCAACGAACTTCCTCAGGCCGACCTCCACTACATTTATTTCGAAGGCATATACAATCGCAGCGAGGTATATCTCAACGGACATCTACTGGGACGGCGCCCCAATGGCTACGTTTCTTTCATGTACGACCTCACACCTCACCTTCGCAAGGGCGACAACGTCCTCTCCGTACGCGTTGACCATAGTCGATATGCCGACTCACGCTGGTACACCGGTTCGGGCATCTATCGCGACGTATGGCTTGTAAGTGCACCCAAGACCCACCTCGCGCAGTGGGGCACAACCTATCGACTTGCCCAACTCAACGAAGACGGCAGCGCCGAGGTGGAAGTAGATGTCGCCATCGACAACATTCGTCCCGGTCTCTCACTCAACATCACACTGCTGGATGACAAAGGCAACGTGGTTGCCCATCAAGGCTGCGAGGCTCAAGCTTGGCAAACCATTCCTCTCGACGTGGCCAGAACACACCTTTGGGACCTCAACGATCCCTATCTCTACAAACTGAAGGTTTTGCTCACAGACCTCGATTCCACCGAGATTGCCGTGGGGCTGCGCACGTTACGCTTCACGCCCGATGAAGGTTTCTTCCTCAACGGTCGCAACCAGAAGGTGAAGGGAGTCTGCCTCCACCACGATGCCGGAGTCTTGGGAGCCGCCGTTCCTCGCGAGGTGTGGGTGCGGAAAGTCAAAGAACTCAAGCGCATGGGAGCAAACGCCATCCGCATGAGTCACAATCCACAGGCCCCCATGCTTTATGACATTTGTGACCAACTTGGCATGCTCGTCATGGACGAAGGCAGTGACGAATGGGAGTTCCCCAAGCGCAAGTGGGTGGAAGGATGGAACCAAGGGAAGCCTGCCTTCGACGGCACATACGACTTCTTTGAAGAATGGATAGATCGTGATGTGGCCGACATGGTTCGCCGCGACCGCAACCATCCCTGCGTCTTCCTGTGGAGTGTGGGCAATGAGGTGGACTATCCCAACGACCCCTATTCTCACCCCGTGCTCGACGGAGGTAATGCCACCATCAACCAACCCATGTTTGGCGGATACAAGCCCAATGCACCCAACGCCGAACGCATCGGCAAGATAGCCAAGAGACTGGCCGCAGTCATCCGTTCCATCGATGCCTCCCGCCCCGTCACAGGAGCATTAGCCGGCGTTGTCATGTCCAACCAAACGGAATATCCCGAAGCCATCGACGTGGTAGGATATAATTATACGGAAAATCGTTACGACACCGACCACGAGCTATATCCCCAGCGCATCATATACGGTAGCGAGACAGGCGTTGGCTACGATTCGTGGAAGGCCGTTCGCGACAAGAAGCACATCTTCGGTCAGTTCATCTGGACCGGTACCGACTATCTCGGAGAGTCGGGACGCTGGCCCTCGCGTGGTCTGAACACCGGACTGCTCGACTTTGCCTCATTCCGCAAACCTCGCGGTTGGTTCCGTGCTGCCCTGTGGAGCGACGAGCCCACTACCTACCTGGGCACCTATCCTCTCATGCCCGCTCGCGGCAACCGTCGCGGTTCGGCCAACACCCGCCGGCGCAACATCATTTCGGCCGAAGCGCAGGACGACTGGCAGCCCCTGCCAGCCCAGTGGGGAAGTAGCGATGTGCTGCGTCGCGTGGTCTGCTACACCAATGCACCGCAAGCCCGCCTGCTGCTCAACGACAGCCTCGTAGGGCAACCGCAAATGCGTCCCGACTCGACCTTCATCACCTATTGGGACATTCCCTTCCGTCCCGGGACGCTTCGCGCCGAAGGACTTGACATGGAGGGCAACGTACTCTCGGCCTATGAGATTACCACACAAAGCGAACCCGTGGCACTGCGCGTAACCGACCTCCTGCCCGAGGACAACCGCCAGCTGATGCAACTGATGGTCGAAGTCACCGATGCCCAGGGCAATCGCGTACGTTCATCCCAAGCCGACATCACATGCACCATCTCCGGCCCCGCCCGTTTGCTGGGTCTGGAAGGCTGCAACAATTCCGACATGAGCAACTATCGTGACAATCACCAGCCTGCCTATCGCGGACGACTCGTTGCCTACATTCTTCGTACTGCCCCTGGGGCCGTCAGTGTCGCCTTCAACTCCCCAGGGCTGAGTGATGTGAAATGGGAGATGAAATAATATAAATATTGAATAGAATCATGAATATCGCCATCAGTCTTTCGGGCGGAGGATTCCGCGCTGCCACCTTCCATCTGGGTACACTTTCCTACCTCAATCACCTCAAAACAAGCGACGGAGGCTCGCTGCTCGACCACGTCGGAGCGGTATCCACCATCTCTGGTGGCACCCTCACGGGCCTATGGTTCATACTGGGCCAATGTCGCGGCTGGAGTCACGAGGAGAGCCTGCGCCGGCTGCGAAAGTTGCTCTTCGAGGGTGACATCATAGGCAAGGCCAGCCGTGAGTTTTTGTGCGGCAAGTGCAACAACGACTCGCTCATCCGTGAAATGGTGCGCATCTATGACGAAGACATCTTCGAAGGAGCCACACTGGGCACACTCATGGACCACATCGAGGACATCGCTATCGACGACTTCTCGGCCAATGCCACCGAGTTCACCAATGCCACCGAGTTCCGCTTTCAGGTAGGCAAAAAGCAGAAAACCCAGCGGGGAGGCACATCACAAGGCACCATTGGCAACGCCTATTACAAAATACCTCACCAAATCGCCCGCCAGATACGTCTGGCCGAAGTCTTCGCCGCTTCATCATGCTTCCCCGGCGGGTTCGAGGCACTCAATTTCCCCGCGGATTTCCAGCTCAGCACCAATGCAGAGAATGTCGAATATCTGGCCAAGGCCAAACCTCTGGCCCTGATGGATGGCGGAGTGGTCGATAACCAAGGTATCGAGCCCATCAATCTCCTGCGCAAACGTCGCGACATCGACCTCTTCATCATCTCCGACGCAGGTCGCGGGCAGGAAGAGTCCTACCACTACACCGAGACCCGTGCCCTCTCGTGGCTCACCATCCGGCGTGCCAACTGGGCACTAAACCTCGCCCTTCTCCTCCTGGCTCAGTTCCTGCTATGGGTTCCGCGCGGCTTCTGGTTCGGGTTCTTCCTCAGCCTCACCATCCTGTTCGCCGTCATCCGCATCGCATCGTCCGTTGCCTCACGCGTCTTCATCAAGCGCAAGGCACGTCAAATACCCTTCAGTTTCCGTTGGAAGGGTTTGCTCACCATTTCCTTCTCCAAATACATCAACCTCGTCTGCTCGCGAGCCACCTCCATGTACGCCCTCACGGACAGAGTCTTCATGAAGCACATACGTTCACTCAACTACGACACCATCTATCTCGATGACAAATGGCAGAACCGCCGCATCATGAACGCCCTCTACGAACTGGGCACCGGCCAGAACTGGGGTAAGCACCTGACACCTGAGGAAGAAGTTTTGATGGAACCCAGCAAGGCCATTCTTGCCAATTCCGACCTTGCCACAGCCATGGGCACAACCCTTTGGTGGAGCGATGACGACCGTGCCAAAGGCAAGCCACAGGCACTCGTTGCAGCCGGACAGTACAACATTTGCTGGAACCTCCTCGAATTCATCTATCGCCTGCGTCGCGACAAAACCAACCTGAGTCCCGAGGCCCACATCCTCACCGACCTGCAGCAACAACTCGAATCCGACTGGCAACGCTTCCGTGACAATCCACACTGGCTACTGAGCGAATTATAGGATAGCACGCACATCCCACTCTCCCACCCTCTGCTCAAAGGAGATGCAGCAAGAGGTCATCGCAATTATAGTATCTATAGAATATCTTATAGCTACATTCTTTAATAGGGTTCCCAATCAACGGAAAATTACTTACCAATGAGGGCTTGATCATTGTACCAATCATCGGCCGATCATTGGTAAGTAAATTCGTGATGATTGGGAAGTGATTTTCCGATGATTGGGAAGTAATTATGTGATGATTGGGAAATTTATTTGATAATAAATTTGCGACCCTGACGGATATAGATACCTTTTGAACGTGGTGAGGTGACGGGACGGCCTGTGAGGTCAAAGATTCCCTTGCCGCCATCGGACGACGAGTTCTCTCCCACCTCTACATTCCGGATTTCCTCTACCCCGTCTTCATCTCCGCTTGTGGGAAGGGGGGTGAAGTGCCAATTGCGATGACCGGCCGAGGGACTGTTACCGTAGGCATAGTGGCCCACCTGGGTACCTGCGCTGTAGGACTCACGATTGAGGTCGAAAGCATAAGTGGCATCCGTCATGATAGCATGGAAGTAGGGGTCGAGGCTCACCAGACTGAGAGGTGTGGCCTCAGCTTGGGAGTCGGTCACAAGCATGGCGTAGGAGGATCCTCCGTCGTTTATCCAATTGCCCTCGGCGTTCTGAAGGAACAGCGCTCCGTCGCGTTCCACCAGTGTCCACACTTGTGAGGGATGCAGGCTGACGGGTTCGATGGAGAGGCCTCCACCACTGCCTGCGGTCAGTGTCAGCTGAGGGTTGTATTGTGGCTGTATGAGATAGGGCCGACCAGGCTCGGGCTGTTCATAGACCTCCTCGGCATCAGTCAGGGGAATGAGCAGCGTGGTGATGCTTTGGCCTGGAAGACTGAAAACAAGCTCCGAATCCTGTGTTCTAAGGGGCGACACGCGTTGCAGGTCCTCACTCTCGCTGGTGCGCCAGGCCTGAATGCAATTGATGTCAGGCTGCCCACAGAGCATCTGAGCGCGATGGACCACGGGCGTGACGCCTTCGTTGATGACCACGAGCACAAGAGTGTCAGCCCCAGGACTGAGGGCTGCGAGTGTGGTGGGCTCGGTGGTAGTAACAAAACGATGACCCACGGGGATGAAACGGGTGAGTTGCTGATGGCAGTAGTAGCTCTTCACGCGTTGATAGGTCTGGTTGGCGAAACTGCCGCGTATGGTGCACCACTGGTCGTTGTTCTCCTCCATATATTGCCAGTCTATCCAGGCATCAGGCATGATGAGGCGAATGTCGTCGATGGCACGTTGCATAAGGCTCAGGTTCCCACCAATGCCCGAACCGCCACTGCCCGTCTCGCTCTGCCATAGGGGAAGTCCTGCGTTGCGTGCCAACGTACCCACCTGAGCGCGTGAAGTGGTTCCGGCCGAATAGGTGTGTGTGTTCCACTGTCCCACAAGATGCAGCACGTCGGCTTCCTGATAGGCTTTGAAGCCCGAGACGGAAGTGCTGACGCTGGTCTCGTCGCTGGCCGAGATGACGGTGGGCAGGCCCGAATCCCGAAGTATGGGGGCAAGCACACGCAAGAAGGCCACCTGAGAGGCAAAGTCGAAATGACAACCCTCCTGCCCCCCATTAGCTCCCCAGTAGTTGGTATTGGGTTCATTGAAGGGCTCGAGCGTGCGGAACACAATGCCATATTCATCGGCATAGTGGCGGCAGACATCAACAAGATAGTGGGCAAACTCCTCGTAGTATTCAGGTTTCAGATTGTCCTTTCCGGCAGAGGTGTTGCCTGCCACACAACCGCTGTAGGTCATATAGTAAGGGGCAGAGTTGGAGAAGGCTTCGAAGATGGCATCGGGACGTTTCTCCCTGATTTTGAGCATAATTTTGCGCTGTGCCGCATCACGGTCCCAATGATAGACGTCGAGTGTGGAATCCTTGAATCCTTCCATCTCGGCCCTAAGCCCTTTGCCCGACCCCATGTGGTGGGGCGTACAATTGCGATTGAGGGGGTCGTCGCCTCCGCCAATGTTGTAGCGGAAGATGTTGTAGTTCAGCCCAGTGGGAGAGACAAGCCAATCGACAATCTGGTCAATCTTTGCATCGTCCCACTTGCCGCACATGTTGGCCCACCAGCAAAGCGAGACGCCCCACCCCTGATTGAGCTGCAGGCGAGAAGCTACGTCGATGAAATAGGAAATCGTATCAGTAGGAAATTCCTCATCCACGGACTCTGCCAATCGCCACAGGTGGAGGGCCTTCGTTCCATCCTTGTCGGCATAGACATGACTGCCGGATGTAGTCTTGTCTGTACCCAAGTATTTACCATTGGACTGACAGCGAAAACGTAAGCCCGAAGCTGTACTTTCCATCGTGAAACGGGCACGCGAAGTGGTGCTGTCGGAAAGAAAATAGGTGCTCCACGAACCTTCAAGGGTCAGATAGCGTTGTGCTTCTCCCTCGCCATGAGCCAGGAGGACGCTTCCATCGGCACACGGAACAAGGCTGAGCGGCTGGAGTTCCGACGAGGCTGCATCGACAATGGTGCCACGCCCGTCGCTCCCTGGCCACAGAAAGAGTCCGCTGGAGTGTTGTACAAAGGTAGTAGTGACTTGCCCCGACAATGGCAAGGAGAAAACGAAGGCCAAACCGATGGCAAGGATGTAGTGGAAAGTCTTCATTTTGAATGATGTGCATGGATGGATATGGGGACAAATTTACGGAATTATTTTGAATTGCACACGGGGAAATATGAATTATTTGTCGGACGAATGTTTGAGGATTGTGAATTATTTATTATTTTTGCGATGCAAAAGTGAAAAAACACACATAAAACAACACATTAAACACTTTCTGATGAAGAACATTCTGGTTATTGGTTCCACTGGACAAATCGGATCGGAACTGACACGCGAACTGAGAGCCCGCTATGGCGGACCCCATGTGGTGGCAGGCTACATCGTAGGGGCTGAGCCCAAGGGCGAACTGCTGGAGGGCGGACCTGCCGCCATTGCCGATGTCACCGACGGACAGCACATTGCCGACGTGGTGAAGGAGTACAAGATTGACACCATCTACAACCTGGCCGCACTGCTGAGCGTGGTAGCAGAGAGCCGGCCACGACTGGCTTGGAAGATAGGTATTGACGGACTCTGGAAGGTGTTGGAGGTGGCCCGCGAAAATGGGTGCGCCGTCTTCACGCCCAGCTCCATCGGTTCATTTGGTGCCGACACACCCCACGACATGACTCCGCAGGACACCATACAACGCCCACGCACCATCTATGGTATCTCGAAAGTGACCACCGAACTGCTAAGCGACTACTATCACCTGAAGTATGGCGTTGACACCCGTTCCGTGCGTTTTCCGGGCATCATTTCCTACCAGACTCTCCCTGGCGGTGGCACCACCGACTATGCCGTGGACATCTACTATTCGGCCGTACGCGGTGAGAAATTCGTCTGCCCCATTGCAAAGGGCACACTCATGGACATGATGTACATGCCCGACGCACTGAAGGCTGCCATCCATATCATGGAGGCCGATGCCTCGCGACTGGTTCACCACAATGGCTTCAACGTAGCCTCGATGAGCTTTGACCCGGACACCATCTATCAGGCCATCTGCCGCCAATGTCCCGAGTTTGAGATGGAGTATCAGGTGGACCCCCTGCGCCAGTCGATTGCAGACTCCTGGCCAAACAGGATGGACGACTCCTGCGCCCGCCGCGAATGGGACTGGGCTCCCGACTACGACCTCGACGCGATGACAGTGGACATGCTCTTCCACCTGCGCGAGAAGTTAAATTCCTAACCCCCTTTAACCGTTAAACCTTAAACCTTATAATATATGTACGGTAAAATGCAAGACCACCTCCGCCAGACATTGGCGGAGATTCGTGAGGCTGGGCTCTACAAGGAGGAGCGCCTCATCGAGACCCCGCAAAGGGCTGCCATCGAAGTAAAAGGCCAGACGGTGCTGAATTTCTGCGCCAATAACTATCTGGGACTGAGCGACCACCCGCGTCTGATTGAAGCATCTAAGAAGATGATGGACGAACGTGGATTTGGCATGTCGAGCGTGCGCTTCATCTGTGGCACACAGGACATCCACAAACAACTCGAACAGGCCATCTCGGAATATTTCCACACCGACGACACCATCCTCTATGCAGCCTGCTTCGATGCCAACGGTGGTGTGTTCGAACCCCTGTTAACTGAGGAGGATGCCATCATCTCTGACGCTCTGAACCATGCGAGCATCATCGACGGAGTGCGCCTTTGCAAGGCCAAGCGCTATCGCTATGCCAATGCCGATATGGCAGAACTGGAGAAGTGCCTGCAGGAGGCTCAGGCCCAACGCTTCCGCATCATTGTGACCGACGGCGTGTTCTCGATGGACGGCAACGTGGCTCCTGTTGACAAGATCTGTGACCTGGCTGAGAAATACGATGCCCTGGTGATGGTGGACGAAAGCCACTCGGCTGGCGTGGTTGGAGAAACCGGTCACGGTGTGAGCGAGTTCTTCAAGACCTATGGCCGCGTTGACATCTATACCGGCACGCTGGGTAAAGCCTTCGGTGGCGCACTGGGAGGTTTCACCACAGGCCGCAAGGAAATTATCGACCTGCTTCGCCAACGCTCACGTCCCTACCTATTTAGCAACTCACTGGCTCCCTGCATCATCGGAGCTTCGTTGGAGGTATTCAAGATGCTCAAGGAAAGCAACGAACTGCACGACCGTCTGGTGGAGAATGTCAACTACTTCCGCGACCGCATGATGGCCGCCGGCTTTGACATCAAGCCCACTCAGTCGGCCATCTGTGCCGTTATGCTCTATGATGCCAAGCTCTCACAAGTGTTTGCCGCCAAAATGCAGGAAGAAGGCATCTATGTAACCGGTTTCTACTATCCCGTGGTTCCAAAGGGTCAGGCTCGCATCCGCGTGCAACTCTCTGCCGGACACAAGCGCGAGCATTTGGACAAATGCATCGAAGCCTTC
Organism: Prevotellaceae bacterium UBA4301; assembly: GCA_002395775.1. Classification (GTDB taxonomy): domain Bacteria; phylum Bacteroidota; class Bacteroidia; order Bacteroidales; family Bacteroidaceae; genus Physcousia. The sequence goes on from DGUV01000018.1 coordinate 29,733, forward strand.
ATCAAAGTAGGCAAGGAATTGGGAGTGCTGAAATAGAATTGAAGACCTCTCCCCCCAACCCCTCCCCTCAAAAGGGAGGGGTTTTATTTTGTCAACCAATCAAGGTACTTCATATAGATGAGGCGCGTGGCGCTCTGCATCGACCCGACAGTCTCGGTGTGAGCCTCCACCGAACGCTGATAGGCCTCGGAGGAACAAAGCTTGATACCAAACTTCAGGTCGTCGGTGGTCAGGAACTGATGGGCCAGGTTCAGCGTAATGTTGCGCAGGTTGTCCTTCAGGTACGGAAGCATCAGGTCTATGATTTTACGATACTCTTCCTCGCCCCACAGGTAGTCCTCACTTTCCTTGATGTGCTGCAGGGCATCGTCGAGCCGGGCAAGGTCATAGTAGGCATTGAAGCGTTCCACATAGTCCTCCGTCAGATTCGGGTCGAGGGCTATGGGGTCGAGCCTGCTACCCTTGTCCATCTCCTCGGCCTGCCACTTCAGCAGTTCCTCCACCACGGCATCCAGTCTATGCTGGGTCTGCATCAAGTGGGCCAGATAGAACTTACCCTTTGTGGTCTTGTACATCTGAGTGAGTTCCTTCAGTTCCTGTTCGGTGCAGTGGCGGCCATAGGTGGGCAAGAGCACATACTCCACCATATCGGGCATAAATTGCTGACGGATGTAAACGTCCACCAGTTCCTCCGTAGTGAAGCCGCGCCGGTTGGTCAGTCTCTGGTCAGTCAGCTGGGTCAGTCCCTTGCGCAGGTTGTCAACGGGCACGATACATGCCGTCCGGTTGCTCTGGACATAGCGTGTCAAAGCCTTCTGGTAGGTGTTTGTTGCTGCCTTAGCCACAAAAGCCAAGCACAGCACGATGCTGGTCAACAATATCCTTTTCATGTTCCAAATCATAATTTCACAGGCAAAGTTATTAAGAAAATCACAATACACGCCCCTCCGTTTCATAATTATTTCTTAAATTTGCAAAGATTAACCTTTCAATAACTCTCGACAGCATGGAAAACTACCAAGCTTCTCCCACTCGCTATCAGGACAGCGAACAAATCTACCGTCGCTGTGGCAACAGTGGTGTGCTGCTGCCCAAAGTCTCCCTGGGTTTCTGGCACAACTTCGGTGGCAACGACCCGTACGACCGCAGTCGAGCCATTGCCTGCTATGCCTTCGACCACGGCATCACCCACTTCGACCTTGCAAACAACTATGGTCCTCCCTACGGTAGCGCCGAGATGACGCTGGGCCGCATCATGGATGATGACCTTCGCCCATATCGCGACGAACTCTTCATTGCCACAAAGGCGGGCTATGACATGTGGCCCGGACCCTACGGCAACTGGGGTTCGCGCAAGTATCTCATAGCCAGTCTCGACCAGAGCCTTCGACGCATGAGACTCGACTATGTTGACCTTTTCTACAGCCACCGCTACGACCCACTCACCCCGCTTGAAGAAACCCTGCAGGCACTTGTGGATGTAGTGCGCCAGGGAAAGGCCCTGTATGTGGGCATTTCCCGCTGGCCCCTCCATGCGCTAGAGTTTGCCCAACGCTATCTTCGTCATCACGACGTGCCGCTGCTCATTTATCAAGGTCGCCTCAACATGCTCGACCACGCCCCCATCACCGAGGGAATCCTGCCCTTCTGCCAGAACCACGGCATCGGTTTCATCTCCTTCTCACCCTTGGCACAGGGACTGCTCACCGACCGCTATCTGCACGGCATACCCGAGGGCTCGCGCATGACGCAGGGACGATTCCTGAAACCCGACGTGCTCACGCCCGAGATGCTGAACCACCTGCGCCAGCTCAACAACGAAGCCTCTGCCCAGGGACGCACATTGGCAGAGCATGCCCTCCGATGGATTCTCGAGCAGCAGGGGGTCACCAGCGTCCTTGTCGGTGCCAGCAGCACAGAACAACTTGAGCGAAACCTCCAGTGTATCCGCCCATGAGATTATCCATCACCTCTGCACTCGCACTGGTCTCAGCCACATCCCTTGCGCAAGAGCGGCCCAACATCATCCTCTTTCTCGTGGATGATATGGGGTGGCAGGAAACCACCGTCCCTTTTTGGGAACAAGCCACCCCACTCAACCAGCGCTATCGGACGCCCAACATGCAGCGTCTGGCAGAGCGGGGTGTTCGCTTCACCAATGCCTATGCCTGCGCCGTCTCTTCCCCCTCGCGCTGTTCCCTGCTCTCAGGCATGAACGCTGCTCGCCATCGTGTCACCAACTGGACTTTGCATTACGACCAGACCACCGATGACGAAAGCGCGAACCTCATCCTGCCCCAGTGGAATGTCAACGGCCTGCAGCCCCCCAGTGCTTCAGCCCACGACCTCCACCGCTCCACACAGGTCACTCCCCTGCCCCAAATACTCCATGACCACGGCTATCGGACCATCCATGTGGGCAAAGCACACTTCGCAGCAGAAGGAACTGCCGGGGCCGACCCTCTTCGCATGGGCTTTGACGTAAATATTGCCGGAGGAGCCAACGGGGCGCCGGCAAGTTATCTTTCCGAGCGCGAGTTCGGCCAGGGGCGCTTCCATGTCAACGGGCTCGAACACTACTACGGCACCTCCACCTTCCTCACAGAGGCGCTCACCATCGAGGCTCTGCAACAACTTCAGCAGTCCATCAGCCGCGAGCAGCCCTTCTTCCTCTACATGTCACACTATGCCATACATGTGCCCTACGATGCCGACCCACGCTTCACCCCCAACTATTGCGACTCCACTGGACAAGGCATCCTCGATGCCCAACTTGGTCAGCGACTCAATCAGCAGGAAATCAATCATGCTGCGCTTATTGAGGGTATGGACAAAAGTCTAGGCGACATCATGGACTTCCTTGACCAACATCCCCAAGTGGCCCGCAACACCATTCTCATTTTCATGTCCGACAATGGAGGCCAATCGGTCAGCGTCCGTCAAGGGCGGCCCAACATCGACCAGAACTTCCCTGCTCGCGGGGGAAAAGGTTCGGCACTCGAAGGAGGCATCCACGAGCCCATGATGGTGCTTTGGCCCGGAGTCACACGGGGCGGCGGAGTCTGTCGCCAGCGGCTCATTATCGAAGACTTCTTCCCCACCTTGCTCCACATGGCAGGCATCCACGACTACAAGACGCTTCAGCCCATCGACGGCAAGAGTTTCGTTCCAGCCCTATGCCATCCGCGTCGCCAGCGAGAACGCACACTCATCTTCCACTATCCCAACATATGGGTCGAAGCCTATGAACAGGCCAATGGCTTCGGAGCCTATTCGGCCATCATGAAGGGCGACTACCACCTCATCTATTATTGGGAAAGCCAGCAGTTCCAGCTCTATGACCGCCGGCGCGACATTGCCGAGGTTCACGACCTCTCTGCCCAGCGTCCCCGCCTCCTGCGTCGGCTTGCATGCGAACTGACCGACTCTCTCATCTCCTACAATGCCCAGCGGCCCTGCCTGAAGGCCGACGGACTGCCCGTGCCTTGGCCCGGCGAAGTTGCGTCAAGCATGAAATAAGAATAAGCCCATGACCCGCATTCTGCTCATCATCTGCCTTCTGCACATCACCCTTGAAAGTTGGGGACAAGAGCGATTCCGCGTAATGACCTGGAACGTGGAGAACCTTTTTGACTGCCGCGACGACACGATGAAGCAGGACGAAGAGTTCCTGCCCGAGAGCACGCGACAATGGACTTGGCTACGAATGCGGCGCAAAATCACCGACATCGGTCGTGTGGTGATGGCTGTTGGCGGCGACAGGCCTCCCTCGTTGGTGGCGCTTCAGGAAGTGGAGAACGACAGCGTGATGAATGCCCTGACAAGGAGCTCCGCACTCAGGACCTTGGGCTATGACTACATCATGACCGACAGCCCGGACAAGCGCGGGGTGGATGTGGCACTGATGTTCAGGAGGGAAGACTTTCGCATACTGGGATGGGAAACACGTCGCGTGCCCTCCATCAGCTATGGTTTGCGCCCCACGCGCGACATTCTGCATGCATGGGGGATTGTAGCCAACGGAGACACGCTCCACGCCGTGGTGTGCCATTTGCCCAGCAAGGCAGGACGACGACAGGGTAAACCCAACCGCCGCTTGGCACTTGCTACACTTGCCTCCCTTTGCGATTCCCTGTTAGCCTCTGGCGAAGGCGACAGGCGCCTGATTGTGATGGGCGACTTCAACTCACCCCTCGGGGAACTGCGCCCTTTGCGAATGCTCCATCCCATGACTCCTAACGGGAAAAGGCCCACAGAGGGCACCTACCGCTTCCGAAGCAACTGGAGCTGGATTGACCACATCATGGTGAGCCCGGCATTGAAGGACTGCACCACGGAAGCCAGAATCTACTCGGCCGACTGGATGCAAAGGCCCGTGGCCGACGGCACCTGGTATCCGCGACGCACCTACCAGGGCACAACCTATGCCGGAGGCGTGAGCGACCATCTCCCCATCTCTTGCGACCTCCGCCTTTGAAACGCCTCAATGTCGAATCTTTGCAAAGGAAACAGAAACATGAATACGGAACAACCATTTGAATTTGAGATTTGCGCCAATGGTGTGGAAAGCTGCATCGAGGCCCAGAAGGGAGGGGCTACGCGCGTAGAGCTCTGTGCAAGCATCCCCGAGGGAGGCACCACCCCATCAATGGGAGAGATTGCACAAGCACGACAAATGCTCACCACCACCCGCCTGCATGTGATTATCCGGCCACGCGGCGGAGACTTCGTGTATTCCGAACTTGAAGCCCAACGCATGATGGCGGACATCAGCCTGTGCAAGGCGCTTGGCGTCGATGGCATTGCCATAGGATGCCTGACCCGCGAAGGGGACATCGACATAGAGGTCTGCCAGCAACTCATGAAGGCGGCACAGGGTATGGCCGTAACCTTCCACCGGGCCTTTGACCGCGCACGCCACCCTCAGAAGGCCCTTGAGGACATCATCTCCCTGGGATGCCAACGCCTATTGACCTCGGGACAGGCATCGAAGGCACCCGATGGATTAGAACTTCTGAAGCAACTCAACGAACAAGCCCAAGGCCGCATCCAGCTGATGGCAGGGAGCGGAGTGAACGAGGACAACATCCTGCACATCCATCAGGAAACGGGCATCAGGCAATTCCACTTCTCGGCCCGAAGCCCAGTGAGCCACGACCCTGAGTTTGGCGACCGACTGCTGACCTCGCAGCAGCGAGTGCGCGAAACCATTGCCAGACTAACAATCAGCTAACCGACCAACCAACCAACCGACACAGAACGTATGAGAAACTTGGCATTAATCATCCTCGCGGCCATGCTGTGGCCAGCAGTCTGCCCCGCACAAAGGGCACAGCACTTCATCACGGACGACGACTATAGGCACCAGGTAATGAAAGACTTCAATCAGAAAGAGCAACTGATTGGCACCCAGTTCACTAACAAAATCGCAGAACTAAGGAATCAGGAAGAAGCCGAGGCCATGATGTTCCTCTATGCCTACATGCCTCTGGCCGACATCACCGACTACAGCCAGGACTTCCACCTGAGAAATGTGAGGGCAAGTTTCCGCGCGCGCAGTGAGATGCCCTGGGGGAGTCTGGTGCCGGAGCTGCTGTTCCGCCACTTCGTGCTGCCTGTCAGAGTCAACAACGAGGCACTCGACTCTTCGCGCTGGGTCTTCTATCGGCAACTGAAGGAACGAGTCAGAGGTCTGGACATGAAAGAAGCCATCCTGGAAGTCAACCATTGGTGCCACGAACGCGTGACCTACGCCCCCAGCGACGCACGGACGCTGTCGCCCCTCGCCTGCATCAAGAACGCACTGGGGCGGTGCGGCGAGGAATCGACCCTGACCGTGGCTGCCTTGCGTTCCGTGGGCATACCAGCCCGGCAAGTTTACACTCCCCGGTGGGCACACACCGATGACAACCATGCCTGGGTGGAAGCCTGGGCAGACGGCAAATGGTGGTTTCTGGGAGCCTGCGAGCCCGAGCCCGTGCTCAATCTGGGGTGGTTCAACGCCCCCGCCTCGCGGGCCATGCTCATGCACACCAGAGCCTTCGGCGACTACCGGGGCGAGGAAGAGGTGATGCTACGGACATCGTGCTTCACGGAAATCAATCTCATCGACAACTATGGGTCAAGTGCCAGAGTCGATTTCCTTGTGCTGGACGAGGAAGGGCAACCAGTGGAGGACGCAAGGGTGGATTTCAAGCTCTACAACTATGCGGAGTTCTGCACTGTGGCAACGAAATATACCGACCGCGAAGGGCGCACCTTCCTGACCGCAGGCAAGGGCGACATGCTGGTGTGGGCATCCAAGGGGGGAAAGTTTGGGTATGCAAAGGCGACGTTCAACCTCACCCCGGCCCTCTCCCAAGGAGAGGGAGGTAGCGCGTCTGAAATTCAAAATTCAAAATTAAAAATTAAAAATGACAAGGCGGGAGACGAGGTTACGATTAGTCTCAACTATCAACTATCACCTTCTCATTCTCTCAATGTCTCAACGTCTCATTCTCTCAACGCCTCAACTTCTCAACTTCAAGAAATAGACATCGTGCCTCCCCCCGAACAGGCACTCATCCCCCCAGTACCAGAGACACTGCGACGCGAAAACCAAAGGCGGCTGGCCCAGGAGGACTCGCTGAGAAGGGCCTACGAAGCCACCTTCTATCAAGGCGAAGACATGCTGCTGAGAAAAGCAAGGGGAAACTGGAGGACAATCCGCGACTTCATGGCCCGGCACACCGATGCTCCCCAACGAGCCGAAGCCCTGCTGAAGTCGCTGAGCGACAAAGACTTGAGGGACATGCCTATGGAGATTCTGGAGGACAACATGACAGCAGAGTCCGACCAGCTCTGTCCGCGCGTGGAGAACGAAATGATTCTGCATCCCTTCAAGCACTACCTCCGCCAGCAAGCCATAGCCGAAGGACTGAACAGCGACCCCGAGGCGCTGGTCAAGTGGGTGCAGGAGAACATCAGGCTGAACCCCGACAGCCGAGCCCTGCGCATCGCCCAGACCCCCGTGGGAGTGTGGTTGTCAAGGGTGACCGACCAGCGTTCGCGCGACATCTTCTTCGTGGCCCTGGCCCGCTCCATGGGGCTCGAAGCCCGCAAGGACGCCGTCACCGGCAAGGTGCAATACCGCTCCCGAAAGGGAATTCAAAATTCAAAATTCTTGAATGAATCAAGCGTCACAAGTGCCGAGCAAAAAATGAAAAATGAAGAATGGTCAATGGTAAATGGTAAATGGATAGACGTCGACTTTGAAGCGAAGGAACAGACGGCAGCACCGCAGGGAAGGCTGGTGCTCACATTCGAACCGACAAAATATCTCGACGACCCCAAATACTACAGCCACTTCACCGTGACCCGCATCACCCCCGAGGGAGGAACAAGCCTGCTGAACTTCGAGGAAGGACAACTGGACATGGGCGGTGGCACAAGCTGGAGCAACACCTTCCGCCAAGGCACGATGCTGGACACGGGCACCTACCTGCTGACCACCGGCACCCGGCTTGCCAACGGCAGCGTGCTGGCCACCAACCGCCTGTTCACCATCGAACAGGGGCGGACCACCACCCTGCCCCTCATCATCCGGCAAACCGACACGGAGGTGAGCGTCATCGGCACGTTCGACTCAGAGAGCAAGTTCACTCCCCTCTCCCCCACGTTCCGCAGCCTCCCCACCGCGTCCATTCTGAGCCAGACGGGTCGCGGATACTTTGCCATCGGACTCGTCGGCATGGGTCAGGAGCCCACCAACCACGCCCTGCGCGACATCTGCAAGGCCAGCGCCGACTTCGACCAATGGGGCCGTCCCCTCGTGCTGCTTTTCGAAAGCGAGGAAGAAGCAAGCAAGTTCCGCCCCGAGGACTATGGGACACTGCCCCGGAACACCCTCTTCGGCATCGACGCGGACGGGAGCATTCGTCGGCAGATCATGTCACAGATGAAGCTCCCCAGCGCCCAGCTGCCCATCTTCCTCATAGCCGACACCTTCAACCGCGTCGTCTTCTGCTCGCAAGGCTACACCATAGGCCTGGGCGAACAGATGCAATGGACGGTGAGCAGGCTGAAGGATTAATGTTTAACGTTTAAGGGTTAACGTTTAAGGGTTAATGGGTCAATTTTGAATTTTGAATTCTCTTGCTTAGGTTCAAGGGCAATAAGGCTTATGCTCGGCGCGCTTCGAACATATGGTCGACCTGCCTCGTGCCCTTGTTCCTTTGCTACTGCAAAGATAGTAATAATTTGTGAGATATGCAAGGCTTTGCACGCGCGCGGACTCGAAAACACCAATTTCTTTGAAAATTACTTTATAATGCATTGATATACACATGTTTAAGTAGTTTGTACACTAATATGGCTTGATAGCGGTCGTTGTCACGATTGTCATTGTCACGATTGTCATTAACGATTTTGAATTCCAAAACACCTCACAATATATATAATAATTATTATATATATTGTGGCATAAATTTCCCCCCGAAAAGTTGATTTTCTTAATGACAATCATGACAATGACAATAATGACAATAATGACAGTGCGTCTCGGAAATAAAAATGATGAATCATTTTATATTTCACTCGACTTGAACGATGTTCTTCCTCCTCCTTGCAAGGTAAAGTACAAATGAATTTGTCCTTTACACTTGTTTCGTTCGTCGTTTTGCATTATCTTTGTAGGGCGAAAACAATCGATTATGGCAAAGAAACAAAATACAGCTGACCTTGGTTTTGAGGATAAAATATGGAAGGCGGCCGACCTGTTGCGAGGTTCCATCGATGCTGCAGAGTATAAAAATGTGGTGCTGGGACTCATTTTCCTGAAGTACATTAGTGACCAATTCGACCTGAAACACCAGCAATTGGTGGAGGAAGGCGACGGATTTGAGGAAGATAAGGACGAATATACGTCGGAAAACATATTCTACGTGCCTGCCGATGCGCGTTGGAGTGTGATTTCGGCAGCTGCCCACACGCCAGAGATTGGCAAGGTCATAGACCAAGCCATGATGGAAATAGAGCGTGAAAACGACCGCTTGCGTGGCATTCTGCCCAAGAATTTTGCCCGTCCTGAACTCGACAAACGTCGCCTGGGCGATGTGGTGGACCTCTTCACCAACACCTTGGAACTGGGGCGTCAGGAAGAGAATAAAGACCTCTTGGGGCGCACCTACGAATACTGCCTCTCACGCTTTGCCTCGCTGGAGGGAAAGAACGCTGGAGAGTTCTACACCCCTTCGTGCATCGTTCGCACTATAGTGGCAGTTCTCGAACCCTTCCACGGGCGTTGCTACGACCCTGCCTGTGGTTCGGGTGGCATGTTCGTGCAGAGTGCCGACTTCGTGCGTCACCATCAGGGCGACATCAAGAACCTGAGCATCTTTGGTCAGGAAATCAATGCCAACACACGCAAAATGGCCATGATGAACCTCGCCATCCGAGGCATCGAAGCCAATCTGGGCGACCGCAATGCCGACACTTTCTTCGACGACCAACACCCCACCTTGAAAGCCGACTTCGTGATGGCCAATCCCCCCTTCAACATGAGCGACTGGGGTGCCGACCGCCTGCAGGAGGACGTTCGCTGGCGCTATGGCATACCCCCACAGGGCAATGCCAACTTTGCGTGGCTGGAGCACATGATCAGTCACCTCTCGCCCTCAGGCCGCATCGGTATGGTGCTTGCCAACGGTTCGCTCAGCAGTCAGTCGGGAGGCGAAGGCGAGATTCGCAAGAACATCCTGCAAGCCGACCTCGTAGAGGGCATTGTGGCCCTTCCCAGTCAGCTTTTCTACTCCACAGGCATCCCCGTGTGCCTTTGGTTCCTCTCGCGTCAGAAGTCACAGCCCGGCAAGGTGTTGCTTGTCGATGCCCGCAACATGGGAACTATGGTCACGCGCAAACTGCGTGAACTCTCGGAAGCCGACATCGAGCGCATAGCCCAGACCTTCAAAGACTATCGCAAGGGCACGCTCGAGGACGAGAAGGGCTATTGTGCAGTTCGCACGCTTGCCGACGTCGAAGCACAGGACTTCATCCTCACTCCAGGTCGCTATGTAGGCATTGCCGAGCAGGAGGATGATGGCGAACCCTTTGCCGAAAAGATGCAACGCCTGACATCGGAACTGAGCGGACTCTTTTTGGAGAGCCATCGCTTGGAGCAGGAAATCAGGAAGCAGTTAGGGAGCATTGGATTCAACGTGTAAATTCCCATTTATCAAATAGGACAGATATGACAAAGAAACAAGCAATACAATTGTTCCAAGAGCGCAAAGTTCGAACCGTGTGGGACGACGAACAAGAGAAGTGGTATTTCTCCATAGTAGATGTATGCGCAGTGCTGACTGACAGCCCGAATCCAAGAAACTACTGGAAGGTGCTGAAACATAGGCTATTGAAAGAAGGAAATCAAACGGTTACAAATTGTAACGCTTTGAAGATGCGTGCCTCTGACGGCAAGATGCGCCTGGCGGATGTAGCTGACACAGAGCAACTTTTCCGACTCATTCAGTCCTATCACCAAGGATAAGGCAAGTGACTATCTGTTGACTGACGAAAACAAAGAAGGGTGAGTACAGTATTAACAAACTTTCAGTTAGGGAGTATTGGAATTGACATTTGATTGATTAATGGAAAATTTGGAAGGCGATTATAGGAAACTATTGGAACCATTTGGAGGGTCTTTGAGAAACAGATACCTCTATACACTATACGAATTGATGGCTATAGTGAGGGTGGTTTGTCGTCTTCACAACTATGCCAATGTGGGCTACCTGAAGGGATATGTTGCACACTTCTGTTATATCCGATTTAAATCTTTCGATACACTCCTGAAAGTGGTGGAAATGCACCACGACCACGTATCGGCTAACTGCATCCTGCGGATGCTTGCCGACTGCATGGCAGTCTTTCGTCTCATCTATCTGGAACCCGATGAAAACATTCGGTTATTTCGTCATGCGCTTTACGTGATTGATGGATGCGAGCAAAATCTGGAAGTGTTGCCCGAGGAACTGGACATGAACGAAGGTGCAGAACCAGATATTAAAATCGAGTACTATAAGCAAAGAATACAAGGAAACAGAAACCATCGTAAGAGGTTGATGGACGAGGCGAACGAGATTCTGGCCAATTCGCCATTAAAGGAGAAAGACCAAGCAGCCTTTAATAATATAGTAGAAAAGAGGAACTGGAAATTCAAAAGTTTTGAGGCATCGGCCAAAAATTATTCGTGGGCAGATATGTATAAAAAGATAGACCGTTTTGAAGAAGTATATGATGTGTTATCTTTCCTCTCACAGTACGCCCACGGCCTGAGCATGAGCAATCTCGTTGTGACGAATAAGGCGGCTGACCGTGAAGGGATTCTTGTCGAAGCCCACGGATTGATGGAAACTATGATTGACTACATGTTGCTGTTCTTCAAAGAAGAGCAGTTTGATATCTTCACCGAATTTCTCCTGACTGATATAAAGGAAAAATTGTTCTCATGCTTCGATGATGAGCATCGTTCTAAAATCGCATTAGACTGGGATAGGATGGTGTATGGTAAATTAAATAGCATCGCTTTCAAATAGTTTGCGTTATGGAAGTCGTAAAATTAGGCACATTAACAAATAGGAAAATAGGATATGGTATCGTTCAGCCAGGTGCCAGTGTTCTTTATGGTGTCCCTGTTATAAAAGTTAACAATATAATCTCAGGTCTTCGAGATATTAATTGTTTGGAAAAGACGAAGGAGGGAATTGATGCAAAATATTCTAGAACTAGATTAAAAGGTGGAGAAATTGTTATTAGTCTTGTCGGTTCAGTCGGAAAAACGGCAATAGTACCAAGGGATTTTGCTGGGTGTAACTTAGTACGAGCAACAGGAATGATAGACATACTTGACCCATTAATGTCATTGTGGGTAAAATATTATATTGATTCGCCTAAAGGACAAGGTTATATAATAGAAAACTTAAATACAACTGTTCAGCCAACTCTAAATGTAAAGTCACTTGTTGATATGCCTATTCCTGTGTATTCTTCTGAGTACATGAAAAATGCAATATCAATTCTCAAATCCCTCGACGACAAAATCGAGGTAAACAGGCGGATAAACGATAATTTAGAGCAGCAGGCACAGGCGTTGTTTAAGTCGTGGTTTGTGGACTTTGAGCCCTTCCGTGATGGAGAGTTTGTAGAGTCTGAACTGGGGATGATTCCTAAAGGGTGGAGAGTGGAATCTTTATCAACTATAGCCGACTATGTCAATGGCTTAGCAATGCAGAAATACCGTCCATTGGAAGGAGAAAAAGGTTTGCCTGTCCTGAAGATAAAAGAGCTTGGGCAAGGCTGCACAGACAATAGTTCTGAATTGTGCTCGCCGTCCTTAATCGGTGAGAAATATATAATTGACGATGGAGACACTATTTTTTCATGGTCTGGCACGCTTATGGTTAAAGTATGGTGTGGAGGCAAATGTGGATTAAATCAACATCTTTTTGTCGTAGAGCCTAAAGATTATCCCCATTGGTTTGCATACCAATGGACAAAGCACCATCTTGACAACTTTATCCACATTGCAAAAGATAAAGCCGTCACCATGGGACATATAAAAAGAGGAGAGCTTGACAAGGCCAAAGTTGTCGTACCCGATAGAACAAGCATGGCTGCTATTGATTCTATGATGAAATCGCTACATAGCAGAATCATTTCAAATGAGATAGAATCCCGCCGCCTCGCCCAACTCCGCGACACCCTCCTGCCCCGCTTGATGTCTGGTGAATTAAAAGTGGGGGATGTAACGTTATAATGTAAAATGGTGTATTAAAAAATCCGTCATGAGCAAGAAGTCGATAAGGTTTTTCAATGACCGCGAGGTGCGGGCCGTATGGGACGAGGAGAAATCTCTATGGTGGTTTTCTATTGTGGATATTGTTGGCGTCATTACGGATAGCCCGAGTCCGAGAAAGTATTGGAGTGTATTGAAAACCCGACTGAAGAAGGCTGGGAACGAGTTGACTACACGTTGTAGTCAACTGAAAATGACAGCCGCCGATGGTAAGCAATATGCTACTGATTGTTTTGCTCAGGACGATATCATTCAATTAGTAAGGGTGATTCCAAGCAAGAAAACAGCAGATTTCCTCGACTGGTTCGTATATAGCGACAACACCATTGACGGACAGAGCAAGAAAAAGGCTTATACTCTCATGGAGAGCGGACTGCTCGACGACATGAAACCAGGAACGGTGAAGAGCCTGCAACAGATACACGCCTTCCTGTTTGGTGGGCTATATGATTTTGCTGGCAAGATACGCACCAAGACGATTTCGAAAGGTAACACTATTTTCTGTCTGGCCGAGCATCTGCACCAATATCTGCAAACGGTAGAGGGAATGCCAGATAGCACATTCGATGAGATTGTGGACAAGTATATAGAAATGAACATGGCCCACCCGTTTATGGAAGGCAATGGTCGTTCAACACGCATCTGGCTCGACCTGATATTGAAGAAAAGACTCGGTCTCTGTATCGATTGGAGTAAGATAGGCAAACGCGACTATCTCAGTGCCATGATAGAAAGCGAGATGGACGGCAGCAAGATTCGAGAGCTGCTGCATCAAGCCCTCACAGACAAGATTGACGACCGCGAGACATTTATGAAAGGCATCGACTATTCCTATTATTACGAGCAAGAATAGGTCTTGGGCAATCAACAAGTAACAACATTATGAGCACAAACCAATTCATAGAAGACAGCTACGAGAAGGCGCTCATCGAACTCTTCACAGAGCAGTTGGGCTACGACTACCTGAGCGGACGGGAAGCCCAGAGCGACTTCGTGGAGGCCGATTATTTCCACCCTTACTACCTCGAACGCCTGCGTCACATGCTGAAGGTGCTGAACCCCACGCTGCATGTGGAAGCACTGGAGGAGGCAGAGCGAAAGGTGTGTCGCATAGAGGCAGGAAACATGGTGCAGAACAACGAACTCTTCATGGACTACCTGCAACACGGCATAGAGGTGACCTACCACGACGGCAGGGAGCTGAAGCACGACATCGTGTATCTGGTGGACTACGACAATGTGGAACGCAACGACTTCCTGCTTGTGAACCAGTGGACCTATGTGGAGCACTCGAAGAAGAGGGCCGACCTCATCGTCTTCCTCAACGGACTGCCTGTGGTGCTGATGGAACTGAAATCGCCTTCACGCGAGGACACCGACGCCAGTGCCGCCTACCGACAACTGAAGAACTACATGAAGGAGATACCTTCGATGTTCACCTACAACGCCTTCTGCGTGATGAGCGATATGACGGAGTCGAAGGCAGGAACCATCACAGCCAGCGAGGACCGCTACATGCAATGGAAATCGAAGGATGGCGTGTACGAGAGCAAGGAGGCTGTGGACTATGATGTGTTCTTCGAAGGAATGTTCCAGAAGGAGCATTTGCTGGACATCCTGAAGAACTTCATTTGCTTCAACAAGCACGAGAGTGGCGACGCCAAGATACTGGCCGCCTATCACCAATACTTTGCCGTCAGGAAGGCCATACAGCGCACGCGTGAAGCTGTAACTGGCGACGGCAAGATAGGTGTGTTCTGGCACACGCAGGGCTCGGGAAAGAGCCTCTCCATGGTGTTCTACGCCCACCTGCTGCAATCGGCTGTGGTGCAGCCCACAATCGTAGTCATCACAGACCGCAACGACCTGGACGAACAACTCTACGGGCAGTTCGCCCGATGCAAGGACTTCCTGAGACAGGTACCCGTGCAAGCCCACTCGAGAGAACACTTGCGCGAGTTGCTGGAGGGTAGGGCGGCAAACGGCATCATCTTCACCACGATGCAGAAGTTTGAGGAGTACGACGAACCCCTGTCAGAAAGGCGAAACATCATAGTGATGAGCGACGAAGCCCATCGCGGACAATATGGGTTTGAGGAGCGTGTGAACCCCGAAACGGGAAAGATAAGCATAGGCACAGCGCGACTCATCCACGACTCACTGCCCCATGCCTCGTTTGTGGGATTCACAGGTACGCCTGTGGAACTGAGAGACCGCAACACGAAGGAGGTGTTTGGCGACTACATCGACGTGTACGATATGACGCAGAGCGTGCTGGACAAGGCTACGGTGCCTGTGTACTACGAGAGTCGCGTCATCAACCTGAGACTGAACGAGGAAGCGCTGGAACTCATCGATAAAGAATATGAACTGCTGGAGCAGGAAGGCGCTGGAAGCGACCAGATAGAGAAGAGCAAGCGCGACCTGTCGCACTTGGAGGAACTGCTGGGTGCCGACGAAACCATAGACTCGCTGGTGCAGGACATCCTGAAACACTACGAAAACTATCGCGAACAGGAACTCACGGGCAAGGCCATGATAGTGGCTTACAGTCGCCCCATAGCCATAAAGATATACAAGCGACTGCTGGAACTGCGACCCGGGTGGACGGAGAAGGTGAAGTGCGTGATGACCAGCGGCAACAACGACCCAGAG
Source organism: Prevotellaceae bacterium UBA4301 (assembly GCA_002395775.1). Taxonomy (GTDB): domain Bacteria; phylum Bacteroidota; class Bacteroidia; order Bacteroidales; family Bacteroidaceae; genus Physcousia. The sequence goes on from DGUV01000018.1 coordinate 45,217, forward strand.
GAGTGGCGCGACATCATCGGCAACAAGCAATACAAACAGGAGTTGGCCCGGAAGTTCAAGGACGACGACGACCCCATGAAGATAGCCATCGTGGTGGACATGTGGCTGACGGGATTCGATGTGCCTTCGCTGGCCACGATGTACGTCTTCAAGCCCATGAACGGCCACAACCTGATGCAAGCAATAGCCAGAGTAAATCGCGTGTTCAAAGGCAAGGTTGGTGGATTGGTGGTTGACTACATAGGCATAGCCCAAGCCCTGAAGGAGGCTATGAAAGCCTACACGCAGAACGACCGCCAACGCTACGGCGACCCCGATGTCAAGGGCGTAGCATTGGAGAAGTTCCAGACGGAACTGGAGATCTGTCGCGACCTCATGCACGGCTTCGACTATTCCCGATTCAGGGATGCCTCAGACCTCAGCAGAGCCGACATCATCAAGGGTGGAGCCAACTTCATGCTGGCACTCGACAAGCAACAGCAAAAGGCAGATTTCATAAAGCATGCTACGCTGCTGCACCAGAGCATAACGCTGTGTAGGAGTCTGCTTACTGAGTCGCAACGATGGGAGCAGGCCTTCTTTGAGACGGTGCGTGTGACACTCATCAGGCTTGGTGGGAAAGGAAATATCACAAAGCGAGACATCGACAGACGCATACGCGAACTGATGAAACAGAGCGTGAAGAGCGAGGGAGTGATAAACCTGTTCCAGAATGTGGGAAGGGAATTCTCGCTCAACGACCCATCCTTCCTGAGCGAACTGGCTCGCATGAAGGAGAAGAACATCAGCATACAGATACTGGAAAGCCTGCTGAAGGACAAAGTAAGGACCTTCCAGCACAAGAATTTGGTGCAGAGCCAGAAGTTCTCGGAGATGATGAATGAGGTCCTGAGCAACTACCTGAAGGGCATGCTTACCAACGAGGAAGTGATAGAGGAATTGCTGGCGTTGGCAAAGCAAATCAGGGAGACTGAAGAACAGGGCAACGAACTGGGACTGACGGAGGAGGAAAAGGCCTTCTACGATGCGCTGACACGCCCTCAGGCCGTCAGGGACATGTATGAGAACGACCAACTGGTGGCGATGACAAAGGAACTGACCGACGCCTTGCGAAAGAATCGCACCATCGACTGGCAAAGGAAGGAATCGGCTCGTGCTGGCATGAGGAAGATGGTGAAGCGACTGCTGAAGAAGTATAACTATCCTCCAGAGGAGGCACAACACGCTATGGACATCGTGCTGAAGCAATGCGAGGAGTGGAGCGACGAAGAGGAGATGGCGAACAGCAAAGCTACTTACATAGAGTTGTTCGGCCACTCTGCCTCAGAGTTGCCACAAGCGGCAGAGGAATAACATTACAAGAGCTCCCCCCCTTTTCTACAACAAAATGTCGACGATGTGGTCAACTTCTGCCGGATGGGCAGGGAGCGTGATGCGGAGGGTGCGCGCCTTCTTGTCGTATCGACTGGGGGCACTGACCTGCTTGGGCTTCTTGGCAAGGGGAATCTCCAGTTCGGTGGTTTCGGCATCGAGGACGTGGAGGTAGAGATGGGTGTCGGTGGCTGTCGTCGTTCCCCAAGGCTGGTCGCCGATGGCGGTGCGACGTGTGCCGTAGATGGTGTGTCCGTTGACCTTCATCCACGCCCCTATCTGCTCCAGACGTTCCAACGACTGATGGGGCAGTTGTCCGTTGGGTTGCGGACCGATGTTGAGCAGGAGGTTGCTGCCCTTGCCTGCTGCGCGGACGATGAGTTGGATGAGTTCGGGACCTGACTTGTAATTGATGTCGGAAACCTTATAGCCCCACATGCCGTTCATGGTCTGACACATCTCCAGGGGGAGTTGACTGATGTCCTGACCCGAGAGGCCTGCCGTGTTCTCGCCGGGGAGGTCGCGTTCGAACATCTGGAAGTCCTCGCCCTCGATGGGACTGATGTGGTGATTGTTACCGATGAGCAAGGCTGGGTTGAAGGAGTGGCAATAGCGATAGAACTCGGGCATGCGCCAGTCGAAGGGGATGGTGTCGCTGTCGTGGTCCCAATAGCCATCGAACCAGAGTGCACCGATGGGGCCGTACTGCGTGAGGAGTTCGGAGACTTGGCGTTTCATGAACGAGAAGTATTCGTCGTAGTTGGGATTTAGGACGCGCCCCGTGTTGTGTCCTGTGCGACCCAAGGGATAGTCGGGACGAATCCAGTCGAGGATGCTATAATAAAGATGTAGGGCTATTCCCTGCTTCTGACAAGCCTCGGAGAGTTCCTTCAGCACATCGCGACGGAAAGGTGTGGCACGTACGATGTTATAGTCCGACTGGCGTGTGTTCCACATGGAGAAACCATCGTGGTGACGACTCGTGAAAGTGATGTATCGTGCTCCTGAGGCCTTGATGGCTCGCACCCATTCGTCGGCATCGAAGCGATGGGGATAGAAGGCATCGGCGGCTTTGGCATATTCGTCCTTGTTGATGCCGGAGTTGAGATACCATTCGCCCTGTGCATAGGTGCTGTAGATGCCCCAGTGGATGAAGATTCCGAAGCGGAAGTCCTGAAACTCCTGGCGGTGCTGGAGGTTCTCTGGCGTGGGGTTGTAAGCTGCGCGAACGAAATTGAACATTGAAAATTGAACATTGAAGAGGAAGAAAAGGAGAAAAAAGGACCCTCTCTGTCTCTCCCCGTGGGGGCGAGAAATAATTGTAGATTGTGATTTGTTCATTGTGAATTGTGAATAGTCCTTTGCAAATTTAGTGAAAAATCTTTAAGATTTTATGCTTGTAAGGAAAATAATTACTAACTTAGCGACAGAAAACAATAAAACACCGAAAAACATGAAACGAACTATCGTGATGGCATTTGCTTTTCTCCTGACAGGAGTGGCAACGGCACAAACTATGAAGGAGTGGGACAACGTGGCTGTGAATAGCCTGAATCGCACGAGAGCCCACACGTTGGAAATACCCGTAGAGAGCTCGGAATCAGCCATATCGGCATACACGCCGACGAATGCGCTGGAGGCTTCGCCCTACTTCCTGAACCTGAACGGAACGTGGAAGTTCCAGTGGGTGGGTACACCGGAACAGGCCAGCAAGACCTTCTATCAGGACGCCTTCGACGCATCGGGATGGGACAACATCGAGGTGCCTTCCTCGTGGCAGGTGTACGGCATCAGGAACGGCAAGTCGTGGGACAAGCCCCTGTACGTCAACGTAAGCTATCCCTTCAGTTACGACAGTTCGACGTGGAGCGTGATGGCAGACCGTCCCGGATGGTTCACCTATACGGGTTCGAAGAAGAACCCCGTGGGTTCGTATCGTCGCGAATTCACCCTACCTTCTTCGTGGGACGGCAGAGACATCTTCCTGCGACTGAATGGTGCAGGACACGGGTACTACGTGTGGGTGAACGGGGAGTTCGTGGGCTATGCCGAAGACTCGTATCTGCCCAGCGAATTCAACGTTACCGACAAGGTACGAAAAGGCGTGAACAACATCTCCATACAGATCTATCGCTTCACGAGCGGTTCGTTCCTCGAGTGCCAGGACTATTGGCGACTCACGGGTATCACGCGCGACATCTTCCTTTGGAGTGCCCCGAAGACCAACATCCGCGACCTCTTCTTCCGCACCACTGAACTGCGAAACGACAACACGGAGGCAAGCGCCCAACTGACGGTGAGCATAGGTGGCAAAACACCCTCGTCGACAACCCTGGAGGCAAGCATCTGCAACGGCGCACAGACGCTGGCATCACAAAGCATCAGCGTGACAAAGGTGGACGACTACAACATCACATTCCCCAGCATATCGGGCATCAAGGCATGGAGTGCCGAAGCACCGCAACTCTACGACCTGGTGCTGAAACTCAAGCAAAACGGAACTGTCACCGACACGCGAGTGGTGAAGATTGGCTTCCGTACGGTAAGCGTGCGCAAGGATGGCGCTCTGCTGGTGAACGGCAATCGCATCATCTTCCACGGGGTAGACCGACACAGCTTTAGCGAGATGGGTGGACGAACCCTGACGAAAGAGGAGATAGAGAACGACCTGTTGCAGATGAAACGCCTCAACGTGAACGGTATTCGCACCAGTCACTATCCCAACAATCCCTATCTCTATGACCTGTGCGACCGACTGGGTCTGTACGTGCTGGCAGAAGCCAACGTAGAGTGTCACGGAAACATGGGCCTGTCGAGTGTTGAAGCCTTCCGCCCCGCTATGGTGGAACGCTCCGTACGCCACGTCCTCACCTTCCGCAACCATCCTTCCATCGTCATCTGGAGTGCAGGTAACGAGAGCGGTGGCGGCGACAACTTCCGCACCGTGATGGACAGCATCGGTGCCCTCGACCCTACCCGACTCACACACTATGAAGGCAACAGCACATGGAGTTCTGTCACCAGCACGATGTACGGCAATCTCGGTTCGATGGAGAGTACGGGACGCGGACGCCTGCAGGACTATCAGAACGGCAAGACAGGCATTCGTCCGCACGTGCAGTGCGAGAACACCCACGCCATGGGTAACTCGATGGGCAACCAGCGCGAGTTCTTCGACATCTATGAGAAATATCCGGCTATGGCGGGAGAGTTCGTATGGGACTGGAAGGACCAAGGTCTGCGTGTGACATCGGGCAACCAACCCCTCACCTTCGACATCAAGGGCAGACAGCAGAAGACTGACATACAATCGCAACTCGACATCTCGAAAGGCGAATACTGGGCCTACGGAGGTGACTTTGGCGACAACCCCAACGACGGCAACTTCTGCTGTAACGGCGTGGTGCTGGCCGACTGTTCGCCTACTGCCAAGAGTTACAACATGAAGAAGATATACCAGCCTCTGGACTTCTTCGTGAAGGACAGCGTGGCAGGCACCTTTACCCTGAAGAGCAAACTGCAACAGCGCACACTCAACGACCTGAACGTAAGTTACCGAATCCTGGAAGACGGTATAGAAATAGCCAACGGGAAAATCGACGATGTCAATCTGGCCATTGGCGAAACGATGGACGTGACATTGCCCAAGGTGAAGGATATCATAGCAAATCCCGACAAGCCTACGGCAGAATACTTCATACGCTTCTCTGCCACACAAAAGCAGGAAACGGAATGGGCAGTAGCCGGATTCGAGGTTGCCAACGAGCAGTTCAGAATACGCCGAGCCACTGACCGTAAGCCTTATGCAGCAGCAAGCGACGCTGCGGAACTGACCCTGTCGGCTTCCACTACCCTGGTAACCGTGAAGGGCGAGAACTTCAGTGCCACCTTCCGTAACGGAGAACTGAGGACCTACATCTACGGTACAAAGTCGCTGCTGGCAACGCCACTCACCCTGCAAGCCTTCAGAGTCCCCACCGACAACGAGGCTGGAAAGGCTTCCACCTACGACGACATGGGACTTCGCAACCTCACGCTGACTCCCGGCAAATGGACGGCAAACAAGAGTGAGGACGGAAAGAGCGCAACCATCTCCATCACCAACACCTACAAGACATCGAACGGCACACAATTTATCGTAAACCAGAGTTTCCTCGTCTTTGCCGACGGCACCATTGTTGTCAACGCATCCATCGACCCGAGTTGCAAGGGTGCAGAACTGCCACGTCTGGGCATGCGTACCGAACTCATCAAGGGTATGGAAGAGATGAGATGGCTGGGAAGAGGACCTTGGGACAGCTATCGCGACAGAAAGGAATGTTGCCACGTAGGACTCTACAAGAGTACGGTGAGCGAACAATGGACCAACTTCGTGAAGCCTCAGGAAAACGGCAATAAGGAAGAGGTGCGCTGGTTGGCTCTGAACAACGAGAGCGGACAAGGACTGATGTTCGTTGCTCCCGAACTGATGGCAGCATCAGCAGGACACTGGAGAGCAGAGGACGTTTACAACAACCGCAACGACAGGAAGAAGCATCCCAACGAAGTGAACTTCTGCCAGACGACGGTGGTGAACCTCGACGTTTACCAGCGTGCACTCGGCAATGCAAGCTGTGGTCCCGACGTCATCGACAAGTATAAGGTTCGTGCGCAGAAGGTGAACTATTCCTTCATCATCCTCCCCCTTGGCGAACAACTTACCGACAGCCAGTTGGCAGAGCGAGCAAGAGTAGCATCTCCCTTCTCTCCGAATGTTTCCATCAGCAGCAGCAAGGGCGTAGTAACACTGTCGACTACCAATCCTAATGCCACCATTCACTACTCCATCGACGGAGGAGAAGAGAAAATCTACACAGCACCCTTCTCCCTGCCCAAGGGCGGATTAGTGAGAGCCTACAGCACAATGGAGGGACGCCAGCCAAGTCCCGTCAACGAAGAGCAGATAGGAATCTATGTCAGCAAGAGCAAATGGACGGTGCTGAGCGTAAGCAGTGAACAAGGTGGAAACGAGGCTGCAAAGAATGTCATCGACGAGCAGTCGAACACCATCTGGCACACCCAGTACAATCCGCAGAAGCCTACCTGTCCCCATGAAATCGTCATCGACATGAATGCCTATTACCGTGTGGCAAAGTTCGTGTATCAGGGACGCGAGGATATGGGTAACGGACGCATTGCCAAATATGAATTCTATGTCAGCGCAAGTCCTACCGTCTGGGGAGCACCTGCCGCAACAGGCACACTGCAGAATAATTCCGAAGTGCAGGAGATAGACTTGCCCACACGCCCCGAAGGAAGGTATTTCCGACTCATCGTCACCTCCACACACGACAACCAGGGGTATGCCTCAGCAGCAGAGATAGGCATCATTCCCGAAGCTGAAATCTCAAGACCCGAAACGCCCACACCTGCCATCACCACGGGTTCGTCCACCACATACTATTACCTGCGCCACAAGGCATCGGGACTCTACCTCCACCTTGTTGAAGGCAATTCCGAAGGTGCTTTCGCCCTGGGCGAGGTAACAAAGGACAACACCGAGGACTACAGCTATCGGTTTCAGTTTGGCAAGGTGAATAAGTACACGGCTTACTTCACCATGAAGACGCGTCAGCCCGTACGCTACATCACCGTTAGCGACTGGCATGTGAATGCGGAAGAAAAACTGACTTCCAGCAATCATGCACAATGGGTTCTCGTAGAACAATTGCCGAACCAGATTATACGTCTGCGTGGAGCAGAACGTGGCACAGAATACTTCAATTTCGACCGCCAGACGGCTGGCAGTTACATCTATTCCAACAAGAAGACTGGCGCCGAGTTTGAAGTTATCAAACAAACCCAAATCGATGACGTCGTTCCTGTCGTAGGCGTTAAAAACGATGAGGGGAAAAGCGAGAAACTTTACACACTAAACGGAAGACAGGCGAGCGAGAACGAACGCGGTATCGTTATTACGGAAAGCGGAAAGAAGATTAAGAGATGAGAAGACTGTACCTGACATTTGCAACACTGCTGCTTGCGCTATCACTGGCGGCTCAGTCGTTGCCCACACTTCGTGTACTGGCCATAGGCAACTCTTTTTCCGAGGACGCCGTGGAACAATATCTCTATGAACTGGGACGCGAAGCAGGACAAAACCTCATCATCGGTAATGCCTACCGAGGCGGACAAGGACTGGAGTCGCACTGGAATGTGGTGAAGAAAGGCGAAGCCGCCTTTGAATACAGGAAAGTGGTGGGCGGAAAACTTACCAACAAGAAAGGAGTAGTGCTGGACAGCATCCTCACCGACGAACCTTGGGACATCATCACCCTCCAGCAAGTGAGTCAGGATGCAGGACTCTACCATACCTATTCGCCCTATCTCTCACAATTGATACAGTACATACGCCCACGCGTCACGAACAGGAATGTGAAATATGGGTTCCACCAAACTTGGGCATACTCCCACGATGCCGCACACCAGGGATTTGCCAACTACTCGAACGACCAGCAAATCATGTATGCCTCCATCGTCGATGCCCTGCAACGTGTCATGAACGACAACAACATACTCTCCTTCTATGTTCCCTCTGGCACAGCGATACAAAACATGCGAACTACACCGTTGGGAGATCACATGAATCGCGACGGATATCATCTGGACAAAGTTGTAGGACGATACACGGCAGCATGCACTTGGGTGGAAGCACTAACAGGCAAGTCACCAGTGGGCATGAAGTTCCGACCTGCAAACGTCCGACCTGCCGTTGCCTCCATTGCCCAACAAGCAGCACACGATGCCATACTCCATCCCTTCACCGTCACTGAACAAAAGGCTTCGTTCCAGTACGTCGATACTTGCCGCATTTCGGTCTTCGGTTCTTCGGTGGCTCATGGCACAGGAGCAAAGGACGATCAGGGGTATGCCTATCTCTATGGACAGCAACTGAAACAACGTACACAATCGGGTGCAAGCAAGCATCCTTTCACCATCTCTAACATCAGTGTGGGAGGCAACAAGACCAGCGACTTGCTCCGTCGGTACAACGACCTCGTCTTCGACCTTGGACGATATGTCGTCTTTGGTCTTTCGTTAGGAAACGAGGGCATTCACGGAAGTAAAAACCAGCAAGCCGTATTCGAGCGTTGGCGCGACAATATGCTTCGCCTCATCGATATGGCTCGTGCCGATGGGAAAGTTCCCGTCGTCATGAACAACTACGGCCGGGCAGACTTCACCCTGAAGGATTATTCCTACGTGCGGCGCATAAACCTGCTCATTCACGAATGGGACCTCCCTTCCATCAATGTGCTTGGGGCTGTTGACGACGGACGGGGACACTGGCCTGCAGGCTACGAAGCCGACACGGGGCATCCCAACACCTCGGGGCATCGCGAAATGATGTACACCATTCCGCCCTCCTTGTTCGATGCCTTGGCAGCAGGCAAGCCCTTGCCCGTCCGGAATGGTTCGGGCGATATCACGCTCTCACGCGGCAACACGCTCAAATTTACCCCCGAAGGCACGGTTCACTCCTTCGCCATCAGTCTTGTGGTGAGAGGAAGCGACCATGGGCGAATATGTACCTTGCAAGGCAATGGACGACACGCTTGGATTGGGGTCAACAAGGACCATCACATCTATTACCGCTCGTCGGCAGGCGACAGCATCGTGTGTCCCATTCCTCTCGAGGATAAGGCTCGGCACACCGTAACCCTCTCGCACCGGTATGCCCAACGCCAGACCCTGTTCTTCGTGGATGCTGATCAACAGGTGGCAAGCGAACGCATGCAACTCACCTCTGTTAGTATTGGTGACAAGAATGGACGTCGCACCAAGCGTCATTTCTCTGAAGTGTTCTTCTGGCGTTCTGCACTGAATGCCGACGAGGTGATGGCTCTGGCCCGCGGTGCTATGCTCAAGTCGAGTCTCGAAGTCTATGCTTCTCTTAACGACGAAGAGAAACTGCAACCCTGCAACCTTGCACAAAGCCTTACGCGCCTGTATTATGTAAAGAAGAAGTAATCTGCTTTGTCTACCCAATCAGCGTAATCAGAACACCCAAGTAACATGAAAATCATCCGGAATCGTCTGTTACCTCTGCCTGGCTTTGACGCCATCAACCTCTTTGGTGTGCTCTTTGTGCGCAAGGGGGCTGGAGTGGACGCACAGATGCTACGCCACGAGCGCATCCACTCGCGCCAGATGCGCGAAATGCTGTACCTGCCCTTCTACCTCTGGTATGTGGCAGAATGGTTGGGGAGGCTATCTGTCAAACTGCTTACGCTGGCTTTCGTGGAAAAAGAAAAGCGCAGGCACCATCTTTACGATGCCTACGCCGAACTGTTATTTGAACGTGAAGCCTATCGCCACGCCAACGAGGTGGGTTATCTCACTCGCAGACGTCCGTTTGCCTGGCTCAGCGAACCATTACTTTTTTCCCGTTCTTGATGTAAAGGCCACGTGGCAATTTGCCATTTACCATCTGACGACCTGTAAGGTCAAATATTGCGTCTGTCTCATTATGAATTGAGAATTGTGAATTGTGAATTGATTCAATGCCATCGGCATTGGCCTTCACAATCTTAACTTCATCGAGGAAGAAACGCTTTGAAGTTGCAAATGTAATCGTCAATGTCCCTGTTCCTGTAACTTTTATGGTAAAGTCTTCAAAGGATTCGTTGGGAATGGTAATCGATGTGGTTTCAAGTGTTCCACCTGTTGCGGATAATGTCATCGTCGTTGCATCTCCCTTCCAAGCACCAGCGAGGAACGTCAGTGTTGCCTCGCCATTGAGTGCTATTTCTGGAGTTGTTGCCTCTCCTGCCACTTTACCAGTACCAAAGCGGGCGCACTTACTAGCTCCATACTTGTTCGTAGATTCCCATCCTTCATTGTCAGGCAAGAATGAACTGCTGGCAATACTATTGCTCCACAATCCGTCGTTACCCCCAGTTCCGTCACATTCGTCAAACGACTCGTAGAAGACGTAGTCGCCAGTTTGCCCGCCACCCTTAGGTGACACTACTGCCTGATAGCGGAACGACACCGTCCCGTCTGCGTTCTGCCTGATGTCGAAGATGCCGTGGTTGAGGTACTTCGTTCCGTCAGTATTTGCATTGAAGAGCGTTGCAGCCGGGCGTGAGAGATTGGAAAGGCTGTCGTTGGTGCCATAGGGGAAAAGGTCGTTAGTGAGCGTCTGCTTGGTATAATAGCCACGAGCACTATTCCAATACTTCGAATCGTCGTCGTTGTCAGCATGCACGATGGTGCACCGCTGATGGGTGTTGCCACAGGTGAGTCCGTATTCCTGTGCCTCCTTGAGCGTCATGATGCTGTTGGGGATGTTGTTGTACCACACTTCCTTGTCAAAGTCCACGTGGGTCACCATCAGTCCCGTTGCGGGAAGTTCGGCATCCCAACCCTTGCGCTGACGGTTTTCAAGCATGAAGTACTCATCGGGGTGAGCCTTGTTGTAGATGATGTAGCTCTTGCCACCTTCGCTCAGGGCCGCAAGGCTCTCGATGTTGGCGTCGCTACCATCCAGCTCCTCAGGTTCTTGCCATCCGCACATCATCTTTTCGTGCGCCGAATAGCCTGCCGGACAGAAGGCGTTTCCGTTGTACGAACCTTGGTCCATGAGGTCGAACTCACTCATGCCAAAGTTGCCGTCGTACATGATGTCATAGAAGTCGGGGAAGCCCATGCAATGCGAGAATTCGTGGCAAAAGCAGCCAATGCCCTCGATGTTGCCTGACATGTCCACCTCGTTGGAGCAGGCATAGGTGTCAATGGTGACCCCATCCAATTTGAAAGCTCGGTTGGTGGCCGAGAGCTCGTACATGTGGGGCCAAATGGCATCTTCGTCATAAGAGTCGGCCTCGCCAGTCCCGGCATAGAGCACAAAGACCTGATCGACCCATCCGTCACCGTCCCAGTCATAGTCTTTGAAGTTAACCTCAGCATCAGCCTGGCGACAAGCCTCAATGACCATAGCCTCGGCGTTCTGGTCGTTGTCGTCGCTGTCGTTGGTACCATAGTAGCTACGGTTCTCTGACATGGTGAAAGGTCCTACAACGTCAAAGTCCAGTTCAAAGAGGCCACGACTCTGAGCCTTGAAATAGTCGGCAACCGAACCGCGGAAGCCTTCGCTGGTGGTGTAGCCTTCCTCGTTCAGTATTCGCTTGTACTTGGCCAGATTGTTGGCCGACTTGAACTTGACATCCTTATACTGGGCCAGAATCACGATACCACGCTTCTTGCCTGTGTATGAAGTGCGCTCACCAATGTTCACGCGCTTGCGTTGCGCCTTCAGTTGGGGACGACGGGCCATTGCCCTCTTCGCAAGTATTTGGGGCTGAGCCTCCACCATGGAGTTGCCTTGCCTTATCAGTCGCCGCCCGTCCTCTGTCATCCAGAAATGGGCATGTTCATCGCCCATCAGTTGAGCTCGCACTTCTGTACCATCAGCCAGTTTCACATTCCGCCACACACCGCGCTTTGCGGGCACAGCCATCATCGTGGTTGCCAAAGCAACCATCAGAATTGAAGAAAAAAATCGTTTCATTATCATTATATAGTTCATTTCTTTGAAAAGCGCTGCAAAGATACGAATAAACAAGCGAAGCGCCAAACAAGCTTGAACTTTTTCGAACTACCTTATCTCACCACCACCTTTCTGCCATTCTTGATGTAAACGCCCTTCGGAAGCGGCGACGTAACGGGACGTCCACTGAGGTCGTAACTATTCTTGGACTGGCCAAGTGATTCGAGAGTCCAATGCTGCGCTTCATCACTTCCTTGCCTCGTTATTTCTTCTATGGCTGTAACAATGGCGGGCTGGCCATCTGTCATTAGAGCAATGAACTCGCAGAGGTCGGAAGCAGGTATGCCCACATGGTCACGCCAATAGGTAAAGAACTTTTCCTGCAGCGTCTTACCAGCGAGGGCGCGGATGAAGGTGAACTTGGTGTCGAGTCCTGACTTCACACGCGTTCCGGCTATGGAGAAGGTGGTGAGCTCATAATCCTTGTAGAGCTGATCGGGAGTGAGTCCGAGAAGCCCTTCGAGCAAGAAGGCAAGTGCACCAGTGCGGTCGGCTCCCCAAATACAATGGAAATAAACCGACTTTCCCTCACGCAAATGTTGGAGTATGAAGGGGAAGATGCGGCGATACTTGGCGGTGTCCTGTTCAAGTGCGTCGTCACCGAACATGTGCTGGTTGAGATAGATGTAGGGCACATCGGAACCCAGGGCCGAGCCACTGAGCGCATAGTTCTGAATGTCTGCGTCCTCGCGCAAATCCACCTCTGCCCCGATGCCCAAGTCAAGAAGCACCTGACGGTCGGTTTCGTTCATCTGATGGCCACCGTTCATCTCTCCACCCCGGTAGATGAGCCCATAGCGCAAACGCAAGCCCTCGATGGTGCGCCAGCCACCCAGGTCGCGCACGTTGCTCACGCTGGGCACCTTTATCATGCGCAAGTAGCCCTGAGTATGGATGGTGCCCTTGGAGGTGGGATTGCCACTTTGGTCTGTAACAAGATAGCTGTATTCCTGACCTGGAACAAGATTGCTCACTTCACAATATGCCTGGCCTGCAGGAATGGTGATGGAACGAGGAAGCGCCGGAGTGAAGGTGAGTGTCTGGGGCGAACGTAGCTGGGGCACGGGAAGCCAAGCCGTGTGGGGCTGGTCCTTGCGCCCGGGAGGACAACGATTGTAGGACTCGATAACACTCTCGGAGCCTGTGGAATAAGTAACTTTGCTCAGGAACTGACGGGCCTGCAGGTTCTCGAGGTTGAGGGTTATATCAACATTATCGTAATCCACCTCACGCAAGACGATGGTCTTAGCCTTATTATTGATTTCGCTATTCAGGTTTATCATGAAGCGATAGCCTGGGCAGTTGGAACGGAGGGTGGAATAGAGCGGTGAGTCAGGAGTTTCGTCGTCAAAACGATAGGTCTTTTGCAGGCTGGTCTTACCAAAGTAGCCTTGCATGGCAGCTCCTTCCCAGAGCACGGGAACGCTGTCGGGCTTGCAAGCTCTCAAGAGCACGTCGTTGGCGGCAAGAGTGCACGCCTCCCCCACCCGAGCAAGGAAAGGAGTACCGGCAGGAATGATGAGAGGTGAGGAAGCAGTGGGGCGAGGAAGCAATGGAGCAAGAGGAGTGAGTGTGGCGGTAAGTTTCTTTTCAGCGGCATCAAAAGTAACATCGGCCACGGTCCATACAGACTGGAACTGAGATACATTGACATCAAAGGGCAGGCAGAGGGAATTGTAGCGGTCCGGCTGCAGTTCGATGTCGGTAGTGAGGTTGACGTAGCTGTCCTCGTCGATGGTGTGCTTGGTCATAGCCGAGAGGGAGACATCGGTAGTGGGTTGCCCATAGTAGAGGCGGAAGTTATCGAAGGGCATCCAGTTGGCGGCCTCACCGCCTGCAACACGCAAACCTAAGGTAAGGTCGCCGTCTGCATCCACTGTCGTTCGAAGAACATTCCAATAGAGTCCTGCACGGAAGGCATCAGCGGCACCACTGATGGTGTTGGGAATGGAACGGCCATAGGCACCAGCCACATCACTTAGTGGACGAGCCGAGAGATGACGGGCATCATCGTTGATGCTGCGCAATGGCTGCGAGGCCGAACCCAAATACATATAGCCACAAACCTTGTCGGTGCCCGACTCATAGTTGAGTGAAGAGGTGCCAAAGGTGGTCACTCGATAGAAGGCTTGCACCTTCATGGTATAGTTGCCCGAGGGCATTTGGTGTAGGGTCTGACTGACTTCATTTTCCGGCTGGCCAAACACCTCACCTGCGCCCACAGCATCCCAACCCATGGGGTACTTGACTTGCCAACTGGTAAGACTGGTGGTGAGCGATGGATTTTCGATGAGGGAGGTGATATCAAACTGACCAGTGGCTGTCGTGCCCGTCTTTAGCAACTGGCAAAGTGCTTGCCATACTTGATTGTCAAGTTGGTCAAGTCCAGCTTGGTCGATAACATCAACAAGCGATTGCTTAGCCTGCTCGATAAACTGGTCAAATGTTTCGTGGACTGTTGCCTGGGAGCTTATGGCTTTATAACCTTCCCATCGACGTGCATATTGAGTCTTGAGCAAAGCGAACTCGTCATCGGACTCCTGTTCCAGTATCTGGTCGTTAATCTTCTCAAGCGTGACGGGACCTGCCACAAACCAAGAGCGATAGCGCGTGTGTTCGCCTCGGTAACCGATGTACAACGTAGTAGGTTGGTCAAGTTCGAAGATAAGCGAATTGAGGTATTCACCTCGGCCAAAGGCTACTGCAGCCTCAGCAAGTGAGTTGGGATAGGTCTGCTGTTCGATGTCGCCAAGGCGCATGACACGCTGGCTGAAGTCTCCGGCCACCAAATAGGCCTGCGAACGGCCTTCGCCCTCGTTGGTAATGTCGCTATTGTAGCTGGTGCCGTAGCGATAGAAAGAATAGCCCTTGAGCCGATACATGCCAGGCGAGAGGGTTACAGGCTGGAGGAGTGAGAAAGCACGCATTTCCTGCACGTCGAAACCCGCATAGGTCTCGAGCACAGCCACCGAGGAAGATGTGTTGGCGTACCACTTCTGGTTGTAGCCTTCCAAGTTTTCAATCAAAGCTTCCCAGCCTTGGGTGCCTTGGGTGAGCTGCGGATTCTCGAGAAGAGTATTCAAGGCAAGCGGAGTGTCGGTGGGTTCGGGCTTCGAGAAATAGATACCATAGGCCTCGCGGACAGCTGTTAGTGCTTGGACTATATCCTCCTCCGAAGTGGCATTCTCCACATTCTTCCGCTGGGTTGCAATCGACTGGGCAAACTCTTCGTCAGCCGTCGTATTGAGGGCCTCATAGCGTGCAATCTCCTCGAGTGCAGCCTGCCGGATGGCTCCAAGGTCACTTCCATAATAAAGCAGGGTGAAGTTGTCGAAGCAAGTCCAGTCATTGGCCACCGCCTTACTGTCCTTAGCTATGCCGATAGTGAGCGTACCGTCCACCACCACTATGTCGTGCAGAGTGGTCACATAAGCCCCAGCATCAAAGCAGGCTGCAGCAGAGGCCTGATCGTTTGGCACATAACCTGCAGCAGTATTATAGTTCCACCCGCTGGCCGAAGCGGCCTTTGCTTCCTTATAGACGGAAGGCATCGGCTCCCGAAGCTGACCTGCATAGAGGTAAGGGAGCAACTGCTCGGTACCGTTGTTGTGGGCTGCGGCAGCATTGGTGTTCGACCCATATCGATAATATCCTTGTACGGAGAGCGAATAGACTCCGTTGGGAATCCCCGTGAGCTTTTGCGTGATGTTGAAGGCTGCCTTGTTGAAGACTTCGCCATTGGCATTGTTCAGCAGATAGCTGTCGCCAGCCATGTTGCCACCGATGGCTGTCAGATCGCCACCCCACACTTTAGTACCTGTTACGCGATAGTCGCCAGTGAGGAAATCAGGAGCCTGAATGAGGAAACTGGCATCCACGGGATTCTCACTATTGGCCTCAGCCAGTTGTGCACGAAGCTCATCCGGTGTAAAGAATCGCCAATGAGTGTGGTCACCCTCCGAGGTGTCGAAATCCAAGCGAGGCACCCACGGATGGGCGTTTGTGGCAGCATATCCGAAATATTTCGACCCGTTGAAGAGGGCGTATGTCCCGTCAGCAAGAGGCTCTACAGTCCACGCTCCACTTTGGTCCATGTAACCGTCACTGGGGCGCAAGGCCTTGTCAGCACCTTGAATCTGCGTGGTAAGAGTATATTGTCCACCGGCCACCGTCACACGAAAGTCGATGCCATGCTCGGCAAGCACGCAACGCGTACCCCAAGTAGCTCCTGCCGAAAGCCAAGTGCCAGAAGCCTTGTTCATGATATAGTAGGTACCTGCCTCCAGCGCTTGCTGGGCAAAAAGGACAAAGGGAAACAGCAAAAGTGCTGCAAAAAGTCGGATGCGTTTCATGGATATTAAGGTGTACTTTGGTTTAATTTGGGGTAAAGATACAAAAGATTTAAGAAATTAACATTATGAATTGACAAATATTTCATAACTTTGTCCCGTACACAATACATCTTAGAATATGAAACGCAACACATTGGCCACCATCGTTCTGGCCGCCATTCTGGCCCTAACCACCTCATGTGCAACCAAGGAGCGTGCCATGAGTCAACTCGAAGACTTCTCCTACGAACTGCGCGACAACAGCGCTCGTTACACTGTGCACGACTGGGAACAGGCCGGCAAGAAATTTGTAAAGATTCGTAAACGCATCAGCAAGCACGAACTCGACTACACCTCCTACGAGAAGGCACGCATCGGTCAACTTGAAGGAGAGTGTGCCGGCTACATGGCCAACGGCATGCGCGAAGGAGTCTTCGACAAGGCCCGCGGTTTTGCCGAAGAACTACGCGGCATCATCCAGGGCATCCTCGGTATCTGGAAGCGATAAGCGTAGCCACACATTTAAGCAACCTTTGGCTGCAGATTAACTTTGCTTGGGTCTCATCAATATCAACCCTACCCCTTCATGTGCCCACCCTGAAGCCTCAGGTTGCCCACCCTCAAGACCCGATTGTACTATAACCTGAATTACATATAATTGTAGCGACTATTTGCATACAATTATATATTTAGAATCAGAAAGTAGGTACAAACACAAAATAAAAAAATCCCGTATAACCACAAGTTACACGGGATTTCTATTGATGATTGCTTATCAGCCTTACTTCACCTCCTCGAA
>DGUV01000004.1:0-4552 GCA_002395775.1 Prevotellaceae bacterium UBA4301
ATGATGAAGAAATTAATGATGATGGCTCTGGCACTGTTGTGCCTGACCACTGTAACCCAAGCACAAACCATCAAGAGTCCTGACGGTAAGATACTGGTCTTTCTGGAACTGAAGGATCAAGGCAAACCCTATTATCGGGTGAACTATCAAGGCAAGGAGGTGGTAACCCCCTCCGTCTTAGGACTGAAGACAAACATCGGTGACTTTACCCAAGGGCTGGCACTGAAGGGTGTCGAAAGCCGCGAGGTCGCAGAGACCTATGAGTTGCGTAACATCAAACAGCGTCATGTTGACTACCGTGCCAACGAGGCGGTGGCTACCTATATGCAAAAGGGTGAGCCCGTCATGGATGTCATCTTCCGTGTCAGCAACCGCGACGTGGCCTTCTGTTATCGTTTGCACGACAAGAAACCCGATCCGATGGGCAACACCCGTCGTGTGTGTGTCGTTGAAAGTGAGGCCAGTAGCTTCACCCTGCCCGACGGTACCACGACCTTCCTTTGTCCGCAGTCGCAGGCGATGGTAGGCTTTGCCCGTACCATGCCCAGCTACGAGACATCCTATACGTTGGACGAACCCATGGGCAAGAACGGATGGGGCAATGGCTATACCTTCCCTTGCCTGTTTAAGGAACAGGACTGCTGGGTGCTCATCAGCGAGACGGGTACCGACGGCGGATATGTAGGTTGCCGACTGCTGAACGAGGGCGGTGGTAACTATCGCATTGGATTCCCCATGCCTGGCGAACTGAACGGACAAGGTTCCACAACACCTGCCCTTGGACTGCCTGCCCAGACACCGTGGCGCACCATCACCATCGGTTCGTTGGCCAATATCGTGGAGACCACGGTGCCCTTCGACCTCGTACAGCCTAAGTACAAGGCTTCCAAGGAATACGTCTACGGCAAGGGCTCCTGGTCGTGGATTATCCGCATGGACTCCAGTTGCAACTTCGACGAGCAGAAGGAGTATATCGACTTCTCGGCAGCCATGGGTTGGCAGTCGGTACTCGTCGATGCCCATTGGGACAAGCAGATAGGCTATGAGCGTGTGGCTGAACTGGCCCGCTATGCCAAGACGAAGGGTGTGGCCCTCTTCTTGTGGTATAACTCCAACGGTGCATGGAATGACGCACCCCAGACACCTATCGGTAAGATGAACAACAGCCGCATCCGTCGTCAGGAGATGAAATGGATGCAGGAGACTGGTATCCGTGGCATCAAGGTAGACTTCTTCGGTGGTGACAAGCAGCCTATGATGCAGCTCTACGAGGACATCCTCAGCGATGCCAACGACTTTGGACTGCTCTGTATCTTCCATGGCTGTACGTTGCCCCGCGGTTGGGAGCGTATGTATCCTAACTACGTGGCTTCTGAGGCTGTGCTGGCTTCCGAGAACCTGCACTTCGGCCAGGGTGCCTGCGATGCTGAGGCCCGCAATGCCTGTATTCATCCCTTCGTGCGTAACACGGTAGGTTCGATGGACTTTGGCGGTTCTGCACTTAATAAGTTCTATAGCACTGACAACCAGCATGGCACCATCCGCCGCACCAGTGATGTCTATGCATTAGCCGCTGCCGTTCTTTTCCAGAGTGCCGTACAGCACTTTGCCCTGGCACCCAACAATCTGACCGATGCTCCTGCGTGGGCTATCGACTTCATGAAAAAGGTGCCGACGACATGGGATGAGGTGCGCTTCATCGACGGCTATCCCGGAAAGTACATCATCCTGGCCCGTCGCAGTGGCAGCCAGTGGTTTGTTGTCGGTATCAATGCCGAGCAGCAAGCTGTTAAGAAAACGCTGACATTGCCTATGTTCGAGAAAGGAACAGCGCTCTCCGTCTATGCTGACGATGCCCAGTTGCAGGGCAGCATGAAGGCTCAGCGCATGAGTAAAAAGCAGCAAATGACGGTTACCATTCCGCAGAATGGAGGCGTGGTCATCACTAATAACTAAACAGATGAGAATACTCTTGTCCCTATTGGCGGTGGCGACGCTGTCGGTATCTGCACAGAATCCCATTGTCAGGAATCAGTTTACCGCCGATCCGACGGCACGCGTCTTCAACGGCCGTGTCTATCTCTATCCGTCGCACGACATTCCTGCACCGTCTTCCGTGTCGAAGATTGCAGGTCATCAGGCTTCGGAGTGGTTCTGTATGGCAGACTACCACGTCTTTTCGTCAGACAACCTGACTGACTGGCAGGACCATGGTGTCATCGTGTCGCAGGAACAGGTGCCTTGGGGCAAGCCTGATGCCTACTCCATGTGGGCTCCTGACTGTGTGGAGAAGGGTGGGAAGTATTACTTCTACTTCCCCAATGCTCCGAAGAGCGGACGAGGCTTTGCCATTGGCGTGGCTACTGCCGACTCCCCCACAGGTCCCTTCCGGATAGCTGCAGAGCCCATCCGTGGCGTCATGGGTATAGACCCTTGTGTGCTTGTCGACAACGACGGCACCGCTTATCTCTATTGGAGTGGCATGGGCATCCGCGGTGCCAGGCTGAAGGATAACATGACGGAACTGGATGGCGAGCTGGAGACGGTCACCTTTCCGCAGGGTGGCACGATGCAGGTGGGTGGACAGCAGATGCAAGGGCTGCCTGACGGCTTCAAGGAAGGTCCTTTTGCCTTCCGCCGTGGCGACTGGTATTACCTGACCTTCCCCTGGGTGCGCAAGGAAAAGGGTACGGAGACGCTGGCCTATGCCATGTCACGCTCTCCGCTGGGACCCTGGGACTTCAAGGGTGTCTTCATGGCGGAGCATGCCGATAGTTGCTGGACCAACCACCACAGTTTCGTGGAGTATCAGGGACAGTGGTATCTCTTCTACCATCATAACGATTATTCTCCATTGGTGGACAAACGTCGTTCGGCATGTGTCGAACGAGTCACGTTCCGTAAGGACGGTACTATCCAAGAGGTAAAGCCCACCTTGCGCGGCGTCGGAACGACGAAAGCTACCGCTCGCATGGAGGTAGACCGCTACAGTGCAGCCAGTGAGGGCACTGCCATTGCCGCTCTCGACACGCTGAACCGCTTCAAGGGATGGTTTGTCACCCTGCCGCACAAAGGCAGTCAGGTGCGCTATGACGATGTGGACTACGCGCCGCTTCGTGCCGGTGCCTATGCTGTCGTGCAGGTGAGGGCGAAGGCTAACACCAGCTTGATGTTGTCGGCAGGTAAGAAGCAGATAGCCCGCATTCCCGTGACGGTGATTACGGAGCGTGGCGGTTTCCGCAGAGACCAGAGCAACCAGTGGCTGACGCTGACGGCACCGTTGACAGCCCTTCCCAAGGGCATTGCCGATATCACGGTGACTTGTGACGGCGAGGCGGTGGATGTCGACTGGGTGCAGTTGCGCAACCGTCCGGAATACTACAGCGACGTGCCTGCCGGTGCTGCGCCATTGGCTCCTGATGCTGAGGGCTTTATCCGCCGCTGGACGTTGTTGGAGCCTGTTCACTATGAGGTGCGCTCCAATATCATGCTGACGGAGAGCTACCTGAACGACATGGTGGCGAAGGAGTGGCCTAAGGTGAATTGGAAAAAGGGGAAATGGCATACCATAGACAGCCGGACCTACAACGTCCGTGCATTCCGCTTTGCCGAACTGACAGGCAACGAGCCCTATCACTCGCTGTTCTGGGGAACGACGGTTATCGACTGTCCACAGGAGTTACAGAACGTGCGACTGGCTGTAGGCAGCAATGGCGCTTCGTGCTGGTGGCTCGACAACCAGCCCGTGCTGACGCTAGACGGAGACCGCCGCATGGTGCAGGACGATGGTGTGTCACCGCGCCTGACACTCAAGGCTGGGCGCAACGTGCTCCGCTTCTGTCTGGTCAACGGTCCTGGACTGAGCGACTTCTGTGTCCGCTTCATTGATGAGAAAGGAAATCCGGTACTTCACTATACTATAATCCGATAAGATGATGAAACGAACTGTTCTATTTCTGATAGCGCTCTGCCTGTATGTCCTCTCTTCCAATGCGCAGGTAGGGAATCCTTATATCCACGACCCCTCGACCATCGCCGCGTGCGAAGGCAAATACTACACCTTCGGAACGGGTGGGGGAGGACTCATCTCCGAAGATGGCTGGTCGTGGCATAGTGGGGCAGAGCGTCCTGGTGGCGGTGCTGCTCCTGATGTGCTGAAGATAGGCGACCGCTACCTGATTATATACGGTGCCACGGGAGGTGGTCTCTTCGGTGGTCATAACGGACGCATCCTGACCATGTGGAACAAGACACTCGACCCGAAATCGCCTGACTTCCACTTTACTACTCCCATAGAGGTCGCATCCAGCGACGGCATGGAGGATTGCGATGCCATTGACCCCAGTCTGTTGCTTGATCCCACCACGGGACGCCTGTGGGCTACCTATGGCACCTACTTCGGCAGCATCCGCCTGATAGAACTCGACCCCACGACGGGTGAGCGCGTGAAGGGTAATGTGGAGAAGGACATCGCCATCGACTGCGAGGCTTCCGACCTCATCTACAGGGATGGCTGGTATTATCTGTTGGGCACCCACGGCACCTGCTGCGA
>DGUV01000004.1:4600-5692 GCA_002395775.1 Prevotellaceae bacterium UBA4301
GCGACGGTGTGAACTCCACCTATAACATCGTGGTGGGGCGCTCGCGCACGGTGGAAGGTCCCTATATAGACAACGTAGGACGTGACATGCGCAATGGCGGAGGCAGGATGGTGATTGCCGCAGGCGACCGCGTCTGCGGACCAGGTCATTTCGGACGGACGGTTATCGACGAGGGTGTGGAGGTGATGTCGTGCCACTATGAAGCCGACTTCGATCGCAGCGGACGCAGTGTGCTGGGCATCCGTCCCTTGCTATGGCGCAACGGCTGGCCTGTTGCCGGACGGCGCTTTCAGGGTGGTACGCTGGCCATCCTGTCGGAGCGTCGCGGCTATTCTCTCGAACTGGCTGTCGACTTTGTACGCATCCCTCAGGAACGTGAGCGCTTCTGGCAGATGGATCTGACGAAACCGGTGAAGTCCATTCCCAACCAGTCGCTGGCTGACGTGGTGGGTACGTGGCCCCAGGGTGATATCCCCGTGCGTTGCAGCGACTATATGTTCCGTCCGCATCAGCTATGGACCATCAAGCCGGTCGCTGAGGGCGGTGGTTATCTGGGTGGTCCTTACTATCAGATTGTCATTGCCGGAACAAACCGCACGCTGGCGGCTACTGCTGACAAGGAACTGGTCACGCTGCCTGCGTTCACCGGCACCGACGAACAGCTTTGGCGTATCGAACAACTTGTCGACGGCACCTATCGTATCATGCCCAAGCGTCTGCCTGGTGATGAGCATCTGAACACGCGTTATGTGTTGTATGCTGCTGCTGATTCCACCCCGACACTGGCGGAATATGATGCAAAAAGTGACAATTCCAAGTGGAATTTCGTACAATAATAGGAAAAAATAAACGCATGATACAAATAACAAAATTCATGAAACATATGAATATGGCTGATTCAAAAAGAATGTCTACCTTTGCAACATCGAAAGGAAAAAAGTTTTTTTCAGAGTTTAATAGATTTGTTTTAGTAGTAATATCATTAGTAGTTTGTTTTGTTACTTCAGAGGCTGCTGGAAAGCGTTCCAGTGGCCCTGATGGTTTTTATACCCCCAATCCCATGCTGTGGGCTGATGTGCCCGACCCTGACGT
>DGUV01000047.1:0-3741 GCA_002395775.1 Prevotellaceae bacterium UBA4301
ATAGTATAGGCCTGCGGGTTGGTCTTGTAGTCGGCATCCTTTGCATCGGCATAGACCGTGGCAATATATTTTTTGCCTGGGTCGAGGAAAGAGAACTTCAGTATCGATTGGTGAGCCTCGGAACCTGCCGCACAGCCCACAAACCAGTTGCCTGTACCCTTGGCCTTGCGGGCAGCAGTGATATACTCCATTGGCTCGGCCTCTAAGTAGAGGCTCTCATCCCAATCGCATGCCACATCCTTGATAAACTGGAAGGCATCCTTGTGCTTCATGTAGTTTTCAGGGAAATCGGCAGCCATCTGGAGTGGGCTGTACATTGTGACGTAGAGGGCCAACTGGCCACAAATGGTGCTGTTGCAGTGTGAACCGTTGGCGCAGTCCATCTCAAAGATACCCGGCGTGTAGTCCATCGGGCCTCCCTGCAGACGGGTGAAGGGCAGGATGGCCGTATGTCCGGGTTTGGTGCCACCGAATGCCTGATACTCCGTACCACGGGCACTCTCGTTGCCCACCAGGTTGGGCCATGTACGGCAGAGACCTGTGGGGCGCACGGCCTCATGACCGTTTACCATGATGTGGAAGTCGGCGGCACGCTTGACGGCATGCAGATAGTGGTTCACTTCCAACTGACTGTAGTGATGCTCGCCACGAGGGATGATATTTCCAACGTAGCCACTCTTTACGGCATCGTAGCCATAGTCCTTCATCAGTTGGTAGGCCCTGTCCATGTATTTCTCGTAGTTCATGACGGATGAGGATGTCTCGTGGTGCATCATGATCTTGACACCCTTGGCATGGGCATACTCATTGAGTGCCTTGATGTCGAAGTCGGGATAAGGGGTCAGGAAGTCGAACACTTTCTCCTTCATATAGCCGCTCCAGTCTTCCCATCCGATATTCCATCCCTCGACCAGCACCTCGTCGAAGCCATGCTCTGCGGCAAAGTCGATGTAGCGGCGCACGTTGGCATTGTTGGCTGAGTGACGTCCGGAGGGTTTGGCATGGGCATAGTCGGTCTCACCGAGTTTCACCGTCGGATACTGGTTGGTATAGGCCCAGTCGCCTTTGCCGGAAATCATCTCCCACCATACGCCTACGTATTTTGTCGGGTGAATCCAACAGGTATCCTCAATCTTACAAGGCTCGTTGAGGTTCAGGATCAGATGGGAAGCCAGCACCTTGCGGGCATCGTCGGTGATGAGTATGGTGCGCCAGGGACTCTTGCAAGGTGTCTGCAGATAGCCCTTCACGCCCTGTGCATCGGGGGTAAGCCATGAAGTAAAGGTCATGGTCTTGTCGTCGAGGTTCAAGTGCATGGCGGGATAGTCCACCAACGCCGCCTCGTGCAGGTTCAGGTAGATGCCGTCGTCGGTCTTCAGTTGCAGTGAGGTCTGCACACCAGTCTCCGAGAATACCGTCTGTGAAAGGTTGCCGGTGACGGCACCGCGCAGATGACTGCGAATCTCACTCAGGCGCGACTTCGTGTATTCATATTCTTGTGTGTCATAGTCGCCGGGAATCCACCATGCCGTGTGGTCGCCGGTCATGGCTATCTCCGTACACTCCTCCTTCACGGCGAAATAGTTCAGTTTGCCCTCTTGCGGAAATTCGTAGCGCAACCCCACACCGTCGTCATAGACACGGAAGCGGATGTCCATGTTGCGCTCCGTCTTCGACTGCGTCAGTTTCACCAGCAGTTCATTGTAGTGGTTGCGGATGTCGCGGGTCTCGCCCCACACGGGTTGCCAGGTCTCGTCGAACGTACTCGTCTCCTCGCCCCTAACGGTAAAGCCGTCGAGCAGGTTGTTTCCGTCCGTCAGTTCATAGCCTAACCGGCTGGGAAGTACGACATCACGGTCGCGGAATTTTACACTGTAGGTCGGCACTGAGCCATTCAGCGAGAAGTTCACACTGATCTCCCCATTGGGAGACTTGACTTCGCTGGCCTGTGCGGTGACAGCCAGCAACAGGCATATACTTGAGATAATCGTTTTTTTCATTTGTTGTTGGTTTTAAGTATGATGGCGGTAAAGGCGTTCAGGCTGAGCCTGTTCTTGCCAACGCTGGCCTTGCCTGCCGTGAGAACAGGCTCGGCACCGCTAAGATGGAGGGAGGCAGACACCTTGTTGCCCGAGGGGTTCAGGGCAATGACGTAGGCCTCATTGCCTAAAGTGCGCTGATAGACCATCGGATAGGGTTGGCTAACATCGCTCAGCAACTGCCAGTCGCCATCATTGCCGAGTGCCTTCGACGAATGGCGGAGAGCAGTCAGACGACGCACGAAGTTCAGCATGGAGTTCGGGTCGTCCTCTTGAGTTTCTACGGTCAGCCTGCCGTTCTCCGTATCCACGGGAAAGTAGAGATTGTCGGGTGTGCAGGTCGAGAAGCCTGCCGTCTGATCGTTCTTCCACTGCATGGGGGTACGGGTGCCTGCCCTGTCGTTGCTGCCTTCTTTGCTTGGCAGGTCCATCTGGTACTTCATGGCGATTTCGTCACCATAATAGATGAAGGGCACACCGGGCATCGTGAGGAAGAAGGTCATGGCTACTTTCAACTGGTCGAGCGTGTTACGCTCAGCCACATGTGGACGCTGATAGTCGTGGTTGGCTGTCGGGATGGCGATGTAGCCTTTGTCCTTGGTGGCGGTATAGGCTTTCGTGTAGTTGTCGATGAACTCGCTGATGCTTCCCCTTCCCGAACGGTCGAAATAACAATAGTCGTAATCACGGCCCTGTCCCCAAGGCGTGTTCCTGGCAAAGAAGAGCGAGGGATAGCCCTTGATGCCGAAGTGAATCATGAAGTCGATGTTGAATCCGGCGGGAATGGCGACGGCAGGGTCGGACCACTCGGAGATGAGCACGCACTCAGGATAGTTCTTATCCTTCCACTCACGCATCTCGTTCCAGAGTAGCGACACGGCCTTCTTGTCGGGGTCGTTCTTCACGAGCGACGGTGCCATATCCACACGGAAGCCGTCGATGCCCTTGTCGAACCAGAACGCCATGATGTTGCGCATTTCCCGACGGACAGCCTGAGGGCCGGGTGCGTTGACATCCTGCTCCCAAGGATGGGTGGGGTCGGGATTGGCAAAACCGTAGTTGAGCGCAGGCTGGCATTCGAAGAAATTCTTCTCGTAGTACTTCCCGCGTGGAGCATTGGCCTCCACATAGCGGCCACGGGTGCTGGCAGCAGGATTGGGTTCCTGCTTGCGGGCAGCAATCTCCTGCTTCTCGGCATCAGAGATGACGTCCAGCCAGATAAAGTAATCGCTATAGCGGCCATTGGGATCTTTCTCTGCCGAGGCCTTGAACCAGGCACACTCACTACTTGTATGGCCAGCCACTAGGTCGAGACATACCTTGATGCCTCGCTTGTGGGCTTCACCCACCAGCGTTACCAAGTCGCTATTGGTTCCGAAACGCCCATCCACCTTGTAGTAGTCTATCACATCGTAGCCCCCATCAAACCAACCTGACTCAAAGATAGGATTCAGCCAAAGGGCGTTCACACCCAGGGACTTGATGTAGTCGAGTTTCTGAGTGATACCAGGCAGGTCTCCGATCCCGTTGCCGTCTGTATCCATATACGACGACGGATAAATCTGGTAGAACACTGCATCGCTCAGCCACTTCGGCCCCTTCTGTGCCTCAGCCCTTGCAGAGAAGGAAGCTAGGATGACTATCAATATTATAATCTGTTTTTTCATATACATTATCTACAAGAAACTAGAAACTTGAAACT
>DGUV01000047.1:3814-7226 GCA_002395775.1 Prevotellaceae bacterium UBA4301
AAATTCGAAACTTGAATTATGATTCAATCACTATCATAGACCAGTACTTCAGTGAGGGAAGCGTAAAGGTTACGACACCGTTTTTCTGAGCGAATGACAACTCTAAGGGAGCGCCTGCCAAGGCATCGGGAGATGCCACCCAGACACGCTTCACCGCCGATGTGATCTTTACCGATAAAGGCAACCCTGTCACCTCCTGCGGGGCGGGCATCGTGCCGTCCATGTCACGCCAACTAAGACTGTTTGCCTGACGATAGTTCAGCAGGTGGATGATCTGGCCCGTGGCAGCCTTTCTACAATAAGCCGTAACCTTTCCTTGCTGTGGGGGCCAAGCGTTGATGCTGACACCTTTGTTCCCTGAAGCGATGTCGCATACCACCTCTTCACCCCCGCCACGCAACAGATTTTCGTAGGCCACAAGGAAGTCATAGTAGCGTACAATGCCCTGCCGCAATTCTTCACTCATCTGCAGGTTGCTATTGGGAAAATATTCGTGGCAGAGCATGTGGCCGTCGCCCAACTCCAAATGAGCACCGCCAATGGCAAACATCGTAGCATCAGCCAGCAACACCCCAGGAGTGTTGAATGTCCCCTTTTGCGATGACTTGTTATAGTTCATGTAGGCAGCAAAGACGGTCTGCAACTTGTTGTTACTATAGGCAGAGTTGGCTTGGCGCACCGTCAGCAAGTCTTCAAAGCGCGACTCACTGTCCCATAGTTCATTATAGAGGAAATCCACACTGCCAGTCTGGGCAATCTGGCTTGCACCATAGCTGGCTACCGCATTCATCACTAGCCGCTTCTGCGGATGAGCCGCCTTCATGGCTGTGATGAACGAGCCGAAGCCTTTAGGCAGGTTCAACCTGTTGCCATTGTAGTCATAGACCGTCCCCCGGTCGCCCACCTGGTCTATATGATAACCATCGAAGTCGAACGAGGCATAAACATCATCGTTGCGCTCAGCCAGATATTGCTGCCATGCAGTATTGGCAGGATTGGCGAGCAGGATGTTACTTTTCCATGCACTGGAGAGCACCAATTGGTCAATGTCGCCGTGTCCGGGCTGCTTATACATCAGCCACTCACCACTCACACCATCGGCAGCATAGTCATTTAATGCTCCATAGCAGAGGTTGTAGAACATGGCTTTCATCCCCAATTGGTGTTGCACGTCGATGTAGCGACGCACAACCGAGGTCACAATGTTCCGATTAGCAATATCGGTGTAATTGTCCAGCAACCCTCCGCGAGTGCCGCCCAACGGCCAGTGGTGCTTGTAGTGCCAGTCGTAGAACTGTATGCCGTTAATGTGGCAACGGTTCAGAAATGCCATTTCTTCCTTTATGACAGCGTCTGTCTTTGAGTCATCAAAGGTGGCAACAAAGCCATAGCGAGGAAAGCGAGTCCAGTCGCTCGACACATCGATGCCAACGGTACCCAGAATGCTCTCGACATTATCTTCTGTCGTGATGACTTCGGCTAGATAGCCAGTGAAGTCACTCAATGGAGCTGTCCATGTCCATGTACTGCCACGAACAGTCTCCGTTTCTACAACGTTGCCTGCTTTCAGATAACGCACGGTAACACCGTTGGGCATGTTGCCGTTGGCCGTAAACGTAATGGTCTCACCCGGTCGATAGCATGCCTTGTCGGTTTGTATGCTGAGGTTCAGCACAGCCTTGCGCTGCGTTGTCACCGTTACCTGTGAATCATTATCCGCAGGGGTGCCGTTTGTTTGAGAACTATCGCTCTCGCTGCCGCCACATGAAGCAACAAGCAGTGAGAGGATAGTTGCCAACGCGATTCTTAGCTTCATACGCATTAGTTCTTGACAATGGAAACGGTTTCTTCCAGCTGGTTCAGAGTGATGGTATAGGTACCTGCCGACTGTATCTGCCACTTTTGATCTATGTCGCCCACGTTTATTTCAAGATACTGTGCTTTAAAGTCAGCATTGCTTTTGTCGATGAAAAGCATCTGCTCAACTTCACCCGTCGGTGCCACATCGTTACCCTTCGAATTCATGAACCAGGCTCCGTTCCAATTGCTTTGCCGGTCACAGGTAAACTTTACCTCGCCAGTCGTCAGGCTTCCCGTCCATGTGAAGATGTAAGGGCTGTCGGTTGCCTTCATGGGTGTCGCACCGCCAATGTCCCAACCTGCAGGCGTCGCGTCGCCAACAAGATAAATCATTTCGTAGGGCTTGAACTCATGCATCATCATTCGTTCCTTTCCTGTGCGGATGTCAACGCAAATCTTATATGCCTTATCAGTCTCCGACTCCTGCAGATACCACTTGTTGTCAGGATCGTAGCCAGCAATGAGTTCCATGGTGGTTTGCGTATAGGGTGCACCGGCAGATGTTGCTTTGTACATGTTTTCCCAGCTTCCTTCAGACGTTCCAAACTTGAACTCACCCTTTTCGGCAGCAGTGAAGTGGTGGGCATAGCGGAAGAGGAAAGCATCGAGCGGGTCTTTGTTCATCTTCACGAAGCCCCACCCCGTGGCATCACCAACGAAGTAGAGGTTGTCGTAGGCTGGAACCTCACCCTCCATCTGTGTCATCGTGACCTCACTGTTCAGCAGGTTCACCTTTACTTGATAGAAATGATCTTCGGTGATGATGAACTTTACGTCGGGTTCTTCGTCGCTGGTACGCAGAACCAGACCGCCGTTGCCGTCGTTGTTGTATGAAGGCAGCCACTGTCCCGGTGTCGTGAGGAACTTCAGCTCGCCAGCCTTCAGGTTGCCCTGCCAAGTGAAGATGCCGTTGTCCGTTCGTTTCATCTCTGTGGCATTGTCGGCACTCCAGCCATTGGGGGTGGCATCACCTACCAAATAGAGGGTTGTTGTCACGGGGGCGTAAGGAGTGGCAGAAAACGATGCGGTGGCCGTCTGGCGTTCGTCCATGCCTTCAACGATGGCCGTCAGGCGGGCATTGACCGTTGTTTGCTGTCCGGCTCTGATACCAAGCTGGTTGAGCAAGATGTCGTTCAACTGCTCCTGGTTGGCACTCCACTGATAGACTTGTGTCTGGTGGTCAATGGCTGCGTAGGTCTTTTCGCCTGCCGTCATTTCCAGCAGGTAGGTGATGCGATTGCCTGTTCTAAAATTGTGCCCCGTAGTCCAATTGATGGTCACTGCCTCTGCAGCGTGGTTGAGCTCATTGAGCACTTCGGCACTCTGGTCGATGGTCATGGCCAGTTCGTTGGATCCTTTATCCAGCTGTGCATAGTCATTGTCTGCGCATGCCGTGAAAAGGAGACCCAGCAATAGTGCTGGTAATATTTGATAGATATGCTTCTTCATTTCTTTTGTATTTTAATTGATTAATAACCAGGGTTCTGTGTCATCAGCGTGTTGGCATCCATCTCCGTCTGTGGAATGGGGAACAGCAGGCGCTCCTTTGTGG
>DGUV01000019.1 GCA_002395775.1 Prevotellaceae bacterium UBA4301
GAATTGTATTTGATCTCTTATAGTTTCTTTTTTCCTTAAACCCATTATATATATAATCAACAATAGGTTCCTGTGTTCTTTCTATATGGTTACCATATAAATGGCATAGATACAAAACAACAGTTAAAATTAATCCTGCGCAAAAAATTATCTTAAATAATGTTTTAATCTTCATGTTCTTCTATGTTACATTCCAAATAATTTGAAAATTACGATTTATCAGTCGGCAAAATTACAAATTGATTTCGAGAAAGCAAAAAGTTATGTGATATTATTTTCCCAAAACATCAGGACTTAAATAGTTTTTTTGGAAGATTCCATGCATTCCCAATTATTATTAGTATTTTTGTATGATTAACCTAAATTACCCCAAGAAGGCACGCGAGAAGCATTAGGAAAGTCGCAAGGAGGTGTTGGAGAACGATTGTTCAGCCTCGCTTTATCACACGCTGGACGAGTCAACTGGGAAGATTCACAAACATAGATAGCTCTCTTTTTTGTCCAGCCCGAGATTTTTCGTAACTTTGCAGAAGAATAATATCATCATAAAGAACCAAGAAAATATGTCACAGGAAATAGATTATTCCTCCATGCCACGCTCTTATGTGGTCTGCTGGAACAGGCAATGCCCACGGCGACAGGAATGTCTGCGACAACTGGCAGCCGAACACTTGCCCGAGGATAAGAAGACGGTCATGAGCGTGAACCTATGCTCAGTGACAGTCACGGAACGCGGATGCCCGCAAATGCGTCTTGTCCACTTTGTTCGGAATGCCTATGGCATGCGCCACATCTATGACGATGTGCGTGTTACCGATAAGGAGCCTCTCTACAGGGCGATATGGATGAGACTGGGAAACACTATGTATTACCGCTACCGTAATGGCAAACGGCCCATCACGCCCGAAGTGCAAGCCGTGGTGGAATCGGCTTTCCATCAGTTTGGCTATACCGACCCCATCCGCTATGACCGTTATGCCGACGAACTGTCTTGGTAGAGTCTGGGGCATTACCTAAGGAAAGAATAGATTTACACAATAGTGGTAATCGTATTACACGCCACATGTAAAACGATTACCAGGTATGTGTAACGACGTGGTAATTGCAATATCGGGGGGATGGTTTTAGAATCATATCTACGTAATCCACTTCTCTTGATTCTATATTAGATGCTGATGCACGAATTTATAAAAATGAGAGAGAGCGACACCCGTTTGTGGGATGCCGCTCTCTGTTGTATGCAAGGGGGAAAAGTTTCTTATCCACCGAAATTATCGAACCTGATCATGTCGTCCTCTACGCCGAGAGAGTGAAGGAGGTCGAGCACGGTCTTGGCCATCATTGGAGGTCCGCAGAGGTAGTACTCACAGTCTTCGGGCTCCTCGTGGGCCTTCAGATAGGTGTCGCCCATGACGGGGGCTACGAAGCCGGGAGTGTACTTGATGCCTGCTGCGTCGGCCTTGGGATCGGGACGGTCCAGAGCCAGGTGGAAATGGAAGTTGGGGAAGTCCTTCTCCAGCTGCAGGAAGTCGTCGAGGAAGGGGATTTCCTCCAGCGCGCGTGCACCGTAGAAGTAGTGCATGGGGCGCTTGCGGTCTTCCTCGCTCACGCCGTGACCCTTGAGCATGTGCATAATCTGGGCACGCAGGGGGGCCATACCGGCACCACCGCCGACCCAAATCATCTCACGGCCTGTGCCGTACTGGGGACGGAACTCTCCATAAGGACCGCTCATGATGACCTTGTCGCCGGGTTTCAGCGAGAAGATGTACGACGAAGCGATACCGGGATTGACGTCCATGAAGCCAGGTCCCTGGTCCTTGGGCTTGAAGGGAGGCGTGGCGATGCGCACGTTCAGCGTGATGATGTCGCCCTCGTCGGGATAGTTGGCCATGGAGTAGGCACGGATGGTGGGTTCGGGGTTGGTACACTTCAGCGGGAAGAGTCCGAACTTCTCCCATGCGGGCAGATAGGTGTCGCCGATGAGGCTCTTGTCGAAGTCCTTATCGTAGTCGATGCAGTCGAATGCGGGAATCTTAATCTGTGCATACGAACCGGGCTCGAAGTCCATGTGCTCGCCAGGAGGCAGGGCCACTTTGTACTCCTTGATGAAGGTGGCCACGTTCTTGTTGCCAATGACGGTGCACTCCCATTCCTTGACACCCATGACGCTGTCATCGACCTTGATGCCGAGGTCGCCCTTGACCTTGCACTGGCAGCCCAGACGCCAATGGTCCTTGACCTGCTTGCGAGTGAAGTGACCCTTCTCAGAATCGAGAATGTCGCCACCGCCCTCGATGACTTGCAGCTTGCACTGTCCGCACGAACCCTTACCACCGCAGGCCGAAGGCAGATAGATGCCTTCCTGGCTGAGCGTGGAGAGCAGGCTTGCGCCCTGAGGTACGCTGACGGTGTCCTTGCCGTTGATGGTGATGTTGACGTTGCCCGAGGGGCTCAGGTAGGCCTTAGCCACGAGCAGTATGGCAACGAGAATCAGTATGATGCCCAGGAAGACACCCATACTGGTAAGAATCAAATTCATATCCATAATCTAATTTACGATTTAATCATTTACCATTTACCATTTTTGATACGTTTCCTAATTACCATGCCATTCACCATAATGTCACTCCCTGTTCACCTTGCTTCGCATGGTGAGAATCGTGCTGACGATGATTTTCAGCAGTTCGTGACATTCATTGTGCAGGGCCTCCAGGCGCTCCGGCTTCACCATCTCTGTTTCCATGATGATATCCAGCCAGTGGAGCGTTTCGTCGAGTTCCTCTTCCACCATCTTCAACTTATTCAGGAAGTCCTTGTCAGACTTTCCCAAAAGGGCTGCTCTGTAGTTAGCAGAGGGTGAAGTTCCGGAACGGACTATCTGCCTTGCTATTGCATCGGACGAAATTGTCCGGGGCATACAATCTACCATTTTTATGATGCGGATGGCAAAATCCTTTAACCTCAGTCTCAGTTCGTTGCTTTCCATAACATTCAAATGGTAAATGGTAAATGGCTAAATGGTAAATGAATTTAGATGTTAAGACCGCTGAAACACATAAAGGCCATGGCCATGAGACCAA
Organism: Prevotellaceae bacterium UBA4301; assembly: GCA_002395775.1. Taxonomy (GTDB): domain Bacteria; phylum Bacteroidota; class Bacteroidia; order Bacteroidales; family Bacteroidaceae; genus Physcousia. The sequence goes on from DGUV01000019.1 coordinate 3,084, forward strand.
CGGTGATGAACGTGATGCCCAGTCCCTGCAGGGGCTTGGGAACGTCGGTGTAGGCCATCTTCTCACGAATGGCAGCCAGGCCCACGATAGCCAGGAGCCAACCGATACCACTACCAAGGGCATAGGCAATGGCGTCGCCAAACGAACCGATGGCCTGAGAGCTGGTCTCGGGGTCCATCTGCACGCGCTGCTGCATGAACAGCGAAGCACCCATGATGGCGCAGTTGACGGCAATCAGGGGCAGGAAGATGCCCAGGGCGGCATAGAGCGAGGGGCTGAAGCGCTCGACTATCATCTCCACCAGCTGCACGATGCCGGCAATGACGGCAATGAAGAGGATGAAGGCGAGGAACGTCAGGTCCACTCCCTCGACAAGGGCGTTGGGACCGAGGACGTACATCTGCAGGGCATAGTCAACAGGCACGGTGATGAGCAGTACAAAGGTGACTGCCACACCGAGGCCGAGAGAGGTCTTCACGGTCTTGGACACGGCCAGATAGGAGCACATGCCCAGGAAGAACGCGAAAATCATGTTGTCCACAAAGATGCTGCGGACGAAAAGGCTAATCATGTGTTCCATACTTTACTTCTCCTCTTTGTTTATTGAGCGGTGTGCCCAGATTACACATCCAACGATGATGAGGCTCATGGCGGGCATGGTCATCATACCGTTGTTCATATAGCCGTGCTCGTAGCAGAAGTCGGGCACAATCTGGAAGCCCAGCAGGGTGCCGAAGCCCAGCAGTTCGCGCACGAAACCGACGATGACAAGGATGAGGGCATAGCCCAGTCCGTTGCCGATGCCGTCGAGGAACGACTCCCAGGGGCCGTTCATCATGGCAAAGGCCTCGAGGCGACCCATCAGGATGCAGTTGGTGATGATGAGGCCCACATAGACGGAGAGCTGCACGCTGACGTCATAGGCAAAGGCCTTCAGTATCTGGCTCACGATGGTGACCAGGGCTGCCACAACCACCAGCTGCACAATGATGCGGATGCGGTTGGGGATGGTCTTGCGGATGAGCGAGATGATTACGTTTGAGAAGGCCGTGATGACAGTCACCGAGAGACCCATGACGATGGCGGGCTCGAGCTGACTGGTTACAGCCAGTGCAGAACAAATACCAAGGACTTGAACTGCAATAGGGTTATTGAGGTTCAGAGGATTGGAAAAGACTTCGCAATTCTCCTTAGAAAATAGTTTTCCCATAGTTATGTTCCTCCTTTGTTATTTGTTAAGAAACTCTTTGTACTGCTTCAGACCTTCGGTGACCATGGCTCCGACACCGTTAGAGGTGAGCGTGGCACCGGTGACACCGTCGATTTCGGTCTCGGCCTTCGACTGGCCTTTCTTCACCACGGTGAGCACCACCTCGCCCGTCTCGTCGAAGATGGGCTTGCCGTTGAACTGCTCCTGGAACCAGCGTTCCTTGATGCGTGCGCCCAGGCCGGCAGTCTCGCTCTCGTGGTCGAAGTAAGTGCCATAGACGTGCTGCTTGTCCTCGTCAACAGAGATGTAGCCCCAGAGGCCACCCCACAGGCCGCGGCCCTTGACGGGGAGGACGTACTTGGTGACTCCGTTGACGGTGGCCACATAGACCGTCCCGCCCTGCTCCTGAAGTTCTTCGGTGATGACCTCGGCATACTTCTTGTCGATGGCGTCGCCCTTCAGGCCGGTCACGTTCAGGCTGGTCAGTATCTGATTCTTCTTGTCGCGCGCTACGTTGGCGTCCTGCATGGGCTTCAGAGCCGATGCCACGAATGCCAGCAGGAAGGCTACGATGACAACCATTACGGTTGCATAGACAAACGTATATACGTTACCATTTGTGTTAATACCCTTAGATTTTACCTCCGTAATCTTGGAAGCATCAGCGCCGCAGATAGGGCACTTATCGGGCATGGATGCGGCTTCGAATGTCTGGCCGCACTGACTGCATATAAATTTCTTTGCCATATCTGTTTATTTTTTAGTTGCACGTTTTGCGCGCATCGAAATGTTGCGCTCTACTACACAATAGTCAATCAGCGGTGCGAACAGGTTCATCAGCAGGATGGCCAGCATCATGCCCTCGGGATAACCGGGGTTCAGGACGCGAACCATCACGGCTACGACACCTATCAGCAGACCGTAGAAGTACTTACCCGTCTCGGTGCGAGCTGCAGTCACGGGGTCGGTGGCCATGAACACGGCACCGAAGGCAAAGCCGCCCAGCACAAAGTGGTGCCACCACTCAATCTCGGTCAGACCCAGGGCTTGCATGAGCCAACCCATGAGGCCACCGCCGACGAAGACGCTGCACATGATCTTCCACGAAGCTACGCCCGTCCACAGCAGGAACAGGGCACCCAGGGCAATGGCAATGACCGAAGTCTCACCAACGGAACCGGGAATGAGGCCCGTGATGGCATTCGTGATGGTCTGGCAGTCGAAACCTGCAAAACCCTCAGTGGCAGCCTCGCCAAGGGGAGTGGCAGCAGTGTAGGCCTCGGGGGCAGTGAAGCCCAGGCCGAGGATGCTCTGCTGGCTGACCCACACGGTGCTGTCGCCCGTCATTGCAGAGGGATAAGAGAAGAAGAGGAACGCGCGCGTGACGAGCGCAGGATTGAAGATGTTCATGCCCGTGCCGCCGAAAATCTCCTTCGCCAGAATGACGCTGAAAGCAACGGCAATGGCCAGCATCCACAGGGGGATGGTGATGGGCACAATCATGGGGATGATGATACCCGAAACGAGGAAGCCCTCCTGAATCTCTTCCCCCTTCCACTGAGCCACGGTGAACTCAATGCCCAGACCCACTACGTAAGATACGATAATCTTGGGCAGAAGGGCCAGGAAACCATACCAGAACATGCCCCAGAAGGTGGCTTCGCCCAGCTGACCTGCAGCGAGTGCGTTCTGATAGCCCACGTTGTACATGCCGAAGAGCAGGGCGGGCAGCAAAGCCACGATGACAAAGCTGATGAGTCGCTTGCTGTCCACGGCATCGTGAATGTTCACGCTACCCACACGCGACGTGGTGTTTGGCACGAAGGCAAACGTCTCGAAGCCATCCACCAGCGAACGGAAGGCATGAAACTTGCCGCCTTCTTCCACATGGGGCTTAATGTTGTCGAAAAATTTTCTTATCGGATTCATAGTCTTTTACTCGTTTTCTTTACGTAAAACATCCAAACCTTCGCGAACGATGCGCTGCAGTTCCAGCTTCGAGCTATCGACAAACTCAGCAATGGCAAAGTCCTCGGGAGCCACCTCGTAGATGCCAAGCTGCTCCTGACGGTCGATGTCGCCGGTAATGATGGCCTTCACCAGATAGCCAGCATAGATGTCCATGGGGAACACACGGTCGTACTCGCCCGAGAAGATCATGTGGCGCTCGCCACCCTTGATGCGGGCATCCAGTTTGTACTCCTTCTTCCGTCCGAAGAGCCACGAGCAATAGCTGCGACTGGCCGAGAACTCGTTGAAGCGGGGCATAATCCAGCCCAGCATCTCGTCGGCATGGTCTCCCTCGGGAATCACGTTCACCTCGGTCTTGTGGGCACCCAGGAAACCTTCCTCGGTGGTCTTCAGGCCGGTCATCACGTTGCCGTTGATGATGCGCACGTTGTAGCCGTTGTCCTCAATCTGGCCGTCGAGCAGCGTGCTCAGCTTCTGGCCCACGAGCATCTTGTAGTACTTGGGCTGAACCACCTCGCTGCCTGCCAGGGCAATGGTGCGGGTGAGGTCCAGCTTGCCAGTCTTCAGCAGACGGCCCACGAAGATGACCTCGTCGGCACCCAGCGTCCACACCACTTCGCCCTTGTTGATGGGGCTCACGTGATTAATCTGCACACCTACGTTACCTGCAGGAGCGGGACCGTCGAACACGGTCACCTCGCAATCCTTGGCTTCCAGCAGAGCCTTGGCAGTCTGCTTGGCACTCACTCCCAGGTGCACCTTGGCCAACTTGGAGAGGGCTGTCAGACCCGTCTGGAACTCCTCCTCCTGACCCTTCAGCACGAACTCGAAGTTCTGGCTCAGGGGCATAGAGTTGAAGGCAGAGACGAAGATGGCCTTGGGCTTGTCCTCGGGATTGGCCACAACGTCATAGGGGCGGCTGCGGAAATATCCGAACAGACCACTCTCCATCAGCAGAGCCAGCAAGTCCTGCTTGGTGTCGAACTCGCGTGCCTCCTGCTTCTCGTCACACTTGACGCGCACGGAGAGCAACTTGCGGCGGTCACCACGCTCCACAAGACTGACAACGCCACTGACGGGCGACGTAAACTTAACTTCGGGATGCAGCTTGTCAACAAACAATGCATCGCCCACAAGAACCTTGTCGCCTTCCTTAACGACCACCTTCGGTTTCAGGCCCGTGAAATCGTCGGGAACGAGAGCATACTCGCCCGGGCACTTCACTTGGGCAATCTCCTCCGCAGGCTTACCTTTCAGGTTGACATCAAGGCCCTTACGTAACTTGATTACTTTTGTCATAAAGTTTATAATAAAATAATGTGATTCTCTAAACGGCCACAAAGATACAAAAAGCTCTCCGAAATGCAAAATGATTTATCATTTTTATTCCTCTTCGAGAGTTTCTCAACGAAATGCCCCGACAAATTTGGTATTTCGCCCCCGATATTGTATCTTTACGCCCAATTTTAGAGATGAGACGCGCTAAGACCATATTCCGATGGCTCGTGGGCATCGCCGTAGGGCTCTACCTTGCGGTCCTCTTGCTCATGAATCTCCCTGTCGTCCAGCGGTGGATGGGAAGTGCTGCCGCATCCATCCTCGAGGACCAGCTGGACACACGCGTCGAAGTGGACCGAATCGTGCTGGGCTGGAACGGGCGAGTGACAGTTGACGGGCTGCGCCTTTGGGACCGTCAGCAGGAGGAGATGCTCAACGTGGCCCGCGTGGGTGCTCGCATTTCCCTGCGCGAAGCCCTGAACCACCGCATCCGCATAGGCAATGCCCAACTCTTCGGCATGCACGCCAACCTCTATCAGGAATGTGAGGGATGCGACCCCAACTTCAAGTTTCTCATCGACACCTTTGCCTCGAAGGACACCACCAGCCACACTCCGCTGGACCTGCGCATCAGCCAACTGATTGTGCGCCGAAGCAACATCCGGTGGCAACAGCGATGGAAGCTACCGTCCGAAGAGGCCGACTCCACGAAGGTCAGATTCAACGTCTCGGACCTCGACATCCGCAACCTCAACCTGACGGCACAGCTCAACACGCTCACCGACGATTCGCTCAATCTGCGCCTGCGAAGACTCGATTTCAACGAGATGCATAGCCAACTGAATGTCAACTCATTGACCTTCTTGGTTGAAGCAAACAAGCAAAATGCCCGTCTGGCAGAGTTCGGGCTTGTCCTTCCCCACTCCAACGTTCAGGTTCCGGCCATTCGGGTCGAAGGCATCGACCTCCCTCATCGCACCATTGCCCGATACGAAGGTTCGCTGAAGGCCCATCTCAATCCTGCCGACCTGGCGCTCCTCGGTCCAAAGATTACAGCCATCGACAACGAAGCAGACTTGCGCACAGAATTCTGGGGCGACGCTGACGCCATCACTTTTGCCTCCCTGCACCTCAACGACAGCAAGGGACAGGCAAGGCTGTCAGCTTCGGGACGCATCGAAAACCTGCGACAAGGCGCGCGGCAACTGCAAGCCTCGGCCGACATCTGGGATCTCGACATCGACGAACAGCTGCTCCACCCCTATGTCCACAACGAAATGCTCAATCGCCTGGGCACGCTCCATGCCGAGGGAAACATTGACTGGGCCGACCAGACGGCAAGCGGGCGACTCAACCTGCGTACGGCATTGGGCAACCTTGTACTCAACGGACGCGGGCACACCGATGGGAAACTTGACGCCACGGTCCAGAGCGACGGATTCCAGCTGGGCGAACTGCTCCAGAACAAAGACCTCGGACAAGTGGCCCTCGACGTGAAGGCCAAGGGACAAGTGAGCAAACGCCCGGACCTGAGCATACAAGGGCGCATAGCCGAGGTGGACTACAAGGGATATCGGTACCGCAACATAGAAGTTCCACAAATCAAGGTCCGCGGCAAACAAATGGATTTCAATCTCGATTCAGGCGACCCCAATGCATCACTCCGTGCTAAAGGACAAGTGGACCTCAACCAGCACACCTACAACGTGGTGGCCGACATCGGCAGCATCGTGCCCCATACACTCAACCTTACTCCCAAATACGAAGGAACCCAATTCTCCGGACAGATTGTTGCCGATTTCCGGGGCCACGATTTCAACTCGCTCGATGGCATCCTCCACCTCAACGAATTTGCCATGTCCGACTCCACAGGCACGTATCGTCCTGGCGATCTCCATCTGACGGCACGCCCCAGCGGAGAGCACCAGCACATGTTGCTCATCAGTCCCTTCCTGGAGGCACAAATCGAAGGCGACATCAAGCCCCAGGTGTTCGTTGCACAACTGCAGCACATGGTCAGCAACTATCTGCCCAACAAGAACGGACAGAAAGCCCATTCACTGTTACAGTCTGACGGACAGGCATCGTTCGTCGTGCGGGCCTACAGTGCCGAACCCCTCCGCCGGCTGATGGGCATCCCCCTCAACCTCGAAGGCACACTCACAGCCCACGGCGAAATGGACAGCGGCAAGAAAGCCCTTTGGCTCATCGCCCAAGCACCAGGCATCCACTACGGAAGTGAGGAACTGAAGGACGTGACCCTGCGACTGGAGAGCAACTACGAGTCGATGCTTGCCTCGGCCCAGATGCAACGCATGATGAAGGGACGTTGGATAAACGTCGGTTTCGATACCCAGGGCCACGACGAGCGCCTCACCACACGCGTGTATTTCAACAATGACACCAAGACCGAGGAGGCAGGAACCACGTCGTCCTATGCCGGCGACATCAGCATCGTGTCACGCATCTGGGAAGATCCCGAGGGCCATCGCGGATTCGAGGGAGAGGTGTTGCCCTCCAACCTCATCATTAGCGACACCATCTGGAGTGTCCATCCCGGCTTCATTTCCTACTACAATGACGTCCTGCGTGTCGATAGTTTCTGCATCAGTCAGGGCGACCGCTTCGTGAAGGTCGATGGCAGGGCTTCGAAACTGGAAACCGACACTCTGCATGCCCAGCTGCAACGCATCAATCTCGAATACATCTTCTCGCTCATCAACTTCCATGCCGTAGAACTGACCGGAGAGGCCACGGGCGATGCCTACGCCCACTCGCTGTTCTCCGCCCCCAAGGCCGATGCCTACATTCGGATTCCCAAGTTCGCACTTAACTATGGCACCATGGGCAACTTGGACATCCACCTCAACTGGGGTGACCGCCCCTACTCCATCTTCCTTGACGGCAACATCATGGACATGGCCAACCATGGGCAGACACTTGTGCAAGGATACATCACCCCGAAGAAGGACATCGACTATCACGGACTGGACCTGAACGTAAAGGCCGAGCGCGTCAACCTCGAGTTCATCAACAAGTGGACCAGCTCCATCTTCGACAATCTGCAAGGCCGGGCCACTGGCTGGGTCCACATCTTCGGGCCTTTCAAGCAAATCAACATCGAAGGCGACGCCCTGGTCAACGAAGCCTCTGTGGGCATCCCCTACATCGGCGTGCGCTATCATATCGAGAACGATTCCGTACTGCTCCGGCCCGACAACATCTACTTCACGAATGCCCGTCTCTATGACCCGCAAGGCGGTCCCAACGTCACGGGCCACTCGGCTCTGGTTACCGGACACCTGCATCACGACAGTTTCAAGAATCTCACCTACGACATACTGGTCCGAGGAGACAACATTCTGGGTTATGACTTCCGCGAGTTTGGCGACCAGAACTTCTATGGCACGGTCTATGCCACAGGCGACGTCACCCTGAAGGGCCATCCCGGACAGGTGCGCATCGGCATCAAGGCCACCCCTGAGCGCGGTACCACGTTCACCTATAATGCCACCTCGCCCGACAAACTTACTGAAACACCGTTCATCACCTACAAGAAACGAGACACAGCCTTCCTGCCACTGACCGAAGTCCAATCGCCACAAGCCGAGGAGGAAGAAGAAGAGTCGTCCGACATGTTCATCGACTTCGACCTTGACATCACACCGCAGTCCACAATGAACCTGCTCATGGACGCACGCTCGGGCGACAAGATTTCGCTCAACGGTGCAGGACACATGCTGGCTCACTTCTATAACAAAGGTTCGTTCAGCCTATTTGGCACCTACCGTGTGGAGCGCGGTACCTACAACCTCTCACTGCAGGAGGTAATCCACAAGAACTTCGAATTCTCGCCTGACGGAAGCATCTCGTTCAATGGTGAACCCTATGAGGCCGACCTCAATCTGCAAGCTATCCACACGGTCAGCGGGGTATCACTCAATGACATCAACCCCAAGGCCAATTTCTCAAACACTTCGGCCCGCGTCAACTGCCTCATGAACATCGGCGGAAAAGCCCGTGCGCCACGTATCACCTTCGACTTCGACATCCTCAATGCCAACGAGGACGAAAAACAGATGGTGCGCTCGCTCATCAGCACGGAGGAGGAACGCAACATGCAGGTCATCTATCTGCTGGGCATCGGACGGTTCTATGCCTACGACTACAATAGCGAAACACAGACACAGGGCACCCTGGCCATGAACTCCCTGCTCTCATCCACCCTCTCTGGCACCATCAATCAGGCGTTGTCAAACATGATTGGCTCGTCGCACTGGAACTTTGGCGCCAACCTCCGCACGGGCGAGATGGGCTGGAGCAACATGGACGTCGAAGGCATGCTGCAAGGCAACCTATTCAACAACCGACTTCTCATCAACGGAAACTTCGGGTATCGCGACAACCCGGTAGCCACGACCAACTTCATTGGCGACTTTGATGTCAAGTATCTGCTCACGCGTTCGGGGTCAGTGGCACTGAAGGCCTACAGTGAGACTAACGACCGCTATTTCACAAAATCGTCGCTGACAACGCAAGGCATAGGTATTCAACTCAAAAAGGACTTCACATCCTGGCGCGACATCTTCACGAAGACAAAGCGATAAGCAGGGGAAATCTGTTTTTTATCTCCTCAAAGCAAACCCTTGATAGGCTGGAAGACACGTCCCGTCACTCGGCGTTTCAGCGAAAAATGTTTCTTAAAGCTTTCCGGAGTAAGAAGGAAACTGTGTTCCAAATCAAGGTCAAAAATATCATTAAGCCTCTTCGTCACTTCGGGCGAAAAAGCAAAAATATTCACCTCATAGTCGTAGCGCAGCGAGCGCCCGTCAAAGTTTGCCGTACCAATGGTGCATAGTTCGTCATCGACCATCATCACCTTCGTGTGATGGAATCCGCCTTCATAGTAATAGATTTCGGCCCCCCGCTTCATCAATTTCTTCATCTCAATGGCCACCACCTCTGGAGTAAGACGATTGTCCATCGATGCAGAAACCATGATTTGCAATCTCACTCCCCTCCGCAACGTGCGCTTCAGTGCCCGTCGCACCGAACGCGTGTTCGTGGGATAAGGATTGACGATTCTCACTTCCCGCTGTGCTGCATCCAAGGCACTCACAAACGCTCGTCGCATGCGCTTGCTTAGTTGTCCAGGTTCCCGATTTACCACACTCAGGGGTACATCTCCGATAATCGGCTGACCCGCATACTTGAGGCTGTCAAGTACTTCCCCAGTCACATGCTTCCAGATGTTTGCAAAAATGCTTTCAAACTCAGCCACGACAGGACCTTCAAGCCTGACTTGCATATCACGCCACTGGCCGGTGCGCTCAGTACCCTTCATATAGTAGTCGGCAATGTTCATGCCACCCGTGTAGGCAACCTTGCCGTCCACAACAACAATTTTCCGATGGTCGCGGTGCAACATGTTGGGAAGCCAAGGGAACCGAATGGGGTCAAACAGTCGAATATCAATACCCATCGAACGGATACTGTCGAGCTTTGACACGCGCATAGGCTTTTCTGCCTTGTAGTTGCCATAGGCATCAACAATCAACCGGACCTCCAGACCTTCCTCCACCTTCCTGCGCAGAAGATTGAGAAGAGCAGTCCCTATGCTGTCGTCGTGGAAAATGAAATATTCAAGATGGACATAGCGCTCAGCCTTCTCGATGAACGCAAACATATCAGCATACTTCTCACGAGCTGAAGGCAATAGCGTCACAATATTGCCCTCATACTCGGCATTGCCATCTTTGAGGAGAGCTTGACGCAGTTGTTCGGTTGCCTGAGCTTTACAGGGCGCAGCTGAAGTTATCGACAATACCAAGCAGATGGTTATTGTCGTCAGCCACCAGCACGGCATGAATCTTGTTGTCTTGCAATATGCGCTGTATTTCACTGATTTTCGTCGTTGCATTTACACACTTCGGATTATGTGTCATCGCCTCGCTCACTGGCACGCGGAAGAATTTCTCCTGCAGACGCTGCATGGCTCTGCGAACATCACCATCCGTGATAATGCCGCGAATCTGGTCGTTCTCAATAATCACGCAAAGGCCCAGACGCCCTTGGCTCACATGCAATACGGCTTCGCCCAAGGGCATCGAAGGAGGAATGATAGGCAGTTCATCACTTCGCATCACATCGCGGGCTCTGGTCAACAAGCGCTTGCCCAGCGAACCACCTGGATGGAAACGGGCAAAGTCGCGTTCTTTGAAATTACGGCGTTCCATGAGTGCGCAAGCCAATGCATCTCCCATGGCCAGTGTTGCCGTGGTACTGCTTGTGGGGGCAAGGTTGAGCGGACAAGCCTCGCCCGTGATTCCCACATTGATGTGGAAAGTGCTGTTCCGCGCAAGTAGGCTATCGGGGTTACTTGTTATACCAACAATGGGGATTTGTTCTTCCATCAGGAAGGGAATGAAGCGAAGCAGCTCGTCGGTCATCCCCGAGTGGCTGATAGCGATGACCACATCCTCGCATGTCATCACTCCAAGGTCGCCATGATAGAGGTCAAGAGGTGAGACATAAAAGGCGGGCGTTCCAGTGCTTGACAGCGTGGCTGCAATCTTAGCTCCGATGTGGCCACTTTTGCCCACACCAGTCAGTATCACCTTTCCCCGACAGGAAAGGATGAGGTCAACGACATGGTCAAACTGCTCATCCAGCTGGGGAATCAAACTCAATATGGCATTTGCCTCGTCGCGCAGACAGCGTTCAGCAATTTCTCTATTTGTCATTTCAACACATTTCTGATTAAATCCTCCAAATCGGCCAGCCGGAGCATGTTGGGGCCGTCGCTCAATGCGTTATCTGGATCGGGGTGAACTTCAAGGAAGTAGCCTGTTGCACCAAATGCCTTAGCTGCCAAAGCCATGGATGGAACAAACTCACGATTGCCGCCAGTCTTCCCACCTGCCGCCCCCGGACGTTGCACTGAGTGGGTGCAGTCCATGATGACCTCATTGGTCCATTGCTTCATGTCGGGAATGTTGCGGAAATCAACCACAAGATTATTGTAACCGTACATGTTACCACGCTCAGTAAGCCATACCTCACGCGCACCACTCTCACGGCACTTCTCTACGGGATAGCGCATGTCCTGACCAGAGAGGAACTGCGCCTTCTTCACGTTCACGATGCATCCAGTCTTCGAAGCTGCTACCAGCAAATCTGTCTGCCTGCACAGGAAAGCCGGAATTTGCAGAACATCCACCACCTTGCCAACAGGTTCTGCCTGCCAACTCTCATGAATGTCGGTCAGCAATGGCAGTCCGTAACGCTCCTTTACATCGGCAAGCATCTGCAGTCCACGCTCCATGCCCGGTCCTCGATAGCTGGACAGGCTCGTGCGATTGGCTTTATCAAAAGAAGCCTTGAAATAGATAGTAACGTCAAACTTATCACGCAGTCTTACAAGCTCTTTAGCCACCACATCAAGACACTCTTCCGACTCAATCACACAGGGGCCAGCTATAAACAACGGAGACTTGTTCATATTAAATATTGGATGTCAACTGTTATTTTCTTGCAAAGGTAGAAAATAATTTTTAATTTTGCAAATCGAAAATCCCTAATTCAATAATATATGGTTACGATCAATTCATACGAAGACTTCAAACAGTACGAAGGTCAGGAACTGGGCCACAGCGGCTCCATTCATGTCACACAAGAGCGCATCAACCAGTTTGCCGATGCCACACTCGACCATCAATGGATTCACATCGATGAGGAAAGATGCCGCCTTGAGAGTCCCTTTGGTCAAACCATTGCCCATGGTTATCTAACTCTTTCATTGCTTCCTGTGATGTGGAACCAGATTGTCAGCGTCGGCAATCTTGAGCGGCAGATGAACTACGGCATGGACAAACTGCGCTACATCCAACCTGTGCTCTCAGGACAGCATGTCTCCATGACAGCCCGACTTGAAGAACTTCTCAATCTGCGCGGAGCCATCAAGACAACCGTCAAGATTACCATTCTCATCGACGAAACGGGCAAAAAAGCCCTTGAGGGCCTTGCCACGTTTGTCTATTATTTCAAGAAATAAAAAGCGGAATCCTTTGCAACTTACAACTGCTGAATGAGGGAACGAATTTGCTGAGCCGTGTTCTCACTGACAGGCACGAGTGGCAATCGAAGCCGATTAACAACAGAGATACCTAACGGGGTTTGTTGACTCAGAATGGAAAGGGCAGCCTTAACACCTGCAGGATTGCCCTCTATGAACATTAGACCATAGAATTGGAACAGGCTGTCATTGATGATTTTAGCCTCGGCCAAGCGTCCCTGCTGCATCAGATGCACCATGTCTGACACCTGTGCCGGAAGGGCATTGCCAACGACACTGATGGCTCCTGCCCCACCATTTTGCATAATCTGCAACGTAAGGCTGTCATCGCCTGATATGACATCAAATCCTTGTGGACGCTGCTCCAAGATTTGCTTGATTTGCGGCAAGTTGCCTGAGGCCTCCTTGATAGCGATGATGTTCTTGAAATCGTGTGCCAACCGCAATGTGGTTTCTGCAATCAAATTGACACCCGTTCGTCCAGGCACATTATAGAGGACAACAGGCACGGGACTTGCCTTAGCGATGGCTGAAAAATGCTGATACAACCCTTCTTGAGTGGGTTTATTGTACATGGGGCACACCGAGAGCAAGCCTTGAATGCCCGTCCAGTCGGTGTTTTGGATTTCTTCAACCACACTCTGCGTACAGTTGCCGCCACAGCCCATCAACAATGGAACACGCCCGTGCACTTGCCGGACTATAGTCTCACGGATGAGATGTTTCTCCTCGATGCTCAAGCAGGGTGTTTCGGCAGTTGTCCCGAGCAAGCAGATGAAATCGATGCCGCTACGTAAATGCCATTCTACGAGTCCGCGCAAACTATCATAATCTACGGAACCATCAGCATGAAAGGGCGTGATGAGTGCAACGCCAAGTCCGCTGAAGGGAGAATTGTTACTGGATTTTGACCCCATAGCGGGCTCGTCGAAAAGGGATGGTTGAAGTGTCATAATTGAGTAGGATTTTCAATAAGTTGTAGGAACTCGTCTTCGCTCATAATGCGAATGCCCAGACGCTGAGCTTTTTCGAGTTTTGAGGGACCCATGTTTTCGCCAGCCAGCACGAAACTGGTCTTGGCCGATATATTGCCCACATTCTTGCCGCCATGTCGTTCGATGAGTGCCTTGTACTCATCACGGCTATGATGAGCGAAGACACCACTAATGACAATATTTTGGCCCGCAAGACGATCGGAATGTACCGAGAGCTCTTGCTCTGAAAGTTCCATCTGCAAGCCATAGGAACGCAGTCGTTCGACGAGCCATTGGTTTTGAGGATTCTGGAACCATGTGGTAACGCTTTGGGCTATGACCTGCCCGATGCCGTTGACTTGAAGCATGTCATCAATCGAAGCGTGCATAAGAGCGTCCATGGACTTGAAATACCGAGCAAGCGACTTGGCTGCTATCTCACCAACGAATCGGATGCCCAAGGCAAAGAGTACCCGTTCAAAAGGAACATTCTTGCTTTCCTGTATGCCCTGAAGAATGCGGCTTGCACTTTTGTCACGCTGTCCTCGGGCACCACTTATCTGGTCGCGACGTATCTCATAGAGGTCGGCGGGGTCACGCACTATTCCACGCCGGAAATATTCTGCAATGGTCTCCGGTCCCAGGCTATCAATATTCATAGCCTTCCGACTGATGAAGTGTTCGATGCGACCACACAACTGCGGTGGACAATTTGCATCATTGGGACAGTAATGGGCAGCCTCTCCTTCGTAGCGCACCAGCTTGGCGCCGCATTCAGGACAATGAGTGATGAATTCCACGCGTGGACCAAGATTCTGGTCGCGGGCATCAAGGTCAACATCAACAATCTTCGGGATTATCTCGCCCCCTTTCTCCACAAACACATGATCGCCTATATGAAGGTCGAGACGACGGATGAAGTCTTCATTGTTGAGCGTAGCCCTTCTCACCACTGTCCCCGACAACTGCACGGGGTCCATGTTCGCAACAGGCGTGATGGCACCAGTGCGCCCCACCTGATAGGTCACTTCCCGAAGAATGGTCGTTTGCTTTTCTGCAAGAAATTTATATGCGATGGCCCATCGAGGACTTTTGGCTGTCATACCGAGGCTTCGCTGCTGAGCTATGGAGTCCACCTTAAGCACTATGCCATCGGTGGCCACGGGAAGATTCCGCCGTTCGGTGTCCCAGTAATCAATGAAGTCGTAAATCTCCTGCAATGAACTTACCAGTCGAGTTTGCGGCCCAATCTTAAAGCCCCACTGCTGTGCGAGGAGCAGATTCTGATAGTGACTTTCCGATGGAATATCGTTGCCTAAAAGATAATAGAGATATGCATCAAGACGGCGACGGGCTACGACGGCCGAGCTTTTGCTCTTGAGTGTGCCACTGGCTGCATTGCGCGGATTGGCAAAGAGGGGTTCCTCAGAGGCTGCCCGTTCACGATTGAGTGCTTCGAAACTTTCCCAAGGCATAAGCACTTCGCCACGAATCTCAAACTCCTCGGGAATGTCGTCTCGATGAGGGAGCACAAGAGGAATGGACCGTATGGTCTTGACATTTTCCGTTACATCGTCACCCTGGACTCCATCACCACGGGTAACGGCCCGAACTAGTCGTCCGTGCTCATACCAAAGGCTGATGCTGAGTCCGTCGAACTTCATCTCACAGCATATCTTGAAGGGCTGACCTTGCAGACCTTCTGAAACACGATTATAGAAATCGCTCACCTCCTCCTTATTATAGGTATTGGCAAGCGATAGCATAGGCCTGCGATGCTGCACCTGTTGGAACTCGTGGTTGAGGTCACTGCCCACGCGCTGCGAGGGACTGTTGGGATCGAAACATTCGGGGTGGCGAGCCTCCAGCTCCTGCAACTCACGCATCAGGGCATCAAACTCTTGGTCACTGATTTCTGGTTGGTTCAACACATAATAGCGCCGATTGTGTTCGTGCAACTGCTGTCGCAGGAGATTGATTCGGGAGATTTCGTCCATGGGTTAGTTACGCATTTTTTCCATATTCTCGTTCGCCACTCTCAGGTATTCCTTCACATAGGGATGATTGAGGAAGTAAGACGGAGCGCCAACGACAAGTTCCTCAATCTGAGGAGTAAGCACGGGGTAAGGATACTCCGAAGTCATAATCATGAATACGCCAGGCCCCAATACATTATTGTAGTTCCGCTTGATAAAGCCCGTCACAAGCTGGTCGTTTTCTATGTTAAGCATACGCTCCTCCGTGGCCAGCCTGCGAATGACCTCATCGTGCTCCACGCCATCCATGACCATACGTCCTTCCTTACGAGGCAATTCGGCCAGTTGATTGTCGATTTGAGTCTTGCGCTGGATGAAGGCATAGAGACTGTCGTTGAGCGGGCTACCAGTAACAGACTGCCGTATGTCATCAATGGTAAGCACAATGTCGCCCCCCTCAAGCACAATAGGCATCAGACTCTGGTTTCCCAAAAAGAGATTGGCCATGGTAATAGTGTCCATTGAGCCTTTGAACATGAATTTCCCATGAGTCACATAGGCCGAATCAATGCTTTGCAGGTCTTTGTTGTCATAGACTTTCAAGTAGAGCATCTTGCCCTCCATGCCATGAACCGTGGTGCTACCATCCACCATATAGTGGTCGGCGCAGGACGAAAGCAGAAGACCGGAAAGCAAGACCAGGGCAGACATAGCTTGCGGGATTCGGAATGCTGTATAAAGTTGAATGACGGCACCTATAAGCAAGAGCACCACCCAGGAATTATGCTGAATCACCGTATAGCCCATCGACTGAGCTATCAGGGCTGCAGCAGAAAGCACCAAGACGGCAGCTCCGAGCAACTGTTGAACACGCAGTCGCCTGACAACGATATCATTGCCTTCATAACTCATGCGCATAAGCATAGACACGAATAAGAGAACACCTGCAGTATAGCAAGCAACCGCCCACCAACCAGCAAACAGGAAACTTGCAGCACCAAGCACCATCATGATGGCACCCAAACGAAAAAACAGGTTCTCGCCCTTACTGAGCTGTCTCATCGTCAGTCTCCTCCGATTCCTTATCCTGTGGGGCAAGTAAGACATATACGTCCTCACCCTCCTGCTTCATCAAATACTTCTCACGGGCTATGCGTATCACTGCTTCGCGGCTGTGCTCAAGTTCCTCAAGCGCACGGGTGTCATGGTCGTAGGCATCACGATAGCCTTGCATCTCGCTGCGCAAGGCGGCAATCTCCTCAATGCGCTGCTTGCGCTGCCAGAAGCTGTTCTCATCCACAAAGCCCACCATCAGTGTAAAAAAAACTATAACCACGGCATATTTGTGATTTCGCACAAAATCCCAAACTGAATATATCTTGCTCATATGCTCTTGTTTCGCTATCTATTTACAATGCGCGACAAAGTTAGTATAAAAAGGGCAAATGGCAAAGCGATGAAGTGTTAAAAACAACTAAAAAAGCATTTCGCAATTGAGAATAAAGAAAAAGCCATCTTCGAAAGGGCGCATGTGGAAATTATTTCGTATCTTTGCCCAAATTGTGTAATAAAATCAACGTGTTGCAATGGAACAACAATACATTGTTTCGGCAAGAAAATACCGACCGATGACCTTTGACACCGTTGTGGGACAGCGGGCGCTGACCACTACGCTCAAGAATGCCATTCTCACCAACCGTCTGGCCCATGCCTATCTCTTCTGTGGGCCGCGTGGCGTGGGAAAGACCACCTGCGCCCGCATCTTTGCAAAGACCATCAACTGTGAGCACCTCGACGAACATGGCGACCCATGTGGACAATGCGAATCATGCCGAGCCTTCGACGAGGGACGTTCGCTTTGTATCCATGAACTCGATGCCGCTTCCAACAACTCGGTTGACGACATCCGCGAACTCATTGAACAGGTGCGCATCCCGCCCCAGACAGGCAAGTACAAAGTGTTCATCATCGACGAGGTGCACATGCTCTCCACCAATGCCTTCAATGCGTTTCTGAAGACGCTTGAGGAGCCTCCTCGCTTTGTGGTCTTCATTCTTGCCACTACCGAGAAACATAAAATTCTACCTACCATCCTCAGCCGGTGCCAAGTCTATGACTTTGCCCGCATCACTGTCCAGAGCATTACTGAACATCTGAAATATGTGGCTGACAAGGAAGGCTATGAAACCGAGGAAGAAGCACTTAGTCTCATTGCCCAAAAGGCTGACGGTGGAATGCGCGATGCCCTGAGTCTATTCGACCAGATGGTGTCGTTCACCCAGGGCCATGTGACCTATCAGGCCACCGTAGCCAGCCTCAATCTGGTGGATGCAGAGTATTACTTCCGTCTCGTTGACATAGCTCTTGAGAAGAACGTCGAATCGGCCCTGCTCCTGCTCGACGAAGTGCTTGGGAAAGGCTTTGATGGAGGCAATTTCGTCAGTGGGCTATCTTCCCACCTTCGCAATTTGCTCGTTGCCCGCGACGCACGTACGCTACCCCTGCTTGAAGTCAGCGAGACCATGCGCCAGCGCTATCATGAACAAGCTATGCGTTGCCGTCCCCAATTCATCTATCGTGCCTTGCGCCTGACCAACGACTGCGATCAGGCCTATCGCCAAAGTCGCAACAAGCGTTTACAGGTGGAATTGTGCCTGATAGAGATGGTTCAATCAACCGACGAGGAAGGCGATGGTGCGGGGCGCCGCCCTGCTAAGATACTTAAACCCCTCTTTTCTGCCACCAAGGTTGCCAGGCAGCCTCAAGCGCAGACTCCCAAGGCCACTGATTCTCAAGCAACTGCTCCCACGCCTGTTACTAAGATTAAGACCGACCCCAAGCCCGTTCCCCAACCTGCGCCAACTACCCCATCGGCTTCAGACAAGAAGCCTGTCAAGTTGAGTGCAGATGCCCTCATTCTTGCCTGGCAGCACTTTGCCAACAAGCTCCCCCCCAGCGAGCGGGCTACAGCCGAACGCATGCGTGGAATCACTCCCCAGTTGCTCTCAGCCGATTCGTTCCTCGTCAAGGTTGCCAATCCCTTTGTCGAGAAGTCACTCTCAAAGATTCGTTCCAATATCGAGCAGTCCATCATCGACGAAATGGGTCTCAATCACATGACCATGAAGATTGAGATTGAGAAGATTAAGGAAACACTCATAGCCGTGAGCAAGCCCGAACTCTTCCGCCAGATGTTGAAGGACAACAGCAGTTTAGCCCGCATGAACGAAATCTTTGCACTTGAACTCAATTGAGCTTACATCCGAGAAATGTTGGACAACCGACTTCATCCATTTCCCCAAGGCGCTGGGGACACGACGTTTCCCAGCCAGTTCACCTATCCCTTTTGCTACGAGGCCCATCCGCTTTGTCGCCTTGCCGCTGATGAGGTGAAGTCCGAAGTCTGCCTTCATGCCGACTGGGATGCCGAGATTCGTCGGGGCAAGATGCTGGGCGTTCTGGTCACCGACAGGGGATTTCTGGCAGCCTTCTCCGGCACGCTTTGCGGCAAGTCCACCCTCCCCTATTTTGTCCCGCCCGTCTTCGACCTCCACGACACCTATTTCGAGGAGGAGGAAGCCCGCATCTCCGCTCTCCCCATGGGCGAAGAGCGCCGTCGCAGGAGCCAGTTGCTTCAGGAATGGCTCTTTCAACAATACCACTTTCTTAATGCCGAGGGCCATTCGGCTTCGCTCCTTTCGCTCTTTCCCGACCGCCTGCCACCAGCCGGCACAGGCGATTGTTGTGCGCCCAAGTTGCTCCAGTACGCCTATGCCCACGGGCTTCGTCCGCTGTCCATGGCCGAGTTCTGGATGGGCGAATCGCCCCGTGGAGAAATTCGTGAAGAAGGACATTTCTATCCGGCTTGTCAGCACAAGTGCAAGCCCGTGCTTTCGTGGATGCTCCGTGGCCTTGATGTCGAACCAAATCCCATGCTGAAGGACTACGACCAACTAGTCCATCGCCTGCAGGTGGTCCATGAGGACCGCGACTTCCTTGTCTTCAACAAACCCTCCGGCCTACTCTCTGTCCCGGGCAAGGACGACCTGCCCTCGCTTCAGGACCTGGTTCGTCAGCATTATCCCCAAGCCACCGGTCCACTCATTGTCCAACGCCTCGACATGGACACCTCCGGCCTCATGGTGGTGGCGCTTAATGAGCCAACCTATCACGAGCTGCAGCAGCAGTTCATCACCCACAAGGTTGCCAAACGCTATTCTGCATTTCTTGAGCATCCTATGCCAATAGGCACCAAAGGTGCCATCGACCTCCCCCTTTGTCCCAATCCCGACGACCGTCCGCGACAGGTCGTCAACTACGAATATGGTCGCCGTGCCATCACACGCTTCGAGGTTGCCGACAACATCCAAGGCCATGCCTTACTCCATCTTTGGCCAGAAACAGGCCGCACCCATCAGTTGCGTGTTCATTTGGCCTACCCTCAGGGGCTTGGCAATCCTATTCTCGGCGACCGGCTCTATGGTCATGCAGGCCGACGTCTTATGCTCGAGGCCGACCGACTTGAATTCAGCCACTGCGGACATGTCCGTTCCTTTGCTATCAATAATTTAATAAAAGAGATATGAAACATTATGCAATTCTCCTCACCGCCCTCATGGGTTGGAGTGTGACGATGGCCGACACCATCGAAGTTCAGAAGATTCGCCTCTCGCAACCTTTCACTGCCCAGCAACCGTTTCTGACAGACACCACCGACGTGAACTGTCGCACCTGGGATGCCACCAAACTGGTCACCGACGGGGCCATCAGCCTGCAAGCCTGGAAACAAGGCACAGAGACCAGCGACATGATTATCCCCGCCACCGCCAGTGACGCCGTTCGTGAGGCTGGTTTCACTGTCCAGAACCAGAGCTTTGCCAAGGCACAGGTCTTGGTGGAGGGGCTCAAGGACTGCAAAGTATATGTCGATGGCACAGAGGGAGCATCGCCCAACCTTGTGCCTGGCCGTCACGATGTGGTGCTGCGCTGGACGCAGAAGGCCAATGTACCCGACACTTTGCGCCTGCGCCTAGGCAGCAACCATCCGGTAGAGGTCAATCCACAAGGACGCGAGCCCTACACGCTGAAGACCCTCATGTATGGCGACCGTCTGTCGGGCATTTCCGTAAGTGCCGACGGACGCTTCATCACGCTCGACAAGACACAGACCCGCAACGATGCCAAAACAAATCGTACCAAATTCCTCGTTGACCTCAAGACCAACAAGCGTACGGCCATCAGCGACTTTCGCCAGTGGACCAGTCAGAGTCACACTTACCTGACCGCGAGCACCACTACCGACCTGGCCACAAGCTACGAACTCGTGGATGCTGCCACGGGGCAGCGCACGCCACTCTTCACCGACCAGCAAAACAAGTCGGGTTATCTTCTGCCTGGCGAACGTCAAATGCTTATCTACGACCAGACCGAAGGTCCGAAGGAGGATGCCGACGTCTTTCAGGTGCTCACCCCCGATGATCGTCAGCCTGGCTGGCGCAATCGTCAGAACATCAAGCTCATGGACATCCAGTCGGGCCACGTACGTCCCATTACTGCCGGCCAGCACAATGTGGCTGGCGAACTCAGTCCCGACGGTAAGCGCATGCTCATCCACATCT
Organism: Prevotellaceae bacterium UBA4301; assembly: GCA_002395775.1. Lineage (GTDB taxonomy): Bacteria > Bacteroidota > Bacteroidia > Bacteroidales > Bacteroidaceae > Physcousia. The sequence continues at coordinate 24,185 of DGUV01000019.1, forward strand.
ATGAGAACGACATCACCCGCCGCCCCTTCACCTTCACCACGGCCGTCGTTCTCGACCTCGAAACAATGCAAGCAGACACACTCTTTGCCCACGACGGTTTTGCCGAGCAGGGCAAGTGGAGTCCTGACGGGAAATGCATTGTCTTTGCCGGCAGCCCCGAGGCCTTTGGTGGCATTGGCAATCGCACGCCACAAGGCATGACGCCCTCCATGATACAGAAGGAACTCTTCCGCATCGACCTCCCTTCAAAGCAGATTACCCCGCTCACGCCCGACTTCGATCCCTGCGTATCATCATGGCAGTGGTCGCGCAGCGACGGCATGATTTATGCCCTTTGCGAGAACCGCGACAACCAAGACATCTTCCGCATCAATCCACATGACGGACGGGCCGAACAATTGCCTCTGACAGAGCGATTCGTCATGCGTTTTGCCATTGCCGACGATGCTCCCCTGCTCGTTTACTATGGTCAGGGCCACTCCAACAGCGACCGCCTCTACACCTTCGACCTCCGCAAGAACCGCGAGACACTCATCGAAGACCTCGATGCCGTGCGCATGAAGAATGTGGAACTGGGAGAATTTGGCGAATGGAACTTCCGCGCAGAGCGTGGCGACACCATCTATGGCCGCTACTATCTGCCTCCCCACTTCGATACCTCCAAGAAGTATCCCATGCTCGTCTATTACTATGGCGGCTGCTCGCCCGTAGGCCGTTATCTCGACAGCTACTATTCGTTCCACGGCTGGGCAGCCATGGGCTATGTGGTCTATGTCATCCAGCCCTCAGGTTGCACGGGTTTCGGTCAGGAATTCGCTGCCCGCCATGTCAATGCCTATGGCGACTACACCGCCGACGACATCATTCAGGGCACCAAACAGTTCTGCCGCGAGCATCCCTTTGTGAATGACAAGAAGATAGGTTGCCTCGGAGCCTCCTACGGCGGTTTCATGACGCAGTACCTGCAGACGCAAACCGACATCTTTGCCGCAGCCATGAGCCATGCCGGCATCAGCGACCCCACAAGTTACTGGGGCTATGGCTACTGGGGCTACTCCTATAGCACCATCTCGGCCGCAAACAGCTATCCCTGGAACAATAAAGAGCTCTTCACCAACCACTCTCCCCTCACGCTGGCCGATCGCATCCACACGCCCATCCTCTTCATGCACGGAGCCGACGACACCAACGTACCCATCAACGAGAGCATTCAGCTCTTCACGGCCCTTAAGATACTGGGGCGGCCCACGGCCTTCGTGACCGTCAAGGGCGAAAACCATCACATCCTCACCTACTCGCGTCGCATCAAGTGGCAGAACACCATCTACGCATGGTTTGAGCGCTGGCTCAAGGACGACCCCACATGGTGGAACACGATGTATCCCGAGAAGAACCTTTGAGAAAAAGAAGCCCCACCCCCATTCCCCTCCCTCGGGAGGGGAGAACATTCGGACATAAAGATGAGTTACCAGAATTATCGGACAGCTTCGCCAGACTGGTATGCCATATTGAAAGAATTGGCCAAGAAGCATCGGCAATTCCCTACGGAGGCTGAGGCCTATCTCTGGTACCACATTCGGGACAACCAACTGGGGGTAAAATTCAATCGCCAGCATATCATAGGCGATTATATCGCAGATTTCGTATGTCTGAACAAGCAACTCGTCATAGAGGTTGATGGAGGTTATCATTATGCTGAGGAGCAACAACAGACAGACGCCGAACGCACGGAGGCTTTGGCTCGGATGGGGTTTCGGGTTATTCGTTTTGACAACGACGATGTGCTTCATGATATAGATAATGTAATAGACAAAATATACGACGCAATAAAACAATGAACAATACACACCAACACACAGAAGTAACCCCTCCCCTCCCTCGGGAGGGGAATGGGGGTGGGGCTTCCATTGAACATAAAATAGAATTTGACGAGATTCGCACCCTCCTGAGGGGACACTGCATCAGTCATCTCGGAACGGAGCGGGTCGATGAACTCACCTTCCTCACTGATGCCAATGACATCCGATTCCGTCTGGCACTGGTCAGCGAAGTGGGCCAACTCATCGACACCGAGCTCCAGCTCCCAGGCGAGGACTTCTTCGACCTGCGACTCCCTGTGCGCCGCATACGCGTGGAAGGCGTCAACCTCGAGGAACAAGAAATGTGGGAACTCAAACGCTCACTCGACACACTCCACTCCTGGCTCGCCGTCATCCAGGCCGACCAATCGCCCTACCCCAATCTCCTGCGCCTCTCCAACGGGGTCTTCACCTTCCACTCCGTCACCCGCCGCATCGAGGAGATACTTGATAAATACGGTCACGTTCGCGACACGGCCAGCCCCGAGCTGCAACGCATTCGCCGTGAGCTTCACCGTACCGAGGGCAGCGTAAGCCGCACACTCAACAGTATCCTGGAGAGCGCCAAGCGCGAGGGACTCATCGAACAGACCACCATGCCCACCATTCGCGACGGCAGATTGGTCATTCCCGTGGCCCCGGCCTTGAAGCGGCGCATACGCGGCATTGTCCATGGCGAGAGCGCATCGGGCAAAACCATCTTCGTAGAACCCTCGGCCGTGGTGGAGGCCAACAACACCCTGCGCGAACTGGAAGCCGACGAGCGACGCGAAATTAAGCGTATCCTGCAAGCCTTCACCGAGGAGCTGCGCCCCAACATTCCCGAACTCCTCCGCGCCTACGAGTTCCTGGCCGACCTAGAACTCGCCCTTGCCAAGCACCGACTGGCCCAGCAGATGGGAGCCCTAGTGCCCGAGGTCCACAACCGTCCCCTCATTGACTGGACACTGGCCCGCCATCCCCTGCTCGACCTTCGCCTGCGTCGCCAAGGCCGCAAGGCCGTCCCCCTCGACATTGCTCTCAACACCTCGGCCCGCATCCTCATCATCAGCGGCCCCAATGCAGGAGGCAAGAGCGTCTGCCTCAAGACCGTCGGACTCCTGCAGTACATGCTCCAGTGTGGACTTCCCATTCCCGTGGGCGAACGCTCCCAGGTGGGCATCTTCAGCGAGATTCTCATCGACATCGGCGACGAGCAAAGTCTCTCCGACGACCTCTCCACCTACTCCTCCCACCTGCTCAACATGAAACTCATGATGCGCCGGGCCAACGAGCGCACCCTCCTGCTCATCGACGAGTTCGGCTCAGGCACTGAGCCCACCATCGGCGGCGCCCTGGCCGAAGCCATGCTCGAGCGCTTTGCCCAGCAAGGCACCTATGCCGTCATCACCACTCACTACCAAAACCTCAAGCACTTTGCCGACAGCCACACAGGCATCGTCAACGGCTCCATGCTCTACGACCGCCAGCAGATGCAAGCCCTCTTCCAGCTCGAGATAGGCCATCCTGGCAGTTCCTTTGCCGTAGAGATAGCCCGCAAGACAGGCATCCCCGAGGACGTCATAGCCCGAGCCACCGAACTCGTGGGACAGGACTACATTAACGCCGACAAGTACCTTCTGGACATCGTCCGCGACAAACGCTACTGGGAAGGCAAACGGCAGAACATCCGCGAGCGCGAGAAGGACATGGAGAAAACCCTTGCCCGCTACGAACAAGAGATGGCCCAACTGCAACAGCGACGGCGCGAAATCATCGACACCGCCCGCCAGCAAGCCCACGATATCCTGGACCAGAGCAACGCCATGGTGGAGAACACCATCCGTAAGATACGCGAAGCCCAGGCCGAAAAAGAGCGCACGCGTGAGGTAAGAAGCGAGCTTGATGCCTTCCGCTCCACCATCGACGAGGCAGCGCGTGCTGATGACGAGGCCATCGACCGGAAGATGCAGCAAATCATCGCCCGCCAACAGCGGCAAGCCGAGCGCAAGCGGCAGAAGCAGGAGAAGAAAAACCAGCCCGCACAAACCGAAGCCCCAGCCGCCCCCAAGCCAGCCACCCTGGCCGAAGGTCAACTGGTGCGCATCAAGGGGCAAGCCACAACTGGCACCATCGAGCAAATGCGCGGCCGCAAGGCCACAGTCCTCTTCGGCCAGGTGCGCACCACCCTGCCCCTCGACATGCTCCAGCCCGCCGAGGGTACCGAGCCCAAGCCTAAGACCGACCAGCAGCAACGTTCCTGGACGGGAAGCATCAGTCGCCAGACCCTCGACCACATGCACCAGACCCAGCTCAGCTTCCGGCCTGAGATTGACGTCCGCGGACAGCGCGCTGACGAGGCCCTGCAGACCGTGACCCGCTTCCTCGACGACGCCCTCCTCGTTGGTGCCCCACGGCTGCGCATCCTCCACGGCACCGGCACGGGGGCCCTGCGTCAGCTCATCAGGCAATACCTCCAGACCGTCCCCTCGGTGCGCCACTACCACGACGAGCACGTTCAGTTTGGCGGAGCAGGCATCACCGTGGTGGAGATGGAGTAACCCCTTCCCGAGGTTGGGCAACCTTACTCGAAGCCTATAGGGCCTATGACCATAACCTATAGAGTCTATGACCAACGTCTATAGGCATTAGGGAATGAAATAATAAGGGGAGGCCCGAAAGCCTCCCCTTTGTCATAACCGGGAACCTGAGAAATCCCTTTTATAGCCCCATGAACCTGTAACATTGAAGGTTCATTTAATAAATAGTAAGTTTATTGTTAATTGTCTGAAGCCTCTGGTTTATCTTGCCCTTGTCCATTCTCTTGCCCACGCCTGCGCTTGCGTAACCAGTTCTGTAAAGTAGAGAGACAGATGTTCTTCTCCACCGCCAATTGGCGCATCGATATGCCGCCTTTTTCATACTCTTCGAGCACCTCCTGCTTGTACCATTCTGGAATCGCACACCGTTTTAGAGGTTCCAAACCCGACAATCCAAATGTCTTGAAACGAATATCCCACAGCCGGATGTCCTTCTTGTCGATTTTGTAACGAAGCGACAGACCTCTTCGACTATCACCACTATAAAGTAAAGCGAGAATGTTTACCTTCTCGTCAACGCTATGACGTTTCCTTCTTGCCATGAGGGTCAATATTTTTTTGTAAAGGTACGCCCAAACTTTTTACCAACCAAAATATTAAAAGACCATTTTTTCTTAACGGGGGGATATAAATACATTGCCCCTCCATGCAAAGCCTTTATTTATAAACTTCTGCATGGAGGGGGTGTAAATGAAATGTTAAAATTTCAAGGGGTCAAATCAGTTTTTCCATTTTGGCGGGTTTTGTCCTAAAAGGGACCGCACGAAGAAGTCGTAGCGCTTGTGCTGGCCATAGCTCTCGCCCATGGTGTGTCGGGCGCCGGGGATGACAACCAATTCGAAGGGCTTGCCTGCCTGCACCAGGGCGTTCACAACCTGCATGGTACTGGAGGGATCGACATTGTCGTCCATCTCCCCGACCACGAGCATGAGGTCGCCCTGAAGCCGATGAGCGTTCACCACATTGGAACAACGGACGTAGCTGGAATCGACGGGATAGCCCATCCATTGCTCGTTCCACCAGATTTTGTCCATGCGATTGTCATGACAACCGCAGGCGGCATAGGCGGCCTTATAGAAGTCGCCATGGAAGAGCATGGCGCCGAGGGCGTTCTGCCCGCCAGCGGAGCAACCGTAGATGCCCATGCGCGAGATGTCCATCTCGGGATGGCGCGCAGCTGCTGCCCGTAGCCAGGCAATGCGGTCGGGGAAGCCTGCATCGGCAAGGTTCTTGTAGCACACTTGTTCGAAGTCGAGCGAGCGGAAGGAGGTGGTCATTGCGTCAAGCTGCACAACGATGAAGCCAAGCTCGGCCAGGTCAGCCAAGTTCCAGTGCCAGGAGCTGAAAGTCTTGGGCACATACTGGTCGCCAGGGCCAGAATAGATGTACTCGATGACGGGATAGCGCTTCGAGGGGTCGAAGTTGGAGGGGCGCTGGATGAGACCCCACATGTCGGTGTGGCCGTCGCGCCCGGGGGCAACAAACACCTCGGGAGCTCGCCACCCTGCTGCCTCAAGGGGACGGATGTCGGAGGAATCGACCTGGGCGATGAAGCTTCCGTCCCGAGCCGAGCGCAACTGGCTGACGGGGGGAAGGAGTGGTGTGGAATAGGTGTCGATGAGGGCTGTACGGTCGGCATTCAGGGTGATGGAGTGGTTGCCTGCATCGGGAGTGAGAGCCACAAGTTTGCCTACCTTGAGGCGACGGCCCGAGGTACGGAAGTCGAGGCGGTAGAAGTGGATGTTGTAGGGGTCTTCCTCAGTGATGGTGCCGTCGAGGCTCGAAGCCAGATGACCCATGTTACGGCATCCCATGCCATTGGCCGAGAAGATGATGGTGCCGCGGCCCGCACTGTCGAGCTCAGCGAGCTCTACGTCGCGCACCCAGTAGTCGCCCTGAGTGAGTTGGGTGAGCTGACATGTCTGGCGGTCGAGCAGATAAAGGTGAGCGTGGCCGTCGCGGTCGCTCTTCCAGAGGATGTGGCGCTCGCTGAGGTCGCGGCGCAGATTGCGAGAGTAGGCGACATACTTGTCGTTACGCTCCTCAATGAGGGTGCGCACCTGTCCGCTGAGATCCATTTCCAGTACGCGATAGACCTTATGGCCACGCTGGTTGAACTCGAAGGTGAGCGTGCGCTGACTGGGATCCCAATGCGGAGCCGTCACCTGATACTGGCTCTGGAACAGGGCGGTGGAGGTGGGCCTTATGGTGCGGCGCTCCTGCAAATCGACAATGACGGGCATGCGCCAATTGAGCGAGTCGCCAGGCTTGGCATATTCCTGCTGGGAATAGCGCGGCTGTACCTGGTCGCGAGGCGAAGACAGGGTGTAGGTGACATAGTGCTTGGGGGCAGGCTTGATGAGCACCGTGGCAAAGTAGCGGCCATCGTCGGAGAAGCGGCCCCACGAGGAGTAGTAGAGGGTGTCGGTCCCGTCGGTGGTAAGGGCCACGGCGTTCTCCTCATCTCCGTTTGTCATAAGATAGAGATTGCCGTTACGGTGGAAGACTTGCTGGCGCTGGTCAGCAGGATTGGAGATGCGGGCATCCTTCTCGTCGCGCACCTCCATCCAGTGGTGGCCGTCGCCACCCCCACCCCATTGGCGTTGACGTTGGCGTTGGGGGAAAGGATTGTCAATGGTGCGAACCTGTCCCGACTGGGCATCGAGCTCGTGCCAAACTTGTTCGTCGCCCTGGCCTGTGGTGTACCAGAAGTTGTTGTTCTGCTTCTCGCCACGAGCTGCCATGAAGCGGAGGTTTCCTCCCTTCATCTTCCCAGCGTATTGCTCGCGCTGGTGATAAGCACGATAGTAGGCATCGGCCAGGTCCTGCGACTCTTGCGTCTGTGCCATGGAGGCTGCGCTAAAGGATAGTGAACAGAGGATGATGTAGAATGAAGGTCTTTTCATAAGCGTTCAGAATAATCTAAGTAGTTTGAGTTGTCTGATCCATCCTGGTCAGGCTCTGCGCTGGCGCACGGCCTCATAGACGAGGATGGCTGTGGAGACGCTGACGTTGAGCGAATCGAGCTGACCGAGCATGGGGATGCGAATGTGGCGGTCGGCGGCCTGTCGCCATTGTAGGGTGAGGCCTGTCGATTCCGTGCCCATCACGATGGCTGTGCCCTGGGTCATGGGCGTGTCATAATAGGGTTGAGAGTCCTGCAGTTGAGCCGTGAGAATCTGTATGTGGCGGGCTTTGAGGAAGGCGATACATTCTGCCGAAGAGCAAGCCACTGTGGGTACGGTGAACAGTGCGCCCAGAGAGGCCCGGATAAGGTTGGGATTGAAGAGGTCGGTGAGTGGGTCGCACACGACTACAGCCGTCACACCTGCGGCATCGGCCGAGCGCAGAATGGCACCCAGGTTTCCGGGTTTCTCCACGCGCTCAAGGACCACGATGAGGGGATTGTCGGGGAGCTGGAGGTCGGCGAGACTGAGTGCTCGCGCACGCACCTGGGCCATCACACCTTCGGTAGTTCCGCGATAGGCAATGCGGGAATAGACCTCCGGAGTCACCTCATACTGATTACAGACTGGCATAGCCCATTCCCCGCAAAGCGAGGGACAGAGGAAAAGGGTTTCGACCTCGAAGCCTGCCTCCAGGCAGTGCTGCAACTCTCGCCTTCCCTCTACAACAAAGAGCCCACTCTCCCTACGAGCTGCCGACTTCTGTTGCAGCTCCATCAACCTGCGAACCTTTGGGTTCTTTGTGCTGGTAAGTAGCATGGTGTCAGGGTTTCTTGAGTAACTTGAAAAGATTAATAGAGCACGATGGCGCTCTCGGCGGGGATGTCGACCTTGAGTGTTCCGCGCTTGTCGAGAGTAACGGAGCGAGCCCCTTGGGCATCGTCGAGCCAGGTGACCTGACGCCCGGCAAGCATGGGCAGGAGGACATCAACCTTGAGCGGCTGCTTCTGCCCGTTGAGGGCGCACACAAACCAGTGGTCGGCATGCCGGCGGGCCAAGACAATGAAACGGCCAGGATAGCCGTCGATGAAGCGGGTCTCGTCCCAGGTGGTGGGCACCTGACGCATGAAGTCGATGGCATAGCGGGGGGTGACCTTTTCGTCGAGGTTCATGGGCGTGAGAGCAAAGTTCTGTACGGCCGACTGGAAGGCTATGGCTGTGCCCAGTTCAAAAACATCGCTCACGCGGCGCGTGGTGCCCCGACGGTTGTCACGACTGAGCCGCTTCTGTAACACGGTGCCACCAAACTCCATGGCTCCTACTGTGTTGCGGCAGAAAGGATGAAGCGTGGCATTGAAGCCCTCCATGTCGTCGAAGTGCTGGTTGAAGACAAGGTTCTCGGAAGCCAGGACGGCCTCGCTGCCCACATAGTTGGGATACATGCGCTCCCAACCGCGCGGAAGAGTGCACCCGTGGAAGATGACCTGTATGTCGTAGTCGTTGGCATCGGATAGGATTTGCTCATAGAGTTTGATAGTCTCTTGCTTGTCTCCGGCAAAGAAATCGACCTTTATGCCCTTCACGCCATGCTCGTGGAGCCATTTCATCTCCTGCTTGCGCACGATGGGGCTGTACATGCGCTGCTTGGCACACTGGGGGGCGTCGTTCCAACCGCCGTTGGAGTTGTACCAGACGAAGGGATGAACGCCCTTCTTCAAGGCATAGGCAAAGAGCTGTTCCATGCGTTCGCGACCGATGTTGGTCTCCCAACCACCGTCAATCAGGCAATACTCCCATCCCAGGTTGGCAGCGAGGTCGATGAAGGCTATCTGGTCGTCATAGACGATGCTTGGGTCTTGCCAGATAATCCATGACCAAGTACTGCGACCGCCACGATAGTCGAAGTTGGGCTCATAGAGCTGTTCGACGACATCCCAGGGCACCGTCGTTTCGACAATAGGCTTAAGCGAGGAACCCAGGGTGATGGTGCGCCAAGGTGTGGAACCAGGCAGACCGAACTGAGCGCCCGTGCTGCCGAAACCGTTGTTTTCGCCTTCCATGGGGAAGGCTATCTCATAGAGCCCGTCGGCTGTGGCATCGGAGAGATGGGAACCACAATAGCGGCCGTCGAGCCCAGTCTCGCTGATGAGCACCCAAGCATCGGGAACACTGGCAGCGGCCTCATGGACATGAAATAGGCAGGGGAAAGTGTAGCCCTGACCATAACGTGAGGGAGTACCCATGGGTTCGTCAGGGCGATACTCCTCTTCGTAGCTGGGCTTGGTGCGCTTCCATCCAATCATGGCCGTGCTCTGCGGACTGAGAAAGGTGGTGGTGCCACTGGGCAGGCGGAAACCAGTGGCCTCGTCGTTGACCACAATGGCTGCCGTCTCGCCCTGCATAGGGATGTTGTAGCGATAGGCAATGTTGTTGTTGCCCACACGGAAATCGACGGTAAACTGCTGGCCTTGAGGGGTTTTGAGTGTAAAGTAACGATGGGCATAGGTAACATCGACATGACTCTGCTTCGATTGCCAGAGTTTGTAGTCATAACGGACAGTTTTTCCACCCGACTCGGTGAGTACGAGGTGGCGCGAAAAGTCGGCAACATTGGTGTAAAGACCCAAGGGGGAATCCTCTACGAGACGGACATCGAGGGTGTCCTTCTTCAGCACCTGACGGATGCCTGCAGAATAACTCAATTTGCCATCCTCGAGCCGGACATCGGCATAGGTGAGCCGGTCGGGGCTGAGGATGCGTGTGACTTGTGCTTGCGCCACAGAGGCTGCGCCAAGGAATAACGAACAAGGAATGATGAATAATGAAAGACTTTTCATAATGATATAGTTTTTTATTTCATGCTACTAAACTGCCATCCACGGAACAACTGACCACTGCCCTCCAATTCAGCACCAAAGTAGAAGCCTACTTGCGTAGGTTGGTTATAGGCCACATTTTGCGTGGTGATGGAGTGGCGATAGACGGGGTCATGGAGGAAAGTGTGGAACCGATAAGGCGTAGGCAAGGAGGAAACATAGAGCCGAAGATGGCGGTTGTCACGAGTGCGTACGAGCACCTCTTCACGCCAGTCGCCTACGATGTCGCCCTGGAGCGAGGGGTTGCTCTTTGTGCCATTGTTGAATTGGCAATCAGACATTTGCATAATCGGCCGACAAAGATGTTCCGAAGGCATGTACTTTGACACTGTCTCGTGGTCGAGCATCTCTCGAAGGAGGTCGCCATCCCACCAAACAGCCATATTAATAGGAACGCGCGCGAGGCTATCGACAACCTCACCCTTGACATTGCGAAGACCACCGCTGCGGCTGCTCCACATCTCGAGACCTGGGTTGGAGGGGTCGATGTCGGCAGCCATACAACGGCCCACATCGGTATTGTCGCGCAACTGGAAGATGACTTGCCCCGTGGCTGCATCGCGGAAGTCGCTGCCATCACGCTTGTTCTCATGACAATCCCATACCTGCAAACGATTGTCAAAGGGGAAGAAACTGGTGACGTGCATGGCATCGCCATGACCGAAGCCCGTAGAATAAAGCCCCGTGCCATCGTCATCGACAGCCATGGAACCGTAGGTTATCTCGTCGCGCCCGTCGCCATCGACATCGGCCACGCGCAGGTTGTGGTTGCCCTGACCTGCGTATTTGCGTTCCATGTTGTTGGAGTCGAAAACCCAGCGCTGCTTCAGCTGCTTGCCATCAAAGTCCCATGCTGCCAGCACCGTGCGGGTGTAGTAGCCGCGGCACATGACCACCGAAGGATGAATGCCATCGAGATAAGCCACACAGGCCAGATAGCGATCGCTGCGGTTGGCATAGTTGTCGCCCCAGTCCTGCAGGTCGCCACGCTCGGGAACATAATCAACGGTGTGTATGGCCCTTCCGGTAAGGCCATCGAAGACGGTGAGGAACTCGGGACCGCGATTGATGAAACCACCTCGGCGTCCGCGCTGGTCCTTACGGAACTGTTCGCCTCGGAACATCATGGCACGATACTCCTCGTCACCTCGCTGCTCCATACCCACTCGATGGTCAGCCTCAGGGTTGCCAATGACATGGCCCTGTCCGTCAGTGGTCCCGTCGCCTGTCTTACAAATAAGTTCTGCACGGCCATCACCGTCGAAGTCATAGACCATGAACTGGGTATAGTGGGCACCCGACCGGATATTGCGCCCCAGGTCGATGCGCCAGAGACGTTTACCTGCCAGTGTATAGGCATCAATGAGCGTGCTGTTGGTAATGCCCGACTGCGAATTGTCTTTCGAGTTCGAGGGGTCCCACTTCAGGATAATCTCCATCTGCCCGTCACCGTCGAGGTCGGCCACGGAAGCGTCGTTGGCAATGTATCGTACTTCGCGTCCTTCCACATCCTTATAGCCCTGCGGCTGATCGAGGGGAATGTCGATGTAGCCCATGGGAGCATTGGCGGGCAAAGTCCATGAGCCACGCGCGCTGAGGCTGGAATGCTTCTTACCTGACTTGGTAGTGCCCGAAACACGAACCTCGTATTTAGCCTTTTTCGTCGAGGGGTTATAGTCCATGAAGGTCGTGCTTTCCCCTGCCCCACGATGTCCGATGAGCTTTCCATTGCGATAGATGTCAAAGGCCGTTGTGAGGGCATCGGATTGCAGATAGCGCCACGAGAGCAAGACGCTGTCTGACGATGCGCGAACGGCTACCAGTCCGCGATTGAGGTGCTCCATCTGCATGTGGTCATAGTCATAGCGAGTCTGTGACTGGGCAGAAGAAGCTATGCCAAAAAACAACGAAAAGTGGACGACGAGAATAGCAAGTCGGTTCATAGAAAAGAAGTTTTAAAAGGTTCGTCTGACAAAAGTACAAAATAAATCTTAAACCTACACGCTTAATCGTCAATTAATTCGTATCTTTGCAGCCCGAAAAGAAGAACCGCGATATTGCGGGTAATAATTAAATACTTTAATCAAACATGCACAAGAAACAAGAAAAGGGCTGTGCAGCTGTCACCTGGAAGCAGTACTCCAACAAGGGTTGGAGCGCCTTTGCCTCGCTGGGACGCCAAGTTCGGATTGGAGTGCTGGCCGTGAGCACACTGGCTACCGTCACTCCCGTGCAAGCCGAAATTGAGCGTGCCGAAAGCAAGACCATCGATGGCGAAGGTGAAAAGCTGGAGGAAATTCAGGTTACCGGCACCATGGCCCCGCTGACGCAACTGCAGTCGGCAAGAATCGTCGCTGTGCTCTCTCGCGAGGACATTGAAGCGGCAGGGGTGCAAAGCACCAACGATTTACTGAAATTAGCCTCGGGCGTGGATGTCCGTCAGCGCGGAGGCTTTGGTATCCAGACGGACATCAGCATTGATGGAGGCACATTCGACCAAATCACCCTACTACTGAATGGAGTCAACATCTCAAATCCCCACACAGGACACTTCTCGGCCGACCTTCCCGTATCGGTTTCCGACATCGAGCGCATCGAAATCCTTTCAGGTGCAAGCAGTCGTGTTTATGGTGGTTCGGCCTTTGGGGGATGCATCAATATCGTCACCCGACACGAAAAGCAAAACAATCTAAGCCTGGGGGCTGAGGGCGGACAGTACGCCACCATTCAAGGCGACGCCCGTGCTTCGCTCTCCTATGGCGCCGTGGCCAACAGACTCACGCTGGCCGGTGGCCGAAGCAATGGCGGCACAGACAACAGCGAGTGGCGAAGGGCCCAACTTTATTATCAAGGGGACTACACACACCGCGACTTCAATCTCGACTGGCAGTTCGGATTCTCAAAGAAGAACTATGGTGCAAACACCTTCTACTCGGCTGCCTACCCCAATCAGTATGAGCGCAACGAACGATACACCATGAGTCTCCGGGCCGAGACTCAAGGACATTTCCACTTTACCCCCATGGTCTATTGGAACAGGACTTATGATAACTTCGAACTCATCCGAGGTGAGCGCTTTGGCGAAAACTTCCATCAGGCCGATGTCTATGGACTGCGGCTTGGCGGCTACTTTAGCTGGTGGGGCGGAAAGACTGCCGTAGGAAGCGAAGTGCGAAACGAGGGCATACTGAGCACCAACCTGGGAAAGCCCATGGAAGAGAACGAATACAAGGGAGTGCGCAGCGAGGACGACATCTTCTACAACCATAAGGACTCTCGCACCAATGTCTCGTTCAACCTGGAGCACAACATCACCCTTTCGCGCTGGACTATCTCGGCAGGCGTCATTGCCAACATGAGCACATCGGTGGATCATCGGTTCCGATTCTATCCAGGCATAGACATCGCCTATCGTCCTGCCACGAACTGGAAGCTTTATGCCTCGTACAGCAAAGCCTTCCGCCTGCCCACATTCACCGACCTCTACTACAAGTCGCCCACGCTCAACGGCAATGCCGGACTGCGTCCCGAGGAAAACCGATCCTCTCAGTTGGGTGTGCAATACACACAGCAGGGCATCCATGGCACCCTGCGAGCCTTCTACCATCGTGGCCACAGAATGATAGACTGGGTGATGTATTCGGCCGACGACATCTACCACTCCACCTCATTCAACCTCGACAACATGGGCATTCAGGCTGATGCCAAAGTCGACTTCACCAAGTTATTCAACAAGGACATTTATATTCGCTCTATCTCAGTCGGTTACACATACATTCACCAGCACAGACGCGACCACATAGACATCTATCGAAGCAACTATGCGCTGGAATATCTGCGACACAAATTCACGTGCTCAATTAACCACCGCATCGTATCGCGACTCACGGCAAATTGGTCGCTTCGCTGGCAAGACCGCATGGGAGACTATCGGCCTTACGCCAACCTCGACCTGCGGCTTCAGTGGACAGAGCAAAAGTGGATGGCCTACATTCAAGGCACAAACCTCACAGATTGCAGATACTACGACTTGGGACATGTGCGCCAACCCGGCGTATGGGTGATGGCCGGGGCACGTTTGAAACTCAACTTGTAACGATAGTCAGCAAAACCAAAGGGCAATGCGCCATGCCCCCCTTCCGCCCCAGGCAACATAGCGACGGAGCAGGTTCCCAAGGAATCGGAGCCAAAGGGGGACGGGCTGTTGCTCTGAGAACAAGGAAGTGAGCGCAGGGACACAGGGACAGGCTTCCTGCCGAAGTTTTCCGCAAAGCCAGCAATAGCGCAAATAAAGCGCCCGCCGTTCCGTCTCTCTGCTCACTTCCTTTCCCACTTGACGCATGGCCGCCATGCGTTCCTCTAACCTCGAAGACATGGTAGGCCCCGTAAGGCTGTCGGCATGAAGATGGATGCGATGATAGGCTTTCTCGTCCAGGAACATCACTCTGGGGCTGTGGAGCAAAGCGCGTACACCCAGTTCCCAATCCTGCCAGACGCGAAGCTCCTCGTTCCAGCCTCCTATACGACGAAGAAAATCGGTACGGAAAAGCATACCTTGCGTATTAAGCGTGGCCGACAAGATTTGTGCGGCAGGGGACGACGAGGCCACAAAGTCTCGCCTCCGACAATGCCCATCCCTGCACATGACCGTGGGAAAGACAATAAGGTCCTTGTCGGAGACATGCGGCATGAGCTCGGCAAGGAACGACGCAGTGAGTTCATCGTCGCTATCAAAGAAATAGATCCATTCCGTGTGACAGACACGAAGACCGCAATTGCGAGCCTGATTGGCACCAAGACGCGGTTCCTGCAGCACACGGACAAACATGGGAGCATCCTCGGCAAAGGAACGGCAAAGGGAGAGCGAATTGTCAGTGGAAGCATTGTCAACGAGCAAGACCTCCATGCCCTCATAGTCAATCTGAGACAGGCTACGAAACAGGCGAGGCAGGAAACTGGCCCGGTTGTGGATGGGGATGACGATGGTTACCGATGGCATGAACGAATGTATTTGATACCCCAAAACATGTGTCGGAAAACAAAAAAAGGACTCGCATGGTGGCGAATCATGTGGCCCATGGACTCCCGAAGCGACTTGTAAAGTGCATAGCAAACTCCGCGGGCGTAGCAGAACATGGCACCCTTGGAACGCAGGACACGGGGGTCGAGATATCGGCTGCCCGTTGACGGTCCGTTAGTTTCACAGACATAGCAAGGCTCATAACGCACAACGAGCCCTGCGCGACGGGCGTCGCACAGCAACACCTCCTCCTCGCCAGATGCCAGGAAAGGGCTACCCAAACCAAAACGCTCGTCGAAACGCAGTTGTCCCGTTCGCGCCCTCCGCATGGTCAGCTCCACCGAGGAGACATACTGGGGCGGATATTGCTTCTCCAAGCCGCGAGCCATGAAATGGATGATGTCGGCCTCTGGATGCCTTTCATAAACCGACAAGATGTTGTCGAAGTATTCGTCGGTCCATTGCTCGTCGTCGTCACAAATCTTCACAATGTCGGCCTTGGCATGCAGCAGCGCATGGTTACGGTTGCGCGAAAGGCCTCTCCCCTCGAGCAACGTGACCTCGACATCCGGACGCAGATCAATCCAGTCAGGAACTGCAGGACGCTCGCCAGTGTATTGCCACGAGATCAGGTAGAAAACGTCGCTCCGGGGTGGCAACAGACTGCCGCGCAACCGGTTGATGCCCTGGTCGATGGTGGAGATGAGCAACTGGAGGGTCATAGGTCAATGTTAAACTCGTTAACGACGCGAATGATTCGCCCCACCTGTCCGTCGGTGAGCAGCGGACTGATGGGCAGGGACAGAATCTCCCTGTGGATGCGTTCCGTCACGGGCAGCCTACACTGGTTCCACTCATCGAAGGCCTCCTGCTTATGTGGGGGTATGGGATAGTGGATGAGCGTACTGATGCCACGGGCGCGCAAATAGTCCTGCAGCTGCTGGCGAGCAGGACAGCGCACGGGATAGACGTAAAAGACATGTTCCTCGACCGCCTGAGGCATGGAAGGGAGTGTTATGAGCGGATTCTCGATGCCACGACTGTACATTAGGGCTATCTGACGTCGCCGCTCGTTGTCGGCATCAAGTCGGGGCAGTTTCACGTCCAGAATGGCAGCCTGCATCTCATCGGTGCGGCTGTTCATGCCCTTGTAACGGAAAACATATTTCTCCCCCGAACCATAGTTGCCCATCATGCGTACGAGCCTGGCCAGTTCGTCGTCGTTTGTGGTCACACAACCCGCATCGCCCATGGCGCCCAGGTTCTTGCCTGGATAGAAGCTGAAGCCCGCCGCATCGCCAAGGCTGCCAGTCCGCTTTCCGCGACAGATAGCCCCATGGGCCTGAGCTGCATCCTCCACCACCTTCAGCCCATGGGCCTGAGCCCAGCGACAGATGGTCGGCATGTCGCACACGCGACCATAGAGGTGGACGGGCATGACGGCCCGCGTGCGCTCCGTGAGCAGTTCCTGCATGCGGCTGGTATCAATGAGATAGTCCTGCATCGAAGGTTCGCACAGCACCGGTTTTAGCCCGGCCTCGCGAATGGCAAGGATGGTGGCCACAAACGTGTTGGCAGGCACAATCACCTCGTCGCCGTCGGCCCATCCAAGCATAGTCTTGTAGGCGCGTAGAATGAGCGTGAGCGCGTCCATCCCATTCCCCACCAAGACGCAATGGCGCGTGCCGCAGTAGTGGGCAAAATGTTCTTCAAAGCTCCGGTTCCGTTCGCCTTGCAGATACCACCCGCTGCGCATCACCTCCTCTACGGCCTGCGTGAGGCAAGGCTCAAAGCTGTCGTTGAGGGCCTTCAGGTCGAGAAACCTGATGAGCGCCGAATCGTCGTCGGGAAGAGTTGTTCCCGTCAGGCGGTTAACAACGTCGCTGGTGAGGTCCACTTCATAGGAATCGTAGCACACGCCACGTCCCCCGAAGCCCTCCTTCTGGAAGATGAGTCCCCCGTTGAGCACTCGCCCGCCTTGTTCGGTAGAGATACCAAAGTCGAAGTATTCCAACTGTTGAAAGCGCTCAGTTATAAGATGGCGGAAGAGCAAGTCCAGAGCCCCGAACTCACGACCCTCATCTCCCGCAGCAATATACTGAATATGAGCCACCTGCCGATTAAGGAAGACCACGCAGCCCGCCGTCGTGCGCTTGTCGCGCTTCACAAGGAAAACCTTGATTTCGCGGGGGAATCTCTCCATGAGCAGTGCCATCTCCTCCTCGCTGTGCACGGGTTTCACCCCGTGGTGGCGCAGTAGCACGTCGGTGAGCAACTGCCAGTACTCGTGCAGCCCCGCGGCGTCGCCCTCACCCAGCCGTTCGATGTAGAATCCATTGTCAAGGGCCTTCTTGGCCTGTCGCTGCCGTAGGGTGCGCATGTGCAACTGATTGCGCAGGCTGATGACCGAGCTCACAGCCCTCGACCTCAGTCGCGCATCGGCCCGAAAGAGGGCATACAAGTCCTCCTGTGCCGGACTGGTACTATAGATGTAGGGAATGGGCTTATAGACGAGTGTCCGGGCCTGCATCATGTCACGATAGTACTGCATGATGCTTTGCAGCACGTCCAGTACCTCCTGCTGCGTCAGTTCGGGCTCCATGATGAGACCACCGTACGTAAGTCCCTGGTGGGAGAAGACCGTATGCTCCTCCTCCACCCAGTTGGCCGGAAATACGGCCTTCAGTCGGTCCTTGCCTTCGGGGGCAGGGCTGTCGCTTCCGGTGCGCTCGCCGTCATAGACGAGCAGGGAACAATCAAAAAACCTGTCGGCATGGTAGTCCATGAAGTCGCGCTGGAGCAGGAACGTGCCATTCTTGGCCCGCTGGACAAAATCGTCCCATACCCCTTTGTAATTAACTGAATAGGGAACAACAATCATGGTCTTTTCATTTTCAGGTATTCCTCATAGTCGTGGACATAGCCATCGGCATCATAGGGATGTGAAGCCATCACCATCAGCACCGTACCCGGCACAAAGTCGCGCAACTCACACCACACGCCGGCCGGCACAACCACCCCCTCAGTGGGGCTGGAAAGACGCACATCAGTGCGCCCCTCGCCATCGTCGAGCACCATGGTGAAGCCGCCGCTCACTGCCACCACCACCTCGCTACACCTCCAGTGAGCATGACCGCCACGCTGGGCATGGGGAGGTACGTCGTAAATCCAAAACACACGTTTGACAGCGAACGGCACACTGGAAGGCCACTCGGCGAAAGCCAGTCCCCCGCGTCCGTCCACAACATGGGGAAACGAAATTATTACATTATTCATACAACAAAGGTAAAGAGAATAATTAAATAAGAAAAGAGAAAACGCAAAAAAAGAAAAAAAACTTTACGATTTGTTTGGTGGGTTCAGGGAAAACATGTACCTTTGCATCGCATTTGAGAGAAAGACCCCCTCAGAGAAGCGCATCGGAGGATGCAAAACAAGGAAGTTTGGGTGAGTGGCTGAAACCACCAGTTTGCTAAACTGACGTGCGGGTTACCGTACCGGGGGTTCGAATCCCCCAGCTTCCGCAAGGGATGATAAAGGCTCAGATGCACACTTGGCGCTTTCGTCTAGCGGCTAGGACACATGCCTCTCACGCATGGAACACGGGTTCGATTCCCGTAGGCGCTACTAAAGTAAGAGCAGAGAGGAAGAGAATCTTTGAAGGGTTCTCTTCTTTGCTTTATATTTCACTGTCAATTATAAATATATTAAAAGTAAATTATGAAACACAGCCCCCAAGCCACCTTCCGCTGGCAGCATTTCCTGCTCAGCCTTGCGCTCTGCCTCGCCTCCCTCACGACGTGGGGGCAACGCCAATATTCGATGGACTACCAAGTGGACTTCGACACACTGGGTCACTACCTACTCGTCACGCTCGACTACACCGAAACGTCGCCCACCCCTGCGTCCGACATCGTGCTCAACATGCCAGTGTGGGCTCCTGGCTACTACGAAATCCTCGATTTCCCGAAGCACCTATGCGACTTTGCTGCCCTGACCTCCGACGGGCAACAACTCCGCTGGCGCAAAGAAGGCAAAAACCGATGGAGAGTGCCCCTACCTCAGGACGGACATGTACGGGTCAGCTATCGCATCTTTGCCAACGAGCGCGACGTGGCGTCGAGCCGCGTGGAGAAGGATATAGCCTTCGTGGCTCCGTGCGGTGTGTTCATGCACGTCGATGGCGAACTCACCCACCCCTCCAACGTAGCGTTCCACCTGCCCAAGGGATGGACAAAGATAGCATCGGGACTGAAGCAAGGCGGATGGGACTATAACGACCGTGATGAAGGCCCAGATGGCACAAACTCCCTGACGGCCGTCTTCCATGTCAAGGACTTCGACACACTTTACGACTCACCATTGCTCCTCGGCAACTTCCGTCTGGACACATTCGTGCACGACGGCCGATGGTACGAATTTGCACTGGAGACGCCCGACGGGGTTGACGAACTGGACCTGAAGGGGAAATTCTGCAAAATCGTATCAGAGGCCACAAAGATGATGGGACACGTGCCCTACACCCTCTATAGTCTCATCCACATGGGACAGGGCGGCGGCGGACTGGAGCACCTCAATTCGCAGGCATGCTACACCGACGGCAGCTATCGATTCCCTTCGCGACGCAGCGAAGTGAAATTCCTGGCGTTTGTAGCACACGAATACTTCCACCTCTACAACGTGAAGTGCATCCGACCTGCCGAGCTATGGCCCATCGACTACAACCGTGAGGCCATCACCCCGATGCTGTGGGTGAGCGAGGGACTAACCTGCTACTACGAGTTTCGTCTGCTACGCTATGCCGGCATTGCCACACCAGACGAAGCTCTCGAACTGCTCACCACATATTTCAGCCTGTATGCTCCTTACGAAGGACAGCGCCACCAGAGCCTTCGCCTGTCAAGCTACGACATCTGGCTGAACTTCATGAACGACGATGCCAACAGCCGCGATGTTCGTGTCAACTACTATTTTAAAGGACCAATGGTGGGGCTGCTCCTTGATATCGACATCCGGCGCCGCACACAACAGCAACGCTCGCTCGACGACGTGATGCGCCTGCTCTACCAGCGCTACTACCTGGAGCTCAAGCGCGGCTTCACCGAGGAGGAATTCTGGACCCTCTGCGCCGAAGTGGCTGGCAGCCCACTCACCGAAGTTCGCCGCGCAGTCGATACCACCGACGACATCGACTACGACCATTGGTTGCGAGATGCCGGACTGCACATCGACGGCTACAAGATAGTGCGCACGGCACACCCCACAAAAGCCCAAAAGGCGTTTCTGGAAGCCATGAAACTATGAAAACATCCACTACTACTCCACTTCCTTGCCGAACGGCGAAAGGGCCAGACGAGCCAGACGGAAGTGCATCTTCCCGAAAGGAATACCAACGATGGTGATGCAAAGAACGATGCCATAGAACAGATGAGTAAGGAATATCCAGATTCCTCCCACAATAAACCATAGCACGTTCATGAAGAGACTCAGGCAACCTGGTTCCGACTCCTTCCATCTCACCTTTGAACCAAACGGCCAGATGGCAAGAAGGCCCAACTTGAGACTTTGCAGTCCAAATGGGATGCCTATGATGGTTATCATCAGGACGGCACTTGCCACAAGGTACTCCAGGGCTATGTGCAGGCCGCCAAAGACTAGCCAAATGATGTTTCCTATGGTCTTCATACTTTTATTATATGGTGTGACTATCAGTAAATCAATATCCTGGGTTCTGCCTTAGATTGGCATTATACATAAGTTCCTCTGGAGGGAAAGGCATCAACAATTCGAAATCCTGACAACCTGTAACAGACTGTGCAACGCCCATTCTCTTCAATGCTGCCCAATACCCGTATTCAGTGCAAAGAGTCCCTTTCCATTCAGAGGCAAGTTCCATCTTTCCCTGCACCTCTTTCTGAAGCAAGTCATAGTGCGATTTGGTATAGACAGGCTGGTAATGACCTTCCAGGGCAAGGGCGAAAATCACGGGCTGAGCATTCTCGATACTGCCATTGTAGATGGCAGAAGCATCGGGAATGGATGCATTGTACTTGCTCGCATAGATTTGTGACAGGGCGTCATTTGCCAACTCCACATACCCTCGCGTAAGCGATACCTCAGCAAGTAGCATCAGTGCTGCATCCCGCGTGAAGTAACACTTCGTCTCGGCGGCATTGTCATATCGTTCTGGCAATAACTGAATCGCCTTTTCAACTTCCGCCCTCACAAAATCAAGAACCTCAGCCTGTGTGGACTGAACAATCTCGACATCCCCACTGAGCATTTCATCTGTAGTATAAGAATGGGTGATAAGCGGTATGTCTCCCCATAGGACAGAGATGTTGTAGAAGGTGAAAGCTCTCAGGGCTTCGGCTTGGCTGAATAGAGCTTCTCCCTCCCCTTCTGCAAAGTCGCTGACTCTTTCAAGGATATACTCCTTATGGTCGAGGAGCATGTTCACTCGGTTTATCACTTTGTAGGCATTGTCATAAGCCGTTTTTATCCATGCCGAACTGGGAGTGATTTGGGCAGACCTGAGAGAAGCATCCCACCATGGAGCTGATTCGTCTGCTCTTTGAGTACGGATGAATTCAAGTTGCAACTGGGAATTGATGAATTGCTGCAAGCCAGCATAGCAGCCATTGAGAACAGTATATACACCGTGTTTATTGTTGAAATAGCTGTCCTCAGATATCACCACGTCAGGATTTTGGTTGAGCCCTTCCCTGTCTTCCTCGTTTATCACGCCGTCGCCGTTGAAGTCAATATACTCCGAAAAGTCATTACATTGTATGTCAACGCCCTTGTTGGCATAGAACTTTTTCATGCGTTCTACTACCTCGCCTGGGTGTGCATTCTCCTGCCCCTTCTTGATTTCCTCACGAAGGGTGGCATTGTCGATCTGGCCATTGTCTGCAAAGTCTGTCGAGAATTTAGAGATAAACTCCGTAAATTCAGCTTCGCTGCGATTGTATAGCATGATGGTGGAGATGGCCAACAGGATAGCAGAGTTCTTATTATTGTCCGTGATAGACACTCCCTCCGGCACATCAATCTCATCTGTAATAGCATAGCAGGCGAGCAGTTCCTTCTCAGCTTGTTTTTTTGCAGAAGAGAAGTCCATGCCATCGCGGACAAGTCTCTTCACACGTTCATACTCCAGATGTGTAATCAGATTGACATTCACCGAACTCCGGTTAGCCACATTAGAGAGTGCATTCAAGGAAATCTGGGAGCTTGAAAGTTCACCTTTCACTTCATTATAGAAGTAGCCACTCGTTTCCAGCTCTGCGAACTGGCTGTTCAACTGGATGGGGCTGTCAAAAGCGAAAGCGCCAAGGTCGCTAATTGTTTGTGTCTTGAACGACTTACCCGTTTGCGAGAGGTTGGTTTCCAACTCATACAGTGTCACCTTAGACCCTTGTACAAAAGGGCCCTTCTCGATACTGCCCGAAACGCCGGACTTTTCAACGACTCCCGGAACCTCGTTGTTGTCATCACTGCTGCAAGAAAACAGAGCAACAGAAAACGCGATGACCAATAATGATGTAAAGGACTTAAATCTCATATAATATTCAGAATTCGCTGTTGCAACCTATGCTGCAAAGATACAGAATATTTGTGAAACAGATGACTGATTAAGTGAATTATTTGAAGAAAGCTATTGTCTTCTCACATTTACATAGGTGATAAGTCAAACGCACCATGGTTCAATTGACATCGGACCATGGTTCAACATGACATAGACCTAAAAGAATCCTGTAAAACGCATAGGTGATACATAGCCACAAACGGGGCGTATCGGGAAGAAGAACAGTATAAAGGGGGAAAGACAGGCACCGGGGCCTACTCGAAGCGTATGCTCTTGGCGGGGCGGATGCGCGAGACGAGGAGGCTGGGCACCATGAGGGCCAGGGTGGCGATGAGGAAGGTGGCTACGTTGACAACGACGAACCACAGGAGGGAGAGCTGGACGGGGACAGCGGAGACGTAGTAGGTGGAAGGGTCGAGACGGACAAACCCGAAATGTTGCTGCATGAGACAGAGGCCCACACCCAAAAGGTTGCCTATCAGCATGCCACGGCCCACGATAAGGAGGGCATAGAAGACGAAGAGCCGGCGCAGGCTGGCGTTGGTGGCGCCAAGGGCTTTCATGATGCCGACGAACTGAGTGCGCTCGAGGATGATGATGAGCAGTCCGCTGACCGTGGTGAAGCAGGCCACGGCCATCATGAGGGCGAGAATGACGAGGACGTTGAGGTCGAGGAGATCGAGCCAGGCAAAGATGTGGGGATAAGTGTCGCGGATGGTTTGCGAGGTGAGAGGCTGACCGTAAGAGTCCTGACGATGGTTAACGAGCGAGGCTACGTCCTCGGAGGCCTGAGGCAGGAAACTGACGTCGTGGAGAGCCACCTCTGCCCCACTGGCTTGGTCGGCTTGGTATCCCAAGAGCTGATGGATGGTCTTGTAGTCACAAAAGAGAAGCACATCGTCGTACTCCGAAAG
The DNA here is from genome assembly GCA_002395775.1 of Prevotellaceae bacterium UBA4301. Lineage (GTDB taxonomy): Bacteria > Bacteroidota > Bacteroidia > Bacteroidales > Bacteroidaceae > Physcousia. Next base: position 47,930 of record DGUV01000019.1, read on the forward strand.
ATGGGTAGCATAGATAGCCTGGACGGTGAAGCGGCGGGCGCGGAGGTTCTGGTCGAAGAAGTAGGCATAGACGCGGCTGCCTACGGCCAAGCGGAGCTTCTGGGCTATGCGCTGTGAGACGACGAGACGGCCTGTGGACTCAGCAGAGGAAAAGGGTTGAGAGATTTCGCCCTCCACCAGCGAACGACGCAGGAAGGTGAGGTCGTAGTCAGCACCGATGCCGCGGAAGGCCACGCCTTGGAAACCGTCGTCGGTCTTGAGCATGCCTGTCTTTTGGCAGAAACGTTGCACATGGCCGACCTCCGGCAGACGGGCAAGCGACGCTATGAGGCTGTCGGAAAGGGCTATGGGTTGCGGGTCGGCATTGTAGAGGGAATGGAAGTTCTGCACCACGATGTGGCTGCCGATGCCCACCACCTTCTTCTGCACCTCGCTCTTGAATCCCATGACCACGGCCAGGGAGAGGAGCATGACGGCAATGCCAAGCGCCACGCCGGCAGTGGCGATGACGATGGCTGTGCGCGAGGCGCGCCTACCTCCGCTTCCCTCGCCGTAAAGGCGACGTGCTATGAACCATCCATAACTCATGTAAGGGAAGTTAAAGGCGTCGTCCGGGATAGGCCTCGAGTGCCTTCTGCAGGACGAAGAGGGCGCGGTTGAGGTCGCGCTTCTTCAGCACATAGGCCAAGCGCACTTGGTCGCGGCCAGCCCCGGGAGTGGTGTAGAAGCCTGCGGCGGGGGCCATCATGACGGTCTCGCCCTCATACTGGAAGTCGCTCAGACACCAGGCACAGAACTTCTCGGCATCATCTACCGGCAGGCGGGCTACGGTGTAGAAGGCTCCCATGGGGATGGGGCTATAAACGCCGGGGATGCGATTGAGGCCGTCGATGAGGCACTTTCGGCGCTCGACGTATTCGTCATAAATCTCGCGGCTGTACTCCTCAGGCTCGTCGAGCGAGGCTTCGGCTGCTATCTGTCCGATGAGCGGGGGACTGAGTCGCGCCTGACAGAACTTCATTACGGCCTTTCTCACCTCCTTGTTCTTCGTCACCAGTGCGCCGATGCGAATGCCACATTCGGAGTAGCGCTTCGATACACTGTCGATGAGGATGACGTTCTGGGAGATGCCTTCCAGGTGGCAGGCCGAGATGTAGGGCGAACCCGTGTAGATGAACTCGCGATAGACTTCGTCGGAGAAGAGATAGAGGTCGTACTTCTTCACGAGGTCGCGGATTTGGTTCATCTCGCGTCGGGTATATAGGTAGCCCGTGGGGTTGTTGGGGTTGCAGATGAGAATGGCTCGCGTGCGCTCGTTGATGAGTTCCTCAAACTTCTCCACCTTGGGCAGAGAGAAGCCTTCCTCGATGGTGGTAGCGATGGTGCGGATGACAGCACCGGCCGAGATGGCAAAGGCCATGTAGTTGGCATAGGCTGGCTCGGGGACGATGATTTCGTCACCGGGGTTGAGGCAGGCCAGGAAGGAGAACAATACGGCCTCGGAACCGCCGGAGGTGATGATGATATCGTCGGGAGTCACGTCAATGTTGTACTTCCGATAGTAGTCCACCAACTTCTTGCGATAGCTGAGATAGCCCTGCGAGGGGGAGTATTCGAGGATGGAACGGTCGATGTTGCGAATGGCATCGAGGGCCGACTTGGGAGTGGGCAGGTCGGGCTGCCCGATGTTGAGATGATAGACATGCACGCCACGCTCCTTGGCCGCAAAGGCCAGCGGGGCAAGTTTGCGTATGGGTGACTCGGGCATCTCGTGGCCACGAACGGATATTTTAGGCATTGCGCTAAAGGACTTGATTGAGTTTTCTGATTTGCACGCTGCAAAGTTACGAATTAATTTTTATTCCTGCAAATGCAAGGCCATCAGCCTGCTATCACCTGCAAGCGGGCAAAGCGCAGGAGCAACTGCTTGCGACCCGAATTCTCAAAATCCACGGTGGCCTTCACGTCCATGCCGCTCCCCTCGATGGCCGTAACTACACCACGCCCGAAACGGGCATGTTCGACATGGGCACCCACGCTGACTTGCTGGCCTGAGGGAAGGGGAGCAGCGGCGGTGAACGACGATTGGACCTGGCGGACAGGACGGAGCGGACGTTGCGAAGGCACGGGACGCTGGACTTCGGTTCGCGAGGGCATAGCGGGACGTGAGGAACCGAAGAGGAGACTGCCCTCCCGCTTCTGGGAACTGAGATACTGAGCCGGCACCTCACGGAGGAAACGGCTGCACTGGTTGTTCTGGAACTTACCGTAACGCATGCGCGAATGGCTCCAGGTGAGGAACAGGCGCTCTTCGGCACGTGTGACGGCCACATAGAAGAGGCGCCGCTCTTCCTCTACGTTGCCTTCCTCCTGAGCCATCTCAGAGGGGAAGAGGTCTTCCTCGAGCCCCACGACAAAGACGGCACGGAACTCCAGTCCCTTGGCTGCATGGACGGTCATGAGCGTGATGGTCTGTCCGTCCTGAGGCAACTGTTTGTCGGCATCGGTGAGCAGGACCACGGTCTGCAGAAAATCGGGCAAGAGCGTGGCACGGCCTTCCTCGCGGTTGTCCTCGACGAAGGAGGTAATGCTGTTGAGCAGTTCCTGCAGGTTGGCTTGCCGTTCGCGGTCCTCGGGCTCGCGACCGGCATTGATGGAGTCCACCAGGCCTGACTCATTAAGCATTCTCACGGCCAGGGTGCTGGCTTCCTCGGTAGAGGCGGCACGGTTGCATTCGGAGATGAAGTCGGCAAAGCGCACAAGTCGGCCCTGGGTGGCAGCGTTCACGGGCAAACTATATTGTACGGGATTGCTGATGACCTCAAACGGCGTAACACCGTGTTCGATGGCGCATGTGTAAACGCGTTCCATTGTGGTGTTTCCGATGCCTCGGGCTGGCTTGTTGATGACGCGGCGCAGGGCTTCTTCATCATGGGGATTGACGGCCAGCCGCAGATAAGCCAAAGAATCCTTCACCTCGGTGCGCTGATAGAACGAAAGGCCGCCATAGATGCGATAGGGATACTTGCGGCGCATGAATTCTTCCTCAAAGATGCGGCTCTGGTCATTGGTGCGATAGAGGATGGCAACGTCGCCATAGTCGAACCCGCAATGCTGGCGCAGTTCCAGTATCTTGCGTGCCACGATGGCTGCCTCCTCCTTGTCGCTGTAGGCCTCCACCACTTCGATGGCTTCGCCCACTTCCTTCTGGCTGAAGACGTCTTTCTGAATCTGCCGGCGATTGTTCTTGATGACGCTGTTGGCCGCGCCCACGATGGTTTGCGTCGAGCGGTAGTTCTGCTCCAACTTGAAGAGTTGAGCCCCCTGATAGGCATTCCGGAAAGAGAGAATATTGTCGATGCGTGCACCTCGGAAGCTGTAGATGCTCTGGGCATCATCACCCACCACGCATACACGCTGGCGATGCTCGGTGAGGAGCCACACTATCTGGTGCTGGGCATAGTTGGTATCCTGATACTCATCGACGAGTACAAAGTGGAAACGTTCCTCATACTTGCGACGAATCTCGGGATTGCTCTTGAGCAGTAGGTAGGTGTTGAGCAGCAGGTCGTCGAAGTCCATGGCGTCACTCTGGCGCAGGCGGTTTTGGTAAGTGGAATAGATTTCGTGGATGCGCGACATGCGTGTCATCTGGTCGCGTCGCATGAGACTCATGTCCAGCACATAAAGCGAGGGGGTGATGAGCTCGTTCTTTGCCTCGCTGATGCGATGGGCCACCGCCCCTGGGCGATATTGTTTCTCGTCGAGCCCCATTTCCCGGATGATGGTCTTGATGAGCGATGCCGAGTCCTTGTCGTCGTAGATGGTGTAGTGCGAGGTGAAACCTATGCTTTCGCTCTCATAGCGCAGGATGCGTGCAAAGATGCTGTGAAAGGTGCCCATCCAGAGCATCGAGGCTTCGTGTTCTCCCACCAAGCGCCCTATGCGCTCACGCATTTCTCGTGCGGCCTTGTTGGTGAAGGTGAGCGCCAGGATGCTCCAAGGCTCTACCCCGTTCTGCATGAGGTAGGCAATCTTGTAGGTAAGCACACGCGTCTTGCCACTGCCAGCTCCGGCTATCACCAGCGAAGGGCCGTCGCAATACTCCACTGCCTGTCGCTGGGCAGGGTTGAGGGAAGAGAGTATTTCGTTATTCTGCATCGGGTTCGAGGTTGTCGATGTCAATCAAATGGAGTTGCAGGGCGCGCACCACCAGGCGGGTGGCATTGACCCCCACACGCTCACCCTCGGGGAAGAGACGGTTGACAAGTTCGTTCTGACGTTTCTCAAGGCTCTTAGTGCCGAACGGCATTCCGCGCAACTGGGTAATCATCTCCTTGGTGTAGCCTAATGCCAGATGGCGCAGGAAGCGTTCGTCGTACTCATCGATATCATAGTTAATCATGGCATCGCGTTTCAGCGCCTCGGACATGACGGAGTTAGAGAAGCGCTCGACGATCTTCTCCAGAATGGGTTGGTTGAATACCAACTGGCGACCCTTCATCACCAACATGACATCGTCGCGGGTCAGCAGTTCGCCCGTCTTAAGGATGATGCCATCGGCACCTGCCTTCAGCACTTCCACCCAAAGTCGTTCGTTCAGTATCTCACCCGTGAAGATAAGCACATGGCACTGGGGATAGCGCGTGCGCACCTGACGGCATATCTCCACGCCAATGGTGGTGCTTCCGCCAAGGCCCAGGTCGAGCAGGAGCAGGTCGGGTTCGGCCTGGCGGAAGAGTTTCCACACCTCTCCTTCGTTCTGGGCCGTGCCGATGACCTCAGCTTCAGGAATCTCGGTCCGGAAGATTTGTTCCGTGCCCTTCAGTTCGAGTTTCACATCCTCGACAATGATTACTTTGAAACGTTCCATATCTCTCTATTCTTTATTATGTTTTAGCAAAGTGAAGTATATTTCGTAGCCCATGGGCTGAGACCTCTGGGCCACTAGCCGACAACCGGGATGGTTGTAATAGGTGTCGTGCTCGCGCACAATCTGCTTGGCCACGAGGTAGGAGATTTCGCCCTGGTCGGGGAAGAACAGTTCGTTCAGATCCTCGTCGGAAGGTTGGCGGGTGGTGTCGCGAAGCAGCAGGCGAACAAAGATGCCATCGTCCTCGACGGCAAACTGATAGTTGCCGCCTTCGTGAAGCATGCCTCGCATGAGCGACTCAAGCAACAAGTCGAGCAAGGCGGCATCGGTCAGTACCTGAGAGGTGGCGAGCTCGCTGGGAATCTCAGCAACAGAAAGGGGCACATCTATGCGCTGTTTACGACAAAGGCGGGTAAAGGCCGATTGGGCCATGCAGAGAACTTCCGTGAGTCCGATGTGCTGACGGCGGAAACCAGGCTGACTGATTTGGGCATCGGCTTGCTGGCAAAGGAGAGTGTATATGTGGTGGTAGTACTGAACGAGCTCGGACAATTGCTGAATGTCGGCATCGGTCATCTTCTCAGCCAGCAGACGGATACGCGAGGGATAATACATCGACTCGTGCTTGATGGTGGAAAGACAATTGTCCAGTATCTGATTCTGAACATACAGACGGTTGTGCTCATATTGCAGACGAGCCTCCTCGTCCTGCAAATCACTGATGGCCTCCCTACACTGGCTTTGAGGAAGGACGGAAGCGTCCATCACCTCACGCTGGTAACGGATGGCTATCTGCCGAAGTGACGGGTAGGAAGAAGTTCGCTGCTCAAATTCCTGAGGCAGCAGACCATTCCTGGCCTCTTGGAAGAGGTGACTCAAATAGTCCTTAAGCTGGAGAATTTCTCGCTTCTTTGCCATCTGGCTCACGACGAGCAACCGATAGGCAAAATACAGGATGAAGAGTGAGGCCAAAACTATGACCGCAAGCAGGATGTTGCTATTGCGATGGGCTTGCTCAATGCGGTGGAAATAGTTGGGCAGCTCCTTGTCCTGATGAGTGAAGCGATGAAGGCGGATGCAGGCTCGATTGTTGTAGCGATAGAGGCCCCAGTCGCCCAAAGCCAAGGCGGCCAGGGCTACTTCATTGCGCAATCCGACGATGAGGTCGTAGTCGGCCTTCACTCCATCCTTAGCCCAAAGCATCTCAGCGGCTTCGGAATGAGTGTTCAGTGTGTCGTTCAACAGCATGGGAGGCTGGTTACGATGTTCCTGGTTCAGGGCATCAATCACACGCTGGGCATAGGTGAGCGACTGTTCATAATAGCCATCGACATTGCTGAGGTAGAGCGAATCATAGTTGTCCGTAATGGACGATGCCGAAAGAGAACTTGCAGACAGCAGGAAGATGAGCAACATCCTCACCACACGAGGCAGGCGGAAGAAGAAGGTGCTCCCCTGCCCCAATGTGCTACGCACACCAAAGTCACATTGGGCGAAGATGGCCGATGTCTTCTTATACTTTTCGATAATGCCCCTGCAGTTCATCAGACCAAAACCAAAGCCCTTGCCTTCGCCCGTGGAACCAATGGATGAAGCATCATAGAGTTTGCTATGGGAAAGGGTTTCGACATCCTCGGGCGAAAGGCCGCACCCCGTGTCTGAAACCTGCACCTCGACGTAGTCATCGCCCTCGATGGCCGAGACACTTACGCGACCTCCCGAAGGAGTGAACTTACGAGCATTGTCGCAAAGCGTATTAATCATGAACAGCGTCAGGCTCTCGTCGGCCTTCACCACAGCCTGGGTGGGTTCAACCTTGAGTTCAACGCCCTTCTGGTCAAAACTGTAGTGGCCCTCGGCAATGATGCCAAAGAGTTTGCTCAACGGGAAGGAGGTGATGTGCAGACTCAGCTGTCCGCGTTCCATGGTTATCCAGCGAGTGAGCAACTCATTGTAGCGTTCAATCTGCTCCGAGAGTTCCACCACATATTCACGCCGTTCGTGAGTGACATGCCCGCTCTGCTTCATGCGCAACACCTCGCCTCCGATGCGGTCAAGGAAAGGTACGATGTTGTGGACCAACGACACTTTTGCCCTGTTCTCAGCATTCTTGCGCTTGTCATCCTCCATTCTCTGCTGGCTCATGGTGAGATTGTCCTGAGTTTCCTCGCGCTGGTCGTTGAGCTGTGCAAGCTGGGCCTCGCTCCATTGACGGTATTCGTCGTACTCGGGCCAGCGATTATTCCTGACCTGGCTCAAGAGCGAGTTGGATCGACGCGAAAGGCGATAACGGAAAACTCCAGCCATCAGCAAGGCCAAGACAACCAGCAGCAGGCACAAAAGCATGCGGCTGCGCAGGGCATGGGTCTGCCGCTGAAGTTCGGCCGTACGGCTCTCAAGTTCCAGATTCTGGTTAGTGGCCTGAACAAGGTCGAGATAGAAGTTGCGATTGTAGTCCGAAGCCTGTTTCATGCCCATGGCACTGAAGGTAAGGCTCAGTTGCTGACGGATGCCAGCTATCCACTCGGGCACGGTGGAGATTCGTGGGTCGGCTATCCATTCCCTCTCGACACAGCGCTCCACATCATTGGGATTGAATACCGAAAGCGTGTCGGGCGAGATGTCGCCATAATAGCGCAGGTGGTGGCGGTTGACGCAATGAAGAGCCTTCTCGTAATACTTCAACGAACGCTCGTAAAATCCTTTATGAAAACAGATTTCGCCAAGCGTACGATAAGTACAGGCCGTCTGGAAAAGGTCTTCATACTCCTTGAAGATTTGCAATGCACGCTCGGCAAACACAAGTGGCAGATAACCGCTGTTTTCGGCTCCGTGCTGGAATCTCAAAAGGTAGTAGGCATCGGGACGCTCGTGCCTAAGCAGAGAGTCGTTGCTAAGGAACATGGTGGCAAATGCCTGCAGGCAGTTGGCCTCGAAATAGCGCAGGCTGTCCCTGCGACTGGTGATGTAGGCGCGGAACAGGTAGTCAAACTCCTGCAGGGTGATGTCCTCGTCATTGCGGCCTTCCACCAAACCGCCCGGGCCAAGCATGTAATTGTAATAGACCCACTGGGCGGTATCGATGTGTTCCTTCAAGCAAGGGGGGACCAGAGCCAGTTCGGCACGGGCCATGGAGTCCTGCTCCTGATAGAAATAATAGGTGGAGGTGATGATGTGGAACTCGGTGAGTGCATACACCCAGAGAGCCTTGTCGCGGGCTGTCATGCGCTCCAAGCGACCGGAAATGCGTCGGATGCGGTTTTCGGCCATACTCTTGACGCGGAAAAAGTGTTCTCCCTCGCCTGTCCGTTGTGCGGCCTTCATCTCCAGCACGTCAGCACAAAGGTGGATGAGATGGCGACGGCTGTTGGCACGGGCAGATGCTATGAGAGTGTCCATAAAGTCGAAGTCCATGCGCTGATAGGCTGCAAAGGCCTGGTTGCACAGGGCCTCGGCACGTCCTTCAGCGTAACCATAGGCTTCGCCGTAAGCCTTGAAAGCATTTTTCAGGGTGGAATCGACGTTGATGTAACGGTAATGGTAGGCACGCATGTTGAGCGAATCCACCATGTCGTCATAAGGACTTGCACTCTTGCCACACGAGAAGAGCGAAGCCAGTAGGCAAAGGAGGAGGCAGAGGAAACTACTTCGCATTAAGAATCTTTTCCATTTCAGCAAATTGCTTGCCCATATTCAGATTCAGGTAGATGCGATAGAGAGGCAATGCCCAGCGCGACGAGTCATCAGGAGTCAACTGGCGCACTTGTTCCATGGGACGTTGTGCGCAACGATAGAGTTCCTGCAGGGTCTGACGGTCCTTCTTGCACTTGGGATTACGAATGTCGTTGCAAGCCGTTTCGGCAAAGAGTACGGCCTTGCTGAGGTAAGCTATGCCCTTGTTGTAATAGGCATCGGCCATTGTGGAGTCGCATCGCAGGGCTTCGTCGGATGCAGTGATGCACGAGTCCAGTTCCTGTTTCCCAAGGAACATCTGACTCTTTCCGAACCAGTAGATGGCTCTGTCGCCCTGCCTTTCAAGCATTTCGTTGCACAAGGCCAGTCCGTCGTCGAAGGCTTTCTGTTCGGCATAGACGTCCATCAGATGGAGGTAGAAATAGTCGTGCTGGGGATAGAGCTTGGTGCCCAAGACCAGGTTCTCGACGCGTTCCTCCTCGCGTCCCAGGGCCTCGTAGCAACGCACCTTGTACTCTTGCAGGGAAGTGCGTAACGTGGTGTCTGCCCCCTCTATGGCTTGGTCGATGTGGCGAAGAGCCAGCTCAGCATCGTTGGCGTTATAGGCCGAAACGGTAGCCCAATATGCTACGCGCGCAAGTGTGGTGTCCTCGCGAATGGAGGAATAGTATTGGAAGATGGGGGCTTGGGACGAGCGGATGTACATGTCGAAGTAAGGGAACGACTCCATGTATTTGTTGCGCTTGAGCAGGAATTTGCCTCCGTTGAGCAAGTTGGGACGATAGGCGCGTAGGATTTCACGACTGCGATTCCTGTAGCGGTACTTCAGCACGCCCTTCTCATTGGGTTTGGCCTCCACGCTGTCGCAAAGCAGCAGATAGCGGTACATCTGCAGGATGGTAGAGAAGAAGCGCGTAGTGTCATACGGCTGCTTCAGGTAGAACTTTACATTCTCGGCATCGTTCATACTGCGTTCCAGCTCCTGCGCCATGAAATAGATTTCGGCACGGCGTTGTTGGTTGACATCTTCGCGGTTGATGATGTCGAGCAGGTTTTTCTCTGCCTTGGCCTGGTTCTTGCCGGTCTTGACGGCAGCCTTGGCTTCTCCGAGCAGGGTTTTGTACTTTACAGGTTTGTCGGCAGCAAATGCCTGCAAGGAAAAGAGGGGGAGCAGTATGACGAGTAGGATGTGTTTCATAAAAAAAGCAGTTGCCACCCTGGGACACAAAGACTTGCCCAGGGTGGCAATGTGGAATGATGGTTATTTCAGATAAGAGTCGAGTTCAGCGGCCTTGGCCTTTTCGCCAATGTTCTTGTAGATGGTCTGCAGAGGACCTGCCCACATGTCGCTGTTGCCGGGTTCCTTCTCACGGCATTTCTCGAAGTAGGTTGCAGCTTCGCGATAGAGGCTCTTGACATACTTCTCCTCGGCAGCATTCACCTCGGCCTGAGACTTAAACTTCTTGCCGTCTATCTTTTTGTAGTAGTTGTCGGCAGCCTGACGATAGAGACACATGCCCGACATGTTGTAGCCTTCCACAAAGTCGGGGTCGAGTTCTACAGCCTTCTTGAAGAAGCCCAGAGCCTCTGTATATTTCTCTTGAGAGAAGAGGCTGTGGCCCTTGCCGTAGTTGGCCATCTTGTTGTTGGGGTCGGCGGCCAGCATCTTGTCGGCAAATTCGCCCATAGCTTGAGGTCCCTTCTTCCCATAATAGGCCAACAGGTTTTGGGTGGCCACCTCAGCGTTCTGCGTACCAGGCTGTGCCTTCACCATTTCCTCCAGAGCTGTCACCCACTTGGCGGTGTCGCCCTGCTGCAGATAAATCTGCGGACGGCTGCTGACTACGAAGTTCTTGCTGTTCTCGTCGGGATAAGCAAGTGCTTGCTCGTAGAACTTCTCGCAGATGTCGTAGCGCTTCTGGTTGTAGGCAGTCAGATAAATGTTGAAGGCGAACTGGCTGACAGGATATTCGGGATTCTTCACAGATTCCTCATTAGCCACGCGGGGATACTTCTTTGCAAAGCCGGCATACTTCTCGTAGGCAACCATGGCACCGTCGAGGTTCTTGGTTTCTACATAGAAGATGCACAAGTAGGCATAATAAGTAAGCAGTTTGGGCATCTTCAGTTCGGCCTGTGCCAAAGCAGGCTTTTGCAGCTCGTTCTTAGGGTTGCCGTACTCCAGCTGTCCGTAACATCCGTCACACACGCCGTCGATGCTCTTTGCAAAGGTCAGTGTGTCGAATGTCTCGTGCTTGGCGGCCAAGTTCAGCTCGGGATTGAGCAGCTGAGTGCTCACATCGTCAAGTGCCTTGCACAGGTCGAAGCGATGCTTCTCGGCTACATGGCCGCTCTGCAGGGCCTTCATGAGCAGGTCATTTGCTTCCAGCGACTTCTGCTTGATTTCCACCGTGTTCTTGTCAATGGTTTCCTGGTTCTTCTTTTCACCTTTGGCAAGCTCTGTCTGGATGCCATTGTAGAGCAGCAGCACCTGGTCACGCAGTTTCACGCCCGTGTTCATTTGGCTTTTGGCCTCCTTCTCAGCAGCTTTCAGGGCAGCCTTTTCTTCGGGGGTCATCTGGGCAAATGCCGTACTGGCTACAACCAGCATCAGCATGGAAAGGAAAATCTTTTTCATAGCTTTTTATTATTAGTTAATGGTTAATTTTTATTCTGAGCCTTTCGAATCTTCAGAGTCTGCTGATGGGTCAGAATTCTCTGGGAGCTCGACAGGGTCTTCCTCGCGGTCCACCACGCAGACGCTGCTGATGACATCGTTGCGGCGGGCTATGTCAATGAGCTTCACGCCCTGAGCCACACGGCCTGTGAGGCGGATGTCGGTGACATGCATGCGGAGGGTGTTGCCCGACTTGTTGATAATCATGAGATCGCAGTTATCGTCCACGGCACGCACGGTGACCAGCTTGCCGGTCTTGTCCGTGATGTCAATGGTCTTCACGCCCTTAGCCCGTCGGCCTGTCTTGCGATAGTCCTCAACGAGACTCAGCTTACCAAAGCCCTTTTCGCTGATGCACACAATCTTGTCGGTCTCGGGGTTGCGGACAACAACCATGCCCACGACTTCGTCGTCGTCTCCGTCCAGAATCATGCTCTGCACGCCTGTGGCCACACGGCCCATTACGCGCACTTGGTCTTCATGGAAGCGGATGGCGCGTCCGTTGCGATTGGCGATGACCACCTCGTTGTCGCCGTTGGTGAGCTGTACGCTTACCACCGTGTCGTCGTCGTTGATGTTGATGGCCCTGACGCCATTGGTGCGCGGACGACTGTAGTCGGTGAGACAGGTCTTCTTGATGATGCCCTGCTTGGTGCAGAAGAGCACGAAGTGGCGCTGGCAGAATTCGGGGTCGGCCAGCTTGCGGATACACAGGCAGGCGTTGACCTTGTCGTCAGGCTCGATGTTGAGCATATTCTGTATGGCGCGTCCCTTCTGCGCACGAGTTCCTTCGGGCAGTTCGTACACCTTCAGCCAGTAGCAGCGACCCTTCTGTGTGAAGAAGAGCATGGTATTGTGCATGGTGGCAGGATGGATGTATTCGAGGAAGTCGTTGTCACGTGTCGAACCGGCCTTGGCCCCCACTCCACCGCGTGTCTGGGCACGGAAGTCGGCCAGCGGTGTGCGCTTGATGTAGCCCATGTGCGAAAGGGTGATGACCACATCGTCGTCGGCATAGAAGTCCTCGGCATTGAACTCGTTGGCAGCAGGCTTGATTTCCGTACGGCGCTCGTCACCGAACTTGTCGCGCACCTCTGTCAGTTCGTCCTTCATCACCTTGCGGCACAGGTTGTCATCGCTCAGTATCTGGTTGTAATACTTGATGCGCTCCTGCAGTTCGTCAAACTCTCCGTGCAGTTTCTCCTGCTGCAGTCCCGTAAGCTGGGCCAGACGCATGTCCACGATGGCCTTAGCCTGCAGTTCGTCGAGACTGAAACGATTCATTAGGTTCTGCTGAGCCTCCTGCGGTGTCTTGCTTTTCTTGATTATCTGCACCACCTCATCAATGTTGTCCGAGGCGATGATGAGCCCCTCCAGGATATGGGCGCGCTCCTCGGCCTTGCGGAGGTCGTACTTGGTGCGGCGGATGACAACCTCGTGGCGATGTTCCACGAAATTGGAGATGCAATCCCTGAGGGTGAGCAGTCTGGGACGGCCCTTCACCAGGGCAATGGCGTTGACCGAGAAGGAGGTCTGCAGGGGAGTCATCTTGAACAACTTGTTCATGACCACCTGAGCGTTAGCGTCGCGTTTTACATCCACCACGATGCGCATGCCTTCCTTGTCCGACTCATCGTTGACGTTGGAAATGCCCTCCAGTTTCTTCTCATTGGCCAGCTGGGCGATGTATTTGATGAGCTCGGCCTTGTTCACGCCATAGGGAATTTCGGTGAAGACGATAGTGTCGTGCGTGTCGCCGCTCTCAATCTCGCCCTTGGCACGCATGATGATGCGCCCGCGGCCCGTTTCATAGGCATCCTTGATGCCCTGCACACCCATGATGTAGGCTCCTGTGGGGAAGTCGGGGCCTTTTACCCATTCCATCAGCCCCTCGTTGGTGAGTTCGGGGTTGTCGATGAAGGCTATCGAGGCGTTCAGGACCTCTGTGAGGTTGTGAGTGGGGATGTTGGTGGCCATGCCCACGGCAATGCCCGTGGCACCGTTCACCAGCAGGTTTGGTATCTTCGTAGGCAGCACGGTGGGTTCCCTCAGCGTATCGTCGAAGTTGTTCACCATGTCCACCGTTTCCTTGTCCAGTTCGTCCATCATGGCCTCGCCCATCAGGGTCAGTCGGCACTCGGTGTATCGCATGGCAGCAGCTCCGTCGCCGTCCACCGAACCGAAGTTGCCCTGTCCGTCCACCAGGGGGTAGCGCATGTTCCAGTCCTGCGCCATGCGCACCAGGGCTCCATAGACACTGGAGTCGCCGTGGGGATGGTACTTACCCAGCACCTCACCCACCACGCGGGCGCATTTCTTCGTAGGCTGGCTGTGCACGTTGTTGAGTCCCTTCATGCCGTAGAGTATGCGGCGGTGAACGGGCTTGAAGCCATCGCGCACATCGGGCAGCGCACGGGCCACGATTACCGACATCGAGTAGTCGATATACGATTTCCGCATCTCGTGCTCAATGTCCACTTTAATGATTCTGTCTTCTGCTTCTTGCATGTTTTAGTCTTGTCGTTTTTACTTATTTTGAATTTTACCTAATTTCATACAAAGGTACGACTTTTTTTTGGAATGGCAAAATCACGATGTGCAAAACTTTGTTAAAGCGCGCAAAATATTCTTCCCGACCAACCATCGGCATCACACGCCCCGTGCGCTCAGAATCGATTTCTATAACCCTTACGGCGATTTGTGTCCCACTCCTCACACCGCAGCGTTACGCGTACGCGAAATTAACAATGGTGAATCCGCAAGAATGTAGAATGAGAGGACGCAGCCCCCCCTGGGAGCAAATGTTGCATTGTTGCAATGTTGCATAGTCATTTAGTACGCGACAACATGTCCGTGCAGGAGAGAGGGTGCTATAGATTGCCAGAATTACCATATATAAAAAATATATATATTATTATATTAATTAATTTATTATATATTATAATATATTATAATATATAATAATATTTATCATGAGTACTCATCTCAGGGGGAGTGGTTGCGTACTAAGCGTGTGTGCAACATTGCAACAATGCAACAATGCAACATTTTGCTCCGGAGTGGTAAAGAAGGAATTTTAGTATGTCAATGCAGTGCGCGCCCACGTTCAGGGCACCATGAATAAAGGTGAAATTCCCGGGTCCAGCAGATTCGTTTCGAGGAATTCGAACGTTTTTCTCCCCCTTTTCTTGGATTTTCGCCCGTTTTTTCGTATCTTTGTCGCCCATAAATTAAGGTAAAAGAAAACTTAAAAGATATGTTGACACTTCGACTGATTACAGAGGAGACTGAACGCGTGATACGCGGACTGGAGAAAAAACACTTCGACGGGGCTCGTGAGGCCATCGCCCAGGTGATGGAAATCGACAAGGTGCGTCGACAGGCACAAACACAACTCGACCAAAAGCTGTCGGACGCCAAGAAACTGGCGGCTGAGATTGGCGGACTGATGAAACAGGGCAAACGCGACGAGGCCGAGGGAGTGAAGGCAAAAGTGGCCGAACTGAAGGCTGCTAGCCAGGAACTGGAGAACCAGAAGGCGAAGGCCGAACAGGACCTCACTACCCTACTCTGCCAGATTCCTAACATCCCCTACGACGAGGTGCCGGAGGGTCGCGCCGCTGAGGACAACTGGGTGGTGAAATCGAACCTGAAGGAGTGCCAAGAGGGCGTGGACACAGTGGGTAACTGGGACACGAACCCCGAGGTGGCCGAGGCGAAGCTGCCTCACTGGGAACTGGCAAAGAAATATAACCTCATCGACTTCGACCTCGGCGTGAAGATCACTGGTGCCGGATTCCCCGTCTATCGCGGTATGGGTGCCCGTCTGCAGAGAGCACTCATCAACTTCTTCCTCGACGAGGC
>DGUV01000076.1 GCA_002395775.1 Prevotellaceae bacterium UBA4301
TTTATTTAGTGGACACTAGTGATTAATAATTAAAATTTAACAACAATGGAAGTTAAAAAGAAATTCGAGAAGCCTCAGATGGAGGTGGTTAAGTTGAAGCCTGCTGGCATGGTCTGCGCCAGTTGCCCCACTGATTGCGGCAGTGATGTTTGCCTCTTTTATGATCCCGATTGTACGTACAATTAATCGTAACCCTCTACAACACCACCCACAATGACAAGTTCTTAGCCTGATGCATTGGGATGCTCTACCCATGTGTTGAGACTAAAACTTAGGATTCACTATCGAAGGTTTGTGCTCAGTAGAAATCCGCAAGCAAGTGAAGTTCTACTGAGCACGAATTCTTCGGTGGCTGCAAAGAAAGACAAGGTAAAGAAAAAATGCAAGTCATTATACCGACAACCTCATTGGTTGAACAAATTGTAGGCAGGCAGAAGCGCACTGACGGTCAGCCCTATCGGCTGATGACCTATGTGGTGCAGCAACCTGTAGCTGACGGTGTGCTGCTCTACAACACCCTGACCTGCTCGCTCGTGCTGCTGACACCCGACGAAGCCGCCGACATCACGGCGCAGCAGGAACTGATAGACCGCTGGTTCTTAGTGCCGCAGGAGCACGATGACCAGAAACTCTGCCGTCAGGTTCGACAAATGGCTGCACTACTCAAGCCTCCCGCCAAGGCAATCACCGGCTATACCATTCTCACCACTACGGGCTGCAATGCCCGCTGCTTCTACTGCTATGAGAAGGGTACGAAGCCCGTCACCATGACCGCTGAGACTGCCGACAAGGTGGTGCGCTACATCGTGAAGCATCGTGGCGACGAGAAAGTCAAAATCAGTTGGTTCGGCGGCGAGCCGTTGGTCAACGCCAAAGTCATCGACCAGATATGCACGGAACTCCGTGAGCAAGATGTGCCGTTCCGTTCGACGATGATTTCCAACGGCTACCTGTTCGATGCCGACAAAGTGCAGCGTGCCAAAGATTTGTGGCAGTTGCAGCAGGTGCAGATTACCCTCGACGGCATGGAGCAGACCTACAACCGAGTGAAGGCATACGTCCATCAGGGTGTGAATGCCTTCGAGCGCGTGTTGACCAACATCAGCATGCTGACCGCTGCCGGCATCCGTGTAATCATACGCCTGAACGTCGATAAACATAACGTCAGTGAGATGGCAGAATTGGTACAGTTGCTGCACCAGCGCTTCGGCACCAATGATTATCTCTCCATCTATTCCCATGAACTGTTTGGTGAACGTACGCCGGAAGATGAAGTCGAACTCTTTGCTCAGCAGACGCAGTTGGCGCAGCAGATAGCGGCGTGTGGCTACAAAAACCACAAATGGGGATTGCAGAAGGACATCAACCTGAATCATTGCATGGCTGATGGCGACGGAGGCGTAGTGATTGCTCCTGACGGCCACCTCGGCAAATGTGAGCACTTCATCGACAGCAATTTCTTCGGTCATATTGACAGCGAGGAGCACGACGAGGCTATCCTCCACAAGTTCAAGGAGCGCCTTGCCGACATCGATGCTTGCGCCACCTGCTTTTGCTATCCCCAGTGTATTCGACTCGTGATGTGTGAGGATGATTTTGGATGTACACCGGGAAAACAGCAGTATCTTTTGTCCGAAATGAAGGACACAATGAAATACGAGTACGAGCGCTATCTGCGCAAAAACGATAAAGAGCAAGAGGATGAAACTGAAATATGACATAGCCATCCAGGAGGTGGCAGACAAGTTCGTTGCCGTTGCCAAGAACGGCGAGACGGAGGAAGTGGAAAAGGTGTTCACCCTGAACGAGACGGGTGTCATCATTCTGCGTGCCTTGATGGATGGTGCCGACACCCCCGCCATCGTCAGCCAACTATTGGCGGAATACGACGTAACACCGCAGGATGCCGAAGCGGAGGTCAACGCATTCATCGACATGCTGAAGGAGAACGGTATAGCACAGATATGATGACAAGACACTACAAGGTGGCGGGGCATATCTTTGCCGTCAACGGCAGCAATGAACTCTTTGAGCAGATGGAGAACTATGAGCCGTTCAGATGTGAAGGCGGTGAGCCGCTGTTTACGTTGACGGAATGTAGCGGTGTAGTGCCCGAATATACGGAAGTGTTTCGGCTGTTAAAACGTCTCATCTACGGTCACGATACATCTGGAAACGATGTGTTTGAATTTACATCAGAAGAGAATACCAGGACTTGTCTGATTTGTTCCAAAGACTGCCGCGAGGGTCGGCTTATCATGCCGGACGGCATTTCCAAGATGGGGCTTAACCATGTGATGAGAAGCATGTATTCCTTGGCGACGGCAGGAAAAGGCACGCTGCTCTTCCATGCCGTGGTAGTGAGTTGTGAGGGCAAGGGCTACATGTTCATCGCTCCCAGCGGTACGGGAAAAAGCACACACGCCCGGGTGTGGTTGGAGCATATAGAAGGGACGGAACTGGTCAACGACGACTTTCCTGTGGTAAGAGGGGAAATGGTCTTTGGCTCACCTTGGGGATGGAAGACACCATGCTATCGGAATGTCAGTTACCCCATTGGCGGCATTGTCTTGCTGAGTCGAGCCCCTTACAACAAGATACGCCGTCTTAGCGGTGTCGAGGCATACGTGCGCCTGACAAGGAGCATCATCGGCGGTGAATTGAGCCGTATCGCTGATGGTCTTCACCAGACTACGAATGCACTTGCCTCCACCATACCGATGTGGCATCTGGAGTGCCTGCCCGACGAAGCGGCAGCAAGGCTGTGCCATGATACAATGTTGAACAAAAATGGTATTGAATAGCATGATGACGAGACACTACAAGGTGGCGGGACATACCTTTGCCGTCAGCGGTGAATCAGAAGTCTTCGAGAAGATGGGAAACTATGAGCCGTTTGAGTGTGAGAGTGCTGAGCCGTTGTTTGCATTGACCGTTGAGAGTGGCGCAGTCCCCGAATATACGGAAGTGTTTCGGCAGGAGGAGGACGGGACGCATATCATTTGCGGCCGTACTGCTTCGGGAAACGATATGTTTGAATTTAAGGGGAGAAAGAAGTCATTAGGTTGTCTGATTTGTTCCAAAGACTACCGTGAGGGCAGGCTCATCATGACGAATAGTATTTCTGAAATGATGCTTAACAGTGCGTTGATGATCCTGTTTACCTTGGCAACGGCAGGGAAAGGCACGCTGCTTTTCCATGCTGCCGTGGTGAGCCAGGAGGGCAAAGGCTATCTGTTCCTCGGCACCAGCGGCACGGGGAAAAGTACACACGCCCAGTTGTGGCTGGAGCACATCGAGGGAACGGAACTGGTCAACGACGACAATCCAGTTGTGAGAGACGGGGTGGTCTATGGCTCGCCCTGGAGCGGCAAGACACCGTGCTACAGGAATGTCAGCGTCCCCATTGGCGGCATCGTCATGCTGAGCCAGGCACCCTACAACAAAATACGCCGCCTGAAAGGTATTGAGGCATACGTGGCTGTGGTGGAGAGTATCGGCAGCAAGGTATGGGACAACCGTATCGCCGAGAGTCAGCACCAGACGGAGAACACCCTTGTCTCCACCATACCGATGTGGCATCTGGAGTGTCTGCCCGACGAAGAGGCAGCAAGGCTGTGTCATGATACCATCACGAATATTAAGTAAGAGATTATGAGAATAAAGAAAGATTTTGTGCTGCGCGAAGTGTGCGGCGAGAACGTGATTATGGGCGAGAACCTCAAGGCAATCGATTTTAGAAAGATTCTAACCTTGAATGAAAGTGCCGCATGGCTGTGGAAAGAAGCGAAGGCGCAGGGCGACTTCACCATAGAATCCCTGACCGCCAGGCTCTGTGAGGAATACGACGTCACAGCCGAAGAAGCCCGCTCCAGCGTGGCGGACATCCTCGAAAAGTGGGACAAAGAAGGAGTGATAGAATAAAACGGATCAGCGGACGGTTCTCTGATCTGTTCTCCAAAGATAAGAATAGAAAAACGGAAGTCAGCCGGCTTCCGTTTTTCCTTTGTGGTATGCTCGGCATGAGCAATGTCTAACCTTTCATTTTATCATTAAAAGTTGTAAAATTGTTTGCGGATTGTAACAAATTTTGTACCTTTGCACTCTACCCAATAAAAATTCAACGGCATGGAACAGAACTTAGAGCCGATACGGAGCAAGATCTATGAGA
>DGUV01000068.1 GCA_002395775.1 Prevotellaceae bacterium UBA4301
ATGTTGCGGTCGGCCGAGCAGCTGACTCCCATGCCGATGGGGCACGAAGCTCCGTGACGCGGCAGACGGACGACGCGGATGTCGTGGGCCAGATACTTGCCACCGAACTGGGCGCCCAGACCAATCTTATAGGCTTCCTTCAGAAGCTTTTGTTCGAGGTCGATGTCGCGGAAAGCGCGACCTGTCTCATCGCCCGTTGTGGGCAGGTTGTCGTAATATTTGATTGAGGCCAGTTTCACGGTCAACAGGTTCTTCTCGGCACTGGTTCCACCGATGACAAAAGCGATGTGGTAAGGAGGACAGGCAGCAGTGCCCAGACTCTTCATCTTCTCCACCAGGAAAGGCAGCAAGGTGCCTTCGTTCTGGATGGTGGCCTTGGTCATGGGATAGAAATAGGTCTTGTTGGCCGAACCACCACCCTTTGCCACCATCACGAAGCGGTATTCCATGCCCTCAACAGCCTCGATGTCGATTTGTGCAGGCAGGTTACACTTGGTGTTCACCTCGTCATACATGTTCAGCGGTGCGTTCTGCGAGTAGCGCAGGTTGTCCTGAGTGTAGGTATTGAAGACACCAAGACTCAGCGCCTCCTCATCCTCGAATCCAGTCCACACCTGCTGGCCCTTTTCGCCATGAATGATGGCCGTGCCCGTGTCCTGGCAGAAGGGCAGCACGCCCTTGGCTGCCACGTCGGCATTGCGCAGGAACTGCAGAGCCACATACTTGTCGTTCTCCGAGGCCTCGGGGTCGGTCAGGATCTTCGCAACCTGCAGGTTGTGTTCGCGGCGAAGCATGAACTCCACATCGTGGAATGCTTGCTGCGCCAGCATGGTCAGTGCCTCCGGCTTTACTTTCAGCATGGGGTGGCCCTCAAAGTCACCAACACTCACGCCCTCCTTCGAAAGGAGGCGATACTCAGTCTCGTCCTTGCC
Organism: Prevotellaceae bacterium UBA4301; assembly: GCA_002395775.1. Taxonomy (GTDB): domain Bacteria; phylum Bacteroidota; class Bacteroidia; order Bacteroidales; family Bacteroidaceae; genus Physcousia. The sequence goes on from DGUV01000068.1 coordinate 933, forward strand.
CACTTGGAACATGGGGGCATACTTGAAATTTGCCATAGTCTTATGTAAAATAATGTATTTTTATTTCTGACTGTGTGCCCGCATCAGGCTGTCGGGGTCGATGCCTTCGCGGATGAGCGCCTCGCGCAGCAGCTCGTTGTTCGACTTCACATGGTCGTATTCCCACAGTTTTTTCAATGCCTTCTTGCGGCGTCGCTCCTCCTTGCGCGACTTGAAGGCAAAGGGGTGCATAATCATGTCCGTGGCCTTGGCCCCAATGATGTCGCTCAGCGAAGGTACGCGCGGCCCCGTGTCACGCGTCTGCGGACTAACGAAGATGGGAAGACGGCGATCCTTCGTCACCACCACTTCCTTCATCTTCACCCCTTTGAGGGTGGTGTCGTTAGCGGTGGTATCGACCTTTTGTTCCTGTGCATGTGTGGCAAGGAAACAGCAGGAAAGGGCCATGAATACAGCTATTTTTCGCATTATGGGTGCAAAAATAATTATTAAATTCATAATTCACAATTCTTGCCCGATAATAATTCATAAATATTTCTTATTTTTGCATTTATTATGATTCTGCCACCACTGTTCAACCCCTCCAACGACATGGCCCTGGCCGCCAATCTGCGGCAGTACACTCCTCCTCGCCACATCCAACAGATGGAATCCCAGCTGGCCTCGCTCGCCTTGCTTTGGGACGAAGGTCCATGGGGGTGGAGCCTTGCCACCAAGCAACGCTACTTGCACATGGGCATTCCCGAGTCCCAGTTGCCATCTGATGCGTGGCTGGCCCGACATCGACGCCTCTCAAGCCGCCAGTTTGCCGTGGAATATTACAAGAAGATGGAGGAGGACATGCCCGATGAGCGTCTGCTGCCCTGCCAAGCCAGAGTTGCCACACAGCCCTTGCCCTGCTTCCCCTACCCCTTTATCTTGAAATCCCTCTGGTCCAGTTCGGGACGTGGCAACGTGGTGGCTCGTGGCGAGATGGACGTACCTACTCTTCGCCGTGTCCGAAAGGTTATTCAAGAACAGGGAGGCATTGTGGTTGAGCCATTCTATGCCGACAAGGCACTCGACTTTGCCATGGAGTTCTGGGCCGACGGCTCCGCCACCCGCTTTCTGGGCTACAGTGTGTTTTCTGCTGATGAAACGGGGCATTATGGCGGCAACTATGTAGAAGGGCAGGATGAGCTCCTACAGCGTATTTCCCTGCCTGATGACCTTCTGAAGAAATTGACTGAATACCATTGTCATCAGTTTTCCCCCCTCCCCTACCGCGGTCCCGTGGGCATCGACATGATGCGCCTCACTGACGGACGCATCCATCCCTGCGTCGAAATCAATTTCCGCCGTACCATGGGGTTGCTTGCCCTTGACTTGTATGAAAAAGGAATGACCTCCGACCAACTTCTTGCCGGCGATGCGCATCATGGGTTCTCAGCCCAAGTTACCGAGGGGCGCCTGTCAATTACCTTCCGCCCGTAAGGCGGCAAGCAGTTCCCGCTGCATCAGCCCGTTGGAGGCCACGATGTCGTCGCCGTCCAAGAAAAACGGTTCGCCCCGGAAATTGGTGACCTGACCGCCCGCCTCACACACGATAAGGCCCGCCGCCATAAAGTCCCACTGTCCCAGTCCGCGCTCCATCCAACCATCCCAACGCCCACAGGCCACCAGACAGAGAGCCACGGCTGCCGAACCGTTCATGCGAATGCCGCCGGCCAATCCGTAGAAGCGACGGATGAGCCTCAGTCCCGTTTCGCGATACATGTCGGCATCGTAAGGCAATTCCAGTCCCAACAGGGCCTCGGCGAGGGGTTTCGAACTGACATTTATGGGATGCCCATTCAGCCATGCTCCACCACCCTTCCATGCCGAGAAACACTCATCGAGACTGACCTCATAGACCACCCCCAACACTACCTCGCGCTCCGTGCGCAGGGCTATGCTGACGGCAAACGGCGCCGTACCATGGACATAATTGGTGGTGCCGTCCAGCGGGTCGATGACCCAGCAAAAAGCCCCTCTCCCAACCTCCTCCGAAGGGGAGGCGTTTTCGGTCGTTCCCTCTTCAGTCAGGAAGGACGCCTCGGGCAACAATTGTCGCAATTGGGCCACTATCTTCTCCTCACTCGTCTTATCGACATACGACACATAGTCGTGGGCATGCTTGCGTTCCACCTGTTCGGCCTTCAGTCGCCGCTGTTCCTCTCTCAGGTAAGCCCCTGCCTCGCGAGCCACGCGGCACACCTCCCGGGTTAATGTTTTTAAATCCAATTCCAAAACTTAAGAAAAACTTTATCAATGATGCAAAATTACAAAATATGTCTCAAACACCTAAACTTTTAACCAATTAAACGGCTAAACTTTTGAACATTTATTCGTAACTTTGCCTTCATGAAGACCAACATTACCCACACCACTGCCGTCCCGGTGCCTATCCTACGGCGCTACATCCAGTACCTGAGGCTCGAGAAATCCTTCTCGCCCAACACCCTCGATGCCTACCTAACCGACCTCAGCAAACTGCTGCGCTACTACGAATGCGAGCACATAGACTTCCGCCTGGTCACCCTCCTCCAACTCGACCAGTTTGCCGCCAGACTCCACGACAGCGGCTCCTCGGCCAAGACCGTGGCGCGCGTGCTGGCAGGCGTGCGCTCATTCTATCGGTTTCTGCTCATGGAGAAAGAAATCACGACCGACCCCACCGAACTGCTCGTTTCGCCCAATCGGGGCGAATACCTGCCCCAGGTGCTCACGATTGACGAAATCGACCGCCTCGAACAAGCCATCGACCAGAGCCGCAACGAGGGTGTGCGCGACCATGCCATCGTAGAGGTACTCTACGCCTGCGGACTGCGCGTCTCCGAACTCTGCCAGTTGCGCTTCTCCGACCTCTTTCTTGAGGATGGCTACCTCCACGTGCGCGGCAAGGGACAGAAGGACCGTCTGGTGCCCGTGGCCCAGTCCACCGTGGAGGAACTGCGCCGATGGTTTGCCGTTCGGCAGGCCATCAGTGCCCGTCCCGGTGAAGAGGACTACGTCTTCCTCTCTCCCCAGCGAGGCCGCCACCTGAGCCGCATCACCGTCTTCCACAACATCAAGCAGTATGCCCATGCCGCCGGCATCACGAAGGAAATTTCGCCTCACACCCTGCGCCACTCCTTTGCCACTCACCTCGTCGAGCGCGGAGCCAACCTGCGGGGCGTGCAAGCTCTGCTCGGCCACGAAAGCATCTCCACGACCGAAATCTACCTCCACCTCGACCGTCAGCACCTGCGCGAGGAAATCCTAACCTGCCACCCCCGCAACCGACGGAAGACCAACGAAAAGTAAAATATCCTGACAGCAAACAGAGCAGATGGCCTCCATCCGCTCTGTTTATTCTTTCTACACTTTTTATATTAGGTTATACTAATAAACGAACTTAGGTCACACCCATAAACTAAGTTACTTTTCGGTCATCGCCTCTCGGGAAGGAAAAACTGGCGATAAGGAATATTTACAAACCGACTGCTGTCAGGGGCTGGGCCATGCCAGTCCGCCTCATGGGATTTGTTGCTCTATGGGGTCGTCATATTGTTTTTGCAGCTGACGCAGGCGGCGATGGAGCTGGCGTTGCACCTTACGGTAGCTGGGATTGCCGTAGAGGTTGTGCATCTCGGTGGGGTCGGTCTGCAGGTCGTAGAGTTCCCACTGGTCGATGCGGGGGCGGTGGGTGGTGTCCTGCGCAGCGGCGGTGTGGGGATAGAAGTGGATGAGTTTGTAGCGCTGGGTACGTATGCCGTAGTGGCGGCGCACCATGTGTTCGGCAGGGAACTCATAGTAGTGGTAGTAGATGGCATCGCGCCACTTCCGGGGCGAATTGTCCTTCAACAGGGGCACCAGCGACTGGCCCTGGATGTCGGGGGGCACGACGGCCCCAGCCATCTCGAGGAAAGTGGGGGCGTAGTCGATGTTTTGCACCATTTCACTGACCTCGCCGCGGCGCCGGTAGCCTTCGGGCAGACGCATAACGAGGGGAGTGTTGAGACTTTCCTCATACATGAATCGCTTGTCAAACCATCCGTGTTCGCCCATGTAGAAACCCTGGTCACTGGTATAGACGACGAGGGTGTTGCGCAGCAGGTCGTGGGACTCGAGGTAGCGCATGAGGCGGCCCACGTTCTCGTCAAGACTTTTGGTCACCTTAGCATAATCGCGCATGTAGCGCTGGAACTTGAATTCGGTCAGCGCGCGGCCCGTGAGGGGGTGGGCCTTGAAGGCGCGGGAGAGGGAGTCGTGGAACTGGAAGTAGGTCTTCTGGTCCTCAGGCGAAAGCCGGCGAACGTAATTGAGATAGAGCTCCGAGAGACGGCTGGCGTCGCCAGGGAGGTAGATCTTGTTGTCATAGATGAGGTCCATGTCGTGGTCGGAGGCGATGTTCATCTCCTGGTCCTGGGCGGCGGTACGGCCCAGATAATCGTCCCAAAAGTTAGCGGGCAAGTCGAAAGTCTGATCTTCGAAAGCACGGAGGTCCTTGAGGTCGGGCAGCCAGTCGCGGTGGCAGGCCTTGTGATGGACAAAGAGGATGAAGGGCTGCGACTTGTCACGCTGGTCCATCCATCGGATGGCCTTGTCGGTGATGACGTCGGTGCAGTAGCCCTGCTCGACGGAGCGTGTACCGTCCTGATGGAGGAAGGTGGGGTTGTAGTATTCGCCCTGCCCCTCAAGGATGTCCCAGTGGTTGAAGCCTGTGGGGGTAGAAACGAGGTGCCACTTGCCGATGAGCGCGGTTTGGTAGCCTGCCAGCTGCATGAGTTTGGGCATGGTCTGCTGCGAGCCGTCGAAGATGCCGTGTTCATTATTGGTAAAACCGTTTTTATGGGAGAACTTGCCCGTGAGCATGCAGGCACGACTGGGGCCAGAGAGGGAGTTGGCCACGAAACTGTGGCGGAAGAGCACGCCCTCATGGGCGAGACGGTCGAGGTTGGGCGTCTGCACGGGGCTGGGGCCGTAGCATGACATCATTTGTGCCGTGTGGTCGTCGGTCATAATATAGACGATGTTGGGGCGCGTCTGCGCCATGGCGAAGGCGCAAATGGACAATTGGCAATTGACGATTGACAATGTCAGGATGGTGTGTTTTTCCATGATGGGTTACGGATTATGTATGTTTAAAGCAGGGCCAACGCCTTGTCCTCTGCGGCTTCCATTATTTCGCGTTCGCCAGGGCCCTTGTCATTGATGCCGCACAGGTGGAGCACGCCGTGAATGACGACGCGATGGAGCTCCCTTTCGTAGGTGGCACCGACAAGGGGGGCATTGGAGCGCACGGTGTCGAGTGATATGTATAGGTCGCCCGAGATGGTGCGCCCTTGGGTGTAGTCGAAGGTGATGATGTCGGTGTAGTAGTCGTGGCGAAGAAACTGGCGGTTGACTTCCAGGATACGCTGGTCATCGACAAAGACGTAGTTGATGTCGCCCACGCGGCGGTCGTAGGAGGCAGCCACACGAGCCACCCACTGGCGTATCTGCTGCTGGTCGAGTGTGGGCATCTGAGCCCCTCCCTCGGTGTTGAACGTTATCATTTGCTTTTCAATTTTTTCTCACACCATCTCACTTTTCCAAGAGCTCCACGGCCTTCTTCACCATGGGGTCGTGCTCATAGACGATACTGAAGTATTCGCTCATGTCCCACAGGTCGCGGGCAGCCAAGGCCTTGAGTGTGAGGCGCAGCTGGGGGATGGTCTGCTGACGCTCGTCGTCATCTTTGGGAGTGATTTTTTGCTTATCACCTTCCTTGAAGATGTGTTCGATAACATCGTCGGGAACTTCGTATTGGGCCTTGAACTGCTGAAAGTCGGGCCACTGCTTGAGGAGCGGCTTGCGATTCTTGTCGAGGTGGCGTAGGCTGGCATTGATGACAAGCCCCTTGGCCGAGAGTTCACGATAGAGGCGGGTGTACTTGGTGGTGTCGAGGGGAATGAAGTAGTCAGGCATGATGCCGCCTCCACCATAGACAGTACGTCCCAGTTTCTGGGTCTTGTAGCGCAGCGAATCGGGAAAGTGGATGCTATCCTCGTGCAGCAGTTCGCCGTTGTTGTAACGGTTGATGAGGTCGCGCGAATAGCTGTCCTTGTCACCCTTGGTGTAGGGTTTCTGGATGCAACGTCCCGAGGGAGTGTAGTAGCGGGCTACGGTGAGGCGAATCATGGAACCGTCGGGCAGTTCGATGGGGCGCTGGACGAGGCCCTTGCCAAAGGAACGGCGACCGATGACGATGCCGCGGTCGTGGTCCTGAATGGCTCCACTCAGGATTTCGGCAGCCGAAGCGGTGTATTCGTCAATGAGCACAGCCAGACGACCTTCAGCCCAACCGCTGCCTCCGTTGCTGACAAAGGACTGTGCGGGGACGTTTCGGCCACGCGTAAAGACGATGGTATCGCCCTTGGGCAGGAACTGGCTGGTGATTTCAGCCGCAGCGCCCAGCAGTCCGCCACCATTTTGCTGGAGGTCAATGATGAGACGGGTCATACCTTGAGCCTTGAGCTTGTCGAGGGCCGACATGACCTCGCTAAAGGTGGTCTGCCCAAAACTGCTGAAACGGATAAGTCCGATATCGGGAGTGACCATGTAGGCAGCATCGAGGGTGGTGACGGGAATCTTGTCACGCTTGACGGTGAAGTACGATACACCGCGAACGCCCTGACGGACAATGCCCAGACGCACCTTCGTGTCCTTGGGCCCACGAAGACGGCTCATAATTTCCTCTCGGCTCATCTTCACACCGGCAATGGTGGTGTCGTTGACCGAGATGATGCGGTCACCAGCCAGGATGCCCACACGCTCCGACGGACCCTTCGCTACGGGCTGGATGACGAAGAGCGTGTCCTCCAACATTTGGAATTGCACGCCGATGCCCTCGAACGAGCCTTCGAGCGACTCGTTCATGCGGCGCGTGTCCTTGGCATTGGAGTATTGCGAGTGGGGATCGAGTTTGCTGAGCATGCCGTTGATGGCGTCCTCCACCTGACGATCGATACCCACAGAATCGACGTAATAAATGTTGGTGAGCACGGTGGCCATGCTAAGTTTGCGCATGGCGGCGTCAATGTGGCTCATATCCACTTGTTGGGCAAGAACTGATGGCGTGAGGAACTGGGAGAATAGAAAAATGAGAAAAAAGAACTTTTTCATAGGTTGTACGTTAGGTTATTGGGCAACCACGAACTGACGTCGCGTCCGTAATGGGCCAGTTCGCGGATGATGCTGCTCGACACGTTGGCCAATCCCGGCTGGGCAAAAAGGACAACGGTCTCGATGCCGGAAAGCTCGTGGTTGATATCGGCTATCTGGAGTTCGTATTCGTAATCGCTGACGGAACGTATGCCGCGCAGGATGAATTGGGCTCCAATGCGCTGGGCGAAATCGATGGTGAGCGTGTCATAACATTCGACGCTGATGCGGGGCTCGTCCTTATAGAGCTGGCGCAGGGCACGCACTCGCTCCTCGACAGGAATCCAGCCACGCTTCTGATCGTTGTGGCCCACGCCCACTATGATATGGTCAAACAGATTGAGACCGCGCTCCACAATGTCGGCATGGCCGCGTGTGAAGGGGTCGAACGAACCCGGGAATAAAGCTTTCTTCATCATACTCATTCCGCCTCCTCTTCGGCAAGGTCTTCCTCAATGACGAGGTTATTAATGATAAACTCCTGACGGTCCATGGTGTTCTTGCCCATGTAATATTCGAGCAGTTCGGCCACCTGGTCGCTCTTGTGCAGGCTCACCTGTTCGAGGCGAATGTCAGGACCAATGAAGGTCTTGAACTCGTCGGGACTGATTTCACCGAGGCCCTTGAAACGGGTTATTTCGGGGTCGGGGCCCATGTCGCTGATGGCTTGCTGGCGCTCCTCCTCGCTGTAGCAGTACTGCGTGATGAAATCGGCATTCTCTGATATCTGGCGACGCACCTTGGCTTCGGCGTCCTGGGCGGCCTCCTGCAGTTCCTTCACCTTGGCCTTTCCCAGTCGTGACTTGCGGGCACGAACACGGAACAGGGGAGTTTGCAGGATATAGACGTGACCCTTCTTGATGAGTTCGGGGAAGAACTGGAGGAAGAAGGTTATCATCAGCAACCGGATGTGCATTCCATCGACATCGGCATCGGTGGCCACGATGACCTTGTTGTAGCGCAGTCCGTCCAGTCCATCCTCAATGTTCAGCGCAGCCTGCAGGAGGTTGAATTCTTCGTTCTCGTACACCACCTTCTTGGTCAGTCCGAAGCAGTTGAGTGGCTTGCCTCGCAGGGAAAAGACAGCCTGGGTGTTCACGTCGCGGCTCTTTGTGATGCTTCCGCTGGCCGAGTCACCCTCAGTGATGAAAATGCAGGTCTCCTCTCGCAAGTCGCCCTTCGTGTCAGTCAGGTGGGCACGGCAGTCACGCAGTTTGCGGTTGTGCAGGTTAGCCTTTTTGCTACGCTCCCGAGCCAGTTTGGCCACTCCGGCCATGGCCTTACGCTCACGCTCGCTCTCCTGCACCTTTTGCAGGATGATGTTGGCCACGTCGGTGTTCTTGTGCAGGTAGTTGTCAACTTGTTCCTTCACAAAGTCGCCCACAAACTTGTCAATCGATATGCCTCCCTCGGGGGCTGTGGTAAGCGAGCCTAACTTGATTTTTGTCTGGCTCTCAAAGAGAGGTTCCTGGATATTGATGCTGATAGCCGCCACCAGTCCGTTGCGGATGTCGGCATAGTCGTAGCCCTTACCTGAATAGTCCTTGATGACCTCGGCTATGTATTTCTTGAAGGCTGCCTGATGGGTACCACCCAAGGTGGTATGCTGGCCGTTGACAAACGAATAGTACTCCTCGCCGTTCTGGTTGCAATGGGTGAAGGCTATCTCAATGTCCTCACCCCGCATGTGCACAATCTCATAAAGCGGATTGTTGGTCATACGGTCGGTGAGCAAGTCGCTGAGTCCGTTGCGGCTGAGGATGCGGCGCCCGTTGAACATGATGGTCAGCCCCGTATTGAGATAGGTGTAGTTGCGAAGCATTACTTCGATGAACTCGGCCTGGAACTGATAGTGCTTAAAGAGTGAAGGGTCAGGCTCAAAGAAAACGTAGGTGCCGTTTTCTTCCTCGGTCTTCAGTGTCTCATCGCTCACCAGCAGACCTTTTTCGAACGAGGCGCGACGCATCTCTCCATCGCGCACCGAATAGACCTCAAAACGCTGGCTGAGGGCATTCACGGCTTTCAGTCCGACGCCGTTCAGTCCAACGCTCTTCTGGAAAGCCTTAGAGTCGTATTTTCCTCCGGTGTTGAGCATTGAAACAGCATCAATGAGCGAACCCAGAGGGATGCCTCGACCATAGTCGCGAACGGAAACGCGCAACTGCTCGTCCATATCCACCTCAATGCGCCGTCCGGCATTCATCTTGAATTCATCAATGCTGTTATCAATGACCTCTTTCAGCAGCACATAGATGCCATCCTCAGCGTGGGAGCCATCGCCCAGGCGACCGATGTACATGCCCGGACGAAGGCGGATGTGCTCCATGTCGGAGAGGTGTTTGATATCTTCTTCGCCGTAGTCGGCAAGGGGTTGCTGTATATTGGGTTCTTCCATAGAAAAATAGGGAAATGATAGATTGGTGATTAGAGCGTTTTCCTGAAAGCGCAGCGACGCTTGTGGATGATGTGGTCAAGGTTTTTCCATTGCGTCTGGCTGGGCAGGTTGTCCTCCAGCTGGTGGTGAGTTTCGGCCCATTCATAGCCATCCTTAATGGCCTGCGGAATGATGTCGGCAAAGATAAGGGCATTGGCCCCTTTGTCCTGATACTCTGGCAGGACGCCCACGAGCAACATGTCCAGCACTTGGGGATGACGATTGAACCACAGCGCCTTGGCCATGTGCCACCAGCCGAAGGGGAACAAGCGGGCATGGGCCTTCTGGATGGCTCGCGAGAGACTGGTGATGCAGATACCCATGCCGATGACTTCTCCCTCTGCCGTCTCTACAACCGAAAGGTACCGCTTGTCGAGGTACTGCAGATACTGCTTGGCATAGGTTTCCATCTGCTCGGCATCCAGCTCGCAGTAGCCATAAAGATTGGCGTAAGCCTTGTTCACCACATTGAGCACCTTGGGAATGTAGCCTTCGCGGCGGATTTCGGCCTTGTCTTTGAACTTTCGCAGGCGGAATCCGTAACGTTTCTTCACCAGTTCGGCTATTTTGAAATATTTCTGCATGTTGGCCACATGGTCGCCTACAGGCACCAGTATCTTGCGCTCCACCCAACCTACTTCCTTCTCGTAGCCCAGTTGGAACATGTGCTCAGGGTAATAGGGGTAGTTGTAGATGCTGTTCATGGTGGAGAGCTGGTCAAAACCATCGGTAAGCATGCCCTCAAGGTCCATGTCGGTGAATCCCAGGGGGCCCACGATGGTGTCCATCCCACGTTGGCGTCCCCATTCCTCTACCGTTTCGAGCAGGGCCTTCGACACTTGGATGTCGTCAACAAAATCTATCCATCCGAAACGCACATGCTTCTCCTTCCAGTGTTCGTTAGCACGACGATTGATGATGGCTGCCACACGCCCTACCATCTTGCCCTCACGCAAAGCCACGAAACATTCCACGTCGCAGAACTTCAGTGCAGGGTTCTTCTTCGGATTAAAAGTGTCGAGGGTGTCTTCCAGGAAATCAGGCACCGCATAGGGGCAGTCCTTATACAATTCCCAGTTAAAGCGAACGAACCGCCGCATCTCCTTGGGAGTGGCGACCGACTTGATGATGATGCCAGACTTATTGTCTTCCATAATGAAAAAGATATTATGCCATATTAATGTACAAAATTACAAAAAAACATTAAGAATGAGGGCATAAACGACGACTTTTTGGGAAATTTTCTATTGTTTAGCGCATTTGTAAGGAAATTTTTTTGGTAATAAACAAAAAAGATGTTAATTTTGTCCAATAATAGTGTGAAGAAAAATTAAAATTCAAACCCAATAAAATCAAACTATTATGAAGAAACTTCTTTTCATGGCACTTCTCTTTATCTGTGCCACCCCTGTCTTGGCACAGGAGAAGGAAGAGACTGGGCACCCCACAGCTCCCTACAATTTCATTGGACTGCAGGGCGGTGTGCAGAACACTTTCAACAGCGAATTTAACAACTGGAAGACCTTCACCCCGACGGCAAGTTTCAGCATCGGTCGCTGGTTCACCCCCGTGGTGGGTGCTCGCCTGCATCTCAATGGTGCATGGGCAAAGTCGGGCATCAACTATCCGCTCGGCACAGAAGACGGTCACTACAACTACAACTACGTTACCCCCACTGCCGATGTGCTGGTGAACCTGTGCACGCTCTTCGGTAAGAAGGATTGGTACCCCGTCAACCTTGTCTTCGTGGGCGGTCTGGGCGCAAACTATGCCTTTGAGAACTATTTCCGTAGCGAAGAGAAGGCTCTCGGTTCCACCATGCTCTATGCCGACAACGACAATCGCTGGGGTTTCAACGGCAAAGTGGGTTTGATGCTCGACATCCCCATCTGCAAGTGGTTGAGCTTCAACCTCGAAGGCGACCTCAATGCTCGTTATGTAGGCAAGCACGAGGTATTCAACGACGACATTCTGCAGTTTGTAGGCCAGGCAGGTCTCACCTTCAAGTTCGGCTACAAGAAGGCAAAGCCCGCTCCTGTGGCTGATGTTGAACCAGAGCCCGAACCCCAGCCTGTCTATCGCACCCGCATTGACACCATCTGGTACGACGATGTCCAGTACAAGGATAAGTTTGCCGGCCAAAAGACGGAGTGGAAGGTTTACTACGGTTTAGCTGGCAGCGACTTCCCCGATTCTGCAAAGGAACTGAAGGAAGCTTGCGAGTTTGCCAAGAAATACGAAGGAGTGAAGATGAACGTTGTCGGCTACGCTGACAAGGGCACCGGCACGCCCAGCGTAAACATGAAGTACTCAAAACTGCGCGCTGAGAAGGCCGTGAAGGCCATGAAGGATGCAGGCATCGACGGCAGCCTTATCTCTATGGACTATAAGGGCGACACCGTTCAGCCCTTCGCTGACAACGACAAGAACCGCGTGGTCATCATCACCGCCGAAGGTACCGAGAAGACCAAGGAGAAGGTAGTGAACAAGAAGTTCCGCACCAAGGAGGTTCGTGAGCGCATTCAGTAATTGCACAAACACATTAAATTAACATAATACTATGAAGCAATTAAAGTTTTTCTTCGCAGTTGCCCTTCTGGCAGTCAGCATGACCGCCACCGCACAAGAGGCAAACGATGGAAAGGACTACAAGCCCTTCCCACACATGTTCGTTGGTATTCAGGGCGGTGCTCAAACCACCTTCACCAACTATGACCAACTGAAGCTCATCACCCCCACTGCCAGCGTTTACTTCGGCGGTTGGTTCACCTCCGTCGTAGGTGCCCGTCTCCATGTCAACGGCATCTGGAACAAGGGTGGATTCGACGGTCTGGACGTTAACAGCAATCCCCTCGACTTCAAGTACGACTACAAGTACGTCACCACTAACGTTGACCTGCTGCTCAACCTTTGCACCCTGTTCGGCCGCAAGGACTACTATCCCGTCAATGTCTATCTAATCGGTGGTGTCGGCCTCAACTATGCTTGGGACAACGACGATGCCTATGCCCATCGTGACGTAATGCCCTTGGCCTGGAAGGACGACCGTCTGAACCACAATGGCCGCATCGGTGCCATGCTCGACATCAATCTGGCCAAGCACTGGAGCCTCAACCTCGAAGTTGATGCCAACAGCCTCAGCGACCGTTACAACAGCAAGATTGCCGACAAGGACGACTGGAGCCTCACTGCCCAGCTGGGTCTGACCTACAAGTTCGGCTTCAAGAAGAAGAAGGTTGAGCCCGTTGCAGAAGTTGCTCCCGAACCCGTCTATGCCACCCGCATCGACACCACTTGGTACGACGATGTCAACTACAAAGACATAACCGCCGACCGTGACATCAAGAAGGAAATTTTCTTTGCTATCCGCGAGTCCGACGTCAGCTCCGAGCAGGCACAGATTGCCCAGGTTGCCGAGTTCCTCAAGGGTGTGAAGGATGCCGAAATCCATATCACTGCCTATGCTGACAAGGGCACTGGCACGCCCGAACTGAACATGAAGTATTCGAAGCAGCGTGCCGAGAAGACAAAGCAGGCCCTCATCGACCATGGTGTTGACCCCAAGATCATCAAGTCCGTTGAGTGGAAGGGTGACACCGTTCAGCCCTATGCCGACAACGACAAGAACCGCGTGGCCATCATCACCGGTCATGGCGTTTACACCGACAAAGAGAAAGTCGTTAGCAAGAAGTTCCGCACCAAGGAGGTTCGCTATCAGGTTCAGTAAACTCCCCTCTACTACAGATTGAAAGAAAAGCAGAGCCGTCCCCGACGCTTGTTGGGGACGGCTTTTTATAGTGATAAATTTCCTTATTATTATATATAGCATATTAATGAAGCAACGCATACTCTTCCTCCTGCGCACCTACGGAGTGACGATAGTGGTTTTCCTCCTGGCCAAGGTGGCCTTCATGCTGGCCAACCGGGCTGCACATCCCTTCACGGGCAGCGATATGGCCGACGTCCTGCGCCACGGCCTTTCGCTCGACCTCTCCGCGGGGCTCTACTTTCTGGTGGTCCCCCTACTGATCATGGCCCTCTCTGCATGGTGGCAGGGCAGAGGTCTGCGTCGCGCACTGCGTGTCTATTTCTTCCTCATCTCCCTGGCCTTTGCCCTGGCCTTCGTGGCCGACACCAGCCTCTATCCATACTGGGGCTTCAAACTCGACGCCACGTGCCTCCAGTATCTGTCGTCGCCCGAGACTGCTGCTGCCAGCGTCTCCGTTGGCTATCTGCTGCTGCGCCTGGTAGCCCTGGCAGCTTTGGTGGCAGTCCTGTTTGCCCTCTATGTGTGGCACATGCCCCATCTGCAGCCCCTCCGCCACAAGTGGCCCTACGCCCTGCTCACCCTGGTGGCCCTGCCGCTGATGTTTGTCGGCATGCGCGGCGGCACCGACGAGTCCACCACCAACATTGGCCAGGTCTACTACTCCCAGACCCCCTTCCTCAACCACTCCGCCGTTAATCCCGTCTTCAGCTTTCTGGCTTCGCTGAGCACCACCGGCCGAACCGACGTGCGCTACAGTTTCTTTGACGACGACGAATGCGTCCAACTTCTGGACAGCGTCTTCGACACCCGTTCCGTCAGTCCTCTCTCGCTGCTCCGCACCCGCCGACCCCACATCGTCGTGGTCATGCTCGAGAGCTGTGGCGGACAGTTCACCATGATAGGCGGGCGCCAGGATATCACCCCCAACCTCAACCGTCTGGCCTCCGAGGGCGTCTATTTCACACAGTGCTACGCCAATTCGTTCCGCACCGACCGTGCCACCGTCAGCATCTGGAGCGGTTACCCCTCGTTCCCCACCATGAGCCTGCAGAAAGTGCCCTCCAAAAACGCCCATCTGCCTGCCCTGGCCCGTTCGCTCAAGGAAGCCGGCTACACCACATCCTACTACTACGGCGGCGACATCAATTTCACCAAGAAGCGCAGCTACCTCATCAACGCCGGCTTCCAGCAGCTCAGCTCACAGGACGACTATCCACGCGCCCAGCGCACCATGTCAAAGTGGGGCGTCTGTGACGAAATCGTCTTCAGCCGCATCGCCAGCGACATCCTCACCTGGGGAACCGGTCCCGACGAACCACGCCACCTCATCGGCTACAACACCCTTTCCAGCCACGAACCCTGGGAAGTGCCTCACAAGGCCCTGCCCGACCCCGTGGAAAATGCCTTCCACTATCTCGACCACTGCGTTGGCCAGTTCATCGACCAACTGAGCCAGTCGCCGCTCTGGGACGACATGCTCGTCATCCTCCTGCCCGACCACGGAGTTAACCATGCAGGCATTGATGAAATCCACCAACTCAAGATGCACATCCCCATGCTCTGGCTGGGCGGAGCAATCAAGGAGCCGTGCACGGTGGACGCCCTCTGCAACCAGTCCGACCTTGCCGCCACCCTGTTGGGTCAGCTGGGCCTGCCTCACGACGATTTCCCCTTCAGCCGCGACGTCCTCGGACAGCAGTACAACCGCCAGCTCGCCTTCCACAACTTCAACAATGGTTTCTCCGTCGTCTCCCCCACTGACTATCTCGTGTTCGACCTCACCAGTGACCGTCCTCTCGTGGGCGACGATGAGACCCTCGTCAAGGTGGGCAAGGCTGTCCTGCAAGAGACCACACGCGACCTTGCCAACCGTTAGTCCTCCTTTTTCTCGGAAAAATCCTTATAGAGGCGGATCCCCGTTCGGGCCTGCCTCTGCTTTTTGTCTTGAGAAATAACGCTACCAGCCTCAAAGCCAGAGATGCCTGCGTTAATCAGAGCGTAATGCCTTCCCTTCACATTGTCTTCCACGGCACTTGTCGAATGGTCACATTTATGCTTTCTCCTTCTACAGAGGCCTCTATGAAATCTTCATCCGATTCCGTTCCACGGAAAGGCTGTAACTTATAGGATTTCTCATTTACGATAAATTCAGCATAAAGATTGGCGCAGTAGGCCGTAAAGAGTTTTGGACTGAAATAGTGAAGGGGACCATCCTTAAGGAGGATTATCGTGTTTGCGATAAATGTCGGGATATACGAATTATTTCTTGCCCACGAAAGGGGCTAAAAAGGATGAATACTTACTTTTGATTATTGCAAGTGTGGGGAGAATGTCGTAATTTTGTAGCGGAAAAGTGAATAACGCACACAGAATGACACTTGATGAACTGAAGATTGGGCAGACGGCACGCATCACCCGGGTGGGTGGCGAGGGTGCCCTGCGCCAGCATTTCCTGGACATGGGCATGATTCCCGATGCCGAGGTGAAACTGATGAAGTTTGCGCCCATGGGCGACCCCATGGAGCTGCGCATCCACGGCTACGAACTGACACTGCGCGTGGCCGACGCAAAGGAGATTGGAGTCTCCCCCATCTCCCCCTCCCAAAAAGGAAACGAGGGGAAGGGGACTTACGTACAAAATGTCTCGTGGGAGAAGGTGGAACATCCGGGACTGGGCGAAGGCGGACGATACCACGACGAGTCGCCGGAGGCCCACGTGAAACCGCTTCCGCATGGACAACACATCACGTTGGTACTGGCCGGCAACCAGAATTCGGGCAAGACTACTCTCTTCAACCAACTGACGGGAGCCAACCAACATGTAGGCAACTTCCCGGGTGTGACCGTGGAACACAAATACGGCACCATCAAGGGCCACCCCGAGGCACAGGTCATCGACTTGCCGGGCATCTACAGTCTCTCACCGTACACCAGCGAGGAGGTGGTATCGCGCCGCTACATCCTAGACGAACACCCGACGGCCATCATCAACATAGCCGATGCCACAAACATCGAGCGCAACATGTACCTGACCCTGCAACTCATGGAACTGGGGCTGCCCATGGTGCTGGCCCTGAACATGATGGACGAGGTGAAAGGCAACGGAGGCAACGTACGCATCAACGAGATGGAGCGGTTGCTGGGCATTCCCGTGGTGCCCATATCGGCCATGAGGAACGAGGGTGTGGACGAACTGGTGGAGCACGTACTGCATGTGGCCCGCTACGGCGAGGGGCCGCTCCGACAGGACTTCTGTAACCCCGACGACCATGGCGGTGCCGTACACCGCTGTCTGCATGCCATCATGCACCTCACGGAGGATCATTGCCAACGGGCACGCATCCCGCAGCGCTTTGCTGCCTGCAAACTGGTGGAGGGCGACCAGATGGTGACTAAGGCCCTGGGACTGGACCAAAACGAGCGTGAGACGCTGGAACACATCATCTGCCAAATGGAAGAGGAACGACACCTGGACCGCCAGGCCGCCATCGCCGACATGCGCTTCCGCTTCATCGAGGGTGTGATAAGTCAGACTGTGGTGAAGCCTCAGGAGAGCCGCGAGCACCGTCGCAGCCAGCGCATCGACCGCGTGCTGACGGGCCGA
Organism: Prevotellaceae bacterium UBA4301; assembly: GCA_002395775.1. Lineage (GTDB taxonomy): Bacteria > Bacteroidota > Bacteroidia > Bacteroidales > Bacteroidaceae > Physcousia. The sequence continues at coordinate 17,946 of DGUV01000068.1, forward strand.
TGGACGGCCCTGCCCGCCTTTGCACTCATCATGGGACTGGTCTTCTGGCTGACGTTCTCAAGCGTGGGCGTATGGCTGCAGGACGTATTCCAGGCTGGCATCGACTGGCTGACGGAGGTGAGCGACCAGGCCCTGACAAGGTGGGACATTGCCCCGGCTGTCCACTCGCTCATCATCGACGGCATCTACAATGGCGTAGGCACCGTGCTGGTGTTCCTGCCACTCATCTGCTGCCTGTTTCTGTGCCTGAGTATGCTAGAGGACACGGGCTACATGGCCCGCATAGCTTTTGTTATGGACAAGATGTTGCGCCGTCTGGGACTGTCGGGCCGTAGCATCGTGCCGCTGCTGATAGGCTTCGGCTGTTCGGTGCCCAGTGTTATGGCCAGCCGCACACTGCCCAGCGAACGCGACCGCCGCATGACCATCCTGCTCACCCCCTTTATGTCCTGTACGGCCAAGATTCCCATCTACGCCTTCTTTGCAGCCGCCTTCTTCCCGGGCAAGGCAGGATGGGTCATGGCCTCGCTCTACGGCATCGGAATCGTGGTGGGTATTGTGGTGGCACTGGTGCTGAAGCGCACGCTATTTCGCGGTGAACCGGTGCCCTTCGTCATGGAACTGCCCAACTACCGCCTGCCCCTAGCCAAAAATGTCCTGCGACTGCTGTGGGACAAGGCACGCGACTTCCTGCAGCGCGCCTTCACGGTCATCTTCCTGGCCAGCATCGTGGTCTGGTTCCTGCAGACATTTGACTTCCACCTGCAGATGGTGGAGGACGCCCATGACAGCATGCTGGCCCAAGTGGCCGGCGTGGTGGCTCCCGTATTCCACCCGTTGGGGCTGGGCGACTGGCGCATCGTGACGGCACTGGTCAGCGGTTTCATGGCCAAGGAGACAGTGGTCAGCACACTGGGAGCCCTGTTCGGTTCAACCGACCTGACGCTCGTCTTCACCCCCGTGGCCGTCTTTGGGTTGCTGGTCTTCTGCCTGCTCTACACGCCCTGCGTGGCAGCCATTGCCACCATCCGTCGCGAACTGGGCAGCCGATGGGCACTGTTCGTCGTCGTACTGCAATGCGTGGTGGCCTGGCTTTGCGCTTGGCTTGTGAATCTAATTTTCTAAGGATATGAACATACAAAGCATACTGCTCCTCACCATCGTCGTAGCCGCCTTCCTCATCGTGGGCTACCGCTACGTCAAGCGACAAAAAAACAGCCGTGGGTGCGGAGGTTGCAACTGCGGCTGCGGAGGGGAAAATGACTGTGAAGGGTGTGGATTAAATGTTAAATAACATATTTTCAGCTCATCCTTGGGAAATTTTTCGTAACTTTGTGGCCGATTACGAAACGGGAGAGACCGAAAACCCTTAATAGAGTAGGTATAATAGAAATAAGGTAAAAAGATTATGAAGAAAATGTTTTTGATGGCTATTATGGCCATTTGTGCCGTAAGCGCTAACGCTCAGGTATGGATTGGTGGCAACCTCGGTTACGACTTCGACAAGAACAATGATGTCAAGACTCATGCCCTCAGCATCTCTCCCGAGATAGGCTACAATCTTTCTGACAAGTGGGCCATTGCTGCCAACCTAGATTACACTTATGGCAAGGTTGTTAATAGCGGAAGTGTCAACACCTTCACCATCAACCCCTATGTACGCTACACCTTTGCAAAGGCTGGCATGGCCAGCTTCTTTGTAGATGGTGGCATCGAAGGTGGTTTCCAGAAGGTAGAAAACTTTGACGCAGAAGGCGTGTTCGGCATCGGCTTCCAGCCCGGTGTTGCCCTGCAGATCAGTCCGAAGGTTTGCCTGGTGACAAAGTTGGGTTATCTGGGTTATCGTCACACCGACGACCATGACCGGTTTGGTTTTGGTGTAAACAACGAGACCATTACCTTCGGCGCATACTATGCTTTCTAATTGAAGGAAAACCTGAATACGATAAGCACTGGAAGCAAACTTCCAGTGCTTATTTTTTACCTTATAACTTTCCTGCCGTTCCGAATGTACAGCCCCTTCGGTCGCGAAGAAGTGGAGAGGGGACGGCCGCTCAAATCGTAGGTGGCATGGGGTTGCTTCTCCAGTCCTTCCTGTTCCTGAACTCCACCTATACTGAGGGGGATGTCGTCGAGATAGCCAAAATTGTTATCGATGATAGCCTGTACCAGTTCGCAGCCACGCGTCTTGTAGCCATTGATTTCGTCTACACCTACAAAGTCCATCATGATGATGCCCGTGGGACCTGGCTTGTAGCCGTCGGCCTTCAGGTAATCGGCAATGAAGGCATTGGTGTGAGAGGCATTGTCGCGATAGCCGTCGCTCAAGGAGATTTCGTTGCCAAACAGGTTTTCCACCTTCGAATAAGCTGATGCAAAATTGTATATCCACCGTATGCCTGCAGCCGTGATGGTACGGTACTTGGTGCTGGTGTCCAGCATCTTCTTTATGGCATCAAGTTTGGCCTGGATGCCGCCCTCGTTGTGCGTGTCGGAATAGTCCTGCATGTAGAGGGTTCCTTGGATAGAGGAAGCTGCGCCCTGAATCTTACCTGCTGTCTGCTCGGCCCAATTGACATTGTCGGTCTTCCAGTTGAGCAAAAAACCACCGATGGGCTTCGTAGCATACTTGTCGCGACTCAGAATGAGTATCTTGCCCCGCATGTCGCCCACGGTTAGGGCGCGTTTGAAGTCAACCAGATAGTCCTTGATGGGGTCGCTCTGCAGAAATTCCACGATGCGCTGGTTGTAGGCATTCTCCACCTGGTCGCCATCCTTGTCGTGCAGCAGGTGTATGATGATGAATTCCGAAGGGTTGTGGATGAGCGAGTCACGCAACTGCAGCATGGTGTCCTCAAAGTGCAGTTTCGTGGGCATGATGCCATGGTTCAGGTTCATGTAGTCCTCATAGACGCAGGGACGAAAGTCGAATGCCCGCACGCCCAATGTCCACTGCTCGGCAATGGTCAGTTCCTGAGTCTTGGCATAGCGGTCGCCAAGGATACCCATGCCCGATGCCCATCCGCTGCCTGTGGCTGAGTCGTGACTGCCGGGGATGCTTACGACCGATACATAGGTATTGTCGGGAAGACGATACTGCCAGTTTTCGGCCATGGCCGTAACGGCCAGCATAAGTAAGGAAAGGAAGGAGAAAAACTTTTTCATGGTAGCAAATGTTTAATTATCGCTGCAAAATTAAATATAAATCCGCAGGCATGCAAGTTATCGTACCAATTCCATGCACAACTGGTCCTGAAAGATATGACTTTCGGCCACGGGAGAGTTTTCGTTGATGATGGCAAAGCTGCGCCATCGCCCATCGGCTCCGAGCACATAGCCGGCCAGCGAAGAGAGGGCCTGGGAGGTGAGCGTGCCCGTCTTCACGAAGACGTGATTGCGAAAAATGGGGGCCGACATGCGCCCTCGCAACGAGCCGCAGCGAACGGGGTGGCCCGGTGTGGCCAGCGCTTCATCGATGAGCACATGTCGCATGGGTTCACGCTGCCAGGCATACTGCAGAAGTTCAACGAGAAAGTGTGCCGACAACCGATTGAGGGGGGAAAGCCCGCTGCCATCGTTCACGACGAACCCTTCGTGGTCTTCACTTATCTGGCTGAGCATAGGTTCCACCCACCAGTCCTCTGAAAAATCAGTCATAGGCAGAAGATTGGGTAGTCGCCACAGGTGACCGAAGAGGGCATCCGCTTTGATGTTGCTGCTGCGGATGAGCATGGGGGCAAGCACATCGGTGAGGGGGGTCTCATGGCGATAAAGCAACTGGCTGGCGCCCTCGTCCGAAACGGGTTGCCGGCTGACGGTGATGCCCCGAGAGGCAAGAAGATAGTTCAAATCCTTCTCTATTCGGGGCTGGCCCTTCAGCGTGATGGGCAAACGATGGTAGGGAATGTCCCATGCAGCCGCCGAAGCATGGGCGCGCAGTGTGTCGACACGCATCAGTTGAAGCTGCAGGTCGCCCTCGATGCGACTGATTCCATGGCGGCGCAATGCATCGACAAAGGGTTCCAGAGACTCCAGCAAAGGGTCGTCGGCCAGTTGCAGACAGACTCTCCCACGGAAGGTCTGCCCTCTTTGACTACCTTGGCAGGTAAGTTGGGAAACATAGCTGTAGTCGATGCCCAAATAGTGCATGGCAGCAACAGCCGTCAGCAGTTTCATGCACGAAGCTGGTGCCACCCATCGATGAGCGTTCCGTTCGTAAATCACCGCGCCCGTCTCAACGTCACACACCTCCAAGGATATCGTGTTGGTGTCCAAGCGCAGGGTCTGACGAAAAATGCTGTCAATCCGCTCACGCATCTCCGTTTGATCTACTGCTACTTCAACCTTAGGCTTCTCATGCTTCTGCTCCAAGAGGGTCTTCATAAACCTGAAGGCCTTTGTCCCACCCCAGAACAGCAACGGCAACATGGCGATGAGCAGGCAACTGCGCTTGACGCTTTTCTTCAGTCTGCGACGTTTCTTCCTTGCCATCTCAAGCGTAGCTGTGCATGCCTCCTAAAAGATAATTAACTCCAAAATATGTCATCAGCAACGAGAGCAGTCCCAAGATACTGTAGAGCCGATAGTTCCGCTCTGAACGGAACCAAGGCAGGCTCTCTTCGTGTAAGGGCAAACTGTAGATGATGAGTGTCACAAGTGCCCAACTCTCCTTGGGGTCCCAACTCCAGTAAGTGCCCCACGAGACATTGGCCCAGATGGCTCCCAGAAAGATGCCTATTGCCAGCAGACACACCGCCAAGGGCAACAAACGACGCTTCACTATGCTCAGTCCTAACAAGGCGTAACTCATCATGATGATGCTCACGTGAGCACTGAGCCAGGGACTGTGGAGAACGGGCATGAGGGGGGTGACCTGCGGGTTCTTCTCACTCAAATGGGCCACCAGCAGGACAAAGGCTGCCATCAGCACGGCCACGGCCCGCTCGCCTCGCTGGCGAAGCCGCAGTCCCACAGCCAACAGGCAAAAGGCCAGGAAGAGCATGGTCTCATAACCATTGCTCAGAGGGACATGCCCGGCTATGTACCATCGCAGGACAAACGCAACAAGCAGGAACGAGAGGATGAGAACCTGGACGGCAGAAAGAATCCCTGAACGGAAGAAGGAGAGGAAGATAGCCAAGAGGAAACAGGATATCATGCCCCACAAAGCCCAGGGAACACGAGCATAAAAAAGTTCGACTGAAACACGCATTTCGGACAAAGGCTCGACATCGGCAGGAAGGTCGCGCACCAATGTGCCTTGCTGAAGCATCAGTATCAAGGCTACCTTCTCATCCACCTTCGGGTCACTACCCACATTCCTTAATCGAGGCACATCGCCATCTCTGTCGACGAAATCGTTCAATTTCACGTATTCACCCCGTCCTTTCTTAATGATAGGCTCGTCGTTCCATGCATCGGGAGCCAGTGTCCAAGAAGCTAACACCTGAGTAGCCGAAAGACCATGATATGTGGCCTTACCATAGACCTTCAGCAAGAAGTCGTGAGCCATCACACCAACAGGGCAAGGACGGTCGTTCCACATTACTTGCTGACGCGCTATCTTTTGAGCCTCGGCCTTATCAATGGCTGGATAGCCTGCCTGCATAGGCAGGGCAAAGAAGAGGAAAACAAGAAGCACCGAACGACGACGCAGCAGGTAGAGCACCATGCTCAGGGCCAACAACCCGTAGCCTAAATAAGTGACGGGTATGCCCCATGGGTCGTAGTTGACCGAAAGGATGGTCCCATGCTGGTCGGGGTCATAGCTGGTCTGATAGAGACGATAGCCCTGGACGCGGGCTATCCGGTTCATGCTGACGCTGTGTTGCTCACCTTCGATGGTCAGCAGACTAATATAGTCTTGCGGAGCCTCTGTGCCTGGATAGTACTGAATATGGAAGGTGTCGAGCCGGACCAAGAAAGGCAACTCTTCGAGACGATTGTCCATAAGAAAGCGGTCGGCAGGAATACCCTGACGCAGATGTAGCATGCCCTTCTTGCTCGTCAAGTTGGTGAGTAAGGCTCCGCCCAAGATGACGACAAAACTCAGATGCAGGAGAAGGATGGTCCAGCGGTGCCACATCTTCCTCTTCCAGAGCACTATGCCTCCAGATACGACGATAGCCAACCACAGCAACTTGAATGCCCATGAGTTGTAGATAAGCTCGTGAGCCACAGCCGTACCTTGCCGGGCCTCAACGAAAGTGGCCGCGGCTATGACGGTCGCGGCCAAAATCTGTAAGATGAAAGGGAGTTTAGAAACTACGGTATGCTTCATTCTTATTTTCTTTCACGGCCACGCACTCCATCTCGATGAGCCATGTGGGACGACAGACGGGGGCCAATGTGATGACGGTAGGGATGTCGGGGAAACGCTCGCGGAACATCTCACTCACCACCTCGTAGTCGCCCGTATCGCGCAGATAGACCACAAGGTGCATGACATCGGAGAAATCCATTCCACCCTCGTGAAGGAGAGCCTCGACATTCTCCCACATGCGACGGGTTTGCAGACAAATATCGCCCACGTGCACCACCTCGCCCTTGTTGTTGATGCTGGCAGTGCCGGAGATAAAGACATGCGAACGGTCGCCATATTCCATGCATGTACCTCGCTCAAAGGTGACTCCGTATTCGTAGGTCGGATTCAGATGGGTCTTAGCATAGAGATAGCGCTGCTGAGCAGGTTGGAACCCAGTCAGTGCATACGTTCCAAGCTGAACAAGAGCCTTGGTGTCAGCCGGTCCGCCCCCTATCCCGGTCGAGGCTATGTAGTGGGTGTGCTGAGTAAGGCCTTCCCGAACAAAGTTCTCGCGACGAGCCTTAACCATGCCGGCATACTGCGTATCGACATCGCGGACAAAAAACCATGTGCGGATACAGTTGTCTGCAATTGTTGCACCGAACTTCTGCAGCAGGGTTTCGTACTCGTTCAGTATAGTCTCGGTCTGCTGGGCACTATCGCCCTGATTCGACACCAATCCCATGCGCCACAAGTGTTTGTAACCATTGTGTTCGCTGACTACAGTCCCGTGCTCTGTATAGACATCAGTTCCGCTGATTAGATAAAGCCAGACTGCTACCTTCGACCCATCGAGCGGTTGCTGCTGGATGAGTGATATGGCCACATCGGGCTCCTGCCTCATGAGGGGTTGTTGGTTCGTGCTATCGGATAGAAAATAACGCTTCAGTATGTAGCGGGCACCCTGGAAATCAGGCATCTGCGTCAGTCGGTCCTCAGCAGCATAGATGCGACGGAGCTGTCCCTCAAAGGTTTCGTGACGGGCATCGACATGCAACATTACATGCCACTCTCCCACTCCGTCTTTGGGACAGAACGAGGCATACTCAAGCGTTACGCCCAGGTCTTCTAAAAAAGTTGTTTTATAATTCATTGCGTGCAAAGATACAACATTTAAATTAAAAATTGAAAATTAAAAAATAAAAAATGATGCTCTACTCCTCCATTTATCTCCCTTACGGTCAATGGGTCATCGACTAATCTCCAATTGGTCTATCCAATCATCTATGAGTTGACGCATACCCTCCTGATTCTCCTTAAACTGACTCGAGAGCACTTCGGTGTGGTTGTAGTGCAGGATGTCCTCGCCACCCTCGTTGAGGATTTTGTGCAGAAGCGAGCCATCGGCATTGCCACCAATCACGCGTTTCATGCCTTCAATGCGAGTGCTGGGCACATCCACTAACTGGGCAAAGGCATTGCCCTCGGTGAGATTCAGACCAGCAGCACTGCGCCCGTTGCCTCCATGGCACTGGATGCACGCCACATTGAAGAAACCCTGTTGCAGACTGCTGAAGAGACCCACGTCGAGCGAGCCTACATCCATGCGTATGGTGTCCGACGTCTCAGGATATTCATCCAGATTGATGCTGGACAGGGTGATGATGCGTTCACGCAGTCGGCTGGTGATGGCCAGTTCGACTGTATTGATGCTTTCGCCTAGGTTGGACAGCACCAGTTCCACTTGCGTCCCGTCGGGTGTAGTGCTGGGTAATGTGCGCACCACCTGGGCATAATTGTCACCTGTGGTGAAGCCACCGAGTGAGACCGCATATTTGCTGTCCCATGTCCCCACGCCGGACAGGTTGCCAGTGAGCTTTACCACCCTACCTTTACCGCTTGACGATGATGTGCGTTCCTCTATGTCGCCCGAATCACAAGCGGCAAGGAGCAAGAGCAATGATAATGCGAAAATGCTGTTTTTCATCATCATGCTCAGAAACTAAACTGCACCTGAAGCGAGGCGTAGTGAGTGGATATTCCCAAATCATCATTGTCGCGGTCGAGCTGGGTATCATGGCCATAACGACCCGTGAACTGATACATGCCCGACAGTTTCAGGTGGGCCTTGGGTATATAGTAGTTGCACACAATGGCGGGCATGTTCAGGAAACCATCCTTGCCCGTACTGTTGCGATCCATGAAGTCGTAGCGCAAACCAAGCTGAACGGTGGGAATCACGAAATAGCCCACCTGGCCATAGGCACCCCAGTAGTTGAACTTGTCGCTAATCTTCTGTCTGTCCGTAAATCCTACGTGCATCCAATAGGCCTCAGCCCCAACGTACCAACGGTTGTAGAGCATCGAGAACTCGGCACCCAGACGGGCATCGTTGGTGCTCTCGCTTTCGCTTTCCACATTCAGTCCGCCCGACAGGCCGAAGAGCATGTGACGCCCGCGCAACATCTTGGCATTGCCTTGCGTCATGGGCATTTGGCCCCAAGGCATAAAGGTGATTCGACCTGCATACAACAGCGAGGGGATGTGCCAATCGTCGGAGAACGTCTTCGTGGCACCGTTGACCACAGAACCACTGCCGTTCCACAGTCCCACCTCGTAGCCCGTGAGCCATTGTGTGCCCTTCTTCAAGGGTGCCACACCATGGAACTCGACACCCACGTCAAAGCCCGTTCCGATTTGCGGAGTGACGGCATTGAGTGTGTGAGGCATGATGGTGGTGGAAGTCAACGACGAAGGCACGGTGGGGAACAATGTCTCGCCCAGCGTGGTCAGGTAGGCATGGGTGAAGGGTGTCTTGAACTTACCCGCACGGAAACGGGCTGCAGGGCTGATGGCATAGTCTATCCATGCCTGCTGCAGTACATTGGCTCCCGTGGCCGCAGCATTGATGCTGAGGTTGTAGTCGAGACAGCCAAAGGTCTTTCCCGTGAATCCCAGTATGGCATAGGGGATGGCGAAACCAGAGTTTGCCACATTATCCTGATTGTAGGCCTTGTCCAGCCCTTCGTCGTCATAATAGTTGAGTTGCCCGCGTGTTTGCAGGAACAGGTAGGGTTTGAAGACAAACTTACCGTTTTTCGACTGTAGCGTGAATCCGCGGTCGTCGGCAATGCCCAGCACGCCGTTGTCCATGTCGATGTGACCTTGAGCGGGGGCTTCGTCAGCCATCATCTCGCTGTTTTCCTCAGCCACAACTGGCATCAGCATGGCCGAAAGCAATATAAGTGTCGCTATTCTTTTCATCATCTGTGTATATCTTATTATAAATAATCTTTTTTATAAACTTTCGAGAAACAAGATTAGTGCCTGACGGTCCTCTTTGTCCATCTTCATGAAAAGGTTCTTCGAGGCTTCACCCTCGCCTCCGTGCCAGAGAATGGCCTCCTGCAGGTTGCGGGCACGTCCGTCGTGCAGGAAGTAGGTGTGAGCATTCACCTTTTCTTGCAGTCCGATGCCCCAAAGCGGGGTGGTGCGCCATTCGTTGCCACGGGCCAGTCCGCTGACGTAATTGTCGTTCAGGCCTACGCCCATGATCTCGCTGCCCATGTCGTGGAGCAGATAGTCGCTATAGGGATGGATGGTCTGGTTGCCCAACCATGGCAGTTCTGTGCCGTTGAGCAGGGTGGCTCCCCGGGGACGTGTGTGCAGGGTGGTTACATGGCACAGGTGGCACTTGGCTTCGTAGAAACGCTGCTCGCCAATCTCTGTCAACTGCCGCTCGGTGACGGTCTGTCCTTTATATTGCATGGGGGTTGTGGTCGAACCCAGCCGGCGGGCGGGCACTCCCAACCCGTGCAGGTAGTAGTCCACGTCTTCCATGTCCTCGGTAGAGATATCGAGTTTGTCGTAAAGCAGCCCCATCATCGAGCCCTCCTGCATCTGGCTCTGTCCTTCGCATATTTCCTCGGGGTAGCGGCTGTTGGTTACGCCCATGTCGCTCGAGAAGCCCAGTTCCACGGTCAGGTCGGCATGCTGAGCCTTGTTGCCGGAGAGACCCAGCTGCATGCGGCCTCGCTCGTTGATGTAGTTGCAGCGGCCCGAGATTCCATATTCGGGATAATTCGACTTACGTGCCAGGGCTTCTATCTCCTCGTGGTCAAGTGCCATCATCTGGCCCATGCCGACGTGGCGTAGGGGAATCCTGACGGTGCAGAAGAGGTCCTCAGGACGTATGGGGTCGTCCGTATCGCGATAGTTGGGCCTGTACCATTCGGTGACGGTGTATTCGGGATAGACCAGTTCGTAGGGCTCCCCGTCAGGGAACTGGAACTGCGCCTTGTGCCATCGGCACTCCAACTTGCCCTCGGCAGTCACGCCCATGATACTCTGGTCGTGGATGACGCGGCCATAGTGCTGGAAGAAGGCTCCGTTCTTGCGAGTGACATAGACCAGCATCGACGAGAAACCATACTGTCCGCTCCCATAGACCGGAGTTCCATCGGGGTCGGTGCCCGTCTGCGTCCAAAGGGCTGGTTTCGTGCGACCAGCATTTCTGTGACACGAACCACACGAATAGCCGGCATAGACGGGTCCGAGTCCGTTGCCCGAGTTCATAGGGTTGTCATAGAGGCGGTCGCCATGGGTGAAGCGCTTTTCGTTGGCGGCTATGCTTGCCACCCAGTCGGCATCGGTGTCGTAGGCATACGAGGAGTTCTTGAAAACCGTGCTTGTCCCGGCCGAAAGTGCGTAGCCCTCAGGCACGTCGATGCTCTTTACATCCAAAACGCCATTGTCCTCACAGCCCGTGAGGGCCATGAGAACAATGCACCAAAATGTAAGTATGATTAAACTGCTATCGCTCTTAGTTAGCGGGTGTAATAGCCTCATAGACACGTGCCTTTCCGTTCTTGAACAACAGGAACTCGAGGGTGTGGAAACCGCGTACGTTCTGCACAGCCTCAATGTCCTTGTTCTCCTCATCATATTCGCCTTCCCACTTGATCAGGTCTTCAATCTTTCCGCTCTTCATCACACCCTCGATGGCATCAACGTCCAGGGGCCACGAGTCCATGTTGGGGTCGAGTCCCAGGTCGGCCACGGGACCGAAGAGGAAGGCCTCGCTGGTCTCCCAGGGTTCGCGAGCTTCAATCCACAGGTTGGCAGCAGCCTTGAAGTTGCTGGAGTTGGGTTGGTTGCGCAGGGCTACCACAGCCGCTCTGAGTTCGTCGGTCTTTGTCTCCAGGTCGCTGTATGTGGGTAGTACCACCTGATTGACATAGGTCTCAACAATGTTACCCATCTCGTCGTTGGAAGCGTTTGAGCTGACAAAGGCTGTCAGGTCGCGCTCCAGCACCTCCACCAAACTGGCGCAGGCCTCCTGGGCCGCCAGTACACTGGCGTTGCCGATGTGGCTACGGAAGGGAGCAGCCATACTCTTGATGGCATTGTAGGCAGCATCGATGCGGCCCTTCACGTCGCCGTAGAGCGTGGGATTCTGGGCCTTGGTGAATGCGGCCAGCGAGTGCTGGGCCTCAGTGTTGTTGCGCGTGCCGTTGAAGGCATTGCGAATGCTCTGTATGTTGTTAGAATAGTCATCGATGGAGTGCCAGCTGTACCACGACTCCACGGCATAGACAGCCTCGGTGTAGCGCCCGGCGTTCCAGAGGTCGCGAGGCTCACCAATCTTGGAGGTTCCCACCTCGCTGGCAATATCGATGCAACCGTCCACAATCTGCTGTACGCAGGCCGATGCGCTCTTGAACTCACCACCAAACGACTTGAAGGTTTCGGCATAGGACTCACCACCCTTGTAGGACTCCGACCAGGCTTCATTCAGGTCGCTGGCGTCCTTGGCCAGCAGGTTGGCCACGGCCACGGCATATTGTGTCCAAGTGGACACATTCTGACTGTTCACTTCAATGTTGTGCTCGTCAATGGTTACCTCCTCGGTACCTTCAGGCACTTGCTTTTCTTCATTCTCATTGTCGCAGCTCACGAATCCCAGACTCATGGCCAGCAGACCTACTACAAACAGATTCTTTTTCATCCTTTTATATATTATGTTTAAAAGTTTTATCGTTTAAGGGGTTAGCGGTTTTTCCTCAGCTTGGCAAATTTGTTGTCCTGCAGGAACCATCCTGTGAAAGCCACGCCCAGGGCAAATTCGTTCTCGGCCTTGTAGTTGCCACCGCCAATGCGGCGCTTCGTGTAGTCGGCCTTCACCACCAGATTGGGCAGGGGGCGATAGTTGACGCCGACCACCCACATCGACGTCTTCAGCCGCGGATCGGCATCCTTCAGGTTGTTGGCGTCCACAATCACCTTTTCCTGGGGATTATAGTACTCATATCGCACAAAGGGGATGATGTCGGGCATGCCGCTGCAGGTGACCATGCCCTTGAGGCGCAGGCCCACCTCGCCGCCGTAGCTCACTGCCCGCTGGGCGATGGGTGTCAGTCGGCTGTAGGGCGACTTGCTGCTCAGGCGGTTGTTCTTGGCCGTGAGCTGGCTGCTGTTGCCCACATGGCCCCCCATCAGGTTCATGCGGGCCACGAAGAAGCGATGCTGATACTGTGCATCCACCGACCATATGCGCACGGGCACGCTGAAAGCGTAGGTCTGCGGCTTGTCGCTGTTCGAGGCGGCGTTGTGCAGATAATAGAACGCAGCCCCCAGTCGCAGGCCAGGCACACCGCGATAGTTGAGCCGGGCCACATAGGCAGGCGACGTAAAGTTGTCCACCTCGAAGAATCCCTGCTTGCCGCCCTTCACCCATGTGTTGCGGTCAAAGCCATTGGCATTCAGTCCTGCCACCACCATGGCCTGGTAGTCGAACGAGGCCCACTTGCGGCCAAACTCACCCATGATGGAGAGACCCGTCTCGTGCCAAGTACAGGGGACAATGGAGGTCTCGCCCTCGGGGCGCACCGTGCCGAAGAACAGGATGGGCTCGTGGTGGGCATTCGTCAGGCCCAGGGGCACAATCTGGTGTCCCACCCTCACCATGAAGCTGTTGTTCAGCCTGTAGGTCAGGTGAAACTGTTCCAGAGCCACCTCGCCGCCCTTCTCCACCTCGGTCTCGTATTCGCCGTTCTCAGTGTTCTCAATCTCGTAGGCAGTGCCTGTTCCACCGGCCTCAAACTCCACTTCCACTCCCAGTGCCCAATGGCGGTTGAACTTGTAGTCGCCTGCCACGACGAAGCGTGGGATGGAGATGGTGTTGCGCTTCACGTCGGAATTGCCGGTGCTGGTGCCGGTGAAGCGGTTGATACCGTAGTTCTTGAACTGGGCTACCACCTCGCCGTAACCACCCAAGCGGTAGCGTCCGTAGGAGTCCATCTCTGTCGAGTCGTTGTTCCACTGGGCACGGACTGTTCCGAATTGAACATTAAACATTGAGAACTGGAAATTGGCAGTGCCAATCATCAACATTGCAGTCAGCAGTATTCTTCGTTTCATTTTTCTTCCTTTTCGATTTCGGCTGCAAAGTTACGTCCATTCTCCCACCCCTGCAATACTCAAAACAAGTGATTTTGCCCCTCAAAACCCCATTTCCCCTACCATTTTTTGGTTAATCACCCCGTTTTTTTCTTAATTTTGCAACAGAAAAGGTTCCTCCAACCAGTGCAAGTCGCACTAAAATTTTAGAAAAGACAAACCTATAACTAAATAAAACATGATCGGACGCTACCACGAAAACGACCCCATGAGCGACGTCATCAGCGACGACTATCGCATGTTGCAGATGATAAGCCGCTTTGGCATCACACTGGGCTTCGGCGACCAAACCGTGGCACAGACCTGCCAACAAGCCAACATCGACACACAGACCTTCCTCACCGTGGTCAATTTTCTGCAGGACACCAACCACGCCCACATCACTGAGATGGCCGAACGCATCGACCTCCCCACCATGCTGCGCTACCTCAAGAACTCCCACACCTACTTCATCGACCATCGCCTGCCGCAGATTCGCCGCCGCCTCATCCAGGCCATCGACATGAGCTCCCAGATAGCCGTGCTCATCATGAAGTTCTATGACGAATACGTGGCCGAGGTCACCCGCCACATGCAGTACGAAGACGCCCATGTCCACCCCTACGTCGAACAGCTTCTGCAAGGTCACATCGGGCAGCAGCGCCTGGCCGACATCACCAGCCAGCACGAGGGTAGCCACTCCAGCATCGACCGCAGCCTCACCGAGCTCAAGAGCATCATCATCAAGTACTATCCCAGCGACCAGCGTGCCACCCTCCTCAACGACGCCCTCATGGACATCTACATGGTGGAAGAGGATTTCCTCAACCATTGCCACATGGAGGACACCCTCTTTGCCCACTGCGTACACATGCTCGAACAGAGTCCGATGCTCAGCACCCCGTCCGACGAACCCGACACCGCACAGGCCAGCACCGCTGCCATACCCGAAGGTCCCCTGAGCGACCGCGAACAGGAGGTTATCCGCCTTGTGGCCATGGGCCTTTCCAACAAGGAGATTGCCGAACGCATGTTCATTGCCGTCAACACCGTCATGACCCACCGGCGCAACATCTCGCGCAAGCTCGACATCCACTCCACCGCAGGCCTCACCATCTACGCCATCGTCAACGGTCTCATCAATGTCGAGGAAGTGCACCTCTGAACGCCCCTTCCCAAAAGACTACGAACAGAAGGTAACTTAATTTCAAAACAGAGGTAGGCCCGAACGGGGACCCACCTCTGTAAGGATTTTCAGAAAAAAATGAAAGGTTTCTATCCCTCAAGAGGGAGGAGTTAGACAATCATCAGCGTGTAGAGATAGACGACTGCAGCCGGCAGGGCCAGCAGGGAAGAGTCGAAGCGGTCGAGCAGACCTCCGTGGCCAGGCAGGATGTTGCCGCTGTCCTTGATGCCAAGCTGGCGCTTGAGCAGGCTCTCCACCAAGTCACCCCAGGTACCGAAGATGACCACCACAAGGGCAAAGCCGAGCCACTGAGGCAGGGTGAGTCCGCCTGCCAGATGCCAAACCGCCACGGCTGCCAACAGCGATACAAGAGCCCCGCCCACGCTGCCTTCCCACGACTTCTTGGGCGAAATGCGCTCAAAGAGGCGATGGCGACCCAGGAGCGAACCGAAACAGTAGGCCCCGGTGTCGCTGGTCCACAGGAAGATGAAGACGGCCAGGGGGAATGTCCACTGGTAGTGGAGCTGCTGAGGATGGGCAGGGTCGGCCATGAAGCCGAGCACGGGCACCATGGACAGGGGCAGAGCCACATACATCTGGCTCATCATGGTGTAGGCCCAATTGTTGAGGGAACATTCGCGCTGCAGGTAGAGCTCGCTGACGAGCAGATAGATGACGCTGATGAGGTAGGGAATGAAGACGGCCGCCGTGGGTGTCCAGCCACTGCAGTAGCCGAAGAAGGCCAGGAAGAGGTAGGCCCCCGAGACACTGCATATCATGGAGTTGACTTCCACATCGGGGCGCTCGCTGACGATATCGCAGAACTCGTGGACGCCAAGGGCCACGATGAGGGTGAACAGCAAAGCCATGGTGAGGGGGCTGTAGGTGATGCCGCCCACCATGACTGCAAGGAAAAATATGCCTGTGAGGCTTCGTACGATCAGGTTGTGTTGTTTGGGACTCATGGTTTTTAAGGGTGATTAGGCTTTATCGGAGTGTTCAGAGTTATCGGGATTATCGGAGTTGTCGGAGTCTTCTATTATTTCATCGGCGCGACTGGCCCAGGGACGGGGGCCGAAGATGTGTTCTACGTCGTCGGCAAAGATGACCTCACGGTCCACCAGCAGCTGAGCCAGTTGGGCGTGGCCCTCGCTCTTGGCGGTGAGCAACTGCTTGGCCCGCTCATACTGTTCGGCTATCATCTTCTGCACCTCCTGGTCGATGAGTTGCGCAGTCTCGTCGCTATAGGGCTTGGAGAACTGATACTCATCGTTGTTGTAGTAGCAGAGGTTGGGCAGACGGTCGCTCATGCCCATGTAGGCTATCATGCCGTAGGCCTGCTTGGTGACGCGCTCCAGGTCGTTCATGGCTCCGCTGGAGATATGGCCGGTGAAGAGTTCTTCGGCTGCACGGCCGCCCAAGAGGGCGCACATCTCGTCGAGCATCTGCTCCTTGGTGGTGATTTGCCGTTCCTCGGGCAAATACCATGCAGCTCCCAGCGCACGGCCACGGGGCACGATGGTGACCTTCACCAGGGGATTGGCATATTGCAGGTGCCACGAGATGGTGGCATGTCCGGCCTCGTGAAGGGCTATGGTGCGCTTCTCCTCGGAGGTGAGCACCTTGGTCTTCTTCTCCAGTCCACCGATGATTCGATCAACGGCCGAGAGGAAGTCGTCCTTCGATACCGACTTCTTGTCGTGACGGGCAGCAATGAGGGCAGCCTCGTTGCAGACATTGGCGATGTCGGCACCCGAGAATCCCGGAGTCTGGCGGGCCAGGAAGTCGATGTCCAGCGACTTATCCACCTTCAGCGGGCGCAGGTGGACCTTGAAAATGGCCTTTCGCTCGTTGACGTCGGGCAGGTCAACGTGTATTTGGCGGTCGAAACGTCCTGCTCTGAGCAGAGCCTTGTCCAGGATGTCGGCACGGTTCGTAGCGGCCAGGATGATGACACCGCTGTTGGTGCCGAATCCGTCCATCTCGGTGAGCAGCTGGTTGAGCGTGCTCTCGCGCTCGTCGTTGCCACCCATCATGGTGTTGCGGCTGCGGGCACGACCCACAGCGTCAATCTCATCGATGAAGATGATGCAGGGACTGTTCTCCTTGGCCTGACGGAAGAGGTCGCGCACGCGGCTGGCTCCGACGCCCACAAACATCTCCACAAAGTCGCTGCCCGACATGGTGAAGAAGGGCACGTCGGCCTCGCCTGCAACAGCCTTGGCCAAGAGTGTCTTGCCCGTTCCCGGCGGGCCCACCAAGAGGGCGCCCTTGGGTATCTTGCCACCCAGGTCAGTGAATTTCTTGGGATTCTTCAGGAACTCCACAATCTCCTTCACCTCCTGCTTGGCGCCAGCCTGACCGGCCACGTCGGCAAAGGTGACCTTGGTGTTCTCATCCACCTCGACACGCTGGGCACGACTACGGCCCACATTGAAGATGTTCATGGCCCCGCCGCCTCCTGCACCGCCTCCCATGCGATTCATGATGAATATCCAGAAAAAGACGAGCAACAGTATGGGACCGAAGTTGATGAGAATGTGATAGAGCATGCTGTCCTCATCGCGATAGCTGAGCTCACCCTCAAAGTTGCCAGCCTCATGCTGCTGGTCGATGAACTCCTCCACCTTTTCGATGGAACCATACTTCACCACGACATAGGGCTCCTGCCCCGACTTGTCGGACTGGCCCGAACGAAAGACGTCGCGGATGTGCTCGCCGCTGACATACATGTTCAGCTGGCGGCGGTCGCTGTTGACCTCAATGCGCGAGGCGTAGCCCTTCTCGACATACTGGCGGAACTCGCTGTAGGTGGCCTGCTTGGACATACTGCCCGCAGCCCCCGAGCCCTCGCTGTTGAGGAACAGCCAGCCCAGCGCCACAGCAATGATGAGGTAGAACCAACTGAGGTTGATGCGCGGGCGGTTGGGTTTTCCGCCCTTGTTCTTGGGGTTAGGGGCGGGTTTCTTCTTATTGTTGTTTGCCATAGGGGATGATGATTCTCTAATCCAGGTCTTCAATTTCCGTAATCACTGCATCGGCCCACAGATGCTCAATATCGTAGAACTCACGTGTTTCGGCCAGGAACAGGTGGACGATGACGTCGCCATAGTCCATGGCCACCCACACCGACTGACGCAGGCCATCGACTGCCGTGGGTTTGCTCTGTGCCTCCTTGCGGGCCGTTTCGGCCACGCTATCGACCAGGGCCTGCAGGTGGCTGGGCGAATTGCCCGTGCAAATGACAAAGGCCTTGCAGATGGTGTCCTCGATGGGGCTGAGGTCAACGACGGTGATGTCGTGGGCCTTCTTTTCCTGCATGCCTTTCACTATCTTTTCAATCAAAAGTTCTGTACTATTCATTCCGTATTATTATAGGATTTGGGTGCAAAGGTACGGATTTAAATTAAAAATTAAAAATTAAAAATTAAAAATTGAGGGAAATGTTTTGCGGATTCACAAAAAGTGCGTACCTTTGCAGCGCAAAAGCCGATTGGGCTATGGTGTAATGGTAACACTGCAGATTCTGGTCCTGCCTTTCCTGGTTCGAGTCCGGGTAGCCCAACAAAGAAAAAAGAAGAAGCCTCGCTCATCAGTCAGCGAGGCTTCTTTCGTTTATCAGTCTTCCTTATTGTTCTGGTTGCGCATCTCGGTCTCCACGGCCTTGATTTTCTCGCGCAGCAGGTTCAGTTCGTCCTTCAGTTTCTCCACCTTCTTCTCAATCTCCTGCACCAGCGAGTTGCCTTTCTTGCTGCTGGCCGAGAGGAATCCGATGTTGTTCTCGTAGGTCTGCAGCTCGCCCTTCATGATATCGTAGGCACGGGCCAGACGGTCGCGCTCGCGAGCCAGGGTGTTAGCTCCAGCCTCAGCGCTCACCTTCAGGGTAGTCTTGAAGCTGCTCAGCCGGCGTTCGGCCTGGCTCAGGTTGAGTTTCTTGTAGAGGGTGTCAACGGCCTCGCGGTATTGCTTGTAGATCTTGTCCTTGTCGCGAATGGGCACAAACCCCACGGCATTCCATTCGGCCTGCAGCTCGTGGACCTTCTGGGCTGTGGCTTCGGCACCCTCCTCGGCCAAGGCACGCAGGCGCTCGATGATGTCCTTCTTCTTGGTCAGGTTTTCCTTCTCCTCCTCGCGCTGTCCGGCAGTGGCTTGGTTCTTGGCCTCAAAGAAGTGGTCACAGGCACCCACGAAACGCTTCCACAGTTCGTCGCTCACCTTGCGAGGCACGGCGCCGATGGTCTTCCACTGTTTTTGCAGTTCGATGAGGGCGTCGCTCGTCTCCTTCCATTCGGTGCTGTCCTTCAGGGCTTCGGCCTTCTCCACCAGTTCCTTCTTCTTGGCCAGGTTCTGGTTCAGTTCCTCCTTTACGGTCTTGAAGTAGGTAGCCTTCTCGGTGAAGAATTTGTCGCAGGCGGCGCGGAAGCGCTCAAATATCTGCGTGTTCACCTTCTGCGGGGCAAAGCCGATGGACTTCCACACGGCCTGGAGGTCGATGATTTCCTTCGTCTTGGCATCCCAGTCGGCAAAGGTCTTCAGCCCTTCGGTAGAGATGGCCTCCACCTGTTCGCACAGGGCAGTCTTCTTGGTCAGGTTTTCCTCTTCCTGGGCCTTGCGTGCCTCAAAGAATTCCTGATGACGCTTGCGCACCACGGTGCTGGCCTCCTTGAATCGGTTCCAGATTTCCTCCCTGAGTTCCTTGGCCACGGGGCCTATCTCCTTCCACTCCTGATGCAGGGTCTGCAGCCGGTTGATGGCCGTCACCACATCCTTCTCCTCGGCCAGTTTCTCGGCCTGCTCGCACAGCAGGGTCTTGGCTTCGAGGTTCTTGCGGAAGTCATATTCGCGGAACTGGATGTTCAGCTTCAGCATGTCATAGAACTGCTCCACATAGAGCTGATAGTTCTTCCACACTTCCGACACGTGCTCGGCCGGCACGGGACCAATCTCGCGCCACTCGGCTTGCAGTTCCTTGAAGGTGTCGTATGATTTGCCAGCCTCCTCGGGGGTGGTGGCCAGCTGTTTTATCTTTTCTATCACGTCCTGCTTCTTCTGCAGATTGTCGGCGCGCTGCTGCTCCTGCTCGGCCTGCAGCTCGGCGCGGCGCTGACGAATGCGCAACATGGTGGCCTTGAACTGTTCCTCCGTGGGGTCGGGTTCGGGCTGATAGTCCTCGGCAGCGCCTCCGGCGTCCACCCAGGCTTGCTGTGCGGCCATCATGTCGGCACGGTGATATTTGTAATACAATTGTTTCAGCAGTTCCAGTTCCTGCTTGCTTCCGCCCTCGCCTTGCTCGGCAATCTCCTGGGCACGGGCCAGCACCTCCTCCTTTGTCTTCATCAGGGGAATCTGTGGCTCGGCAGGGGTTTCTTCTACTTCAGCAACGGGGGCTTCCTCAGCCTCCTCGGCAGGAGTCTCCTCAACTTCCGTCGGGAGTTCTTCAGCTGCTTGGTTTTCCTGAGCCTCGGTCTCAGCCGTCTGCTCCACGTTCTCGGCGGTCTCG
This sequence comes from Prevotellaceae bacterium UBA4301, assembly GCA_002395775.1. Classification (GTDB taxonomy): domain Bacteria; phylum Bacteroidota; class Bacteroidia; order Bacteroidales; family Bacteroidaceae; genus Physcousia. The sequence continues at coordinate 38,313 of DGUV01000068.1, forward strand.
GTGGCCATAACCTCCACCTCGGCCTCATTCACTTTTGTCGTTTCTTGAGAGTCCATCATTCTTTGTTTTTAGGTAATGATTCGGGTTACAATTCACAAAATATCCAGCAAATTAAGTCAAAATTTGCTGGATATCCTAATATTTCGGCATAAAAATGGTTTTAGAACCACGATTTGCGCTTAAAGTACCACCAGAAGAAGAGCGTGGTGACCCCACAGAGCACCAAAGCCACGGGGAATCCCAGTCGCCACGACTCCATGCCGTTGATGAGATTCATGCCGAACATGCTGGTGATGAGCGTGGGGAACATCAGTATGATGGTGATGCTGGTGAGCATCTTCATCACCTTGTTCATGTTATTATTAATAATGTTGGCATAGGTCTCCATCGTCGATTCCAGGATGTTGGAGTATATGTTCGTGGTCTCGCGCGCCTGGCTCATCTCGATGTTGACGTCCTCAATCATGTCGGCATCCAGCTCATCGACGGGCAGCTTGAACTTCAGTTTCGACAGCAGGTTCTCGTTGCCACGGATGGAGGTGACGAAGTACGTCAGGCTGTCCTGGAGGCGACTGAGTGCGATGAGGTCCTGGTTGTCCACGTTGCGGTCCAGGTTGAGCTTGGCCTGTTCGATGCGGGCCGAAATCTGTTTCAGTCGCTTCAGGTACCACACTGCGCTGGAGAGGAACAGTCGGAACACCATGTCCACCGCATCGGTGAATCCCAGTCCGCGGCGCTGCTGATACGTGACGAAGTCTATCATCATGTTCGTCTCAAAGTTGCACAGCGTGATGCACACGTTTCCCTTCAGTATGATACCCAGCGGGATGGTGGTGTATGGCGTGCGCGACTTCACCTCCTTGACATAGGGTATGCGCAGGATGATGAGTATCCATCCCTCGTCGATGTCGTAACGGGCGCGCTCGTCGGTATCCGCAATGTCCGAGATGTAGTAGTCGGGCACATGGAGTTCGTTTTGCAGGAAATTGACATCCTCTTGCGAGGGGCATGTCACCTGAACCCAGCAGTTGGGTTCCCATTGGTCGATGGTCCGCAGACCACGGTTCGTGTTCCAGAATGTAAGCATTGGCCTTTCCTCCTTGAATAGGTTTGTGTGAGAGAGAAATGAAGTTCAAGGGAGAGCGGCCTCGTCACCTTTGCCACCCTACCCTAAGCGTCTGTCATTCTCCGCCGGATAGTCGTCCATAGTGGGTTTCTTATTAGGGTTATTTTGTTAAACTTGGGGCAAAGTTAGATAAAAAAAACGGGACCGCAAAGGCAAGTCCCGTTTTTTTTATTACGACAAACGCTACTTGATGTATTGACTTCGTCCATGTCATCGGCGTGACTCGGCATAGCTCAAACAAGTTTGGCTCTGCACTCGCTACTTGATGTATTGACTTCGTCGATACTTGGCGCGACTCGGCAATGCTCAAACGAGTTTGGCATTGCACTCACTGCTTCAAGTATTCTGCCCAGTCGGTCAGGCGCATGTCGCCCTTGCGCAGGAAGGTGTCGTGCATGGCGAAGGCAGCCGAGAGGCAGTGGTGGGTGTGCCCGCCGTTCTTCTGTGCGTACTTCAGATAGTCGCGCAGCATGGGCTGGTAGTCGGGATGAGCCACCTTGATGAGTTCCTCCGACTTCTGCATGTCGCTCTTGTGACGCAGGTCGGCCACGCCGTATTCGGTGATGACGGCATCCACGAAGTGGTTCGTGTGGTCGATGTGGCTGGCGAAAGGAACGATGCTGGAGATGGCGCCGCCCTTGGTGGTAGATCCGCAGGTGAAGATGGAGAGGTAGGCATTGTTCGTAAAGTCGGCCGAGCCGCCGATACCGTTCATCATCTTCGTGCCGCAAATCTTCGTGGAGTTAACGTGTCCGTAGAGGTCAACCTCGATGGCGGTATTCAGAGAGCAAACGCCTATACGTGCAATGACCTCGGGATTATTCGAAATCTCGGAGGGACGAAGTACGAGCTTATCGCGGAAGAAGTCCATATCGCGATAGATGCCCTTCATGCACTCGTTGGTAACGGTCAGAGAGCAGGCAGATGCAGAAAGCACACGACCCTCGCGCATGAGCTGTACGGGAGCGTCCTGCAGCACCTCCGTGTAGATGTTGAAGTTGGGCACCTCCTTCGAGTGACCCAGTGCGCCCAGCACCGCGTTGGCGCCAGAGCCCACGCCCGACTGCAGGTTGAGGAACGTGGGAGGAATCTTCCCCTCGCGCATGTTCTGCACCAGGAAGTCGGCCACGTTCTGACCAATCTGCGTGGTGATGGGATCAGGATCCTTGAACGAACGAGCTTCATCAGGTACATTGCCCTCTACTACACCAATGATTCGACTGGCATCAACCTCAATATAAGGCTTACCAATGCGGTCACCAGGATGGCAGATCATAACGGGCTTGCGGAAGGGGTGGTCTTCTATCTCATACACGTCGTGCATACCCATTCCACTGCGCTCGTGGAAGGCATTCAGTTCGATGATGATGCCCTCAGTGGCCAAACGGCAAACGGTGGGTGCAATGCCGCCTGCAGCAGTCAGGTAGATGTGCGCCTTATCGCCTACCTTCTCCACAGCACAAGCCTCGATAATAGCCCAGTTGACAGGACCCAGATAGCCCTGACGAATCTGAGTGGCCATGTTCGAGAGGTTGAGGTCGCTGTAGTTCAGCTCATTCAAGTTCACATGCTTGCGGAAATCGGGGTTCGTGGTGTAAGGAGCACGGAAGTCAATAGCATGGGCATTGGACAAGTCGCCATCGGTGCTCTGTCCCGTGCTGGCACCCGTGAAGATGCTAATCTTGTAGGGGCGTCCTGCAGCATGCTCTGCCTCGGCAAGCTTTGCTACCTCTGCCGTCACCATCTTTGCCGTACCGGCAGGTGTAAATCCACTGAGGCCTATGGTTTGGCCATTCTTAATCATCGCTGCAGCTTCGGCAGCAGTAAGTCTGTTGAAACTCATTGTTCGGGTTTAAAGTTTAATGTTTAACGTTTAACGGGGACAAAGATACAACAAAAAGAATTAAAAATTAAAAAATAAGAATTAAAAATCGAGGGGAAAGCCTCACGGATTCATAATAATGGCTATCTTTGCCTTTGGAAAACTCAAAACCAACTTATTTTACTTAACCTAAACAACACATTTTATCATGAAAGTCTTAGTCATCAAGTCAAGCCCGCGCAAGAAGGGCAATTCAAACACATTGGCCGACCAGTTTATCCGCGGTGCCCAGGAGGCTGGCCACGAAGTTCAGGAGTTCGACTGCGCCCGCAACCGGGTGGCCCCCTGCCTCTCCTGCGGCGGCTGCATCCGCACCGGCAAGTGCGTCCAGAAGGACGGCTTCGAGGAGTTTGCCCCCATGTTCGTCGAGGCCGACGTGCTGGTGTTCGTCACCCCCGTCTACTATTTCTCATGCACGGCCCAAATCAAGTGTCTCATCGACCGCTTCTTCAGCATCCACTTCGGCGAGCAAAGGGAGAATCCCAAGGTCTATGACAAGCGCACCGTGCTCATCACCACCCAGGGCCAGCCCTCGCTCAACTGCACACTGCCCACGATGGAGATGTACAAGGACATCGTGAACTTCTGCAAGTGGACCGATGCCGGACAGGTGCACGCCCTGGGCGTACTGGAGCCCGGAGCCGTAGTCGGAACCCCATACATGCAGGAAGCCTACGAACTGGGCAAGAGCCTCTGAGCCAAAGCTTAGCGACTCGCGCTTTACTTACCCACATGCACCCTTAGGCCGACCTCAATGGAGGGGGCCCAGGGGTGCTGCTTGTAGTAGTGCTGCAGGGGGGTGCCGTCCTTGAAGTAGTAGCCCACGGAGGGCTCGGCATAGAGCCCCAGACGGGGGGCGGGGAGGTACTCGGCTCCGGCCGACGCGAAGGCGGACCACTGCCAGGGCTCGTCGTTGAGACATTTGTCCAGGGCTGCACTGGCGGAGGCGTAGAAGCGGAAGTGGCGGTTGCCCCACAACTGGAAGCTGACGCCCAGGGGGAGGCCCAGATAGTGGAGGTGCTGGTCGGTGGTCAGGTTCTCGTAGAGGGGAATGGCAAAGCGGGAGTGGAGATGGGTGTAGCGCAGACCGGTGAGCAGGGCCACGCGGCGGCTCAGCCGATAGTGGAGCCCCACGCCCAGGCGCAGGGGCGGATGGTGCTTGGCCACGTGGTCGGCCAGCGTGTGGGGCGCGGGCCGGGCCGGGCCGCCTTCGGCTTCGGGGGCTCCGTAGTAGGTGCCGACGTTGGCAAAATACATCTGGCGCTGGGAGTGCAGGGCCTGGGCTTGCATGAGCGGGCCCGCGACCTCTATGTCCAGCGACAGTAGCCTTCCTGCGCCGCGTTCGTCCTTTGCCTTCCACGCGTCCCTCTCTGAGGGCAGAGGGTCGCGGACGGCGTCGCTCGGCGTTGCGTCCTGCGGGGTTTCATTCCTTGGGGCTTCGTTCCCTGGCTCGGGGGCTGGGCCTTCGCCATCCGTCTGCGCCTCGGCCACAAGGGGGCCTGCCTCGGCGAGGAGCTGCTGCAGGCTGGGGACGGACGGCGGCAGAGTCTGCAAGACGGGCTGGCCGGGAGCAACATCAGGGAACACCCGGACCACCCTCCTGACCAGGGCCACCTGACGCTGCCCTACGGGGCTCGCAGGGGAACGGTCGGCGAGAGACCAAACCGCAAACAGGCCCAGAAGGATGGCGGCCGCTGCGGCTGCGCCCCACCACCATCGGACCGGCAAGGCGGAGCGACGGGGCGCCGGCGTCAGCCCCATCTGTTCCGAGATGCCCTCCCAAAGTCCGCCGGGGGGAGCCTGTTCGTGCCCCTCCAGCTTGTGTCTCATTTGTTCGGTCCAGTTCTGTTTCATAGCCTTGAAGATGTGAGATGTCAAATGTCAAATGTCAAATGTGAGATGTTTTATTCTTTTGGCCAGCAGCCGCTTTGCATGGTGGAGCTGCGAGGCAGAGGTGCCCGGCCTGATGCCCAGCAGCTGGGCTATCTGCTGATGGGAGTAGCCCTCAAACACGTAGAGGTTGACCACGGTGCGATAGCCGTCGGGCAGGGCGCTGACCAGGCGGTGGAGCTCGTCGGGCGACAGCAGTTCGGCATCGGGGTCCTCGTCGGGCAGTCGGTCCTGGGCATCGTCGATTTCCACAAAAGTCAGTCGGTGCTGGTTGCGGAGCAGGCGGAGCGACTCGTTGACCACAATCCTCACCATCCACCCCTCAAACGAGGGTTCGTCCCTCCACTCGAAGGTGGGCAGGGCGGTGAATATCTTGACGAAACTCTCCTGCAGCACGTCCTTGGCATCGGCTTCCTGAGGGACATAGCGCCTGCAGACCGACGTGAGCCGCCCTACGTATCGCTGGTAGAGTTCGCCCATCGCCCGCTGGTCGCGATTGCGTATGCGCCGAATGAGGCTTTCCGACATGCCCTTGTTCTGTGACATTTTACACTTAAAGAATCCAAAATTACGGAATTCTTGCATGCGGCTGCAAACTTTTTTGTACTTTTAACGCACCTTCCGTGCAAGATTTCTGCTCCCCGCGGATTCTATAGGCAAACGGACAACCCTAAAACCATCCCATTATGAAAACCAAAATCCTGCTGCTGACGCTGCCCCTGATGGCCCTGACCTCCTGTTCCGACATGTCCAATATGGAGGACCCGCAACAGGGCGGCAGCGTGCAATACGTGCTGATGGTGCCGAACATAAAGCCCCTCCAGCTGACTGCCGAGCAAAAGACCTTTGCCGCGGACAACAACCAGTTTGCCCTCCGCTTCCTGCAGGCCGCCGACCAGGCCGACCAGGGCGGGCAGGGCTTCGTCTATTCCCCCCTGAGCATCACCTACGTGCTGGCCATGGTCAACAGTGCCGCCGAAGGACAGACCCGCCAGGAACTGGAGCAGACGCTGGGCTTCCACAAGGGCGGCATCGAGGCCGTCAACCACTATTGCCAGAAACTCATCGAAGGACTGCCCCTGGCCGACGAGAGCCTGCAACTGAGCCTGGCCAATGGCATCTTCCTGAACAGCCAGTTCACCCTGAAAGCCCAGTTCGAGCAGGACATGCAGCAGTACTTCCACGCCCAGGCCCAGGCCCTCGACTTTGCCGACCCCGCCACCCTGGACCTCATCAACGGCTGGTGCCGAAGGCAGACCCAGGGCATGATTCCCACCATCCTGGACAAGCTGAACCCCGACGCCGTCTCCTACCTCCTCAATGCCATCCACCTCAAGGCCGAATGGACTTCGAAATTCGATGAAAAGGCCACAAGGGAGGAGACCTTCACGGCAGAGGACGGCACCGCCCGCAAGCTGCCCCTGATGCACCAGCACGTCTTTGTCAACTACACGAGGAACGACGTCTTCTCCTCCATCGACATCCCCTTCGGCAACGGCACGTGGAGCATGGCCGTCATGCTACCCGAGGAGGGGAAGAGCACCCGCGACGTGGTCCGGTGGCTCAGCGAAAACGGATGGGACGACGCCTCGCCCCGTAGCTTCGCGCCCCACGCCGTGGACCTCAAGCTCCCGCGCTTCGCCGTCCGTTCCGACACCGACCAGATGGGAGGCGGCCAGTCGCTCCCCAGCCTGTTGCAGGACATGGGCATCCGGGAGGCCTTCCATCCCTCCCTGGCCAACATCCCCAACATGTGTCAGGAGGGTGGTGTCTTCGTCAGCAACATGCGGCAGAAGGCAGCCATCGACGTCAACGAAGAGGGCGCCGAAGCCTCAGCCGTCACCATGGCCGAAGTGTCAGTAACGGGCGCCGGCCCCGAAACCGATGCCCAGTACCAGAAGGTCGACTTCCATGCCAATCGCCCCTTTGTCTATGTTATCCGCGAACAGTCGTCAGGCGTCATCCTCTTCGTCGGAAAATACACGGGGAAATAAACCATCCGCAACAAGAATGAAAAAGACCATATTCACCCTCATCCTCCTGCTCGCCACACTGGGCCTGCAGGCTCAGGACTGGCGCTGGGAACACAACATACACGTAGGCTCCGGACTGCTCATCGACAACCAGGACGGCAACCTGAAGCGGGGCTTCACGGCCAAAGTCGGATACGGCATCCGCTATCGCCTCAATAGCGGCTGGTCACTGATGCCCGGTGTAGCCTATCGCACGGCGTGCACCAACCTCTTCAACAGCAAGGAGGGTAGCGATGACGACGCGTTCCAATACATCGACGTCCCCCTTACCGTGCAGTTCCACCCCGACCGGCACTGGGTCCTGGGGCTGGCCCCCGTGCTCTCGTTCTGCATCGACCACGATGAGTGGTACATCGATGCCAACCCAAACGACCCCCTCAACGGGCGCTCCAAGATAAAGCCCTTCAGCCTCGGCCTGCAACCCTCCATTACCTACCAGTGGCGGCGGATGAGCCTTGGCGTGGAGGCCACCGTGGGCCTGCTCAACGATGGCCTCCACCACGGACTCCGCCCCGGCTACAAGCGCCGCCTCAGCAATGTCATGGCCCTGCTGGGGGTTCGGTTCTGATGAGGTAAAGCCCCACCCGTTATCGCAACGAATGGGGCCTGACTAACTAAATCCTGTTGAAAAACAGTATCAGCCCAGCCGCACCGCCGTGTGGCCGGGGTTTTCTTTTCCTACAATACCTTCTCTATCTCCGCCCGAATCTTTTCCATCACGCTCTGGCTGAAGCCCGTCTGCTCCCACACGCGACGCCCCTGGCGGTCGTAGAGATAGTACTGCGGGATGCCGCCTCCGCCGGGAGGCCAGGGCAACTGGCGGTACATCGAAGAGGGGATGCGATAGTGCTGGCCGGGAATCTCCAGCACGTGCTCGTTCCATTGGTTCAAGGGGCTCGATTCGTCAGTGATGTAGATGAAGACGATGTCCCGTCCCTCCAGTTCCTTTTTCAGCGGTTCCATGGCTTGGATGCCGTTCAGACAAGGCCCGCACCAGGTGGCCCAAAGGTCGATGAAGACGGCCTTGCCGGGGTGCTGACGAACGATGTAGTCCAGCAGTTCGCTGCCCGGCACGTCGGGCGTCTCCATGATGCGGTCCTTGGCCTCGCGCTGCAGTCGTTCCACGAGCACGCGGGTGCTGTCGTTGAAGGCTCGTAGCACAGGTTGGAAGTAGGAATGTACGGTCTGCAATACACTGTCCGTTTGCACCTTGCCTTGTTTCATGCGCTTTCCTATCTCTTGTGCATAGGCAAGGGCTTTCGTCATCTCATACACCTCGCCGTGGTTGAGTCCGTTGGCTTCGAGATATTCCAAGAAGGGGGGCATGAGAGGCAGGTAGAACGAACGTCCGTCGCGGAAGAGTTGCAGGTCGCGGGCATGCGGGTCTTCCAGGGTATAGGTGGCTTTCAGTTTTGATATGGCATCCTCGAAATCAGCATCGCGCATCTTCCAACGAATCGCCCTTGGATAATCGTGCCGTATATTTAAATAGACATTATCGACCAATAGCGAGAGGAATTCCTTCTGCCGGCGAGTGTAGTCGGTGCGCTGCATCAGACCTTGCCTTAGGGTGTTGAGATTCTGCCACAGTTGTTCGCTCCATTCCACGAAGGTCTGTCCGTCGGTGTATGTGGGGATTTCCGGTAGATAACCATGGTTAAGCATTTGGTTCTCCACCAGTGCCTGGTTGAGGTCGCCAAGGGTACCGCCCAGACGGTAGCAGTCGTGTGCCGATGGCTTACCTGCGGCAAAATTCTGTTCGCGTGCCACACAGGCATTGGCATCTACTTCGAGTGTCAGCGTCTCGCCAGGAATCAAAATCATCGGAAAACTGGTACCCAGACCGCTGGGATCTATTTGGCCAAGTCCATTCCAACCAGTGAACAACGGCTTTGTTGCAGTGTAGGCTGGGTGGCAGTAAATCAGGGTAGAGTCGAGGTACTGGGTTCGGCTGTCATAGTTTCCCGTAATGATGTCACGACTGGGATCACCGACATAGTAGATGTTGCCACCTCCGTGCACGGTAATAGTGGCCGTAGCCTCCCCGTGCTTCAGGCGAAGTGGTTTCAGCGGCTCGCCATCGTCCACTCGCGGCTGATAGGGGGGAAGAAGGGAAGGATACAGCTGATTGTCCAACCTCACGCCGCGGACTTTCCACGAAAGGTCTTTGTCGCCCTCTGCATAGTCGAAGGTCTTGGCACCTTTGGGCAGGGGGTCGAAGTAGAGGACGAGCAAGTCCTGTCGCGCATTCTGGGCATATTCCTTACCCAGTTCGAAGGCTTCGTCCGCCAGGACGTCTATTCCCTCATGGGTGAGGATGCGCCCACGCTGGTAGGCATAGGTCTGTCCGTTGCACTCCAGTCGTGCCCCCGTCATGCTCCATGCCCGGCGATGGGCACAATCCATACGGAAATGCACAATGGTCGATTTCTTCGTCAACACGACCTTGATGGGGCACAGGTCACTCGCCGTGCCGCTGAATGCCGGGCGGTCAATCACCTTGTCCTTGGCCTGTACCGACAGCGTCAGCAGCATGGCACACAGCATAGTTAACAGCTTCTTCATTTGAATAGTTGATAGTTTCTTCATTTGTTATGGGTAATTAGATGATAGGTATTATTTCAATACGGCCTCTATCTTTGCCTCCATGTCCTCCAGGCCTGGCCATCCCGAAATGGCTTTGGCCAGTTTGCCCTCGCGGTCGTAGATGAGGTAATGGGGGATGGCATTGTCGTAGTCGGGGATTTGCATCTCCTTGATTTTCTCGTTCGGCACGATGTAGTGGTCGCCTGCATGGCGTTCGACGTAGGTCAGCCAGTCCTCGGCACTGCTGCTCGTGTCGGTGATGTAGATGAAGTCGACGCCGCGCTCCGTCAGTTCATCCTTCACGCGCTCCATCTCTTTCATGCCCACGCGGCACGGACCGCACCATGTGGCCCAGAAGTCGATGAAGACGACGTGCCCCTTGTGGTCGGCGACGATTTTGGGCAACCACTCCTGCGGCTTGCCTTCTGGTAGGTCGTGGCATGTGCCCTTGCTGTCAGCAGGTTCCTGTTTCATGAGCGCCTGCACCTCCCTGATCTGTTTCTGAAACTCTGGCGAGAGAGCGCCCAGTTCGGCTTCTGTCACCGGCAGGCGGGCCTTGACGCGAGTCATCACGGCCTTGGCCTCGTCCAACTCCCTGAACCATTGTCCTAAGGGCGAGTCGCCCAGTTCGTTGGCCTCGATGTAGGCCTTCCCCTCGCCGAAGAGGTTTGAAAGACAAGCATAGAACCCAGTCACGGTGCGGTAGTAGGTCAGTTCGTCGGCATGAGGGTCCTTGAAGGTGAATTGCTTCTCGAACATCTCCAGCGAGTCCTTGTCGGTAATGAACTTCCAACTGGTCTTCACGAACATGAAATTTCGCAGTTTGGTCAGGTAATCCTGTTCTATCAGCATCCTGCGATATTCCCTTTCCCCCATGGAAAGGTCGAGTGAATCCAACTGACTGACGACATCCTGAAACTCTTCCCAACATACTTCGCGCCACTGGTCGAAGGTGTCTTGGGCATGAGTTTTAGCATAATCGCGGCTTACTCCCAGCCTCATTCCTTTCATGTGTAGGGGTTTGAGTTGTTCAAAGGTGCCGCCTTCGATGTGGATGGCTTTCTGCCAGAGTTCCTGCATCTTCTGGGTGGTGACGCTGTCGGCAGGCGGTCTTGTGTAGGCTTCATATTCTGCAAAAGCAGCACGGTCGAATTCCAGTTTGATGGTATCGCCTGGGAGGAGCATGAGTGACCATCCATAAAAATCAAACTTCAGCGGATAGCAGATGTCCCACACGATGGTGAATTGTCCTGCTGTGGAATCAACAGTGATTTCAGGGATACTATTACCTTTTAGTGACTCGCCATTCCCCCAGAAACCAGGGGAATTGCAGTCGTCGCCAGGCTTCCAACCCACATATCGCCCAAGAATAACGGCTGGGGCACTCTTTCGTTCCCACATGGGAAGGGGTGACGAGGACCGTGGGGACTTTGGAGAACATGCCCAAAGGGCAAGGAGAATGATGGATGAGAGGATGGTTTGTTTCTTCATCTTCGACTGAATTTTGGTTTCCGACTGCAAAGATAGGCCTTTCTTGTCCAGTGCTCCAACTTTATGGGTTGGCAATTTGTTGGCATTTGCAGAAAGGCATAAAAAAGGAGTTTGCAAATAGTTTGCAAACCCCGATGAAATGGGCCAAAATGAACAAAATAGCCCTATAGGGATTGGATGAATTCGTCCCAGTCCTTTCCACTGCCTTCCTTGCCGAAAACCTTCTTGTAGAGGCGGCGGCGCATGGTGCTGATCGTGCTCTTGTCGCGCTTCAGCACGGCGGCAATCTCGGCTGGCGAGGTGCGAATCTTCAGGAGCAGGCACATCTGATACTCGGCTGGCGAGAGGTTGAAGAGACCGTAGAGACTACTGCTGAATCGAGGATAGACGGATTTCAGCCGTTGTTCCAGTTCCTGCCACTCCTGTGGAGAAAGGTTACCCCCTGCCTCAATGCGACGACGCAGAGCGATGTAGTAGTCAGATTGGTAGAACTCCGTCTCCACTTGCCGCATGGCATCGGCAACAAGCGTCGGGCGCAGGGCGTGCTCTTCCTCGATTTCGGCCAACTTGCGCTCCACCTCGCGCTTTCGCAGGCGCAGTCGGTAGGCATAGGCCATCACGGCAGCGGCCACGAGCGCCATACCTATTATTATATAGAGGAACAGGTGGTTCTCCTTCCTCAACTTGCGCTCGGTGGTGGAGAGCACGAAGTGCTTTACTGGCGAGTCACCATCGTTGGGATGCTGTCTCACCAGTTTGCGAATCTCCTCCATGCGTTCCTCGGTCATCGTGGAGGAACGCACCATGAGTTCCTGATAGCCCTCGAACTCGGTGACGAAGGTGGTGTCGTTGATGATGCGGAAGGGCATCACGCGGTCGCGCTCCATGTAGATGGAGTCGTTGAGCCTGTACCGTCCCATCTCGTGGGCAATAATCATCATCTCGTCTCCCACAGCATGCAGTTGCACACTGTAGTAGGTGCTGTCGGCGTCGTAAATTTTACAGCGAGTGTACCCTGTGTAGATGGTTTGTGTTACCCTGCCGTCTGGTGCTGTCTCGCTCTTCAAGACCCAAGCACCGACGATGGGATAATGACTCCGGTCCGCCATCGCACCACTGCAATGCGGAATCAGCAAGGCCATGGCCATGGCCAACAAAGTCCATCTACAATTCACAATCTACAATTCGCAATTCTCTATTCTCCATTCAAAATATTTGTAACCCTCTCAAGCGGAAAGGCAAGCCCTCCCCCTCGGGGGAGCGGGGAGAGGGGTCTTCAGTTGTGCACCAGCGTACCGATGTCCTCGCCCTCCATCACCTTGCGGAGGTTGCCCACGATGTCCATGTTGAAGACGTAGATGGGCAGGTGGTTCTCCTTGCACATGGTGGTGGCGGTGAGGTCCATCACCTTCAGTCCGCGGTTGTAGATTTCGTCGTAGGTGATTTCCTTGAACTTGGTGGCTGTGGGGTCCTTTTCGGGGTCGGCAGTATAGACGCCGTCCACGCGAGTGCCCTTGAGCATGACATCGGCCTCAATCTCGATGCCGCGCAGCGACGAACCCGTGTCGGTAGTGAAATAGGGGTTGCCCGTACCGCCGCTCATGATGACCACCTCGCCACGCTCCAGGGCGTCGATGGCCTTCCATTTGGTGTAGAACTCGCCCACGGGCTCCATGCGTATGGCCGTCAGCACGAGGGCCTTCTGGCCGATGGCACCGAGGGCACTGGACAGTGCCATGGAGTTGATGACCGTGGCCAGCATGCCCATCTGGTCGCCCTTCACGCGGTCGAAGCCTTTGCTGGCGCCCGAAAGGCCGCGGAAGATGTTGCCGCCGCCGATGACGATGCCCACCTGGACACCCATGTCCACTACTTCCTTAATCTGTCGGGCATAGTCGTTCAACCTGTTCACGTCGATGCCGTAGCCCTGCTCTCCCTGCAGGCTCTCGCCCGAGAGCTTCAGCAGAATGCGCTTAAACTTTTTTTCCATATTCTTAACTTTTAACCAGCCTCTCCCCATCCCTCCCCCTCAAGGGAGGGGGTTTCTTATCTTTTATCTTTTCTCTTTTAATTTTTACTTTTGTATTCCACTTCCTTGAAGCCGTAGCGCCTGCTCTGGCCGGCTTCGTCGATTATTACGAGGCGGCCGCCGGGCTCCACGTCGGTGATGGTGCCGCGGAAGGGACCTTCGGCATCGACGAAACCGTGCACCTCGTCCTTCCGGTAGAGCCGGCTGAGGTACATTTGGTGCAGTTCGTCCTGGCGGCCTTGCTCGGTCCAGGCGTAGTAGCGGAGGAAGTGCTCCACAACACCCTCGAGCAGGAAGCGGCGCTCCAGGGGGTGGCCCATGATTTGCGCCAGCGAGACGGGTTCGGCCATACGCCGCAGCCCGTCCAGGCGGCTCCTGTCGAAGGCGAACTCTGTCTGGTTGACATTGATGCCGACGCCCATGATGCTGCGCTCCACCAACTGGCCGCGCATCTCGTTCTCGACGAGCATGCCGCACAGCTTGCGATTGCCCCAATAGATGTCGTTGGGCCACTTGACGGACAGGGGGAGGCCGACGGCCTCGCAAATGGCCAGGGAGAGGACCTCGCTGAGCAGGAATATGCGGTCGGGACGGATGTGGCGGGGATGGACCATCAGGCTGAACAGGAGGTTCTTGCCCGGCTCCGACTCCCAGCGGTTGTGCCCGGCTCCGCGTCCGGCCGTCTGGTGCTCGGCGGTGACGAGCGTCAGGCGCCGCTCGGGGCCCACGGGGCGGAAGTGGGAGAGGAAGTCGTTGGTGCTCGTGGTCTCGTCCAGCTCCACCATGCGGAACTGGGGACTGTCGTCGAGTGGGAAATGCTTATGCGTCATCTTTGTGTCTATTTTGCCACAAAGATACGCATAAATTAAGAATTAAAAATTAAAAATTAAAAATTAATTCGTAACTTTGACTTCGACAATCAAGACATTATGGAGAGAGACGATAACTATTACATGAAACTGGCCCTCGGCGAGGCCCGGCAGGCGCTGGAGGGGGGCGAGGTGCCCATCGGGGCAGTGGTGGTGACCCCACGGGGGGACGTCATCGGCCGCGGCCACAACCTGACGGAGACGCTCCGCGACGTGACGGCGCACGCCGAAATGCAGGCCCTGACGGCGGCGGCGGACACCCTGGGAGGCAAGTATCTGACGGACTGCACGCTGTACGTCACCGTGGAGCCCTGCGTGATGTGTGCCGGGGCCATGGGATGGGCGCAGGTGGGGCGCGTGGTGTTTGGCTGCCCCGACGAGAAACGTGGCTATCAGCGCTTTGCCCCCGGGGCCCTGCATCCGCGGACACAAGTAACCGGCGGCATCATGGAGGATGAATGCCGCCGGCTCATGCAGGATTTCTTCAGGAAGAAGAGGTAAGGGACTACTTTATCGAATACTCCACCGTGTTCACCACGCGGACCTTCTTGATGTAGGGGGTGTTGGCATCGCGGTCCTCAATGCTGAACTGGCCCTGCTGGGCGGTGATGACACCGTTGAGACGCGCATTGGCGTCGCGAGCAAACTGCTCGGCGGTCTGGCGGGCATTCTTCATGGCTTCCTGCACCATCTCGGGCTTGATGTCGGTAAGGCTCGTGTATTCGTAGCGGACGCTGTTGTCGCCATACTCCTCGCTGACCAGGGCAATGCCTTGCTTCATCAGCTCGGACTGGCGCGACATGAGCTGGCGCACCTTCTCGACGTTCGTCGATGTGACGGTGATGACGCAGGCAGCCTTGTAGCGATAGTTCATGATTTCGTTGCCGTAGTTGTCGGCCTGGCGGTCGCTGATGGTGGGCGGGTTGACGTTAATCTCCTTGTCGCTCAGCCCAGCCTGCTTCAGGAAGGCCACCACCTTCTGGTTCTTCTGCTCGATGAGTTCGTACATGGCCGAGGGGTCGTTGCCCAGTTCCTTGTAGATGAGCGGCCAGGTGACCTTGTTGGCAGGCACTTCGCGCTCCGAAAGTCCCTTCACGGTCACCTTGTGGTCGAAGGTCTTGAAATGTTCGATGCCGCTCTTGATGAGCCCACCCATGCAGCACATGCCCAGCGCCAACACGATGGCTGCCACCAGCATTTGGTTTTCTTTCATTCCTTTCATAGTCTTGTTGCTTTTTTATGATTTATGACACAAAGTTTGGTTTCTTGGGGCAAAGGTATGAAAAAATCCCTGACACGCACATGTGCCAGGGAGTAATTTAAGATTAATTATACTTTCCAGCGCCGATTCAGAGGGGATAGTCCTCAAAGGCATAGAGCACGGTGGAGAGGTAGCGCTCGCCAGTGTCGGGCAACAGGGCGACCACGCGCTTGCCCCGATTCTCGGGCCTGCGGGCCACCTCGGCGGCGGCATAGGCGGCAGCTCCGGCCGAAATGCCCACCAGCAAGCCTTCCTGCTGAGCCAGCTGACGGCCTGCGAGGATGGCATCGTCGTTCTCCACGTCGAAGACTTCGTCAATGACGCTGGCGTCATAGGTCTTCGGCACAAAACCCGCACCGATGCCCTGAATCTTGTGGGGCCCCGACTGTCCGCCGTTGAGCACGGGACTGGACTTGGGTTCGACGGCTACAATCCGGACGGCGGGATTCAGCTCCTTCAGCCTGCGCCCTACGCCCGAGATGGTGCCGCCCGTGCCCACGCCGGCCACAAAGATGTCCACCTGCCCCTCGGTCTGCTGCCAAATCTCCTGGCCCGTGGTGGCATAGTGGCGAGCGGGGTTGGCGGGATTCTCAAACTGCTGCAGGATGACGCTGCCCGGAATGCTCTCGCACAGGGCCTCGGCAGCACGGATGGCTCCGGGCATGCCTTCTTTGCCGGGCGTCAGGCGCACCTCGGCCCCATAGGCCTTCACCAGATTGCGACGCTCGACGCTCATGGTGTCGGGCATGGTCAGGATGAGGTGGTAGCCCTTGACAGCGCTGACCAGTGCCAGCCCCACGCCCGTGTTGCCGCTGGTGGGTTCGATGATGGTGGCGCCAGGCTGCAGGATGCCGCGTTCCTCGGCATCCTCAATCATGGCCAGGGCTATGCGGTCCTTCACCGAACCGCCAGGATTGAAAAACTCTACTTTGGCAATGATTGGCGTCTCCACGCCCTTTGCCTCGGAAAATCTGTTCAACTCCAAGAGTGGAGTGTTGCCGATGAGCTCGGTCAGCTTTTTTGCTATCTGTGCCATAGTGTATGCAATTAATGATTTGCAAAGGTACAAATAATAATGGGTTAATGTTTAACGTTTAACGTTTATTTTAATGGGTTAACGGGGTTGACTACTCCTTACCTTAATTATTTTAGTGCCTGCGCCAAGTCGGCCAGCAAGTCATCGATGTGCTCGGTGCCAATGGAGAGGCGGATGGTGGCGGGCGTGATGTGCTGCTCCTTCAGTTCCTCGGGCGAAAGTTGCGAGTGGGTGGTGGAGGCGGGATGGATGACCAGACTCTTCACGTCGGCCACATTGGCCAAGAGGGAGAATATCTGCAGGCGGTCGATGAACTGCCAGGCCTCCTCTTGCCCGCCCCGAATCTCGAAGGTGAAGATGCTGCCGCCGCCCTGGGGGAAATACTTCTCATAGAGGGCATGGTCAGGATGGCTCGGCAACAAGGGATGATTGACACGAACCACACGCGGATGCTGCGCAAGGAAATCCACCACCCGGAGGGCGTTCTCGACATGCCGCTCCACACGCAGGCTCAGCGTCTCCACGCCCTGCAGCAGAATCCAGGCATTGAAGGGCGAAATGGCAGCCCCCGTGTCGCGCAACAGGACGGCACGAATGCGGGTGACAAAAGCTGCTGCGCCAGCCACATCGGCAAACACAGCCCCATGGTACGAGGGGTCGGGCTTTGCCAGCGTGGGGAACTTGTCGGCATTGCTCTTCCAGTCAAAACGACCACCGTCAACAATGACGCCACCCAACGACGAACCGTGACCTCCCAGAAACTTGGTGGCAGAGTGAACCACAATGTCGGCCCCATGCTCCAGCGGACGAATGAGATAGGGCGTGCCGAAGGTATTGTCCACGATGACGGGCACCCCGTGGCTGTGAGCCACACGGGCCACGCCCTCAATGTCGAGCACGTCGCTGTTGGGATTGCCAAAGGTCTCCACAAAGACGGCCTTCGTATTGGGGCGGATGGCAGCCTCCAATGCTTTCAGGTCATTGGCATTGACAATGGTGTTCGTCACTCCCTGAGTGCTCAGCGTGTGGGTAATCAGGTTGTACGACCCACCGTAAAGGTTGTCGGCCGCCACAATGTGGTCACCTGCCTGAGCAATGTTTTGCAAGGCATAAGTGATGGCAGCAGCACCCGACGCCACAGCCAGTCCGGCCACGCCTCCTTCCAGAGCAGCCACACGCTCCTCCAGCACACCCTGGGTGCTGTTGGTCAGTCGGCCATAGATGTTGCCGGCATCGCGCAAACCAAAGCGGTCGGCAGCGTGCTGCGAATTGCGAAACACGTAGCTCGTGGTCTGGTAAATGGGTACTGCCCGCGAGTCGGTGGCAGGGTCAGCCTGCTCCTGTCCAACATGCAGTTGCAAAGTCTCAAAGTGAAGTTTCTTTTCCTGTGCCATAGTTACATTCATTATTTAAAGGTTAGACATTCATCATTTCTGCACTGCAAAGTTACGAAGTTTTGGAATTATCCTCCAAATTTCTTTTTGTTTTCGGAAAATATACCTAACTTTGCGTCGCAAATCACGGATTCATTCTTCAAATCCAATAAAAAGTAACCTGCAAAAGAATAATATTCTATGGACACCCTGGATAAGACTGACTTACAGATACTTAGGACACTGCAAAAGAATGCCAAGCTGACCACAAAGGAACTGGCCGACGCCGTCCACCTCACCCCCACTCCCGTCTTCGAACGGCAAAAGCGACTGGAGCGGCAGGGCTACATCAAAAAGTACATCGCCGTGCTCGACCCCGACAAGCTGGACCGCGGCCTGCTGGTGTTTTGCAAAGTGAAACTCAAACAAATCAATCGCGAGATAGCCGACGACTTCACGCGCCGCATCCAGCACATCCCAGAGGTGACCGAATGTTACAACACCTCGGGCACCTACGACTATCTCCTGAAAATCAGAGCCGCCGACATGCGCCAGTACCAGGAATTTGTGCTAAACAAACTGGGCACTATCAAAAGCCTCAGTTCGCTCGAAAGCACCTTCGTCATGAGCGAGGTGAAACAAAGCTACGGCATCAATCTGTGAGCCACACCCCGTTCCGGGCAAAGAAGTCAGGACTTCCGTTCCATAAGGGGGACAGTCTCCTCATCGTGCTCCCCCCCCTGCTGCTTATGGTGAAAGGATTTTTTTCAGCTTCGCAAGCTGGTCGTGGCTGCCTGCCAGCCAGAGTTTGTCGGCGGGGCGAATCTCGTGGTCGGCTCCGGCCACGCGCATGTTGCCCCGGCGGTCCTCCACTCCCACCACCATGCAGCGATATTGGTCGCGAATGCCGCTGTCCTTGATGAGGGTGCCTGTCAGGGGACTCTGACTGCCCACTTCAATACATTGCAACTGCATGGGGTCGGCCTGGTCCTGAGCGACGGGTTCTACCTCAGCGGACATGCGCTGGCGCAGTTGTTCGATGCTGGGGTCGCTGCCCACCACCTCCAGCACATCATGGGGAAAGAGCATCGTGGTACCGCCCGGAACGTTGAGCCGGCGATGGTCGCGAACGATGGCGGCAACGTGGGCGCCGTTCCTTCCGCCTATGTGCAGTTGGGCCAGCGTGCGTCCGCCCCAGAGGGAGCCTTCGGGCAGCGGGAGGCGGGTGATGTGGAGGTCGCGACCTCGCAGTTGGCGAGCATAGGCGGGCCCCGTGTTTTCGCGGCGAGAGAGGTTTTCGAGGAAGGTGGATTCGAGGCGCATGCTCACCTTGCGAATCCATCGGCTGCGGACGATGAGCAGTACCACGAGGACGGCCACAAGCACATGCCAATACCAACGATGGGGGGAGAGGAAATCGAGGACGTAATAGACGAGAGCCGTGGCAAAGGCGAAGCGGATGACGATGGTCAGGTTGACAAACACATGACCCCACCGTCCGCTTTGGCGCAGGAGGTTGGCCTCCCGGGAGGTGTTGTTCTTCATGATGATGGGGCGCAGCAGGGGGGCCAAGAGCATGATGACCAATGTGCCGCAGACGGCATTGCCTGCCCAGTGGCCAAAGAAATGGCGACAGACAAGCAGCAGGGAGACAAAGAGCAGCGAAACGACAGCCGTGCTGAGGACGCCATAGACGACGGTCTGAAGAACCACCTTGCGAAGGAAGGCAACAAGAGGGGAGCTTTCCCTTCGCGACTTTTTCTCCGTAGGTGCGATCCTCTCGCCCGATTCCTTCTTGTTGCCGCTTATGCGCCGCGCCAGTTTTATCATGTAGGGCGTGAGGAAGGTGGTGATGATGCTGGTGGCAACGACGATAGGCATGAGCATGCCGTCGGTCACCCGGAGCGACTGGCCCAGGGCAGCTATGATGAAAGCAAACTCGCCTATCTGCGCCATGGAGAATCCGCTCATGAGCGCATCGGCCCGACTGCTTCCCGAAAGCAGATAGCCCATGGTGCCAAACACCATCTGACCCACCAGAATGGTGGCGACCAACACCACGATAGGCTGCCAGTGGGCAAGGAGGTCGGCGGGCGACACCATCATGCCTACGGACACGAAGAAGATGGCTCCGAAGAGGTCTTTTATCGAAGAGATGGCAGAGTCGATGCGTTCGGCCTCCACCGTCTCGGCCAGGATGCTGCCCATCACGAAGGCACCAAGGGCCGAACTGTAGCCCACCGAATCAGCCACAACCACCATCAGGAAGCACAGTCCGATGGAGACGATGATGAGTGTCTCGCGATTGATGAACGAACGGTTGCGATGGAGAAACGTAGGCACGGCCCACATGCCCACCACAAACCACAGCAACAAGAAGAACCCCAACTTCACCAGCGAACCGACCAGCTCGGCCCCCTGCAACCGATTGCTGACTGCCACGGCAGAAAGCAGGACCATAACCACGATGCCCAGGATGTCCTCGAGGATGAGGACCGACATCACCTTTCCCGCAAAGCGGCGCGAGAGCAGTCCCATGTCGTCGAAAGCCTTGTAGATGATGGTGGTCGAGGACATGGCCAGCATGCCGCCGACAAACATGCAGTTGATGGGCGACCAGCCCAGCAGATAGCCCGCTCCGCAGCCCATCCCCCACATGCAGGTCATGATGAAACAGGCGGCAATGATGGGCGATGCACCGCCTTTGAGAATGCGCCTGAATGAGAACTCCAGACCCAGCGAGAACATGAGGAAGATGACGCCTATCTGGCTCCAAACCTCAATGGTTTCGCTCTCTTCGATGCTGGGCGTGTAAGGCATGTGAGGACCGGCCAGGAACCCTGCCAGGATGTAGCCCAGCACCAGGGGTTGGCGAAGTCGCTTGAAGACTATCGTTGTCAGGCCCGCAACGATGAGTATGAGGGCCAGGTCACTGATGAGTTTTGGCAGTTCGGACATTTAAAATTGGACGATTGGACGAATTGACGATTGGACCACTCGGCATCTGCGTAGCAGTGACGCTTGCGTAGAGCAACGGAGCAAGAATTTGACGATTATGGGACGAACGTCTTTCGTCCGTCAATAATATAAAACCCTCGTTTCATCTTTCCTTCGGGAATTTGCCTGCCACTAAGGTCGTAAACTTGCGAATGGGATGTAGAAACGGGTTCCGTTACATTGATAATGTCTGTAGTGCCATACTCGAGTGCCTGAAGACTGAGATAACCCAACACAAAGTCGGCATCTCGCGCGGCATCGGGATAAAAGACAATGACATAGTCGTCTGCTTCGGTAATGTCGAACTCGAACTTTTGCAGACTGAATTTTAAAAACTTGTTAGCTACATCTCCACCAACGTTGACAGTGGGCATGATGGTGTCAGCTGCCACTTCCAGTCCACTGAGGTTCTGAATGGAAATGGTCACAGGCGAGAACTCGGCGTGATTCCAATTGCACACTCTGAACCTAAGCGAATAGTGTCCTGGGGCCAATGTCAATTTCGAACGAGATGTCCTGAGGCCAAACTTTGCCCAAGCATCCCTCGCCTTTCCTGTAGCATTCTGAACGAGCAATCCGTAGTCAAGCCCTCGAGTGGTATTGGTAAATTGCAGTATGCGTGGACCGCTAGTGTACGTGTTACTTCCGCCCACACGCTTTGTCGAACCATTGGACACATACCAATTTTGTGGCACTATGCCTTCGACATTGAAATACTGTTGAAAGTTGTATGTGCTCTTTGGGGCAACATAATTGACTTGGCACGAGGCTTGCGCTGTCTTGCCCTCACTGTCTGTAACCACCACGCTGAGGTTGTGATTGGCTGCGGAGGGTGACACCAATGTCGCCTTGCTGGGCAATGTTGTCTGGGTGTCAAAGAGTGTCTTGCCGTCATAGTATTCCACTTTCTCTATCTTACCATTGGCCGACTTGCCTGTAGCAAGGATTGTGATATCTGGGAACTGAGCCTCTCCTTGTGGTGCCATCCAGAGATGAATGGTCTCTCCGGCAGGTTGAGTGATTCTTACCGTAGGTCTGTTCAGAGAGAAACGCTTACAGAAATTCCAGATAAGATGGCGGTTGAGGTCCATGGGCCAGTGTCCACCATTGTTATAAGAGTAGAGCCAAACCTCACCACCATTCGGACCACCCGACCATTTCTCCAAGTCGCCATCATACCAACTGGTACTTATGGGCTTATAGTGTGCTGTCTTGCTGTAATTGGTATGTTTGTCATGCTTAGCATAGTTCTCGATGTAGTCATGAATGCCATATTGTTCGTAGCCGAACACGTCATCGCCATAGGCAATACACTCCAGCAAGTTGACGGGTTTCTGACAGTTGTTCCAAGGCGATTCGGAGAACTGAATACCACTCGTGGGAGCAAAGGCGGCAATCTTGTCTTGCATAGCCCCAATGCAATGGTGGATGAGCATCGATCCCATAGAAAAACCCGACCAATATACACGGTCAATGTCTATATCGAAACGGCTTGCCATTTCGTCGATAGTCTTAATGACGAAATTCTGGTCCTTCGTTCCACCTATGTCCCATGTGTTTCCGTCGCTTCTCAAGTATGTGACAACGAACTTGGCCGTGTCTATCATCTCGTACATCTTATCCGAGCTCGACTGATATTCAGGGTCTTGGTTCATACCATGTGTCACGATGAAGAGTGGTGACTTGGCAGGCAGTGTATTAGGTGTGTACACCACCATATTCCTCTGCTGCCCATTCACGTTGATGTCAATTGACTGCTTTTTGTAGGCGTATGCTTGCATCACAGAGAGCAACATAAGCATAAACGAAAGTAACGAGCGTTTCATACGTGGGTTATACTATAAACTGTTAATCATTTTCGTCTGTCGTCCATAGTCTCCCATGGCTTACGACGCTACAAATATAGGTAAAACTTCCGAATTATGCGCCAGTCGAATAAAGAAATAACATTTTCCTTTAGAGGAAAACCCATATTCTCTATCCTATGATAGGATTACCCTATACGCTCAATCACCTCGAGGCACATACGTGAATTATGATAAGGACATTTCCAAGGTCCAGCCTTGTCGTCGTCGATATTAACGGAACCATCCTCACGTATGCTCCAATACCATTCACTATGCTCCCAGTCAATAAGGTGTTGTTTGGTGTATGACCAACATTTTAGAGCACGAGCGAGAGCCTCGTTATCTTGGAAATGTTGCCATTGGTTTATTTCACCAATGATGCACTCACACTGTACCCACCAGTGGCGGTCTGAATCACGATCTTCGTGTATCATACTGCCATCCGGCATCAACCCTTTTTCAGAGGCTTGAGTTATGCGACGCACAACGGGCATAATCTCGGAAGTAAGCTGTTCGTCTCCCAATACTTCCAAGGCTTCTGTCAAGAGCCAAGCAGCCTCTATGTCGTGACCATAACTCTCGATATCTCTCTTTCCCTGCCAGTAGTCATTGAAAAAGAGGTCGAGATGAAAAGTCTGGGGATTCAATATCTTGGTAACAAAAATGTGAATCAGGTTGTGTAGTTGCTGTTCCAGTCTCTCGTCTTTCCAAACGCGATAAAGATTTGTATAGGGTTCGAGTATGTGTAGATGAGTATTCATCGTTCGACTTCCGTTCTCATCTTTATCAGAAAGACGCATATCACCGATAGGTTGCCATTCACGTGTCAATGCTTCGATGTAACCATTATTCTGGGCATCATAAGCATGATGTTCGATGTCATTAAAAAGTTGGATAGCTACTTTTAGCGACTCTTCATCGCCAGTTGCACGATACAATTCCGAGAAACCATATATCATGAATCCTATGGCGTAGATCTGTTTCTTTAGGTCAATGGGATTTCCCTCACAATCAAGCATCCAATAAACTCCACCATACTCACGATCTATGAAATGCTTCAGGATGTACTCTTTTGCACGCAAGGCCATTTGCTTGTATTCATCCCTTCTCAGAACACGATAGGATGCTGAAAAGGCCCAAAGGATACGTGCATTAAGCACTGCACCCTTAGGTGCATCGGGCACCAAACGGTCATTGCCATCCCTACGTCCATAGAAACCTCCATGCTCCTCATCTACCATTCGCTCTATCCAATACTTAAGGATATTTTCCTCGAGTACTTGACGCATGTCTGCTTTCAGTTCTTGCATCATTGTCTTTGCAGTTTCAGTTGTTCTTCAATTTCATTCACACGCTGCACGGTGAGTGGATAGAAACGGGCAATAATAATTGCCAGTAGGGCAACGGCGGCAGGGATGAAGGACATTAGATACCAAAGGACACGGATAGCTGACTCAGGTTGTTCCAACACAGTTTGTGCCGCCAATTGTTCATCTGTTCGAGGTACATAACCACAAGCTCCGAGTAACCACAACACTGCTGCACCACCTATGGCACCGCCAAACTTCTGAGCCATAGATGAGGATGAGAAGATGAGGCCTGTACTGGCAGTCTTGTACTTCAGTTCAGCATAATCGCTGACATCAGCATACATCGACCAGATGAGAGGCGACATAATACCCGTAAGCATAGATATAATAACCTGCATCAGTAGCATGAACCAAAAGCCCAATGGCGATACGGGGATGAAGAAAAATAGTATAGAGCAGATAATTAGGCAGCTGTTAACGCATATGAAAGTAGACTTCTTGCCCAACCGACGAGCCAACGGAACGGTGCAGGCAACACCTATCATATTGGCAACTTCGCCTATGCTCAAGAACAATCCTGCGTAGAATAGAATGCTCATTCCCTTTCCTCCACCAAAGGAAGGGACATGCAACATCGCATCAAAACCAATAACATCAGCAAAATAGTAGGCAACAGTGGCACCACGAATAGTGCAGAAGAGATTGAAACAGAGTGCAGCACCTATCATCAACCACCAAGGACGATTGCTGAGAAGCGCTTTAAAGTCACTACCAATGGAAACAGTGCTAATGGTCTTTAGTCGCTCACGAGTAAGGGCAAAGCATAGCAGAAAGAGCAGGAAACATGCCGCAGCAATAACAATCATAGCCCCTTGCCAAGCATCAGCTGTGCTTATTGAAGATTGACCATTGAACATTGATGATTGACCATTGTTCGTTATCCATTTCACAAGCGGTTCCCATGCGGCCAACGCGATAAACGAGCCACCATAGGCAAAGAACATTCGGAATGATGAAAAGACGGTTTTTTCTTGTGAATTATCGGTGATTACGCCCAACATGGCACCATAGGGAACATTAATGCCTGTGTAAACAGTCATCATCAAAATATAAGTAATGTATGCCCAAATAAGTTTTGCCCCATACTCCCAGTCGGGTGTGGTAAAAAGCAGAATTCCACAGATGGAGAACAACGGAGCAACCCATAATAGATAAGGACGATACTTACCCCAACGCGTCTGTGTTCGGTCAGCAATAATACCCATCATGGGGTCAGAAACGGCATCCCAAATACGGGTCACCAGTACCAACACCGCTGCATCTGCAAGACGCAGGCCAAAAATGTTGCTGTAGAAAAAGGGAAGATAGTAAGAAAACACCTTCCAGAACATCGACGACGACATGTCGCCCAGTCCATAGCCTATTTTCTCACTTAATCGTGCCATTGCTTGTTCTTGTTTATCAGTCGTTTGATGGTTTCCACACTGGCACCTGTCGTCAATCCGTCAGCAGGAGTATTCATGCAATAGTCAACAAGTCTGTCGACCGAGGAAACTGCCACATGCAGACGAGTGTCACTCGAGGCATAGTAGATGAGCACCCGTCCGTCGGGGTCCTGAATCCAACCGTTTGAGAAACAAACATTCATCACGTCGCCCACATACTCGCCTCCCTGCGGAGCCAGAAAGTAGCCTCCGGGCTGGGCAATGACGCGCGTCGGGTCGTCTAAGGCTGTCATATACAGATAGAGAACGTAACGCAGTCCGCTGGCCGTTCCGCGTACGCCATGGGCCAGATGCAACCATCCCTGGGGAGTCTTCAGCGGAGCCGGCCCCTCGCCGTTCTTTACCTCCATGATGGTATGATAGTGGCGGGCATTGATGATGATTTCCTCCTCCACCTCAGCATGCTCGATGTCCTCAACCAAAGCCCATCCGATGCCCCCGCCCGAGCCCGTGTCGATAAATCCATCCTGCGGACGGGTGTAAAAAGCATAACGTCCTTCCACAAATTCAGGATGGAGCACCACGTTGCGCTGCTGGCTTTTCGACTTCAGGTCGTGGAGCCGCTCCCAATGGATAAGGTCGCGGGTGCGGGCAATGGCTGCCGAGGCCTTGGCAGCACTCAGGTCGCCAGGATACATTTCATCGTGCCGTTCGGCGCAGAAGATGCCATAGATCCATCCGTCCTCGTGCTGCGTCAGCCGCATGTCATAGACATTCGTGGCAGGGATGAGCGTCTCAGGCATGGTGATGGGTTCGGCCCAGAAGCGGAAACCGTCGATGCCATTCGGGCTCTCTGCTACGGCAAAGAACGACTTGCGGTCAGCCCCCTCCACACGACACACCAGCAAGTAGCGCCCGTCAAGCCTAATGGCTCCGGCGTTCAAGACGGCGTTCATCATGATGCGTTGCATCAAATAGGGATTATCCTTTTTGTTAAAGTCATATCGCCACTCCAATGGGGTATGTTCAGCCGTCAATATGGGATGCTTGTAGCGTTCGAATATTCCGTTACCCAATTCCTCGGGCTCATTCTTCAACGTAAGCAAAGCCTCGTGATACTCCTGTATCTGTTTCAGTCGTGATTCGTAATTCATTGTATGATAAATGGCAAATAAGAAATGTCAAGATTCAATAGAAAATACTCTGCTAGCATATTCCTCCCTGAGGGGAACCTCGATGCCAACCTCCATGAGGAAACGGCCTGTAAAGCGCTTACCCGATAGAGAGCAAGGTCTTTGACCCACACGTATGTTCTTTTCCACGAGGGTGTATGTGGCATCAGGATTGAGACCAGCCAAACGGATGCGAGGGATGGGTTGATCATAGTAATTGTCAACTTTATAGACAAACCAAACACCCTTCTGTTGGGCATCGTCGGTATACATCAGTGAGGCCACACCCTTGCGGTCGTAAGGAGATAGGAGACGATAGAGATTGCCCGTTTGAACAACAGGACGCAATTGTTTGTAGTCAGCCATACAAGTGCTCGTTTGCTGACGTTCCTCGTCAGTCATATCCTTGGGTTGCAACTCTATACCCAAGCGTCCGCTCATAGCCACGTCACAACGGAATTTGATAGGAATAACCCTACCACCTGTGTTCCAATAGGGGCAATGGTTGATGTGACAGGCCATAGCATTGGCAGGGAAGAAGAGGGAAGTTCCCCACTGGATATAAACACGTTGCAAGGCATCCGTATTATCCGAAACCCAGAACTCATCGAAATAGGGAAGCAACCCATAGTTGGCACGACCACCGCCAGACGCACAGTCCTGAATGACGATGTCGGGATACTTGGCACGAATGCGCTGGAGGGTCTTCAGCAAACCAAGGTGGTAGTCGACATAGAGGTTTTGTTGACGGTTCTTAGGCAAATAAAGAGAACCAAAGTTTTGTATGGAGGCATTGGCGTCCCACTTGATATAGGCGATTTCGGGGTTTTGTGTGAGCAGGTCATCGACTATCTTAAAGACGAAGTCCTGCACCTGTGGATTGGTCATATCCAATACCAACTGCGTACCACCACGTCCCAACTTAAGTTGACGTCCTTTCACCTGCAAAGCCCATTCGGGATGTTGCTCAAAGAGTTCACTCGTTGTATTCACGTTCTCTGGCTCTATCCAAATGCCAAACTTGATACCACGCTCACGAGCAGCATCAGTCAGTGCACGAAGTCCATTGGGCAATTTGTTTTTATCCACTACCCAGTCGCCAAGACTGGAAGTATCATTTTTACGTGGATATTTGTCGCCAAACCATCCATCATCCATTACAAATAGTTCGCCACCGAACTTGCTGATATCATCCATCATTTGTATCATGCGAGCCTCATCTATGTCGAAGTAAAGACCTTCCCATGAGTTCAGGAGTATATCGCCCACCTTCATACCTCTGTGCAACATCCCCTCAGTACGTGCCCAACGATGGAAGTTACGACTGGCACCACTCAAACCTTCGTTGGAAAAAGTTAGTGCCAGATGAGGTGTCTCAAACTTCTGTTTAGGATCAAGGATATATTCCGAAGATTGTGGGTCGATGCCAGCATAGAAGTGGTGTTCTTTGTGCGAAATGGTGTTGAAACGAAGTTCAAAGTTTCCACTCCAACACAATGCAGCACCAATGGTACGACCTGTCAGTTCCTGTGGACGTCCGTCGAGAGAAACCATAACCTCAGGGGCATCGAGATGAGCATTGCGTGCGCCATCAGTATTACGAATAATCTTGACACCTCCTGTCAGGGCTTCGGATGTGGGTTCAGTCTCTGCCGCCCAGTTTCCATGCATATGAGTTATCCACACATCACCCTGTCGAAGTACCAGATGACCAGAATCGTAACGTTTCAGTGTGACGGGCTTTTTCTCGCCATTCTCGATTTCCGTCCACGTTTCTATAATGTCCACCTGCCGATATGCCTTATAGAACATACGAACGATGATAGGCTGTAATTTGTCCTGCATCGTGAAGACATGTACTTGGGCATTACCTTCAGCGTGCGACGAATAGTCAGTGGTTTGCAGTTCAAGGTTCAGGTCGCCATCGGCGTGCAACACTTGCAAGGCAGGCAGCTGCACCATATCCACCGTACCAAATGCCGGTAGGGCAGAAGAATTGAGGTCAGCACCGGCATCGCGCAGTTGTTGCAGGTTGGCCACACGGGCACCATAGTATGCCATACGTAAGTCGCCACCCTCCCGAGCATGTAGGACGAGCATCGTGTTGGGGGTCTCAATTGTTACATCGCCACTCCATGCAGAAATGGTCAGCGTCGTCAGGAATGACAAGAATAAAAGGCAGAGTTTCTCTTTCATAATGGTATTCTATTATCGATTTTCAATATCCTTTAACATCAAAATCTTACTGTCTCCAACCATGCGTCGGAAGTCGGGGGCATCGTGAGTGGTGGGTGCAGGAGCAAAGTACTGCCTATTGTCGGCATTACGCCATACAAGGAAGTAGCAGAGAGGATACTTCTGGATTTGTGGTTTCAGCACACGCGTCCACCATGTGGAATCAGGCAGATTCTGATAACCACACTCTGTAAGTGCCACAAGGCGATTGGCCTTCTTGGCATAGTTACAGAGTTGAGTAAGGTCTTTGTTGAGTGTACTGATGAAGTCTTTCTCACCACCCCGATGCTGGTAGGCATCGAGACCTATGATATCCACTCGCTCATCACCAGGATAGGTGTCGAAGATATCAGAAGGATAGCCAAAGTTGGGACTCCAACTCCATACGATGTTCGTAAGACCATCGGCCAAGAGTCGGTCTTGCAAACAGTTCCATAAAGCTTTGTACTCCTCGGAAGAACAAAGTCCCCTGCCCCACCAAAACCATCCACCACTGTTCTCGTGCCAAGGACGGAAGATGAAAGGAACAGGGCGTCCATGTTCGTCGCACAACGATTGGAGGAAGGAGGAGAGACGAAGCATCCATAGTTGAAACTTTTGATATTGTGATCCCCCTGGCAGAATACTACGTACAACTTCTTTGTTCTTGTTATCCCATGCCGTGCCTCCTGTCAAAGGGTTACGTGGATGCCACGAAATGGTGGCAATACCACCACGCCTAACGTGTGCCAACAATTCCTCGCGAATACGATTGAAAGGTACTCTGTCAAGGTTTTTTTCATCACCCATTTCTATGCCGCCGAGTTCAAAACCCATTACGGCAGGATAGTCGCCACATACTGCAAGCACGTCCGACCGACCACGATCCCATTGCCAACCAAGGCCATAGAATGGGGCATCCTGATGACCAAACATGATGCCACGAGCACTAAGATTCTTCAAACGTTGGAGCAATGTTTCGCGACCTGCGGCAGAAGTTTGCTGAGAATAGAGCGGTTGCATAGTAGGAATGGAAGTAGATGTGGCTTGGGTTCGGCCAAGAGGTGTGATGCAAACATTATCGAAATAAGGAGTGGATACACTACGTTCGTGCAAGGGAGCAATGAGTCCTGCCATACCCTTGCCATAGTGATCCGATGTAGCTCGTACGACTTCAACACCATCGATGTAACCAATTATCTGGTCTCCATCGAAACGTAGTTTGAGATTGTGCCACTGACAAGCTGAGATTCCTTTGACATCAGCCTCAGCAAGGGTGTATTCACCACCAATCTCCACATCCTTGCGAGCAAGGATGAGGGCTTGTTGTTCCTTATCTCCAATGAGTTCTTTCTGATTGCGTTTACCACGGGTTAGGATGAGTGTGCAATGACCTGTGTCATCCAGTTTCAAATAGTATCCTTTTGCCCATATACCATAACCAGAACCCACATCACAAAGGCGACCCATTACACCAGCCTCATCACCTGGGTTGAGATAGATGTCTGCACTGATTTCATAGTCTTTCCATCCTGCATCGCCCAGAATAGTATAGTGATGCCATTCAGGTGCCCAACTGAGGGTGTGAGCACCAACGGTTTGTTGTATCGACATACCTTTGCGCGCAGGTGATGGTCTCAGTTCGAAGCATCCGATGAGGTCGGCCAAATAGTGTGGCAGATAGCCCCATTCCTCAGGATTACTGTACTGCTCGAAATCGTCCTTATAAGGTATGGGGAATGGCTGGGAGGCAGGAATGTCGGCAAACGAACCTTTCTGTTGTCCTGTCGTCGTAGAGAAGGAATAAACCGCATCGGGTTTCAGGGTAATAGAGAAGTTTCCACCCTTGGGAGTGATATCCTTCAGACGAACAAACTGCTGCTTGGCATCGCTGTACCAAACACAGAGTTTACCTTTGGAAAGACCATCAGCCACACGAACCTTAATGGTTTGCGCCTTCTTGGCACCTTTCGTTTCTGCAACGATACTATAGTCGCCTGTCTGTGGATCACGCATCGTCACCATCGAACCACCCTGAGGCAAGTTGAGGCATCCATCATCAACATAACGCCATCCGACACGCGTAAACTGTCCATAATGAGCATAGCCCCACAGTGCCTCACGGACTATGTAATGTCCACTCCAAGGTTCCTGTGCCAACAGCATGGGAGGTTCTTTGCTATAGGGTTCAAGAGGATAGGTAGCACCTATGTCGTACCAGTTGATGACCTTAGTGGCACCACTGACGATGTAGTTGGCATTGAAACACTTGACGATGCTGATCAGGCAATCGAAGCCTGGCAGATAGACGTGGTCCTCACTGTTCCAGATAGGTTTACCCATGTCTTCGGCCATCTTACGTTGTTCAGGCGTCAGTTGTATCTCACTGAAGGTATGGGCGCAAACGGCATCAAGGGCATCCGCCAATTCGCGATCTTCCTGCATTCGTTTGAGGAAATCCATCTTCTGATTACCCCAATTACCAAAGCCATGAAGTTTCACATCACGGAAACCACGTTCATTCATGGCCTTGCGAAGGTGTTTGGCAAAGTCGGCACTCCATCCCTTTTCGTTGTGACATCCCAAGGCATCGAGTTCCAAACCATGCACTTGACGCAGACCCTTCATCCAATCGATGTAATAGTCCACCATATCGTCCGACCAGAAATTGCCCACCCAGGCAGGCGCACTCCAACTGGTGGCGTCGAGTGATAGTGCGGAATTACGACGCTTTGCCTCTTGCATCACCCACCACATATAGCCACGCAAGTAGTTGTGGTCACCCTGATAGTGGCTATGACTGGGCATACTGCCCTGGGTAGAGTTACCATCGCCAGGAACTTCCACAAGGATAGCACTAACTGATGCTCCGAACATGGGTTTATATACCATATCCATGATTTGCGAACGTTGTGGTTCGGGATAATCCTTCAACAATACGGAGGTGGCACCACCACCGTTGACAGCTCCAATGCCATCGAACTGTTTACCCGTAGAGTTTGCACTCAGGTTGATGGTTTGTGCTGTGGCACTACCCCACCCGATGAACAGTAATAATAAAGATGATACGAATCTAGTTTTCATATGCAAGTTGTTTGAGGTTAATTATTCGACGGCTTTAACGGTTAAGTGCTGGTCAGCAATGGAAAGGCGGAAGTCACCTGGTTCCAATACCCAGTGGTCGTTCAAGTCAACAAACGAAAGGTCGTTGGCAAGAAGTTGTAAATTGACAGTACGTGTCTCGCCTGGTTGTAATTCCACCTTCTCGAAGGCACGCAAACGGCGAATGTCGGGAGTGAGACTAGCCACAAGGTCACTGCTGTAGAGAAGCACACTCTCCTTTGTCGTTCGTTGACCTGTGTTCGTCACATCCACACTGACAGTAAGCACATCTCCCTTGCGGAAGGTGGATTTATCGACACGCATGTTGCTATATTTCACCGTAGTATAGTGCAAACCATAGCCAAAGGGCCACTGTACGTCCATGACAGCATCATAGTTGTAGTTTCCACCCATCTGACCCATGTTCTCACAGGGTTTGTAGTCATAGGTAACAAGGGCACCCGTGTACTTGGGATAGGTGTACGGCATGCGTCCTGTGAAATCAGCATCGCCTGCCAACAAGCGTGCAAGTGCCTTTCCACCATAGTTACTGGGCAGGAAAGTATGAACTACCGCCTGACACAGGGGTTCGATATCTCGGATGATACGTGGACGCCCTTCTGTCAGTACAAGAACAATGGGTTTACCTGCCTTTGTTAACTGACGAACCATCTCCTTTTGATTGTCACTCAGGTTCAGGTCATTGATATTACCTGGTGTTTCGCAATACGAGTTTTCACCCACACAGGCAATGACGACATCGGCCTTTTGTGCTGCATCTGCCAGTTGGTCCCAATCCGATGCCTGATGGTCCTGATTGAAATCTCTTCTATCCCAACGAACACCTTGCAAATACTGCACATTCTCTGTGCCGAATCGTTCCTTCAATGCTTGTTGGAAGGTAGGATAAATTCCCATTTGTGGCGCGAGTTCGTTGGTACGCTCTCCCTGCCACGTATAACTCCATCCACCATTCATACCACGCAAGTTGTCGGCATTAGGTCCACACACCAATATCTTCACGCCCTCTTTCAAAGGCAACAACTTTCCATTCTCCCCTCCCAATTCTTCATTCTTCAACAGCACCAAGCACTCCTCTGCCATCTGTACGGCTTCGTTGGCAAAGCCTTCGCTGGCAAAGTCGGGGAATTCTTTAGCCAGTTTCTTTTCGTCCTTGTCCCACGTCTTCTTATCCATAAGACCAAGGCGAATCTTCAATCGAAGGATACGACGCACGGCATCGTCGATACGTGTCATCGACACTCGTCCTTCGTTCACCAATTCCTTCAACAAGTCGCAGAACTCCACCTCATAAGGCACCATCGACATGTCGATACCTGCATTGATGGCCAACGCTATGGCATCTTTCTTCGTTGCAGCAATGTGGTCACGAGTACAGATGTTGTTGATGTCTGCCCAGTCCGTCACTATCATACCATCCCATTGCAACTCCTCCTTCAACCACGTTGTCAGATACTTCGAATTGGCGTGGAAGGGCACACCATTGTTCACGCCAGAGTTAACCATCAGTGAGAGGGCTCCTGCCAAGATGGCACTGCGGAAGGGTTGGAAGAATTTCTCGCGCATATCGCGTTCAGTGACACTGCTGGGCGTACGGTCCTTGCCACTGACAGGCACACCATAGGCCATATAATGTTTCAGGCATGCGGCCACGTTCTTAGGACCAATGTGGTTGGGGTCGTTGCCCTGATAGCCAAGTACGGCCTGACGAGCCATCTCACAACTGAGATGGACGTCTTCGCCATAACTTTCCCACATACGGCTCCACAGAGGTTGACGACCAAGGTCCATCACAGGCGAATACACCCAAGGAATGAGACCAGCCCTGCTCTCATAGGCCGCAATCTCACTGACACGACGAGGGATAGCCCTATTGAAGGAAGCCGCCTGGCCTATCTCTTGCGGAAAGAGTGTTGCTCCCCAAGTGTACGATGCACCATGAATCTGGTCGACACCATAGATTTGTGGCACACCAGAACACGTCTCCATGGAGAGTTGGTTCAATCGCCTAATGAGTGCACTCCACACTTCCGATTTCTGTGCCACACCCTTAGGCACGTTCAGGATGCTTCCCACGTGATACTGGTTGAACACTTTCTGCAGAGCATCCTCGTTCAGACGGAATTCCTGACTCCTGGTGTCAGTAATGACGTCGATTGTAAGTTCGCACATCTGTCCTATCTTCTCGTCGAGCGAGAGGCGCGACAGTGTTTGTTCCACCTGTTTCTCTACTTTCTCATCACGAGGAATGGCAGGTTGCTGGGCATTGGCAACAAGCAGACTAGTTGCTAAAAGGCTGGTCATAAGTGTCTTTTTCATATCATTTACAATATTTCTTGCCGTTCTTCACATAGATGCCATGACGATTTCCGGATGACGGACGGCCCAGAAGGTCATAAATCCTCGCATCCTGCGACTTAGGTGCATAGGGAATTTCTATCCTGTCCACATATCCACCTTCACCATAGAAGCCCTCCACCATTGCATCGACAAGGTCTTGCTCGTTAAACTCAGGCACAGTACGATGTTCACCATCGGAAAGTCCCATCCAGTGGAACAGTCCTATGCCGTTGGCCTGACAACGCTGGGCAAAATACTTGACGAATTCGACATGATTGTCGCGATTATCTCCTCCACCACTGATGCCCCATTCGCCGAAAAGCACAGGAGCACCCTTCTTCACCAGATAGGACTTCAGTTGGGAGATTACTCTGTTAAGACCCGTCTTTGCCGATGTCAGGTCAGAGATATCGGGATAACAGTGAACCTCGAAGATGATATGTCCGTCCTCGACGTCAGTGGGTAGTTGCATTTCCTTTAGAGGGTCTTGCAGATGACTGCTCCATGTTCCAAATCCGTCGCATGCCCCATAGGTACACACCACAAGATTCCTTTGCAGATTGTTACCTCCTGTGGCTCGAACGGCATTGACGAAACTCTGGGCATAGTTGTTGATGGCTTTGTACGAAGCCTTGGCTTTCGCGTCGTCGTATCCTTGCTTACTTCCAAACTGGGCATAGCACCAAGAGTGATCGGCATCGAGCATTTCGTTATAGCCCTCAAAGAGCAAGTGTTCGTCATAGTCGCGAAACTCCTCCGCTATCTGTGTCCATATTGCTTCGAAACGCTCGTGTTGTTGGGCATAGACATCCTCATCGGCCAAAAGCCACGCCGTGTTGGAGGCACCAGTGTCGTGGTGTACGTTCAAAATACAGTACATACCCTGCTTGACGATGTAATCCACCACCTGATGCACACGCCTCATCCAAGCCTTTTGTATCTTCGTTCCTATGTCGTCGTTCGAGGGTAACCAGGGTGTGTAGGTCCATGTTCCGTTGTCGTCGTAACCTCGCACTGAACTGAATGTGGCCTCCATGTGAGGATACCATGTTACTGGTACGCGTATGGCATTGAACCCTGCATCCTTAAAGAGTTTGAAGAGCTTGGCTTGCGTCACTTTCTGTCCCCATGCCGTTTCATAGGTGGTGGGGGTTCGACTCTTGTTGGCCTCTATCCACATCCATAGTGTATCGCCTGAATTACTGTCCAGAGTATTGCCCAGATTCCATCCCAGACGCATGTGTTCCACCGCCTCGAAAGCCGATTCGAAAGACTTTGTTTCTTGTGCCGACAATCCGCTAACGAGGAACGCCAAAAGCAGGATGGATGTAAATCTTCTGATACGCATAATATGATGATGTCAAGGTCTTATTTTAGATAGTTATTGATGAAAGCCTCCCGTGGATGCAAATATTTCTCTTCCCATTGCGAACGCAAGGCTCCAGATGGCCAAGAGTGCGTGCGGTAAGGCACACAGTTGACGGTCTTCTTGCCTGGTGCACCATTGAGCGAAGCCCAAACGGAAGAAGGCGGACAGGTGGTGTCGATGAGTCCTATTTCGCAATATATCTCGGCCTTCGAATGACGAATGAGTTGTGCCCCATCGAAGTATGGTAGTGTGGCATCGAGCATCGAAGCACTGAAATTGGGATGATTCTCGATGGGTTGTGGCCAACCACTGCGTCTTCCAGCACGTGCTCCACCCAAGTCTTGCATGGCAGGAACATTGAGTACGATGGCAGATACGCGTGAATCCAGTCCTGCTGCAGCAACGGCCTGTCCTCCACCCTGACTCTCACCAATGACGAGTATGCGTTTGCCATCCCACTCAGGTTGTTGTGTCATGTACTCGATAGCCCGCAAAAGCCGCAGGTACATACCTTTGAAATAGTAGGTCTCCCTGTCTGCGGCATTGTGTTCAAAATAGTTGCGAAGCATACCGCCTTCCAGCATGCGGTAGTAGTCGTCGGTCTGTCCGTTGAGCATCCCATGTGCATTGATGTCAAGGCTCAATGCACCATTGCCCAAAGCCGCATTGCCCACACACTCGCCTACCTGACAGCGACACCAGTCTCCACTGACACCTGCCGCACGACAGAGAATGATGATGGGCAGTGACTTCTTCTTGGCTTTCACGGGCTTGGCCATATAGGCTCGCACTGGCGCAGGACCAAGACAGTTGATCTCCACATCCTGACAAGTGTACTTGCCCTGATACTGTCCGGGCACTTCCAACGCCGTCGTCTTCACCTGCATAGGCAAGGCCTTGAGTTGTTTCTTTAGATTGTCCCAATACGACATCAGGTCGGCAGGTTCGGAATATCCTGCCCGGAAGCCCTGAGGGCTTACGACATAACCTATAGACTCGATGCGTCTCGAACCCTTGCTCGACAACGATAGAACAACGGCACAAGTGCTATCGAGCGCTTGTTCGAAAACGATGAAGTCTTGGGTCGATGGCAGCAGGCTAAATTCCTTCTCCACCTTGTTGTTGTATGAAACGCGAACCGTGAGCGAATCATAAGGCACAATACTGGCATGACACGATACCACAGCTCGCTCGCCCTTCTCGTAGATTCCACTTTCCTTGTTGATGTTGAGTCTGAACTGCTGTGCCACACCCGAGAGTGCGGTCAGCAGGAACAGGGAAAGGAGGAACCGTTTCATAAGACTCATTTCATTTATAAAGAAATCAGAAGTAGTTGTTTCGTATCTCTTTGGCAATGTAGCGGCCCATCAGTTGCTGTCCTTCCTCGGCAGGATGGAGTCCGTCGCGCAGGTAGCGCTGTCCGTGTCCGTTCTCCTGTTTTTCGGTGATACCACACTCGCCGTAGCAGTCTATCAGTTGCACTGACAGGGAACGACAAATCTCGCGCAGGATTTCTATCTTTTTCAAGTTAAACTGATTGTGGCCCACATTAGCCGTTTGTATGGGTGTGCAAACGAAGACGCGACACTTGGGGAAGCGTTCGATGATGGTCTGTATGGCCCATCGTGCACCACCTGCCATCGTGGTCACATCCACCTCGTCCAGACTCTTTCCCTTCAAAGCCTCCTCTGCCGAACCCAGGTTGTTGTCGTTCGTACCCATAGCGAATACGAATACGTCGGGTTCAGGATACTGACCTGACTCCACCTCGGCAATGAACTTCTGGATGTGCACCTTCGACGTGTTGTTGTGACGCTTCAGCAGTTCGGCAGGGTCTTGGGTGGGTTGCCACCCTCCGGATATACCTGCAAAGCCTTCACTGCCGTAGTCCTGCGTATCGGCGTGGCAAGCCCATGTAGCCGAACCCACTGCCACGTTGTGGTGTGTGGCAAAACCCAATTGCTTGACAACGGTTGCCGACCACTGATTGCCCGAGGTTATGCTGTTGCCGTCACACCCGAAATTCATCTTCGAGAAATCGGGAAAGAGTTGGGCCTTCACGCCCAAGACCATCAGGGCAAACAGGGGTATGAGAAATAGTCGCTTCATCATGGTTTATCTGAAGTTAGGAAGTTCGTCACGCGTGATGATGCAGTCTTGATTCAGAGCATCTTGCCAATAGTCGATGTTGGCGTTGTTGTGGTCGGTGCTGTTGAAGGCCTCGCTCTTAGGGTCACCCGTGCGGGCATTGTCCCACCAAGGAACCATGAAGCTCCAGTGCTGACCATCGGCCCAATACTCCGACACCTTGGGGATGTTGCCAAACTCACTGATGGCATAGAGTTTGTCGGGGAAGTTCTTCTTGAAGAAGTTGTACCACTTGCGCATGTCGGACAAAGATGAATTGTAGAAGTCGAAAGCCACCACATCCACATACTCGTCACCAGGGTACCACTTCATGGAATCCCCCGAGTTGTAGACCCAGATGAGATTCGTCAGCCCGTGGTAGTTTACCAAGCGGTCGTACATCACCCGCCACAGTTCGACAAAGGCCTCAGGCCCATCTATGCCCCACCAGAACCATGCCTTGTGCCAACTGACGCCAGGATATTGTTCCGACCAGTTGCCCTGTGCCTCGTGGAGGGGTCGCCACAGGATGGGCACGCGAGCCGCAGCCATAGGTTTCATCCAAGTTGCAACTTGGTCGATGCGCTGAATCATGGTTTTGTAACCCTCACTCGTGGGGTCGAAGATGGCCGACGGACTGAAACTGGTCTCCCCATCAGCAGTACCCGGTGTGCAGGTATAGTCCTTGCCGTCATTGGTGGGCATGTTCCAGTGCCACATGGCTGCCAGGATACCTCGTTTATTGGTCCAGTTTTTCCAAACGGAGGCGTTGCTATAATCAACCCATCCGCCAGAGGAAGAATATATGTCATGGATGAAGTCGATGCAATTAATGGCTGGATATTTTCCTGTGTGTTTGTACACCCAATCGGCCTCGTTCGTATTGTAATTGACACTGGCATGGACGCCGGAAAGTATTTTCTCCCCCTCGTTGTCGGCCAAGTAGGTGAGCAAACGGCGAGCCTCCTCCGAGCGGTTGGCCCAACGGGGAATGTTCTCGATGGTGATGCTATCGACCTGTGCAATGTTATAGCGCACCTGAGTGCCGTCGTTTTTGTGAATAACAAGGTTTTGGACCTGCGATTGGACTGGCTGACTAAAAAGTACCATTGCAAGCCCTCCGAGGAAGGCTTGCAATGCGTGACTAAAAATAACTAACCGTTTCATATTTATTTAACCAAAATCTTTACTCCATTTAGTATGTAGATTCCTCGTCCGAGTTGGTGAACATCGCTGAGTGTTGCGCCTCGACGAACGAGTTGACCCGCCATATCGTAAACATCACCACGACGACCAACACGGACCAATACATCATCGACTGCTGTCAAATCGCCACCCACTTCCAAAACAACACTGTAGGTTCCAGCAGCGTCGGCCTCAACGATTCCAGGCACAACGTAGGCATGATTTGAATAAACCTTTTTTGTTTCATCCGTGCTCAGTTCGCATTTGTTTCCAGCGAAGATGATAGCTGGCTCTTTCAAGTCTATGTCCTTATAGGTACCCTTCAGCGCACCATCATTTATGGGTTCGATGGCCAAACTTGTGCCAACGGTGAGACTTACTGTTCTTGCATCGTCTTCGTTTTCCTCATCATAGTCACCAGCAGCAACATAGACAACGGGTTGACCAGCCTCAGCCATTGCAACTTTATTAAGAGCAACATAGGTCTTTCCATCAGACTCGTAAGTGCCTGCAACGGTGAACATACTCCCCTCGCTGGGAGATATGCTGACGGGATAGCTGAGCGTGGTGATTTCGCCTGACTTGAAGTCGGCTAAAGTCTGACCAATTGCACCTCCGTCTATCTCCTCAATGATAAGACCCGAGTTACAACCTACGTAATCGTCATGCCAAGTTACCAGACGGTGGTCACTCAACTGGGCATGCAGGCAAGCCAAGTCCTTGCCTTCGTAATCGATGCCACGAATGATGTTTTCACCACAACCTACAGCCTCGACGGTAAAGAGCGTTGGAGTGAGTGTCAGACCAGTCCAGCTGTCGTGACCATAGCAATGGATGAAGAGTCCGCTGGCTTGGTGCTGAATGATGAATTTATCGTCGCCGGCAGGTATGAAGCGGAATGCTAAGTCGGCCGATTCGTCATAGGTGAAGAAAACGTAACTCCCTTGACGAATTTCGTCGGTAGGTGTGGTTTGCAAGGTCTCAGCATCGGCAGGACACAAATAGGTGTCGAAAAGATTGCCCTTGCTTTCGCTGATGACGTTACCTGTGCTCCAACCCTCTTCTTCATACTTCTCTTCGCTGGCAAAACGAATGGTATAGAATTTATCAGGATTGACCTTATTTGCTGCTTCCAGGAATTTCTTATCGCCACCAGCCAACAAGGCAGCATAGGCATCACTTTCTTCCTGCGTATATTTTCCTGCTTCGTCGTATGCCTTGGCATCATTAAGGTTCTTCAGCAAAGTCTCGTAGGTTTCCTGTTTCCATTGACCAGGATTATTACCAATCTCAACCATTTCATAGACGGGTTCGGAAGTCTTGATGGCATCGCGCAGCGGAGTGGGATCCACAAACTGATCCATGAAGGCATCGTAGGCTGACTTCAAAGCATCGTATTCGGCCTTGCTCACATTATTAAGGTCAACATTCTCGGCATTGGCCAGTGCATTGACCAGATTCTTATACAAGTCACCCATCTGACTGGCCTGACTATTTTCATTCTCCGAAAGCGAGTAGAGTTGCATTTCGCTCAGGTGGAAGAAGCCCTTGCTACCAGTGGTTTGCTCGGCATAGAAACGCAGATACTTATACTGCTTGCCATCCTCAATCGTAAAGTAGCGTACCAGGGTTTCACCTTCTTTTCCATAAGGAACGTCGATGTCAGCAATCCATTCATAGTCATATTTTTCCCCATCAGGATTGCTGCTGCCATATACGCCCCACTGAGTTACGTGGTCGCTCGAAATCTCACGGCGCGAAAATTCAAATTCTATCTCACCACTCAGTTCTTCCGGAAGTTCTATCTGCAGATAATGTGTGCCCAACTCCACATTTCCGTTACTCCATACGCTATGCCAGTATGTGTTGGTCTTTCCGTCGATGAGCACACCCTCAGTCAGGTCGCCGCCATCAATGCCTCCCAAGTCATTCTGGCTGTAGGGACTACTAAATTGTTCGCCATCAGTGATAAGTTTTTCGCGCTTCATATCCTCAGCAATGGCAATGTTCTTCTTAGCCTCCTCCAATGTCTTAGCAAACTGATAGTTATAGTTTGCATTCAGTATCTCCTGTGCCATGGATTCGTCTATGGGTTCGAGATACCATTCGCTGGCGCCGCTATCATTTGTAGTGTTGCACCAAGTGGTAAGCGGACCACCCCAGCCAGTGCCTCCGTTGTGCCAGTTCATATGGACATATTTATAGTCGTTGGCAGGGTCATCTTTAAAGCGGAAATTGAATATCACAACATCTTCCTCCGTACTCAGTGGCCAACTGGTCTGGTAGGAACCATCCACCTTATTAATGGCATCAATGCTTATGTACTTCACATCCTCGCTGCATTTGTCAGTGCTACTAAAGATGAGTTTATTGGCAGCATTGCGCAAAATGTAGGTATTGTCTTCCTGCTTTTCCAGCGTCCACAGGAAGTTTGGGTCTGTGTTGTCCACAGTTTTCCAGTTGTTCGTCCCAGCATTGTCGCTATACATAGCCTTCGTTATGGGAGTATAGCCACTTTCTTCATCACCCTCAGAGAATTGGCGTGCACACAGGAACCTATAATAGCCATCACTGGGTAAATAAAGTTTTTTGGCAGCAACCAAAGCCTTGTAAGCATCAACGATGGCCTGGGAAAGTGCATTCAGCTCCTCCACGGTCAGTTTCTCCATTTCCTCCTGATTGTCCATCACCAAAGCTGCTTCCAAGGCATCGGCAAACTTTTGATACAGGTCAGCAGGATATTGCCCATAGTCGTCGCCCACCTGAAACTGGTCGAGATACTTTTGATAACGCACATATATGTCTATAAGGTTCGCGCGCGCACCCTCAAGGTCGTCGGGAGCAGGATTAAAGAATTCATCTTCCGAGCAGAAATAGAGTTTATTAATAGTGATTTCGCCCTCACTGTGATTTTGTATAATTATACTAGCAAAGGGAGGACGAACGTCGGACGAAAGCTTAATATACCCTTCGC
Organism: Prevotellaceae bacterium UBA4301; assembly: GCA_002395775.1. Classification (GTDB taxonomy): domain Bacteria; phylum Bacteroidota; class Bacteroidia; order Bacteroidales; family Bacteroidaceae; genus Physcousia. The sequence continues at coordinate 79,992 of DGUV01000068.1, forward strand.
TTTCTTCCATTTTGCAGGTCACCTGATAGACCGTCTTCCAGCTCAAATCCTGAATAATCAGATTGAAATTACAAGAGGCATCATACTGAATGTACAGATAATCAGCCTCCTCGATTTCGTAGTCACCAATCATCGCCTGGTACCATCCCCACGCACTGGTGGCACTGATGGTGTTGGTGCCTTCGGCAAAATTAGCCGAGAAGTCAATGTTAGTCTTTGCATTTGCAAAAAGTGTCATCGCAATTGCGAGCAAACAGGTAAGAATTCTTTTCATAATCCATTTATTATTTAAGGTTTTACGATGAATTCATTATGATTCGCTTGCAAATTTATTGTTATAATTACAATACTTATGACACTATTTTAGCATTTTTTATCCCTCTCTTATTTATATGAATATTTTTTTCTTCTGATAGTTCTCACGAAACTCCGATGGCGAACAACCCTTCTTGCGCCGGAAGAGGCGGTTGAAGTTGGACAGCGTGTTGAAGCCGCAATCATAGCAAATTTCAGCTATGGTGTCGTTGCTGTCAACCAACATGCGAGCTGCGGACCCTATCCGAATGTCAGCAATATAGTCCGACAAAGTACGTCCCGAACGTTGACGGAAAAACCTGCTGAAGGCCACCGGTGTCATTCCCACCATCTCAGCCATATCCTCCAGTCGCAGTTCCTCGCCGTAGTGCTGCGCTATATATCTTTCAACCTTGTCCACGCGTTTGCTTTCGCTGTGTATTTCTATGCGGGCGAAGGCAGAACTGCTCAACTGACGGGCATCATCACTCACTGAAAGTTCATACAGAATGTCAAACAAATCGAGCACAGCATGAAAGCCTGTACGATGATGAGCCAGGTTGTCCAATTTTGAATAAACCTTCATGATGGACGGAAGAGAGAAACAAAGCCCACACTGCGCACGCTCAAACATACATCGAATGCTGTCAAACTGATTTTTTTGGAGCAATGTGTCCGGCAGCAAGTCAGCATCAAACTGTATGGTGATTTCCCTGATGTCACCTCGCCTACATTCGCCCTGTTCCCACACGTGTTCCAGATTGCTGCTGGCTATGAGCACCAAATCGTAGTCACCAACCGTTTCCTCCGAATCACCCACTATGCGATGCGCACCGATGGCATGCTCCGTGAAGTTCAGTTCATATTCGTGATGGCAATGAATGGGATAGTCGAAAGCAGCCTTGTGGCGATCAGCAATATAGAAGCAGTCACGCTCCGAAAGGGGCGTGATTTCACGCATTATACGAGACTCGCTTTCCATGGCACAGAAAAAATTTATTAAAGTACTAAGGCGTCAATCATCATCAAAGTCCCAGCTGGGCCGAAATCTCAAGCATCCTGTTGATGGGCCGAACAGCCTGGGCAGCCACCTGGGGGTCAACCTCCACCGTAGGCCATTCGTACTTCAGACAGTTGTAGAGTTTTTCCATCGTGATGAGCTTCATGTAATTACACTCGTTGCAGGCACACGTCGAGTCGTTGGGCGGAGCCGGAAGGAAAGTCTTCTCCGGGCAGCGCTTCTGCATCTCGTGCAGAATGCCGCTTTCAGTGGCCACGATGAATTCCTGTGCATCGTCCTGAATGGCAAACTTCAGCAAGGCTGCAGTACTGCCCACCTTGTCGGCCACGCGCACAACGGGCCCCTTGCATTCGGGGTGAACCAGCACCTTGGCTTCGGGGTGTTGCTGCTTCATGAGCAGAATCTTCTCCAGTGAGAAACGCTCATGGACATGGCAGGCACCGTTCCAGAGCAGCATCTGGCGCCCGGTAATGGAGTTGATGTATCCACCCAGATTCTGGTCGGGTGCAAAGATTATCTTTTCGTCCTTCGGAAACGATTCCACAATCTGGCGCGCATTGCCACTCGTCACCACCACATCGGTCACCGCCTTCGTGGCAGCCGTAGTGTTGACATAGCTGATGACCGTATGGTCGGGATGAGCCTTGACAAAATCCTCAAACTCCTCTGCCCTGCAACTTTCGGCCAGCGAGCAGGTGGCATTCAAGTCGGGGACAAGAACCTTTTTGTTGGGACACAAAATCTTGTTCGTCTCGCCCATGAAGTGCACGCCACACATCACAATGATGTCAGCATCCGTCTTGGCTGCCTGTTGCGCCAGCGCCAGCGAGTCGCCAACAAAGTCGGCCAAGTCCTGAATCTCGCCACTCACATAGTAGTGCGCCATAATCACTGCATTCTTCTCTTGCGCCATGCGGCGAATCTCTTTCTTCAGGTCAATGCCTGCGGGGATGGGCTCGTCGGCATAGCCCTTTTCCTTCCATTCGGTTTTCAACATCATATTATTATTGCTTTTTATTTTTATTTATAAGAAGAAAATTTAATGGTGATAATGATGAGCGGTCGAAAAGTGTGAAAAATATTTCATTAAAAACTTGGTCATGAAGTTATTATACGCTGTGCTCAAGTTTCCCACATACTTATCCACAGCCCATTTTCCCATGTAGCCATCTGTCTGTAAGTATTTTACACCTTTCTTACCCATATTTTTCAACACCTGTTGACAAGCGCAAAGTTAAGAATAATTTTTCTTTTCAGTGGTCGATAACCTGGAAAATCTCTGTTGATAACGAATAATAATTTTCTTAGCCTGTCAATAATGAGATTAATTAATCGGGCAGGTATCGGAGTTTTCAACATTTATTTGTACTTTTGCACAGGTTTATCAACAATCGTTATAAATAAATGAGAAAACTGCGAACCACTGAGATGCAGCGTCTTTCAGTGGAAGAATACAAAGAAAGCAATAAAACTCCCCTCGTGGTTGTCCTCGACCACGTGCGTTCGCTCTATAACGTTGGTTCGGTGTTTCGAACAGCTGACGCCTTTCGTCTGCAGGGTGTCAGTCTGTGTGGCATCACAGCCTGTCCGCCCCATCCCGAAATCCACAAGACGGCACTTGGTGCGGAGGATAGTGTGGAGTGGCAATATTTCGAACAGACAGAGGAATGTGTCCAATATCTCAAAAATCAGGGATATAAAGTTCTTGCCGTTGAGCAGTGCGAGAATAGTACAATGCTTAATACCTTACACCTCTCACCTCTCGCCTCTCACCTTAAAAAGGTGGCCATTGTTCTCGGCAACGAGGTGAACGGTGTACAGCAGAGTGTCATAGACCTATGCGACGGTTGTCTGGAAATTCCACAATACGGCACCAAGCACTCCATGAACGTCAGTGTGACGGCGGGCATAGTGATATGGGAGTTGGTAAAAGAACACCTTTTGTATTCATAGTACCCCTGCTTCCACTTGTCGGACGACACGTTCGGTGAGTCGGTCGTCGCCTTCGGGGTCGTATTCTTTTTTGAGGCTGGCCTTGAAGGTCCAGGCGAAGACTTGGTAGAAAGTGGCGCGGGCGGGGCCCATGAAGGCTTTCACCACTTCGTAGCCCGACTGGTTACATTCGCGGTCAACGAGTTTTATGAGGAGTTTGCCTTGGGCGTAGGTGAGTTTCTTCATCTCGGGCTTGTAGGTCTTCATTATTTCCTTTTCCACTTGTTTGATGTGTTCCTGCTTGGCTTTCTTGTCGGGCAGCATCTCCATTACTTTATAGGTTTCTTGAATCATGGCGTTGGCCTGCTGGGCCAGGGGGAGCACTTTCTTCACGTTGTAGACCAGTCTGTTGTACTTCTGCATCTGTTTCCGTGACTTGAACACGAGGGGCTGATAGACAGGCATTTCGGGCATGAGTATGGTCCAGATGGTGTCGCCCTGGAAGACGTAATTTTTGCCTGCCCAGTACCACGTCTGCTTGCGAGCACTTTGGAATTGCTCCACGGGGAGGTCAAGAATGTCCATCCCGTGGTTGTCTGTCGTCTCCTGTGCCTGCGTGGCAGTTGCCATGGCGACGGTGAGCATCAGTGTCAGCAATGGTCTTTTCACGGGGGCAAAGGTAATACCTTAAATTAAAAGTAGGAAATTAAAGATGAAAAATTGATGATTCTTTAAGAAAGATTAAGTATTCAAGGGGCAGGGAGTAAGAAAAGTGTCTTATCCCCTGCCCCTTGTTCTTGATGTGTCACACGAGATGGCGGATGATGTCCTCGCGTTGGCCGGGGAGCATGTCGATGACGGGCAGCTCAATCATGGTGTAGCAGCCGGGCTGCTGACGCATGGAGGCACGGGCCACGTTAACGAGTACTTGGGCGGTCAGGGCGGGGTTGTTAATCTTCATGTTGAACTCGAAGAGCTGGTTGTGGGTCTGTCCACTGACGCCCTTGCGCACGAGGTTGACGCCGTGGCCGACATCGTTGAGGGCATCCACGCTTTCCACCTGAAAGACGTGGGTCTCGTCTGAGGCGAAGTAGGGGTCGGCCTTGATAGCGGCGGTCACTTCCTGGAGATCGGCTCCCTCTTCCAGTTCAACATAGACCATGCGGCGGTGTATGCCTTGGCCGACGGGGATGGTCATGGACAGGGCGTCGCGGACGCCGGCTTTTGAGCGGACGCAGACGCTGTGGCCCATGGAGCGGCCGGGGCCGAAGTTGGTGTAGGAGATGCCTTTGGGGGCGAGGCTTTCCATGAGGGTGCGGACGATGCTGTCACTTCCGGGGTCCCATCCGGCGGAAATGATGCTCACGGCGCCGTGTGCCTTGGCTTCCTGGTCAAGCGAGCGGCGGAGGTCCACAATTTGTCCGTGGATGTCGAACGAATCCACTGTGTTGATTCCTTTGGAAAGGAAGCGCTTGGCATACTCCTCAACGCTGCGGGTGGGGGTAGCGAGGATGGCTACGTCCACATGGCCCAGTTGGTCAATCGCTTCTTCCTTAACGACTTTGTAGCCCATGAGTTCCTGGGGGCAATCTGTCGCGCCTTGGCGGCGCACTATGCCGGCCACTTCCATGTCGGGGGCTTCCTGCAGTGCCTGCAGTGCATACTTACCGATGTTGCCATAACCAACGATGGCTACGCGAATCTTTTTTTCCATAATACCTATATGTTAGATGTCAAATGTTAGATGTCAATTGTCCATTGTCAAGAACATCGGGTCCCAGGCGGGCAGGCGCGTGGGCTTCTGCTTGAGGATTTCCAGCACTTCTGGTGTGCAGTATTTCTTGTTCACCACGACGCGGAACATGTATTCGCTGAACCACTCGTGGGTCATGATTAGGTGGCCTGAGAAACCGTAGGTGGGTCCCCACGAGTTCTCGACCTTCCACTTTGTGGGCTTGCCCTCGGCGTCGAGGTCCACGGCCACGAGTGTCATGGCGTGGCTGGAACCCGAGTCCAGCGTCTGTATGCGCTGGCGCTTGGTCATGCCGAAATGGGTGCCGAAGAGGTCGTCGTAGTCATAGTTGTTGACGTCGAGCAGGCCGTTCTGGCGGTTGAGCTGTTTGCCGACGTCGCACGAGAAGTACATGGGCACACTGTCCTGCAACGAGCGGATGGCCATAGCGCTGAGCTGATCGATGTCCAGGTTCACGTAGAGCCAGTTGTGGCCTTCGTAAGTATGGCGGTCCATGTCTATTTCGTATACCTTATTATAGGGTCGGCTGGGGTCGTTCATCAGCATGACGTAGTCGGCGTTCAGGTCCTCTTCGGGCTGGCACACTTCTTTGTAGAACGAGAGCGGGGTGTAGCGCTTGGGCTCCGACAGCAGCTTGCCTTTCTTGTCTCGCGGGGCCCAGGTGAATTCCTTCACGGGTTGGCCATAGGCCAGGGTGAGCATGCGGTAGATGGTCTTCATCTGCTCCACCTTATAGGCTTCCAGCTGTTTCACGCTCTGTCCGGCTTCGCTTTTTTCGCGCAGGTTGATGGCTATCTCGCGAAGTTTGCGCTTCAGGTGGCCGTTGAATTCGCTGGTGGAGTTTGATACATAGGTTTCTGCCATCACGTCCTTGGGCACGAGTCCGTACTTTGTCACCAGATCGGCCACGCCCGTGTAGGTGCCACCGTCCGAGATGGGGTTCTTCATGAGCCACTGCACTTGCTGAGAGTTGATGTCCTGGCGGCGTGTGTCGATGATGCTCTGCAGGAAGAGGTTGGCCTTCTCCAGTTGGTCGTAGAAGAATAGGTGAACATGGCTAAACATGAAGCCTTCCACGCCCAGATTCTTCATGGCCCGGCGACGCAGCACGTTGGTGCCCGTAAACAGCCAGCAGCGGCCCGAACTCTCCTGGTCCGTGATGCCCGAACCGTTCACTTCTACCGAGAACCATGTGTCCTCGACCTGTCGGTTGCCAGTTGCCAGGGCCATCTTGTTGATGCTGTTGGACTGCACGGCGTTTCGCAGCGCCCGTTCGGCTGCCGTGGCTTCCTGTTGGCCTTCCAGTTGACGCAGCACTTCGGGAGTCAGTGTTTGCTGCGCTGTCGCACTGGCGCAGCAAAAAAGTGATAGGAAAAATGCTTTTGTTTTCATGAATATGATGGTTTTGGTTGCAAAATTAATATAAAAAACTCAATTTCCCTATCAAAATGTCAAAAAAATGTAGTGAATAGGGTTTGGAAGTTGGTGTGCATCTGTAGGATGAGTTCGCTGAGCGCAATGGCTCTGAGCTGGGCCGCTTGGGCATAGAGGTCGGAGATGGGGTGAAGGATGTCGTCGTCGGTCTCGAGGAGCAGGCGGTCCAAGGGGCAGGCAACGAGGGCTTGCGGAGAGTGGTGCAAGCCGAAACTGAAGTAGAAGCCGTGGGGAAGGAGTTGGAGGAGTTGTTGGGCATGACCCCGATAGCCGTGCCAGATGATGGGCTGACGGGCACGGAGTTGGCGACGGATGAGTAGGACATCGTCGATGGCGCGGACGCAGTGGAGAAGGAGTGGCAGGCGGAGCTGTTCACTCAGGACTACTTCCTCGCGGAAGACTCGAAGCTGCAAATCGTAGGGTGTGGAGCAGAGTTTGTCGAGTCCGCTTTCGCCTATGGCGAGGAGGTGTTCCCCCACCCCTTCCGCGGAGGGGAGGTTTTCTTCCAGATGCCAGGGGTGGCGGCCTCGGGTGTGGATGCCGTCTTGGATGACGCGCTCACCATTCAGACTGGGATGGTGGCTGTGGAAATCGATGTAATCGTGAGATGCCGAGCGGTCCATTGTCCATTGTCAACTATCAAGGTACCGGGTCGTAGCCACTGCCGCCCCAAGGATGGCAACGCAGGATGCGGCGGACGGCCAGGTAGAGGCCGCGCAGGGGGCCATGTTTCTGGATGGCTTCGATGGCATACTGGCTGCAGGTGGGTGTGAAGCGACACGAGGGAGGCGTCAGGGGCGAGATGAATCGCTGATAGAAGCGGATGGGGAGGATGAACAGCTTTCTCATTTTCTCAACTTCTCATTTTCTCAACTTCTCAACCTCTTCCCCGATGCGCTGCAGGAGGTTTCTGGTGCTGGCTTGCACGGTGGCAAAGTCGCTGAGTTGGTTGCTCATCCAGATAAAGGCCAGATGGAGGTGCTGCTCGGGAGGGAGCTGGTTGAGGAGCAAGTGCTTGTTGAGGCGATAGGCTTCGCGGATGAGGCGCTTGGTGCGATTGCGGTGGACGGCGAGTTTGAAGCGTCGTTTCGAAACGGAGATGAGCAATTGCACGGGTTCCGTACCATCTGGGGCGGGTATAAAAACGGCTCGCAGGGGGTAGGCCGAAAGTGAACGGCCGCCTCCTGCAAACAGTGTTTCGATGCGTTTCTTGCTACACAGTCGCTCGGCTTTGTGGAATGTGTGCCGAGGTGGTGTGGTCATGCGTTGACTTGCTTGATGTATTCCTCCAGTGCCGAGGTGATGCTGGCGTGCTGAGGTGTTGGGGCTTCGAGTTGGACGGTGAGTCCGGCATCCTTGGCAGCCTTTGCAGTGTGTACACCGAAGGTGGCGATGGCTATGTTGCCTTGCTGGAAGTTGGGGAAGTTCTTGAGCAGGGCCGAGATGCCACTGGGGCTGAAGAAGATGAGCATGTCGTAGTCGAAGGGTTCGCCCTCGGCAAAGTCATTGCTCACGGTGCGGTACATCACGCCCTGAGTGAACTGGAGTTTCTTGCTTTCGAGGAGGTTCTTGATTTCGTCGCTGTGGACGTCGCTCATGGGCACGAAATATCGTTCCTGCTTATGCTTGACCATGGTGGGCAGGAGATCGTCGATTTTTCCGGTGTTGCCGAAGAACACTTTGCGCTTGCGGTACTGAACGTACTTCTGTATGTAGAGAGCCACGGTCTCGGTGATGCAGAAGTATTTCATATCCTCGGGGATGGTAATGCGCAACTCTTTGCAAAGGTTGAAGAAGTGGTCGATGGCGTGGCGCGAGGTGAAGATGACGGCTGTGTGCTCGAGGATGTCAATCTTCTGGGCACGGAACTCGCGAGGGGTGAGGCTTTCGACTTTGATGAAGGGGCGGAAGACAATCTCTACACCATACTTTCGTTCTATGTTGAAATAGGGCGACTTGTCTGAGGACGGTTTTGGCTGTGAAACCAGAATCTTTTTAACCATGACTTTAACCTAATGCTTTTAACCTAATGCTTTTAACCTAATAGTTTGTCCTAATATTTTACTATCAAATTGTCGGTTATCATCACCAATATCTTGCACAAGGCAAGTAAGGGCATGATTTCCAAGGCGCAAAGGTACACAAAAAGATGCAATAGACAATGGAATTTTGGAAAAAAGATTTGATAGGCCTTGTAAGCGAGTAGAATTTTGATGCTTAATAGGATAAAGAGGAACATCCACACGATTTTTTCGAACGGAAGTCGAAAATAAACAAATGTCAAGGCCAGGGGGAAGAGGAGGAGGGACTCGACAAAGATGAGATAGAAATAGGTGCTGCGCCAGGTGATTTGTTGAGATTTCGGAAAAAATATCCAGTTGACAAATCGCCCCAACAAGAACTTGGAAATGAAGAAAAGAATGAAACTGGCCACGTAGATGCCTAAAAGCCAGCGGGGAGACAGCTGGCCCAGGAAGAACTGCAGCTGATGTTGGGAATAGCCAAACATCATGACGCCGCCCAGCAGGCACAACTGGAGGAGCATGAGCAGGCGGGCACGGCTTGCGGTGCCTGTTTCCACGGCCAGAAGGCCCGTCTGCTGGCGGGGGGCGAAGAAGAAGTCCTTGGACTGCTGGCGCAGGTGGCTGCGCATCTTGTTGAAGGTGAGCACCAGTATGACGAAGCACAGGAGCAGTCCGCCCGTCACCACATCGTCGCGCCAGAGGGTGTAAGGCAGGGGTACGGCACTCTCGCCCCAACTGCGGTAGGGCAGTTCGGGGTGGAACATGGGGCTGGTGCGGAAGAATCCCTGATTGAAGTCGATGATGCGGTCGGTCTGGGCTTCGTAGGGTTTGTGGCCTGGCAGACCGGGGATGGAAAGCGTGTCGGGGCGGGTGCTGCGCACGCGTTCCCTGACGGGCAGGTTGGCCTGCACGGCCGAGTCGAGTTGCTGGTCGGTGTATTCGCCCTTCTCGGCCAGTTGCTGGGCAATGCGCCAGACGCTGAATCCATGATAGATGGTCTGTTCGCCATCGACGGACAGGCTATCCACATCGACATGCCTGTATGCCGATGTGGTGTCCTGTATGGTCTGTAGCGAATCCGTCTGCAACATCTCTTTTTTTGATTCTCCTTATATTCTCTTAAATCTTTGCAAACCGTCGCACGCTCTCGTCAATGAGTGGAGTGGTGAAGACCAGGTCGATGGCTTTCTCGGCCGTCGTGGCCACCTTCCAGATGTCGCGATGTTCGTTGCGCATGAAGTTTTCCTGCATCGAGCGTTCCAGATGGAGTAGCAGGTGGTCGTAGTAGCCATCGACGTTGAGGATGACGATGGGCTTCAGATAGACGCCCAGCTGCTTGAGGGTGACGATTTCAAAGAATTCGTCCAGCGTTCCGCATCCGCCAGGGAGGATGATGGCAGCATCAGTCATGTCGTTGATGGTCTGCTTGCGGCTTCCCATGTCGGGGGTCTCGATGAGCTGGGTCAGCCCCGTGTGGTGCCAGTTTTGCTCAATCATGAACGTGGGGATGACGCCCACCACACGTCCGCCTGCCTCCAGAGCTGCATCAGAGGCGGCCTGCATGAGTCCCATGTTGCCGGCACCGTTGACTTGTGTCACTCCGCGCAGGGCCAGTCCGCGACCCAGTTGGCGGGCTGTTTCGTAATAGATGGGTTTAATCTTGGTGCTGGAGGCGCAGTAGATGGCCACGGATTTGATGTCGTTCATAGTCCGAATTCCTCTTTGATGCGTTCCACATAGTCCAGTTTCTCCCAAGTGAAGAGTTCCACCTCCACCTCCTTCGTTTCGTGGTAGAGGGATTCGTAGCGCTTCTTCACAATGCGGGGTTCGCGACCCATGTGACCGTAGGCTGCCGTTTCCTCATAGATGGGGTTGCGAAGTTTCAGTCGTTGCTCTATGGCATAGGGGCGAAGGTCGAACATGTCGTCGATTTTCTTTGCTATCTCGGCGTCGCTCATCTCCACATGGCTGCGGCCGTAGGTGTTCACATAGATGCTGACGGGGTCGGGTTCGCCAATGGCGTATGACACCTGCACCAGCATCTCGTCGGCCACGCCTGCTGCCACCATGTTCTTGGCAATGTGACGTGCGGCATAGGCAGCCGAGCGGTCCACCTTCGAGGGGTCTTTGCCAGAGAATGCACCTCCGCCATGGGCTCCCTTGCCTCCGTAGGTGTCAACAATGATTTTGCGTCCCGTCAGACCGGTGTCGCCGTGAGGTCCGCCAATGACGAACTTGCCGGTGGGGTTGACGTGATAGTGGATTTTGTTGTTAAACAGTTCGAGCACATGGGGATTGTGGATGGTCTCCTTCACGCGTGGGATGAGGATGTTGACGACGTCGTCGTAGATTTGCTGCTGCATGGCTTTGTCCGAGCCAAACTCATCGTGCTGGGTGGAGACAACGATGGTGTCGATGCGCACGGGGCGGTTCTGGTCGTCGTATTCAATGGTCACCTGGCTCTTGGAGTCGGGGCGCAAGTAGGTCATGACGCGGCCCTCGCGACGGATGTCGGCCAGCACGCGAAGCAGGCGGTGGGCAAGGTCGAGCGAAAGGGGCATGAAGTTTTCTGTCTCATTGGTGGCATAGCCAAACATCATGCCCTGGTCGCCTGCTCCCTGATTCTCGCGGTCCTGACGATCTACGCCTCGGTTGATGTCGTCGCTCTGCTCGTGTATGGCAGAGAGCACTCCGCAGGAATTACCCTCAAACATGTATTCGCTCTTGGTGTATCCTATGCGATTGATGACTTCGCGGGCGATGCGCTGAAGGTCAACGTAGGCCTTGGTCTTGATTTCGCCGGCCAGCACCACTTGTCCTGTGGTCACCAGTGTTTCGCAGGCCACTTTTGATTGGGGGTCGAAGGCCAGCAACTTGTCCAAAACGGCGTCCGAAATCTGGTCGGCCACCTTGTCGGGATGTCCTTCCGACACGGATTCTGAAGTAAATAGATAATTCATACAGTTCATGTTTTTTGTTTATGAACGTGTACAAGAATGAAGGCTGTGCAGCAAGGGGTATGCGTGACGCAAGAACGTCGTTTTAGCATTTTTTATTGTGGTTGCAAGCAGCCCAAATCTGTCCACATTTTCTTTTCGGGTGCAAAGATAAGGCAATTCTATCGAACTACAAAGTTTTCTGCTGAAATTTCACTGTTCAATCTCGATTCCTCGTCCATGATTTCACGAAGGGGCAGTTTCACGAAGGGTCGCTCCCCGATGTGAGGATGGGGAAGAGTGAGTTCGGGTGTGGTGATATGCAGGTTGTCGTAGATGAGGAGGTCGATGTCGATAGGCCTGTCGTGATACACTCCGCCTTTGCTCTTCTGCTTCCGTCCCAACATGCGTTCGATACGTTGCGTTGCGGTAAGGCACTGGTGGGGCGCGAGCGTGGTGACTACAAGGGCTGCGGCATTGAGGAACAGGTGTTCGGACTGAAAGCCTAAGGGCTCAGTCTCGATGAACCCCGATGTCCTGACAATCGGACCTATGTTTAATTCGATAAGCCTCAGGGCTTCGCGGATGAGGCTTTCGCGGTCGCCCAGATTGCTCCCCAGCCCTATGTAGAGTTGGTGCTTCACTGTCTGTTCCTCGTGCTTTAGTCCTGCATGATGAGCATGGCATCGCCATAGACGCCGAAACGATAGCGCTTGTCGTGGAGGGCTTCGTTGTAGGCCTTCATGATGCGTTCGTAACCACCGTAAGCACAGGTGAGCATGAGCATGGTGCTTTGGGGCAGGTAGAAGTTTGCCACCATGGCGTCGGCCAAATGGAAGTCGTAGGGAGGGAAGATGAAGCGGTTGGTCCAACCTTCAAACTCCTTCAGACGGTTGTCGGCCGAAACGGCTGTCTCCAGCACTCGCTGCACGGTGGTGCCCACGGCGCACACCTTATGTTCGGTGTCCTTGGCCTTGTTGATGATGTCGCAGGCAGCCTTTTCTACGTGCATTTCCTCGCTGTCCATCTTGTGCTTGGTCAGGTCTTCAACATCAATCTCGCGGAAGTTACCCAGTCCGCAGTGCATGGTGACATAGGCAAAGTCGATGCCCTTGATTTCCATGCGTTTCATGAGCTGGCGCGAGAAGTGGAGACCGGCGCTGGGAGCCGTCACGGCACCTTCGTTCTTGGCAAAGATGCACTGGAAGTTCTCCATGTCCTCGGGCTCGGCCGGGCGCTTAATCATCTCTTTCGGCAGGGGTGCCTCGCCCAATGCATAGAGCGATTGCTTGAACTCGTCGTGGTCGCCATCGTAGAGGAAGCGCAGGGTGCGGCCACGGCTTGTGGTGTTGTCGATAACCTCGGCAACCATAGAGTCGTTTTCGCCAAAGTACAACTTGTTGCCGATGCGAATCTTGCGGGCGGGATCGACCAGCACGTCCCACAGGCGGAAGCGTTCGTTCAGCTCGCGCAGGAGGAACACCTCGATGCGTGCGCCGGTCTTCTCCTTGTTGCCATAGAGGCGGGCGGGGAATACTTGTGTGTCGTTGAACACAAAAACGTCCTTTTCATCGAAGTATTCCAGTATATCGGAAAACTGCTCGCGATGTTCGATGACGCCACTCTTGGCGTGGATGACCATCAGCCGACAATCGTCGCGATAGGGGGTTGGATACTGCGCAATGCGTTCTTCCGGCAGTTTGTAGTTGAATTGTGAAAGCTTCATATATGTTCTTTATTTATTATTTACTATATTATTATTTATAATTGTTGGTCCAGCCAAGGCTCAAAGTCTTCTATCTGCATGCATTGCTCCACACGGATGTCTCCGATGCGCGTGCGGCGCAGGCCTATGAGGTGGGCTCCGCTTTGCAGGGCCTGACCGATGTCGCGAGCCAGGGCGCGGATGTAGGTGCCTTTGGAGCAGACGATGCGCAGCTGAAGTTGCATCTGTTCGGCATCGAAATTAAGAATCTCCAGTTCGTCGATGACCAGTATTTTGGGTTTCAGTTCCACTTCTTCACCTTTCCGGGCCAGTTTGTAGGCGCGGTGGCCGTCGACCTTGCAGGCCGAGAAGGCTGGCGGAACCTGTTCGATGCGCCCCATAAAGCGAGGTAGCACTTGCTCGATGAGCTCCAGTGTGATGTGGTCGGTGGGATAGGTTTGGTCGATGGGTTTTTCCAAGTCGAAACAAGGTGTGGTGGCACCCAGCTGTAGGGTGGCCACATACTCCTTTGTACCTGCCTGTAGTTCGTCAATGCGCTTTGTGGCACGCCCCGTACACACGATGAGCACGCCTGTGGCCAGGGGGTCGAGTGTACCTGCGTGACCCACTTTCAGCTTCTTCACACCCAGACGCTGGCACAATATCCAGCGCACCTTGGCCACCAGGTTGAATGAGGTCCAACGCAGTGGTTTATCGAAATAGAGTATCTGCCCTTCCTGAAAATCCATCAGTCAACCATTACGAGTGAGTGGCCCGTCCAAAGGAGGGCAAGAATGGCGACGCCCACGATGATGCGATAGACGCCGAAAGCCTTAAAACCATATTTGGTGAGGAAGTCGACAAACCACTTCATGGCCAGCAGGGCTACCACGAAGGCTACCACGCATCCCAGGGCCAGCATCATTAGGTTGTCGCGTGTGGCCCAACTGTCATCGGCTTCAGAGCCAAAGAACAGTTGCAAGACGTCGAGTGCTGTTGCAGCAGCCATCGTAGGTACCGCCAGGAAGAACGAAAACTCTGCTGCTGCCCGGCGCGTCAGCTTCTGCGCCATGCCGCCTACGATGGTGGCCATTGAGCGCGAAACGCCAGGAATCATGGCAATACATTGGAACAGACCGATGCGGAAGGCGCGCTTCTCTGTGAGTTGCGTCTCCTCGCTGCCCTTGTTGAACAAACGGTCGCAGAACAGCATGAAGATGCCGCCCACGACGAGCATGACTGCCACCACTTCCACACTCTCAAGGAAACGGTCGATGAGCCCCGACATTTTGCCCAGGAAGCCGATGACTATAGCCGGGATGAAGGCCACGAGCAGTTTCCAGTAGAAGTCCCACTTGTGCAGGAAGGCTTGCAAGGGAGTGCTCCCGGCAGGAGCGGGCGTGTGATTGAGCCGAAAGAAGCGCTTGTAGTAGAGACACACCACGGAGAGTATGGCGCCGAACTGGATGATGATGGTGAAGGCCTTCACGAAAGGCGTGCTCTCCACTCCCAACAGGTTCTGCGTGATAATCATGTGGCCGGTGGAGGACACGGGCAGGAACTCTGTCAGTCCCTCCACGATGGCAATGATGATAGTCTCTATCACTGTCATGATTGCTCCTCCTTATCCTTCTTCTTATACATGATGCCATACATCATGAAGATGAAGCCCACAAAACTTACGATGGGTGCCAGCTTGATGCGGCGCGCACTGAATATGTCGGGATTAAAAGCCTCTTCACTGCTGCCCGACCCCGACATCAGTATCAGTCCTGCAATGATGATGACCATGCCTATGGCCAGCAAGATGTAGTTCATGCGCCCGAAGGCAAAATTTTTCTTTTCGTCCATATCTTATTAACTTTCAGTATTCAACTCATTCATACATTTCTCCCTCGCGCATGCCCAGGTAGTGGCTCACGCTGATGAAGGTGCATACCAGTGTCAGCAACAGACCGCACACCAGCACGGCCAGCAATGTGATGCCAATGTTTTGCAGCGTAACATATTGGGTCATGGAGGGGTCATATTTCCACAATGCGCGAAGTCCGCCAGCCAGCACCAGGTCGGCCAGCACGCCCGCTGCCAGGCCTATCCATAGCGAGCGCATCATGAAGGGACGGCGTATGAAGCCCCACGAAGCACCCACCAGGCGCATGGTGTGGATGACGAAGCGGCGCGAATAGACCGACAATCGCACCGTGTTGTTGATGAGCACCAGCGTCACCAGCAACAGCAGCGTGGCTATGCCCAGCAGGACGTAGGTCACTTTCTTCAGGTTGCGGTTCAGGTTTTCCACCAGTTCCTTCTGGTAGCTCACCTTCGACACGAGTGTGTTCTTCTTAAGCTGCCGTGTAATCCACATAAGGCTGTCGGTGCAGGCATAGTCGGCCTGCAAGTGCACCTCAAGCAGTGGCAGGAAGGGGTTTTGTCCCAGAAATTCGCTCGGGTCTTGCCCCATGGCCTCGGTCTGTTCCTTCAGCGCTTGTTCGCGGCTGATGTAGTCGATGTCCTTTACCCACTGGCGTTGTTCCAGCCTTTTTTTGTAGTCGAGGGTCTGTTGTTCCGAGGCGTCGTCGCTCATCATCACCGTGACGGTCAGACTTTGTCTCACGCTCTCGCTCAGTTGGTGAGCCGTGAGGGCACAGATGATGACCAGGCCCATCAGTATGAGCACAAACGTGGTGCTGATGGTGCTCGTCAGCGCTTGCCAGCGCAGGCTTATTTTCTTACGTTTCCTTGGCATCTTCAATTATGATCTTTTATTCTTAAATGTGTTAGTCTTTGTCAATGGCCACTCCCTTTAGGGTAGCGCTCGAACTTTCGGTGATGCGCACTCTGACTGTGTCGCCAATGTGGTGCCCCTGACGGTCGATGATGACCACCTTGTTCTGCTCTGTCCGTCCGTAGAGTTGCTCTCTCGAGCGCTTGCTTACGCCTTCCAGCAGGACGTCGAACTCGCGGCCCACACAGCGTTGGTTGCTCTCGGCCGACAGTTGATTTTGCAGGGCAATCAGTTCCTCCAACCGGCGAATTTTTGTTTCTTCGGGCACGTCGTCGGGGAAGTGCTTGCTGGCGTATGTTCCGGGGCGTTCCGAATACTTGAACATGAAGGCAGAGTCGTACTGACATTCGCGCATTAGCGAGAGCGATAGCTGGTGGTCTTCCTCCGTTTCACCGCAGTATCCGGCAAAGATGTCGGTCGAGAGGCCACAGTCAGGGATGATGCGGCGTATGGCCTCTACGCGACTGAGATACCACTCGCGGGTGTAGCGTCGGTTCATCCTTTTCAGCACCTCGTTGCTTCCGCTTTGCACAGGCAGATGGATGTGGCGGCACACATTAGGTTCTTCGGCAATCACCCTGAGGGTTTCGTCCGACATGTCCTTGGGATGACTTGTGGTGAAGCGCACTCTCATCTCGGGCACCTCACGGGCCACCAGGCGCAACAGCTCGGGGAAATGAATCTCAGCGCCATCTGATTGTTCAGGTTTCCAGCAATAGCTGTTCACGTTTTGGCCCAGCAGAGTCACTTCCTTGAAACCTCGGTCGCGCAAGTCGCGCACTTCGCGCAGGATGCTTTCTACGTCCCTGCTGCGCTCGCGGCCTCTGGTGTAAGGCACTATGCAGTAGTGGCAAAAGTTGTTGCATCCGCGCATGATGGAGACAAAGCCGCCGATGTGCGGACCGCAGATGCGCTGTGGCACCACGTCGCGATAGGTTTCCGTCAGCGACAGTTCCACGTTGATGGCTTTCTGTCCCAACTCGGCCTGGGCAATGAGGTCGGGCAGCGACATGTAGCTGTCGGGCCCAGCCACCAAGTCCACACCGTGCTTCTCCAGCAGATCCTCGCGGACACGTTCGGCCATGCAACCCAGTACGCCCAGGATGAGCCTTCTGCCTTTCTTGCGTAGCGAGCGGTAGTATTCAAGTCGGGAAAGTATTTTCTGCTCGGCATTGTCGCGCACCGAACAAGTGTTCAGGAACACGGCGTCGGCTTCCTCTGCCGTTTGGCAAAGTTCGTAGCCAGCCATGCCCATAACCGAGGCCACCACTTCGCTGTCGGCCACGTTCATTTGGCATCCGTAAGTCTCTATCAGGAGTTTCTTCATTCGCGTCTCTGTGTCATGCTTTGGGGCATACCACCCCAATTTCGACTGCAAAGGTACAATAAAAGCAAAGATGAGCAAAATAAACTTGTTTATTTTTTCTTTTCAGCATGTGTTATTCTGCATTTCTTGTCTCTTCCCCACCCTCCTGACAAATGTAGATGCCTCACAATCGCAGGCGCAGTTGCAGGGATATGTCGTTCTTCCAAGGGCTGTCGATGAGTTGCATTCCCGAGCCTTGCACTTCGCGGTCGGTGTATCGCGTGAGGCTGTATAACACCTCCACCGTAAGTCTATTTTTCCAGAAGCGATAGAGCCCCGTTCCAACCATCCTTATGCCGCGGCCATAGAGCGAGGGGAAACGGAACATTTGGCTGAGCATGGGTTCGTACTGGTAGAGTCGGGTTTCAAAGTTGGGCGTGCTGAAGTAGGCCACGAGGGCAGATAGCTGTCCGGCCTGACGCTTATAGCGAATGCGTTCCGCCACGGCCCACCCCACCCCATCGTGGTCCACGCTGTGGAGGGTCAGTTGTGACTGCAGTCGCCAGTATGGGCCTTGCAGTCGGGTGTATTGCAGTCGCAGTCGGTTGTGCAGACGCATCTCGTCGCTCTGCTCCTTGCGTTTCAGTTGGTAGCGTGCCGAAAGGGTGTTTTGTTCCCCGATTTGGCATTCCGCCTGCAGCATGGCTTCCTGTCCGCGGCTGCTGTGTGTGAGACTGTAGCGTGGCCAGGGATTGTAGAAGAAATCGATGTATGCAGCCACCGACAGGTTGTCTATGGGCGTGGCATCGAGCCTTAGGGTGGCACCGCTCTCGTTCTGCACGCGGCTGTTCTCCGACAAGGCCGAAGCATGGAACGAATAATAGTTGTAGGAGTAGAACCGATACGAACCGCTGAGCCTATAGTTGGGTGTGATTTTCCATGAGACTCGGTTTTGTGTGGCCCATCCCCCTCGTTGTGTGCTGTAGGCCGTTTCGCCTGCCACGGCAAACCACAGGTGAGTGTAGCCGTAGTTCACCCCCATCACACCGAAGTTTCGGCCTTCGGGATAGATTTGTCTGTAGAGGGCATCGCCTGGCGAAAGTTTTCGATGAAACCGTTGGAAATATCCTGTTGCGCCCAGGTGGAAACCCTTGTTTCGCCACGAGAGGTTGCCTCCTGCCATTGTTGTGCCGAGGTTGTGTTTCTTGTCGAGTTCGGCCGTAGTGCGATGGAGGCCCGAGGCAACGATGGTGGTGGCGTCTCCCTCGTCGGAAAGTGTGGCGTCGAGCCTGCGGTGCGATAGCCAGAGCGAAAGATTGAGGACTTTGCTCCCCAGTGTCAGGGCCACGCCTCGGAAGTAGTTTGCTTCGTCCATGCTCCGTTTGGCGCGTATGCCTTGCGAAGGGCGTTTCATGAGGCTGCTCTTGCCCGTCGAAAAGCTCGTGTTCACGACCAGTCCCTCGCCAAAGCCCATCTTGTAGTCGCCCACCACGACTGAGCGCAGCCAACCCATGTCGCGCAGCATCAGGTAGCCGCCATAATGGTCCCAGCCCCGATTGTTTCGGAAGGGCTCGCCTTGGTCTTTCTCGGCCGCAAGTCCTGCCTCCAGGTGTTTCTGGCTGGTCAGTTGGTAGCGCATATTGTGGTAGAGTGTGCTGCCCTGGTAGCCTCCCTGACTGGGCGGATAGGAGTAGCCCAGACGGTAATAGAGGGGGATGTCGAGCCGTGTGCTCACGTCGTGGTGGGCATTGTGAAGCAGTGATTTCAGGCTCACGCTGTCTTTCCATTCGTCGGGCCAGACATTTGCGGTGAAGAACAGTTGGAGGTATTTACGGGTGCGTTGGTCTATCGACGGGATGGCCATCAGTTCGCTCATCGAGCGCATGCCCTGATTCAGGAAGATGTATTCGTGGATTTCCTCAATCTGCTCGTCGGAGAGGAAGGGCAACTGTTGCATCTGCTCCCTCGTGGCCGTATTGATTTCCATCGGGTGCGATGCCAGTTGGGCCATTTCCTCCATGTGGTCGGTCCATCCTTGTTCCTCTGCATAGTCGTCGTTGGCCATTTCCTCCACGAAGTCCTGCCAGCTGTAGGGCGTTTGGGCAAAAAAATACTGACCATGCATCGTAAGGATGCAGGCCAGTATGAAAGGTTTATAACGCCACATGGCGACGGGTGGTTAGATGGTCAGAAGATGGGTTCGCCCACACAGGCACTGGGCTCCTGAATGTGGAGCAGCGAGCAGATGGTGGCGGCAATGTCGGTGATGCTGACGGTGTGGTTGTCCTCGCCCTGCGGAACACCGTTGCCCAGGAACACCAGGGGGATGTGGGTGTCGTCGGGGCCCCAGAGCATGTGGCTCGCCCCCTTCAGGTTCTGTCCCTCGCCATAGCGGAAGGCCTCCATGACCCCTCCGACGGGAATCACCTGAATCTGTCCCGTCCGTCCGGGGTAGAATCCGTTGCGCGTCATGGTGCGGATGGGTTCGGGCAGGTAGTCGGGCATGCGTTCCACGTCGAAGGCATATTCCACCATGGGCAGCGACTTCAGGTGGCGCACGATGATGTCGGCCACGCGGTTGCGGTCGAGTTCCTTTTCCTCCATCAGTTTCTCGTCCATCAGCACTTTGAAGCTGCTGATGTTCTTCACCACAGATTCGGAAATGTCCATTTCATCGCAGATTTTCTGGTTCAGGTCCTTCACCACCTGAGTCGATTCCCACACTTGGGCAGGCAGTCGGTTGTCCATGCGCCATTGCAGGTTGTGGTTGCCGGCGTGGTCGGCGGTGAGGAAGGCTGTCCACTGTCCCTTGCCCACCTTTTCGTCGAGGAAGGTGAAGAAGTGCTCCAAGTCTCGGTCGAGCCAGAGCATGGCATCCTCAATGTATTGCGAGTTGCAACCCACGCGGTGGGCGATGGCGTCGGTCGATGAGATGCTCACGCAGAGCATGTCGGTGAATTCGTCCTTGCCCAGTTGCTCACCTTCTACGGCTGCGCAGGCCATGTCCAGCGTGAGTGTGGCTCCCCAGGGGGTGGTGCGGATGTCCTGTCCCACTTCGTGTTCGATGCGTTCGTCGCGGGCATGACTTTGCACATAGGTGTCCTGTGCATACATCATTTTGCGTGGCCAGTCGCGTTTCATGTATTCCTTGCTCTTATTCTTCTGGTTGAAGTCCGCTGCCCACTGGGGCAACTCTCTCATGTAGTAGGAGCTGGTGATGAAGCGGTCGTCCGTGTCGTCGAGCCAGTAGGCAGCGTTGGCCGCATGTCCGGCAGGCAGGATGGCGGCGCGGTCCTTTATGGCAATGCCGATGACCTTCGACCGGAAGTTAGTTGCCATTCTGAGTTCGTCGCCCATGGTGGTAGCCATCATCAGGTGGGGCGAGCGCCTTCCGGCCTTCGTCTCGCTGCCCACGGTCTCCATGCGGTCGTCATAGGGGGCCGAGGTGCTCTTGCCATCTACAAAGAAACTATTGTTCGTGATGCCGTGAAAGGCAGGCACCGTGCCCGTATAGACCGAGGTGTGGCCCACGGCAGTCACGGCTGGGATGTAGTTGATCATGCAACGGGTGCAGTTGTACCCTTCGTCCATCATCCTTCGGAATCCTCCTTCCGAGTAGCGGTCCTTGTAGCGCTCCAGGTAGTCCCATCGCATTTGGTCCACCACAATGCCCACTACCAACTTGGGTTTCGTTTGACCATGGACCATGGACATAGGACAGTTGACAATGAGAATCGCGATTAGTGCCAGTAGTTTTTTCATGCTTCCGTTTTTAATTAGATTATCGCAAAGATAGTAAATTCTTTTCATTCCCCAACTTAAATATGGCAAAAGATTGGTTGGACATTGCGATTCTCGCCTTTCATAGAGTTCCATTTATAAGAACGACTTAGACAGGTTTACAAAACGAACCTCGGGGCGACTCTTTCCTTTCGGTGAGTCGCCCCGAGGCTTTTCAGTTGCTCTGTTGTAGTTTTGCATATCAGAACGAGTAACGCGTCTGCAGTCCTAAGATGCCATGCTCGCGAATCATGGGCAATCCCTCGATGTAGGCCCCCAAGGCCCAGTGGCGCGTGAAGTTGAAATCATAGGACAGACCCAGGGCCAGCTCGAAACCGCTATGCAACTCGTTCGCCAAATCGTAACATCGAACGTCGTCATATGAGCTGACGTAGCTACTCGACCTCTGCAGCTGCGAATACCCCAAACCAACGTATGGACGGATGTGGTGGCGCCAGTTGTTATGGATGAAGTGCAACACGTCGTAGCCCAGGTTCAGGCGGATAGTCAGGGCCGAAACATTCTTCCCGTTGCTCATCAAGGTACTTACCCCCGAGCCCGTTCTATCATCTCGGTATGTTAGCGCATCCAATCTGTCCTCGCCCCAGCAATTGCTGAAATAGCTAATTTGGGCACTCACGTCCAGGCCCTTGTAGTTGTAACCGCCCTGCATCGAAACGTCGGCACCCCGAAAAGCCTTGTCATACAATTTTGTTCCCACTCTGGCTGTGACAAACGCGCCGTTCTCCTGCGCCCCGGCCGCCAACGTCAGGCCAATCAGGCACAATGATAAAATCATCTTCTTCATAATATTCTTCAATTTTTAAGATTAGTAATGTCACTTTATTGCAAGCAAAGTTAAGAACTTATCCCGATATGGCCAAACAATTTGACTGCTTAAAAGTGACAAAAAGTGACAGAATGAATCAACTCGCTAATATACAGCGTATTGTATTCCCTACCTTTGGTCCGACACAACTTTATTGGGAAATCCTTTCGGATCTCGAAAGCAGGATGACATAGCCACGACGAGAGATAGCAGGATATGATTCTTACTCTTTTCATTAGAAACATCATCTTTATCGTTGTATATACAGTTTCTCAATCCAATCTTTATAATTGTACGTTCTTTGCCTCGTTAATGATTGTCTCTATTTCTGAAGAGTAGATTTTAATGTTTTTCTGTAATATAAGATATCGGATGGAATCGGCATGAGCCGAATCGCCGATGCAGCGGTAAACCTCAAGCATTCCTGACAAAGGTGCAAAACGGACGGGGCACATATTTGCTGCGTCTTGGTAATGTAGTATGGCATCTTGATGTTTATGCATTTGTTGGGATATATCACCCATTAGCAGGTTTAGGTCGTACGAGGCCATTTCCTTGCTACATTCTTTTGCCAGTCTTTCTGCTTGAAGGTATTCTCCTGCCAAGAAGCTTTCTATAGTGTAGTCGTATAGGAAAAGAGGGTTGTGAGAGAGGTGTGGATAAAGCCTTTCGTAGTATTCCATCATAGCCGTGGGGTGTTTTTTGCTTGCGATATTGGAAACTTGTCCCCATCGGCAATAATAGACATTCTCGCGTAGTACTAATAATAGTGCCACGAGG
Organism: Prevotellaceae bacterium UBA4301; assembly: GCA_002395775.1. Classification (GTDB taxonomy): domain Bacteria; phylum Bacteroidota; class Bacteroidia; order Bacteroidales; family Bacteroidaceae; genus Physcousia. The sequence continues at coordinate 102,571 of DGUV01000068.1, forward strand.
CAGGAAACTGTTGTAATCCAAACAACCCCTTTCCCTTTAATCGGTACATGTTTTTTCCAATTGGCTCCAATGATAAGCCAGCTTAAAGGATAGAGCAGGGGGTATGAAAAGAGAGAGAATACACAGATTCCCAATAGCGAGAATTTGACGGGGTGAAATTCCTTTTGCATAAGAAGAGGCCCTGTTAAAAGAAATAAAAGAATGACAACTCCTGCGATGCCGTAGTCAACCATTGCCAAGAGAAACTCATTCAAGGGGTGATTGATGTTGTCGGCCAGTTGAGAGTATTCAGACTTCGGGTGTCCTGCAAAGTATTTACCTTGCTGGAGCATGTAATTTTTCCTAAAGCCATGATATCCATACCCTTTTATAGGCCTCTTCATAATCAGACTTATTGTGTTCTGGGTGATAAACCAACGTCCTCGTGAGGAATCATTTTTTACAAAGAGTGCAAGCCCAAAGGTCAAGGCGATAATGAGAATAGATGCTGAGAACCGATGTCTTTTCCTCTTCGATAAAGCAATAAGCAGATAAACTGCGAGACATATCCATCCAGTCCTGCACTTTGTGAGGCACAATGTAGCCAACAGGATTCCTCCAATTACAATCTGGGTAAATGGCTTATTATGACAACATTCCTTATATACAAAGGGGATTATTAGGCAAAGATGCAGGGCAAGAGCCGACGGGTTTTCAAAAGGGTGTATGATGCAGACGTACAAGGCAAGGGCTGTTGCAGTATATGGGATTTTACGGAAGAGAAAAGCGTTCCCTTTTTTTCCTAGCACTTGCAACGGATACAGGGCCATTGTTGCCAGTACTGCAACAATGGCCCATATCCATTTCGGGTAGATGCAACTATCGTAATAGATAGTAATCGGTGGCAAAAGCGTTGCAAGAAGGAGCAGGAAACGGAGCATACTCCTTGTCCGTTATCTCTTTCTTATGTCATCAATCCTCTGTATCACAGGCTCAACATTGTCATAGTAGATGGGATTACATAAGAGTTTGCCCTCCCGGTCGAAGGTGACATGTTCGTTGTCCCCCATACCTGTTTCTTCGATGAAACGTCCGAAGTCCTTGTCGCAGAGTCGTATGAAAGTTTCTCCTTCGAGCTCGTTTTTTAGCAGTTCCGCCAGTTCGGGCATGTCTTCGTAGTTTGCGTCAATAAGGAATATGGACTTCAGGTCCTCATTATCTCTGAATTTACTGAAAACAGGAACTTTTTCCTTAAGGCGTTTGATGAAACTGGTTGTCGGACGAACGGGCACCACATTGATGTATTTTCCCCGATAGGGGCCGATGATTCCGTCCACGTCAGGTGTATTCACATACGTCTCGCCATAGGGCCTGTTGTTCATCTCCATGGAAGCCTTTGCGATGTCAATCAGGAACGAGGGGTCCTGGCCGCCAAAGAACTTGCGGACCTGTTCGT